>NZ_JAROCF010000001.1:3123759-3847518 GCF_030433685.1 Leifsonia williamsii
GTGAGCTCGGCCGTCAGCTCCCCGCCGGTCAGCGACTCCGCCGCCGCGATGGTGAGCTGCCGGTCGCGGAGGAGCCGGATCAGCTCCGCGGTCGCGTCATCCGAGGGCACGGCGCGCGCGGCGGCCCTTGTAGGCCTGCCAGAGGTAGTCGAAGCCGGTGACCACGGTGAGGATGACCGCGATCGTCATCAGGATGCCGTTGAGCCAGAAGATCCAGTCGCCGACGATCGTCCAGAGCGGGAACAGCGCGAACGAGATGGCGACCGACTGCGCGATGGTCTTGAGCTTGCCGCCGCGGGAGGCGGCGATGACGCCCTGCCGGATGACCACGAACCGGTACAGCGTGATGCCGACCTCGCGGACGAGGATCACGACGGTGATCCACCACGGCAGCTCGCCGAGGATGGACAGCGCGATGAGCGCTCCGCCGGTGAGCACCTTGTCGGCGATCGGGTCGAGCAGCTTGCCGAGGTCGGTGACGAGGTTGTTGCGCCGGGCGATCGCGCCGTCGACCCCGTCGGTCGCGATCGCGAGCACGAACAGCACGGCCGCCGCCCAGCGCAGGCCGCCGTCGTGACCGGCGTCGGCCAGCAGCATCCAGACGAACAGCGGAGCCAGCAGGATGCGGACGACCGTGATCACGTTCGGGACGTTCCAGTTGCTGGCGCGCCCCTGGCGGCCCTCCGCCGCGGCCGGTGGAGGGGTCTCGGACGACATCGCGGTCACTACTCCCTGCCGGTCAGCTGCCAGGCGTCCTCGTCGGAATCGCCCTCGACCTCAGGATAGCCCGCGGTCATCTCCGCGACGGGGTCGGCGCCGTAACGGTCGCCGTCATCGTCGACGCCCGCGGGGGCGGCCGGGGCTGCGGCGGGAGCCGATGCTCCCGGTGGCATGCCCGAGGGCGCCGGACCGCTCGGGGAGGCAGAGCCTCCGCCGCTCCCTCCGCCCGGGGGCTCCTCGCCGCGCAGCCGCGCCAGGACGCCCGGCAGCTGCTCCACGGTGACGAGCACGTCGCGCGCCTTCGACCCCTCGGACGGGCCGACGATCTCGCGCGACTCGAGCAGGTCCATGAGACGCCCCGCCTTGGCGAAGCCGACGCGCAGCTTGCGCTGCAGCATGGAGGTGGAGCCGAACTGCGACGACACGACCAGCTCGGCGGCGGCGAGCAGCAGCTCGAGGTCGTCTCCGATGTCGGAGTCGATCTGCTTCTTCTCGGCGCCGGCCGTGACGTCCTGCCGGTACTCGGGACGCGCCTGCCGCGTGACGTGGTCGACGACCTTCTGGATCTCGTTCTCGTTGACCCAGGCGCCCTGCACGCGGATGGCCTTGGAGGCACCCATCGGCAGGAACAGCCCGTCGCCCTGGCCGATCAGCTTGTCGGCGCCCGGCTGGTCGAGGATGACGCGGGAGTCGGTGACGCTGGTCACGGCGAACGCGAGCCGCGACGGCACGTTGGCCTTGATCAGACCGGTGACGACATCGACCGACGGGCGCTGCGTCGCCAGCACGAGGTGGATGCCGGAGGCGCGCGCCAGCTGCGTGATGCGCACGATCGAATCCTCGACGTCGCGCGGGGCGACCATCATCAGGTCGGCGAGCTCGTCGACCACGACGAGCAGGTAGGGGTAGGGCTTGAGCTTGCGCTCGCTCCCCTCCGGCAGCACGATCTCGTTGTTGACGACCGCCTTGTTGAAGTCGTCGATGTGCCGGAAGCCGAAGCTCGCCAGGTCGTCGTAGCGCATGTCCATCTCTTTGACGACCCACTGCAGCGCCTCGGCGGCCTTCTTGGGGTTCGTGATGATGGGCGTGATCAGGTGCGGGACGCCGCCGTAGATGGTGAGCTCGACGCGCTTCGGGTCAATCAGCACCATGCGCACCTCGGACGGCTTCGCGCGCATCAGCAGGCTGGTGATCATCGAATTGACGAAGCTCGACTTTCCGGAGCCGGTGGAGCCGGCCACCAGGAGGTGCGGCATCTTCGCGAGGTTCGCCACGACGAAGCCGCCGCCCACATCCTTGCCGACGCCGATCGTCATCGGGTGCACGCTCTTGGTCGCAGCCGGCGAGCGGAGCACATCGCCGAGCGACACGATCTCGCGGTCGCTGTTCGGGATCTCGACACCGATCGCGCTCTTGCCCGGGATGGGCGAGAGGATGCGGACCTCGTTGCTCGCGACCGCGTACGACAGGTTCTTGCTGAGGGCGGTGACCCGCTCGACCTTGACGCCGGGGCCGAGCTCGATCTCGTACTGCGTCACCGTCGGGCCGCGGGAGTACCCGGTCACCTTGGCGTCCACGCCGAACTGGGTGAGCACCTCTGTGATCGCGGCGACGATCTCCTCGTTGGCGCTCGACCGGGTCTTGGCGGGCGTGCCCTCCGACAGCATGGAGGCGGCGGGGAGGTCGTACGGAGCAGCGGGCCCCTCGTCGGACGGGACGGACGACGTCTCGTCGAAGTCGTCGGCCGACCCCGCCTGGAACCCCGGCAGCACCGCTGAGGCGCCAGGGACGCCGGCTGCACCCGGCACGCCGCCCAGAGGCGCGCCCGCCTTCGCCGTCTCCGGGATCTCTCCGGTGAAGCGCTGGAGGGCGTTCTCGGCCTGGGCGAGCTCGCTCAGGACCTCGGTGTTGTAGTGATCGCTCTCGGGATCGGGCTCCAGAGCCGTGGCGAACTCGCCCTTGCCTCGCTCGGGCTTTCCGAAGACCTCGGTGAGGCCGTCCTGCGGGGCGTCGCCGTAGTCCGGGTCCTCCTCGCGCTGGGACTTGTTGCGACGCCACCAGGGCAGCGCCGCGGCGTCCTCCTCGGCGTCGTCGTCGATGCCGTCGAGCTCAACCTGGCGGGTCTTGGCCTCCTTGGCGGCTTCGCGGGCCTCCTTCGCCTCCTGCCGCTCCTCCTCCGTGCGCAGCTGCGCGCCGAAGAGATAGGAGTAGAGCTCGCGGATGCGGGAGGGCAGCTTGTTCGGCGGCGTCTTGGTGATGATGAAGAGACTGAGCAGCAGCAGCAGGATGATCACCGCTCCCGCGCCCCACGGCGTGATCACGAGCGACAGCGGCGCCGCGATCAGCCAGCCGAGCACGCCGCCCGCCTGGGCCAGCGCGGCCATGCCGTCGGTCGGGGACGGGTGGTGGCTGAAGAGGTGGCAGAGCGAGGAGATCATGAGCAGCAGCAGCCCGACGCCGATGCCGATGCGGGTGTTGTCGTGCACCGAGCTGGGGTGGCGGAACAGCCAGGCGGCCATGAGCACCATGATGACCGGCAGCGCGAAGGCGACCCGCCCGAACAGCATGCCGAACGTCCACGCATCGAGCATGCGCGCGACCTTGTCGTTGATCAGGAACCACTCGACGACCGCGCCCGCGACCGCGAGCAGGACGAGGAAGAACGGGAAGCCGTCGCGCCGCTCCTCTTTGCTGAGCTGCTCGGGCCCGAGCGCGCGGAACGCGGCGCCCGTGAGGTGCGCCAGCCCCATCCAGGCGCGAACGAGCGGACTCGGCCCCGCGTCGGCGGCCGGGTAGGCGACCGTCTTCTGTGCGGCCGTGCCTGCCGGCTTGCGCGCGGTCGAGCCGCCGCGACCGGAGTTCCGGGCGCGCGATGTCGACTTGGTGCTCGTAGCCATAGGCATCACGGTACTTCGCAGCGACGACACCGGCCGGTTCCCGCGCTGAAATGTGGAAAATCCGTGGCCCGCGTACGGGTGGGGACGACAGCGGACTCCGTGCTGTCGACGGGATCGCTCAGCGCAGCGTCCGCACCATCGTGTCCGCCGTCTCGCGCTGCCGCGCCGTCGTGAAGCCCTCGCTCACATACAGCCGGTGGGCGAAGTTCCCGCGTTCGACGCTGAGGCTGACGCGCGTCGCGCCTGCCTCGGCGGCCATCCCGAGCAGCTCCTGCAGCAGCGCCCGGCCGGCCCCGCGGGCGCGCCACACCGGGTACACGCCGAGGGTGAGCTCGGGGACCCCGACGGCGACGAATCCGGCGCCGGGCGCGTTGGCCGGGAAGAGACGGGCCCAGCACGCGCCGACGGCGACGCCGTTCGCGTCCTCCGCCACGCAGCCCAGGTCGCCGGGACGCCGCCAGCCGGCGATGTAGCGGAGCACGGCGGGGTCCTCCAGGACGGTGAGGCGCGCACGGGACCGCGCAGCATCCCAGTTCGCCGCCTCCACCAGCATGTCGGTGAGCACCCGGGCGTCCGCGCCGGTCGCCGGGCGGATCCGGAACCCGCTCATGGCGGAAACCTACTCGGCCTCGTGTTTCGCGCGGGTAACGGCGCTGCCGCTAGAAGCGGATCGCGTCGATCACCTTCACCCGCACCGCCACGAGCGCCGGCAGCAGTCCGGCCAGCGCCCCGACCGCGGTGGCGGCGACGAGTCCGACCACCGCCGCCTCGACGGGGAACGGCGGCGGGTCCGCGATCATGCCCTGCCCGAGCAGCTCCTCCACCCAGGGGCTCTTCACGATCAGGATGGACGCGCCGACCCCCGCCGCACCCGCGACGACCGTGGCGACCACGCTCTCCATCATCACCGCGAAGAACACGCGGGGAGCCGTCGCCCCGAAGCTGCGACGCACGCCGATCTCTCGGATACGGTGACGCACTGTCACCAGCGCGATGTTGACCAGCCCGAGCGCGCCGAGCAGCAGGATCAGCACGGCGATGCCGGTGACGAGGAGCTTGAGGACCAGCAGCGGGTCGTCACCCTGCGAGGCGAGGTAGTCCTGCCGGTTGACGCTCACCGCCCCCGGCCCCAGCGCCTGCTCGAACTCCCGCGTGATGGCCGCTGTCAGGTCGTCGCCGAGCTCGGGCGGGACCCAGGCCTCGAGCGTCGGCGATCCGTACTGCTGCGGATCGGCCGACGAGAGCGCGCCGGCCGTCGCTCCGAGGAGGAAGGCGGCCGGCTGGTCGTCGTAGCCCGGTGACGCCACGACGCCTCTGATGACGGCAATGACGCTCTGCTCACCGCGCAGGACCGTCGCCGTCGGGTGGCTGTCGAGCGGCGGGTTGCCGAGCTGCGCCCAGAAGGCGGCGTTGACGACGATGGAGGGCGCCAGCAGCTCGCGGTCGGCGGGCACGAACCAGCGGCCCTCACGCATCACCGTGCGGTGCATCACCGCGTACGGCTGATCGACCGTCTGGGTGGAGACCTGGACCACTCCGGTGCGGAACTGCACACGCATGGCGCCAGGGGCGTTCTGCGAGCTGTAGCGGATGTCGTGGCGCGCGAGGATCGTCGCCCACGCGCCGTCGAGGCGCTCCTGGCTCGCCGTCGCCGGGTCGCCCGACGGGTAGACCGCGATGAGGGCAGGACGGCCCCCGTACCGCTCGTTGTTCTCGCGGATGCCCTGCTCGGCGATTCCGGCGAGGCCGACGACGGAGCTCAGCGCGCACACCGCGACGCCGACGCCGAGGAGCGAGAGGAGGACGCGGGTGCGGTGGATGCGCAGCTCCTGCCACGCTTCGACGACCGCTCCCCACACGGCCGCGACGACGTTCACGCGGCGACCTCATCGGATTCGGCGACGCCCGGCTCGTCCGGTCGCAGCCGCCCGGCGTCGAGCCTGTACCGGCTCGCCGAGCGCGCGGCCACCGCAGGGTCGTGCGTGATGACGACGAGCGCGGCGCCGTTCTCGGCGGCGACCTCCTCGAGCAGATCGATGACGGTCGCGCCGGTGTCGACGTCGAGGGCGCCGGTCGGCTCGTCGGCCAGGATCAGCCGGGGGCCGCGGACGAGCGCCCGGGCGATGGCCACGCGCTGCTGCTCGCCGCCCGACAGCACCTCGGGACGGGAGTCGAGCCGGTGCCCGAGACCGACCCGGTCGAGCATCTCGGCGGCGAGCGCGCGGCGGCGCCAGAATGCGCGGCCGGATGCGTAGAGCAGCGGCGTCATGACGTTCTCCAGCGCGGTGCGGCCGGAGAGGAGGTTGAACTGCTGGAACACGAACCCGACGGAAGCCCCCCGCGTGCGATCGCGGGCGCGGCCGCGGAGCCGCTCGACGGGCACGCCGTCGAACGCGAAGCTCCCGCCCGTCGGCGCGTCGAGCAGCCCGAGGATGTTGAGCAGCGTGGACTTGCCGGAACCGGAGCGACCGACCACCGAGACCCGCTCCCCCGCCGCGACGTCGAGTTCGATCCCGCGCAGGATCGTCAGCGGCTCGGCATCGGGGATGCGGACCGTCTTCTCGACGCCGTCGAGGCGCAGGAGGCTCACGGCGCCCCCGCCTGGCCGCACAGGGTCACGCCGGTGCCCGCCTCCGTGCAGGGGCCGCCGGTCTCCGTCGCGTCGGCGCCCGGGACGAACTGGAGGATGGCGTCGCCTTCTGCGAGCCCGTCCTTGATCTCGACCGAGGTGCCGTCCGTGAGACCGAGCACCACCGGATGCTCCTTCGGCGCGGCGCCCTTCTCGTCCGGGAGGTAGACGACGCCGGTCCCCGCCGAGCCCTTCACCGCCGTCGTCGGGACCGTCAGCACTCCTTCGGCCTTGCCCGCGGCGATGGTGATGTCGGCGCTGAGACCCGCGAAGACCGTCGTGTCCGCAGGCACGGCACAGCGCACGGTCGTCGTCGGAGTCGACCCGCCGCCTCCCCCGCCCGTCGCGGCGTCTGGCGCCCCGCCCGAGGGCGGCGCTGCTGCGGCGGTCGCGGGCGGGGTCGTGATGGTGAGGCCCGTGCACGTGAATGGCGCTGGCCCTCCCTTCACCGTCACCGTCGCCGACTCGGGGCGGGCGACCAGGCGGTACTGCAGCTCTGGCGACAGGGTCGCCGTGGCGGAGAAGGTGGACGGCGCCACCGCGCCGACCACGTCGCCGATCGCGACGGTCTGACCACTCAGAACGGGGAGTTCCGAGACGATGCCCGCGATGGGCGCGGTCACCTCCGAGTACTGGACGAGCGGCTCGCGCTGCTGCACCGTCTGGGAGCCGTCCGGGGCGGTGGACACCACGGGGTCGCGGGGCGTCTCGGTCTTCACGTCGAAGAGCACCGTCCCGGCGTCGACGTGCTGGCCCACCGCCACCTGCACCTCGTCAACGGTGCCGGCCGTGGTCGCACGGGCGGGCGTGGCATCGTCCGCGACGATCGACCCGGTCACCCGGACGTCGTTGAGGATGGTGCCCGTCTGCACGGTCGTGACCGGATCGCTCAGCTCACCGGTCGGCACGGCCGGATCACTCGCCGCGGCCTCCCCGGAAGGGAAGAACGCGAGCTTGACGAGCGCGGCCGCGATGACGGCGATGAGCACGATCCTGAGCGCGGGCAGCACCCAGCGACGCATGACCCCCATGTCGAATGTCCCCCTGACTCGACGCGCGTCGGCGCCGACTCCCCCAGTATGTCAGATATTAAGGAAGCGTCACGCCTCGATCACCAGCGGCACGATCATGGGCCGGCGACGGTAGCTCGTGTTCACCCAGCGGCCCACCGTGCGACGGACGACCTGGGACATCGCGTGCGAGTCGCGGACGCCGTTCTGCGCCGCGTCGGCGAGAGCGGCCGCGATCTTCGGCTTGACGTCGTCGAACACGGCGTCGTCCTCCGCGAAGCCGCGGGCGTGGATCTCCGGCCCGGTGACGATGCGGCCGGTGGCGGCCTCCACCACGACGATGATCGAGATGAAGCCCTCCTCGCCGAGGATGCGGCGGTCCTTGAGGTCGGCGTCGGTGATCTCTCCGACGCTCGACCCGTCGACGTAGACGAAGCCGAGATCGAGCTGGCCGACCACGCGTGCGACACCGTCGCGCAGGTCGACGACCGTGCCGTCCTCCGCGAGGATCGTGTTGCGCTCCGGCACGCCGGTGTCCATCGCGAGCTTCGCGTTCGCGACGAGGTGGCGGTACTCGCCGTGGACCGGCATGACGTTGCGGGGCTTCAGGATGTTGTAGCAGTAGAGCAGCTCGCCCGCGGCCGCGTGGCCCGAGACGTGGACCTTCGCGTTGCCCTTGTGGACCACGTTGGCGCCGAGCTTGGTCAGGCCGTCGATCACGCGGTACACGGCGTTCTCGTTGCCCGGGATGAGGCTGGAGGCCAGGATCACGGTGTCGCCGTGGCCGACCTCGATCTGGTGGTCGAGGTTCGCCATGCGCGCGAGGACGGCCATCGGCTCGCCCTGGGAGCCCGTGGACATGTAGACGATCTCGTCGTCGGGGAGGTCGTTGGCCTTCTTGTAGTCGATCAGCACGCCCTCCGGCACCTTGAGGTACCCGAGCTCGGCGGCGATCGTCATGTTGCGGACCATGGAGCGGCCCAGCAGCGCGACGCGACGGCCGTTGGCGGCGGCGGCGTCGAGCACCTGCTGCACGCGGTGCACGTGGCTGGAGAACGAGGCGACGATCACGCGGCGCGGGGCCCGCGCGATGACGGTGTCGAGCACCGGGCCGATCGAGCGCTCCAGGGGCGTGAAGCCGGGGACGTCGGCGTTGGTGGAGTCGGCCAGGAACAGGTCGACGCCCTTCTCCCCCAGGCGGGCGAAGGCCCGCAGGTCGGTGAGCCGGTCGTCCAGCGGCAGCTGGTCCATCTTGAAGTCGCCCGTGTGCAGGACGACGCCGGCCGGCGTCGTGATCGCTACCGCGAGCGCGTCGGGGATGGAGTGGTTGACCGCGACGAACTCGAGGTCGAACGGGCCGAGCTGCTCGGTCTGCCCCTCCTTGACCGTGAGCGTGTACGGCTGGATGCGGTGCTCCTTGAGCTTCGCCTCCACCAGCGCCAGGGTCAGGCCGGAGCCGATCAGCGGGATGTCCTTGCGGAGCTTGAGCAGGTAGGGCACCGCGCCGATGTGGTCCTCGTGGCCGTGCGTCAGCACGACGCCCAGGACGTCGTCGAGCCGGTCGCGGACCGGTCCGAAGTCGGGGAGGATGAGGTCGACGCCGGGCTGGTCTTGCTCGGGGAACAGCACGCCGCAGTCGACGATGAGGAGCTTGCCCTCGTACTCGAAGACGGTCATGTTGCGGCCGATCTCGCCGAGACCGCCGGTGGGGATGATCCGGAGCGTCCCCGGCTGAAGCGCCGGGGGCTCGGAGACCTGGTTGGGCATCTGCCCTCCTTGTCGGATTCGCTGCAATGAGGGCGCGCGAGCGCCCGGGGCCGGTGGTGCGGCGGCCCCTACCGCGTGGTCCCGGCGATTCTGGGCAGTGCTCCACCGGCGGCCGCGTTGCGGTCGGGCCGGAAGTTGGAGAAGTCCACGCCGGGGATGTCTTTGACGAGGTCGAGCTCGTCCTCGATCTGGGCGGCCTCCCACTCCTCCGGCCCGACGAGCGGCAGGCGCACGCGCGGGCTGGAGATGCGACCGAGGCCATGAAGGATGTACTTGGCGGCGACCGTACCCGGCACGTGCGTCATGACGGCGCGCACGAGCGGTTCGAGCTTCTGGTGCGCCGCTGTCGCGGTCGCGAGGTCGCCCGCGTTGACCGCGTCGACGATCTGGCGGTACGGCGTCGCCGCGACGTTGGCCGTCACGCCGATGAGGCCGGTGGCGCCGATCGCGAGGTGCGGGAGCACGTTCGCGTCGTCGCCGGAGAAGTACATCAGGTCGGTCTGGTTGAGCACCCGGCTCACCTCGCTGAAGTCGCCCTTGGCATCCTTGATCGCGAGGACGTTCGGGTGCTTGGCGATGCGCAGGATGGTCTCGTACTTGATCGGGACGCCGGTGCGGCCCGGGATGTCGTACAGGATGACCGGGAGGTCGGTCGCGTCCGCGATCATGCGGAAGTGCGTGAGGATGCCGGCCTGGGTCGGCTTGTTGTAGTACGGCGTGACGACCATCACGCCGTCGGCGCCGGCCTTCTCGCTCTGCTGGTAGAGCTGGATGGCGTGCGCGGTCTCGTTGGAACCGCCGCCGGTGATGATCTTGGCGCGGCCGCCGGCGACCGACTTGCCGACCTCGACCAGCCGGAGCTTCTCGGGGTCGGTGAGGGTGGAGGTCTCGCCGGTCGTGCCGGTGACGACGATGCCGTCGGCCCCGGCGTTGATGACGTCGTCGATGTGCTTCTCCACGCCGGCCCAGTCGACCTCGCCATCGGCGGTGAAGGGCGTGACCAGGGCGACGAGCACCTGGCCGAACGGATTCTCGTGGGACGACATGGCACCAGGCTATCGGGTCGCGCCCCGCCGTCGCCTCCCGGCCGCAGAATGTGGAGAACCCGCCGCGAGCCGCTCCCTGTGGAGGCGCACGCGGCGAAACCGGGAATCAGCCGAGCGCCCGCCGAGCGTGTCGGAGCCCGACAGTAGTCTGGTGCGATCCGCCCGGCCGGCGACCGGCCCGGCCAGCGGCGGACCGACGAAGGAGGCCCCATGGCAGTCACCAGCGAATCCACCACCGTCTGGAACGGCGACCTCACGTCCGGCTCGGGCCGGGTCACCCTCGACTCGTCGCACGCGGCGGAGCTCGACGTCAACTGGAAGGCGCGCTCGCAGGGCGGCGCCGAGGTCACCACGCCGGAGGAGCTGCTCGGCGCCGCGCACGCCGCCTGCTTCTCGATGGCGTTCTCGAACGTCCTCGCCGGCTTCGGAACGCCGCCCGAGAGCATCCAGACCACCGCGGCCGTCACCTTCGACCCGGCGCAGGGCATCACCGGCAGCCACCTGCTCGTGAACGCGCGCGTCCCCGGCCTCGCGGAGGACGACTTCGAGCGGCTGGCCGACGAGGCGAAGCGCACCTGCCCGGTGTCGAGGGCGCTGGTCGGCATCCCGATCACCCTCGAAGCGACCCTGGCCTGAGCCATGCGCGTGCTCGTCTCCGGGGCCTCGGGCATGATCGGCACCGAGCTGGTCCGTCAGCTCACGAGCGGCGGCCACGAGGTGCGCCGGCTGGTCCGCGGCGAGCCGCACGGCGCCGACGAATTCGCCTGGGCACCCGCGACGCGCACGATCGACGACCGCGCGCTCGACGGCGTCGACGCGGTCGTGAACCTCTCCGGCGCCTCCCTCGCCCGGCTGCCCTGGACGCGCTCACACCGGCGGCGCATCCTGTCGTCGCGCATCGACACGACGGGCACGCTGGCCGACGCGCTGCGCCGCCGCGAGCAGCCTCCCGCCGTGCTGATCAACGGCTCGGCGGTCGGCTTCTACGGCGACCGGCCCGGGCAGACGCTGACCGAGCAGTCGCCGAAGGGCAGCGGCTTCCTCTCCGACGTGGTCGAAGCGTGGGAGGCGGCGGCGCACCTGGCGCCGGAGACCACGCGCGTCGTGACGCTCCGCACGGGCGTGGTCGTCGGCCCCGGCGGTGCGATGAAGCCGCTCCTCCCGATCGCGAAGCTCGGGCTCGCGGGGCCCATCGGCGGAGGCAGGCAGTACTGGCCGTGGGTGAGCCTGCATGACGAGGCCGCGGCGATCGTCCACCTGTTGACGTCGTCGCTCTCGGGGCCGGTCAACGTGGCGGGTCCCGAACCGGCGACGGCCGGCGAGGTCGTCGCCGCGCTCGCGCACGCGCTGCACCGGCCCTCCGCTGTCCCGGTCCCCCGGTTCGCGATCGAGCTCGCCCTGCGCGACGCCGGCCGCGAGATGCTGCTGTCGAGCCAGCGGGTCGTGCCGCAACGGCTGCTCGATGACGGCTTCGTGTTCCGCGACCGCACCGTGAGCGAGGCGATACAGGCTCTGGTGCAGCAGAACGAGGAGGCGGCCTAGCGGTCGCTGGTCCGGTACAGCCGGATCGCCCGCCGCAGCGCACCGCGTGCGCGCCGCCGGTCGCCGGACGCGTCGTAGGCCAGGCCGAGCCGGAACCAGGCGCGCCAGCTCTCGGGCTCCGCCTCCACCTCGGCCTTGTAGCGGGGGAACTCCTCGTCGGCGGCGTCGCGCAGCGGCCGACCGCTCGTGCGGGTGGGCAGCTCCTCCACCGGGAGGTTGCCCTCCGCGTCGAGGATGCGGACCAGCTTCTCGGTCTGCGCGCCGAACAGCAGCTCGCGCCCGATCGCCCAGGCCGCGATCACCGGCAGCACGAGCAGCGCCACGCCCATGACGACACCGACGGCCTCGCCGGTCTGCATGAGCATGACGGCGCGCTGGAACACCAGCACCAGGTAGACGAGCAGGATGAGCGCCATCACGATGGCGGCGATGCGGTTCCTCACCGGGCGCTCGTCACTGCTCGCGGACGGTGCGACGCGGCGGCTCGCCGTTCGGCTCGGCGATGCCGAGGTCGACGAGCTTGTCGAGGCCGACGATCACGCCGGTCGTCGTGGCGGCCGCACGGAGTGCGAGCAGGATGCCCGCCTCGTACGCCTCCGGGCTCACGGTGTCGTGCGTGATGGTGAGCGTCTCCCCCGCCCCGCCGAGGATCACCTGCTGCTGGGCGACGACGCCGCGCATCCGGAGGCTGTGGATGGGGACGCTCGCGACCTGCTGGCCGCGAGCCCGCTGGTCGGTGTGCGGCGCCTCCACCGGTCCGATCGCGGCGCGCGCCGCGCCGATGAGCTCGGCCGTGCGCACGGCGGTGCCGGAGGGCGAGTCGACCTTGCCGGCGCCGTGCGCCTCCACGATCTCGATGGAGTCGAAGAAGCGCGCGGCCACGGTCGCGAACGCGGTACCGAGCGCCGAGCCGAGCGAGAAGTTGGGGATGACGACCGCGCCGCGGCCCTCGTGCTGAGCGACGCGTCGCTCCAGGTCGAGGATGCGGTCGGCGGACCAGCCGGAGGTGCCGACCAGCACGTTGAGGCCGTTGTCGATCGCGTAGGCGACGATCTCGGGGCTCACCTGCGGCAGCGTCATGTCGACGAGGACGTCGGCGCCGAGCATCTCGTCGAGGGAGGAGCGGGAGCCGAGCCTGGCCACCAGCTCCAGGTCGTCCGCCTGCTCGATCAGCCGGGCGGCGACGCTGCCGAGTCTTCCGCTCGCACCGGCGAGGGCCACGCGTATCGTCACCCGTCCACCCTAACCCCCGGCCGCGGCGGGCACCGCGGGCTACGCTGGGCCGATGGTGTCCTTCGCAGATGTCAGCGTCACGGACGCGTCCGCCCATCGGATGCTCGCCGACTACTTCGCCGAGCGGGCGGCGACCTTCCCCGCCTCGCAAGGCGCGTACCGCACGACGTTCCCGGACCCCGGGCAGTTCGTCCCGCCGAAGGGCGTCTTCCTGCTCGCGTACGACGAGGACGGCGAGGCCGGCTGCGGCGGCATCCGCGAGCTGCCGGTGTCGATCGCCGACGCCGAGGAGGGTCAGGCCGTGGTGCGCTACGAGATCAAGCACCTGTGGGTGGCGCCCGGCCACCGCCGCCGCGGCCTCGGCCGGGCGATCCTCGCCGAGCTGGAGCACCGCGCCCGCGGCTTCGGCGCGACCGAGGTCGTGCTCGACACGAACAGCAGCCTGGAGGCGGCGGGAGCGCTCTACCGCACCCACGGCTACGAGAGCATCCAGCCCTACAACGACAACCCGAACGCGACCGACTGGTTCCGCAAGCCGCTGGCCTGAGCCAGGTCGCCGGCCCGGAGCGAGCGCGACTCAGACGGGCTGCAGCTCCGGGAGGCCGGTGCGTAGCTCCACGGGCAGGTGGCCCAGGTCGTTGTGCACCACGAGCACGGGAGGCTTCGCCGAGCGCACGCGGATGATCGTCAGGCCGCAGTTGGCCTGGTTGAGGCCCAGCCAGCGCCAGGCGGGCGCGTCGAAGACGTGCCGCACGAACCAGCCGATGACGAAGTTGTGGGTGACCAGGAGGTCGTGCCGGTCCCCCATCGCCGGCGTGAGGAACTCGTGCACCGCGTCCTCCATCTGCGCCCGGCCGGCCTCGATCTCGGCCTCGGTCACCGGGCCGAAGAACGACTCGAACGCCTTGGGCATGTCCGGCGTCGGGCCCGACGGGATGCAGTCGAACAGCAGGCTCGACGGCTCGGGCGAGAGCGCTGGCATCCGCTCGGCCATGATCGCCGCCGTCTCGGCGGCGCGGTTGAGCGGCGAGTGGTACATGGCGGTGAACGGGATGCCGCTCAGCCGCTCCGCGATCAGCTGCGCCTGGCGCTTGCCGCGCGGCGACAGCGGGCCGTCGGGGAGGCCGTGCTCGGCATCCTGCTGCTCGCCATGACGCACGAGGTAGAGGTAGTGGGGCACGGGAAGCCTTTCAAGGAGTGTGGTCGGGAGCGGCGGATCAGGGAGCGAGACCGGCGAACATGTCGTCGGTGACGCTCCCCACCGCAGAGACGGAGACCGGCCGCCCGGCGAGGTCGCCGGCGAGGGCCCGCACGTCGTCGGCGCTGACGAGGTGGAGGCGGCGGAGGCTCTCGTCGAGGTCGGCGAACTCGCCCAGGCTGATCTCGGCGCGTCCGAGCCGCGACATCCTGGTGTCGGAGTCCTCCAGGGCGAGGGCGGCCCCGCCGGAGAGCTGGCCGACGGCGCGGCGCAGCTCCTCGGTGGTGACGCCGTCGTCGGCGAGGCGGTGCAGCTCGGCGAGCATGAGCTCGGCGACCTGGCGGGCCTTGGCAGGCGAGCAGCCCGCGTAGAGCCCGAAGATTCCGGCGTCGGAGTACGAGCCGGAGAACGAGTAGACGGAGTAGGCCAGGCCGCGCTTCTCGCGCACCTCCTGGAAGAGCCGGCTGGACATCCCGCCGCCGAGCACCGAGTTGAGGACGCTCATCGTCGTGCGGCGCTCGTCGGTGGCGACGATGCCGGGGAGCCCGATGAGGAGGTTGGCCTGCTCGGTCGGGCGCTGGACGGTGACGACGGAGGCGGCGCGGCTGATCTGCGCCGCGACCGTCGGGCGGCGCTCCACCGGGCTCGCGGTCTGCTGCGGGTCCCAACCGGCGGCCGCGAGCGCGCGGGCGACGCCGTCGACGAGGAGGTCGTGGTCGACCGCGCCCGCCGCCGTCACGACGAGGTCCTGCGGGCGGTAGTTGGCGCGATAGTGCTCCCACACGGCGTCACGGGTGGCGGCGCGGATGGTGTCGGGGCGGCCGCCGATCGGCCGGCCGAGCGGGTGGTCGCCCAGCACGGCCGAGAACAGGCGGTCGTTGGCGACGTCGGCCGGGTCGTCCTCGGCCATCGAGAGCTCTTCGAGGATGACGCCGCGCTCGTTCTCGAACTCGGCCGGGTCGAGCACCGAGGACGTCAGCATGTCGCCGATCACCTCGACGGCCATCGCGAGGTCGCGATCCTGCACCTTCGCGTAGTAGCAGGTGTACTCCTTGGCCGTCATCGCGTTGTGCTCGCCGCCGACGGAGTCGAAGGAGACGGCGATGTCGAGGGCGGTGCGCCGGGACGTGCCCTTGAACAGCAGGTGCTCGAGGAAGTGCGTGGACCCGAGGCTGCCGGGCGCCTCCTCCCTCTCGTCGCGGGAGCCCACGGCGACCCAGTAGCCGAGGGTCGCGCTGCGGGCGCCCGGCACCTGCTCGCTGAGCACGCGGACGCCGCTCGGCAGGACGGTGCGGCGCACGAGCGCCTCGCCGGACGCGGCGAACGACAGATCGGCCACACCGAGCGGGAGGTCGACTGCGCTGTTCATCCCCTCCACCCTACGCCAGAGGCCCGGCGCGCCTCGTCGCGAAAATGGGGACAGAAAGACTGGTCTGTCCATCTGTATACTGAGGGGACCACCGGGCGCTCCCTCCCCCTGGACCCGCCCGGTGGACCCCCTGAATCCTGGAGGCGCGCCGCCTCCCAGCCCGAAGGAGCCGACCGGATGGTCGTAACCGCCCGAGCGACCATCCGGCCGCCAGCGCCCTCGAAGATCAAGATCCTCGCCACCGCGGACGAGCTCTTCTACCAGGAGGGCATCCACACCGTCGGCGTCGACCGCATCATCGCGGGCGCCCGGGTCACGAAGGCCACCTTCTACAAGCACTTCCGCTCGAAGGACCTGCTCATCATCGCCTACGTGGAAGGCCGCGACCGCCAGGTGCGCGAGTGGTTCGCCGCGCAGGAGGCCGAGGGCAGGAACCCCCGCGACATCGCCCGCGCCCTCGTCGACTCGATCAACGAGCAGGCGATCCGGCCCGGATTCCGCGGCGACCCGTTCATCAACGCGGCCGCGCAGTTCGCCGACGAGTCGCACCCGGTGCGCGTCGCCGTCACAGCGCACCGCGACTGGTACGCGAAGCGGATCGAGGAGCTGTTCCGGCAGATCGGCCACCCGCACCCGGGCGACGCGGCCGACGACCTGATCCTCGCCCGCGACGGCGCGCTCGCCGGCGGCTACGTCGGCGACCCGATCGCGGCCGGAGCGGCGCTGCACCGCTCGCTCGACCGCATCCTCGCCGAGGCGTAGGGCGGCTACTCCGAGACGCGGTCCAGGTCGAGCATCTGGGCGCGGGTGAGGCGGATGCCCGCCGCGGCCATCAGAGCGTCCACCTGCTCGGGGCGGCTGGCGCTGGCGACGGGTGCCACGATCGTGCGCTTGGCCAGCAGCCAGGCGATGGCGATGCTCGCCGGGGTCGACGCGTGCTCGGCGGCGATGCGGTCGAGGGTGGCGAGCACGCGCTGACCGCGGCGGTTGACGTATGCAGACGCCCGCACGCTGCGCGCGTCCGCCGTGAGGTCGGCCTTGCTGCGGTACTTGCCCGTCAGGAAGCCGTTGGCGAGCGCGTAGTACGGCATCACCGCGAGGCCCTGCGCGGCCGCGACGATGCGCAGCGCGCTCTCGAACTCGGTGCGGTGCACGAGGTTGTACTGGTTCTGGATCGCGACGAACTTCGGCAGCCCGGCGGAGGCCAGGATGCGCGCCTCGATCAGCCGGTCGGCGCTGAAGTTGGAGGCGCCGAGGTAGCGCACCTTGCCGGTCTCGATCAGCCACTCGGCGGTCGCGAGGCTGTCCTCCAGCGGCACCTCCGGGTCGTCGTCGTGGAAGTAGAGGAGGTCGATGCGGTCGGTCTGCAGACGCTCCAGCGACGCCTCCACCGCCCGGACGATGCTCACCGAGCCGAGGCCCGGGTTGTCGTGGTGGCGGCCGACCTTGGTGGCGACGACCAGGTGGTCGCGCACGCCGCGGTCGCGCATCCACTTGCCGATCAGCACCTCGCTGCGACCGCCGACGTAGCTGTCGGCGGTGTCGATGAAGTTGCCGCCGCGGGCCGCGAACCGGTCGAGGATGGCGAGAGAGGTGTCGCCGTCGGCGGTCCAGCCGAAGACGCTCGCGCCGAGCGACAGCGGGAAGACGGTCAGGTCGCTCTCGCCGATACGCCGCGGGGCGATGATCGACAGCGGACCCGTGCGCTCGAGCAGCGGGTCGATGTCCAGCGGCCCGCCGGTCGCCGTCGACGGCTCGGTGAAGGCGCGGGCGGCAGCCGTCGAGGCGCCTGCCGGGGCTGCGGTGGTCGCTGTGCCGATCGCTGCGGCGGCGCTCAGCCGGACGGCGTCGGAGGCGGCAGCGGCGTCGAGCGCGGCGGCGGCGTGCGACGCGTGCGCGGCGTCGAGGGCGGTGGCCGCGTCGACAGCGGCGGCGGCGTCGGAGGCGGCGGTCAGCGCAGCGGCGTCGGCGGCAGCCGTGCCGGCGGAAGCTGTATCGGTGGCGGTGGCATCGGCGGCGGTGCGGCCGGCCCCCCGGCGGAGGCGGAGCGGCAGCAACTGTGGCATCGCGTCCCCTCCCTCCGCGGCACGACCTCCGCGGTACGACCTTCACATCCGGCTCGACCATGCACTCGAATCGATTCGGAATCCGTGGATTCTCGAATCCTCACTTGCAGGGTACGGCAAACCTCTGACGCGCCCGGGACCGAATCGGTGAACACGACCGGAATGGACCATCACGATCTGATCACGGCGGCGGGTCGCCTCCCCCGGCCTGATCCGGGCCTCCGGATCAGGCCCGCCGCAGCACGGCTCGCGCGTGGGCGAGCACCGGTCCGTCGACCATCCTGCCGTCGTGCCGGAACACTCCCCCGCCGGCCTGCTCGGCGGCGGCGAGCAGCGCTCGCGCGGCCTCGACGTCGGCGGCGTCCGGACGGTAGGCGGCCCTGATCGTGTCGACCTGACCGGGGTGGATGCACGCGGTCGCGGCGAAGCCGACGGCGGCGGCGTCCTCCGCCTCGGCGGCGAGCCCGTCGAGATCCGCGATGTCGAGGTGCACGGTGTCGATCGCGTGCCGTCCGGCCGCGCCCGCGGCGAGGAGCACGGTCGAGCGCGCGTGCACGGCCACGTCGCGGTAGCGGCCGTCGGCATGGCGGCTGGAGGTGCCGCCGAGCGAGGCGACCAGGTCCTCCGCCCCCCACATCAGCGCGAGCACGCCCTCGGCCTGGGCCAGATCGCGGGCGGCGAGCACCCCGCCGGCGGTCTCGCAGAGGGCGATGACGTCGTACCGGATCAGCCCGGCCAGGTCGTCGACGTGCTCCGCCTTGGGCAGCATGACCGTGCGGTACGGCGTCCGGGCGAGCGCGGCGAGGTCGGCGTCGTGGTCCGCGGTGCTCGCGGGGTTCACGCGCACGATGACGCGCGTGGGGTCGAGGGTGTCGGCGGAGGCGGCGAGCCCCTCCCGCGCTTCCGGCCGCCGGGCGGGATCGACGGCGTCCTCGAGGTCGAGGATGACGGCATCGGCGCGCTGCAGCGCCTTCTCGTAGCGCTCGGGCCGGTCGGCAGGGCAGAAGAGCAGCGCCGGGCCCCACGGGAAGTCGGCCCCAGTCATGTCGGCCCCAGTCGACTCCTCCGTCACTCCCGCTCCTCCTGCGGCTCGCCCACCGGCTCCGCCGCGGCGGACGCGCCTTCGGCGGCGAGGCCCTCGTGCGCGTCCCTGCACCACACCATCACCTGTCGCACGGCCGTGGCGACGACGACGCCGTCCTGGTTGCGGCCGGTGTGCTCCAGCGTCACGATGCCCTGGCCGGGGCGGGACGCGGAGAGCCGCTTGGCGAGCACGACCGTCTCGGAGTACAGCGTGTCGCCGTGCCGCAGCGGGTGCGGGAACGCCACCTCGCTGAAGCCGAGGTTCGCGACGATCGTGCCCTGCGTCAGCTGCGCGACGGAGGCCCCGACGATGGTGGCGAGCGTGAACATGGAGTTCACGAGCCGGCCGCCGAACGGCTGCCGGGCCGACCAGGCCGCGTCGAGGTGCAGTGCCTGGGTGTTCATGGTGAGGGTCGTGAAGAGGACGTTGTCGGCCTCCGTCACCGTACGACCCGGGCGGTGGAGGTAGCGGGTGTCCGGCTCGAACTCCTCGTAGTAGAGGCCGCGCTGCTCGATCTCCTTCATCCGCGCACCTCCTCGGCATCCAGCGCGACCGTGAGCGGCGCGCCGGTCGCGGCGACGACCTCCTCGACCGTCGCCCCGGCAGCGAGCTCGCGCAGCACGAGCCCGTCGCCTGTCACGTCGATGACGGCGAGGTCGGTGATGATGCGGTCGACGCAGCCGGTGCCGGTGAGCGGGAGGCTGCACTCCCGGACGATCTTGGGCCGCCCCTCCCTGTCGACGTGCTCCATCATGACGATCAGCCGCTTGGCGCCGAAGACGAGGTCCATCGCCCCGCCCATGCCCTTCACCATCTTGCCGGGGATCATCCAGTTGGCGAGGTCTCCGGTCTCCGACACCTCCATCGCCCCGAGCACCGCGAGGTCGACGTGGCCGCCGCGGACCATGCCGAACGACAGCGACGAGTCGAAGAAGGCGGCTCCCGCGTTGACAGTGACGGTCTCCTTGCCGGCGTTGATCAGATCGGGGTCGACGGCGTCCTCGGCCGGGTACGGGCCGACGCCGAGCACGCCGTTCTCGGAGTGCAGGATGACCTCCACGCCCTCCGGGATGTAGTTCGGGATCAGCGTCGGCATGCCGATGCCGAGGTTGACGTACTGGCCGTTCTCGAGCTCGCGCGCCACACGGGCGGCGAGTTCGGTGCGGGTGAGGCTCATCGGGTGCTCCCTTCGGAGGTGCCTGCGGGTGCGGCGGCGACGGTCCGCCGCTCGATCCGCTTCTCGACGCCGGGCGCGTGCACGACGTGCTGGACGAAGATGCCCGGGCAGTGCACGGCGCCGGGGTCGAGCGCGCCCGGCTCGACGAGCTCCTCCACCTCGGCGATGGTCACCCGGCCCGCCATCGCGGCGAGCGGATTGAAGTTCATCGCCGCCGCGTGGAAGACGAGGTTGCCGTGCCGGTCGCCCTTCGCGGCGTGGACGAGCGCGAAGTCGGGCCGCAGCGAGCGCTCCAGCACGTAGCGGGCGCCGTCGAAGTCGCGGACCTCCTTCGGCTCGGAGGCCACCGCGACCGACCCGTCGGCGGCGTAGCGCCGGGGCAGGCCGCCCTCCGCGATCTGCGTGCCGACGCCGGCCGGGGTGTAGAAGGCGGGGATGCCCGCTCCCCCGGCCCGCAGCTTCTCGGCGAGGGTGCCCTGCGGGGTGAGCTCGACCTCCAGCTCGCCGGAGAGGAACTGCCGCGCGAACTCCTTGTTCTCGCCGACGTACGAGCTGATCATCTTGCGGATGCGGTGCTCGGCGAGCAGCAGGCCGAGACCCCAGTCGTCGACGCCGCAGTTGTTGCTGACCACTTCCAGATCAGTCGTGCCGGCCTCCAGCAGCGCCTGGATCAGCGCGCTCGGGATGCCGCACAGCCCGAAGCCGCCGACCGCGAGGGTGCTGCCGCTCGGGATGCCGGCGACCGCCTCCGCGGCGCTCGCCACCGTCTTGTCGATCACTGAGTCCTCGCTTTCCAGTTCGTCGAGTGCGCAGGAATCCGGTCGCGGTCAGGACGCGAAGCCGAGGGAGCGCGCGATGATCATCTGCTGGACCTCGCTCGTGCCCTCGCCGATCTCGAGGATCTTGGAGTCGCGGTAGTGCCGGGCGACCGGGTTCTCGTTCATGTAGCCGTAACCGCCGAAGATCTGCACGGCGTCGCGCGCGTTCTCCATGGCCGCCTCGCTGCCGAGCAGCTTCGCGATCGACGCCTCGGTCTTGAACGGCTTGCCCGCCATCAGCTTGAAGCAGGCGTCGTAATAGGCCAGGCGCGCGGTGTGCACCTTGGCCTCCATCCTGGCCAGCTTGAAGGCGATGTGCTGGTTGGAGCCGATGGGCCGGCCGAACACGTTGCGGCTCTTGGCGTACCGCAGCGCCTGCTCCAGGCAGCCCTGCGCGGCGCCGGTGCAGAGGGCGGCGAAGGCGACCCGGCCCTCGTCGAGGGTGGCGACGAAGTTCGCGTAGCCGCGACCGCGCTCGCCGAGCAGGTTGGCCTCCGGCACCCGCACGTCGGTGAGGGTCAGCGGGTGCGTGTCGGAGGTGTGCCAGCCGACCTTGTCGTACGGCTCGTGCGCGACGAATCCGGCGGTCGGGACCGGGACGAGGATGGCCGACAGCTCCTTCTTCACGGAGCCGTCGGGGCGCTGCTGCTCGCCGGTCACGGCCGTGATCGTCACCAGCTTGGTGATCTCGCTGCCGGAGTTGGTGATGAACTGCTTGCTGCCGTTGATCACCCACTCGCCGTCGACCAGCTCCGCCGTGGTCTTGGTGCCCGAGGCGTCGGAGCCGGCGTCGGCCTCCGTGAGCCCGAACCCGGCGAGCGCCTCGCCGCGCGCGAGCATCGGCAGCCACTCCTGCTTCTGCTCCTCGGTGCCGCTGCGGAAGATCGGCATCGCGCCGAGGCCGACGCCCGCCTCGAGCGTCACGCCGATCGACTGGTCGACCCGGCCGAGCTGCTCGACCGCGAGGCAGAGCGACAGGTAGTCCTTGCCCTGGCCGCCGTACTCCTTCGGGAAGGGGAGGCCGAACAGGCCCATCCGCCCCATCTCGGCGATGATGCCGTACGGCAGCTCGCGCTTGGTGTCGTACTCGTAGGCGGCGGGTGCGACGACGGTGTCGGCGAACTCGCGCACCTCGTCGCGCAGGCGGCGCTGCTCGTCGGTGAGCGGGAACGCGTCGAGGTCGGTCAGCGCGAACTCGGCGGAGGCGGCGCTTGCGGCGGTGGAGGCGGCGCCCGCGGCGGTGGGGGTGCCGGTCATCTGCATGGTCATGGTTCCTCGTCCTTCGTGAGCCTTCGTGAGGCGGTGGGATCAGTGGGGTTCTTCCGGGCCGGCCGAGGGTGTCAGCACGGCCTCGTCCGCGGGCGCGGGTGGCGCGGGCGGGACGTCGGTGGTGGAGCTGGTGTCAGGGGTGGAAGCGGTGGAGGCGTCGGCCGTCTCGTCCGCGTCGACCTCCGCCACGAGCTGGTCGAGGCGCACCAGGTCGCCGGGCGCGACGTGCAGCCGGACCACCCCGGCGACGGGCGCGAGGAGGCGGTGCTCCATCTTCATCGCCTCCACCACGGCTACCGTGTCCCCGGCCGCCACGGTCGAGCCGGACTCTACGGCGACGGCGATCACCGTGCCGGGCATGGGCGAGCGCAGCTCGGGGTGCGCGGCCGCGTCGCCGCGGTCGAGCGCGGCGAGCCGCTCCGCGAGGCGCTCGGCGCGGTCGCGCAGCCGCAGAGCGCGGGCGCGCCCCTCACTGCCGAGCCAGACCGTGTCGCCGTCGCGGGCGAGGTCGAAGCGGGTGGTCACGCCGTCCAGGGTGAGCAGCACTGCCTCAGGAGCGCCGGGGGTGGCGGGCAGGAGGCGCAGCGACGCCTCGTGCTCCTCGCCGTCGATCGAGACCCGCGATCCGGCGACCGCGACCTCCGCATCCGCGACGTCGTAGTGGACGGGACGCGGTGACCCCAGCCGCCAGCCGGTCGGGGCTCCCCACACGGCGCCGACGCCGGCAGGAGGCCGCTGCTCGCGCTCGCCGTGGGCGAGCAGCGCCGCGGCGACCCGTTCGGCGAGGGAGGGACCGTCGTCGCCCTGCGCGCCCTGCTCGGCGACCCGGCGGTCGATCAGCGTCGTGTCCATCGTTCCCGCGCGCACCTCGGGGTCGGCGAGAAGATCGCGCAGCCAGCCCACGTTGGTGACGGCGCCGAGGATCGCCGTGCCGGCGAGCGCCCGGTCGAGCCGCGCCAGCGCCTCCGGCCGGTCCGGGCCCCAGGCGATGACCTTCGCGAGCATCGGGTCGTACTCGGTGACCACCGGAAGCCCCGGCGCCAGGCCGCTGTCGACCCGCACGCCCTCACCGGCCGGCTCGCGCAGCGCGAGCACGCGGCCGCCCGCAGGCAGGAAGCCCCGGCTCGGATCCTCCGCGTACACCCGCGCCTCCACGGCGTGCCCGGTCAGGCGGACGTCCTCCTGCGCGAACGCGAGCGGCTCCCCCGCCGCGATGCGCAGCTGCTGCTCGACGAGGTCGACACCGGTGACCAGCTCGGTGACCGGATGCTCGACCTGGAGGCGCGTGTTCATCTCCATGAAGAAGAACTCGTCGGGCGCCTCCGCCGACACCAGGAACTCCACCGTTCCCGCACCGACGTAGTCGACGCTCGCGGCGACCCGGCAGGCCGCCTCGCCGATCCGGGCACGGGTCGCGGCGTCGAGGAGGGCGGACGGCGCCTCCTCGATCACCTTCTGGTGGCGGCGCTGGAGGGAGCACTCGCGCTCTCCCAGGTGCACGACGCCGCCGTGCCGGTCGGCGAGCACCTGCACCTCGATGTGCCGCGGCGCGCTGACGAGCCGTTCGAGGAAGAGCGTGTCGTCACCGAAGGCCGCCGCCGCCACGCGCCGGGCCGTGCGCAGCGCCTCCGGCAGCTCGGCCGCCGAACGGACCGCCTGCATCCCCTTGCCGCCGCCGCCCGCCGACGGTTTGACGAGGACCGGGTAGCCGACCTCCTCGGCGGCGGCGATGAGCTGCTCGTCGGTCAGGCCGGGCTCCGCAATGCCGGGGATGGTCGGCACGCCATGCCGGGTGACCTCGGTCTTGGCGGCGATCTTGTCGCCCATCACCTCGAGAGCGCGCACGCCGGGGCCGACGAAGACGATGCCCTCACGCTCGCAGGCCTGCGCCAGCGCCGGGTTCTCGGAGAGGAAGCCGTAGCCGGGGTGGACGGCCTCCGCGCCGGTCGCACGCGCGGCGGCGACCACCGCCTCCACATCGAGATAGCTCTCGCGGGCGGGCGCAGGGCCGAGCCGCACGGCCTCGTCGGCGAGCGCCACATGCGGAGCACCGGCATCGGCGTCGCTGTAGACGGCGACCGCGCGGATGCCGAGGCGGCGCAGCGTGCGGATCACGCGGCAGGCGATCTCCCCGCGGTTCGCGACGAGCACGGTCCCGAACAGCGCCGGGCCGGAAGTGGAGTCTGCGAGCATCGCGATCACATCCGGAAGAGGCCGAAGGCCGGGTCGGGAAGCGGGGTCCTGGAGACGACGTCGAGCGCGAGCCCCAGCACGGTCCTCGTCTCGGCGGGGTCGATCACCCCGTCGTCCCAGAGCCGCGCGGTCGAGTAGTACGGGTTGCCCTGCTCCTCGTACTGCGCGGTGATGGGCGCGCGGAACGCGGCCTCGTCGGCGGCGCTCCACTCCTCACCGCGGCCCTCGAGCTGGTCGCGCTTGACGGTGGCGAGCACGCTGGCCGCCTGCTGGCCGCCCATGACCGAGATGCGCGCGGCCGGCCACATCCACAGGAACCGCGGCGAGTAGGCCCGCCCGCACATCGAGTAGTTGCCGGCGCCGAACGAGCCGCCGATGACGACCGTCAGCTTCGGCACGCGCGTGGTCGCGACAGCGGTCACCATCTTCGCGCCGTGCTTGGCGATGCCGCCGGCCTCGTAGTCGCGGCCCACCATGAAGCCGGAGATGTTCTGCAGGAACAGCAGCGGGATGCCGCGCTGGTCGCAGAGCTCGATGAAGTGCGCGCCCTTCTGCGCCGACTCGGCGAACAGCACGCCGTTGTTCGCGACGATGCCGACCGGGTGGCCGTGGAGACGCGCGAAGCCGGTGACCAGCGTCGTGCCGTACTCGGGCTTGAACTCGCTCCAGCCTCCCGCGTCCACCAGTCGCGTGATGACCTCGTGCACGTCGTAGGGCGCCTGCACGTCGACAGGGACGACGCCGTACAGCTCGGCGGGATCGGCGGCCGGCTCGCGGGCGGGCAGCACCTCCCACGCCGGAGCGGCGGGAGGCGGCAGCGTCGCCACGATGTCGCGCACGATCGCGAGCGCGTGCTCGTCGTCCTCGGCCAGGTGGTCCACCACGCCGGAGGTGCGCGCGTGCAGATCGCCGCCGCCCAGCTCCTCCGCGGTGACGACCTCGCCGATCGCCGCCTTCACGAGCGGAGGCCCACCGAGGAAGATCGTGCCCTGGTTGCGCACGATCACCGTCTCGTCGCTCATGGCGGGGACGTAGGCTCCACCCGCCGTGCACGAGCCGAGCACCGCCGCGATCTGCGGGATGCGCGCCGCCGACAGCCGGGCCTGGTTGTAGAAGATCCGGCCGAAGTGGTCGCGGTCGGGGAACACCTCGTCCTGCATCGGCAAGAAGGCTCCGCCCGAGTCGACGAGGTAGATGCAGGGGAGGCGGTTCTCGAGCGCGACCTCCTGCGCACGCAGGTGCTTCTTGACCGTCATCGGGTAGTAGGTGCCGCCCTTGACGGTGGCGTCGTTGCAGACGATCATCACGTGCCGCCCGGCGACCAGGCCGATGCCCGCGATCACGCCGGCGGCCGGGCACTCACCGTCGTACATGCCGGTCGCCGCGAGCGGCGCCAGCTCGAGGAACGGGCTGCCCTCGTCGAGCAGCGCGTCGATGCGGTCGCGCGGGAGGAGCTTGCCGCGGGCGACATGCCGCTCGCGTGCGCGCTCCGGGCCGCCGGCGGCCGCGACGGCGAGGCGGCGGCGCAGGTCGTCGGCGAGCGCGCGCTGTGCGGCGTCGTTCTGCGCGAAGCCGTCCTCTGCAGCGGCGCCCTGCGTACCGGTCGCCTGTGCGCTGGTCATCAGGGTCGTCATGACCCTCCCTCGTCCTCATCGACAACGGGTTAGTGACTGCTAACCGAGATTCAGGTTAGTGTTCATTAACCGGAATGTCCAGACCCTCCCGGAGCCGACGATGACGACGACCCGCCCCACGACGACCCGCCCCACCCAGCGCAGCCAGGCCAAGGCCGACCGCCGCGCCACCCTGCTGACGGCCGCCGCCGGCCTGTTCGCGCAGCGCGGCTTCAACGGCGTCTCCATCGAGGACCTCGGCGCCGCCGCCGGGGTCAGCGGCCCGGCGGTGTACCGCCACTTCCCGTCCAAGCAGGCCGTGCTCGCCGCGCTCCTCGTCGGCGTCAGCGAGTCCCTGCTGGAGGGCGGCGCCGCGGTGGAGGCGCAGGCGGCCGGACCGGCGGAGGCCCTGCACGGACTGATCGCCTTCCACGTCGACTTCGCGCTGAGCGAGCCCGACACCATCCGCGTGCAGGACCGCGATCTCGACGCGCTCCCCGACGCCGAGCGCCGCGAGGTGCGCCGGCTGCAGCGCCGTTACGTCGAGCTCTGGATGGGCGTGCTGAGCGCCCTGCAGCCCGCCCTCTCCCCCGACGAGCTGCGCGTGCGGGTGCAGGCGACCTTCGGCCTCATCAACTCCACCCCGCACTCGGCGCGCATCGGCTCCGCCCCGGTGGACGCGGCCGCGGTGCGACCGGTGCTGGAGGCGATGGCGTGGGCGGCGCTCACGTCGCGCTGACCCGTGTCGTCATCCGCATGCGTTAGGGTCCGAAGCACGGCAGGTCCCGAGCCTCTCGGGCCCGCGCAGAGCGAGCTCGAGGGAGAGACGTGGGCGAAGACAGACCCCGGCTGACACGGCAGCGCAGCGCCTTCCGCGCGCTCGGCATCGTGCTCGCCGTCGTCGTGCTGCTCGTCGCGGCGGCCGGCGGCATCGCCGTCTGGACCGTGGCGCGCTCGTTCCCACAGACCTCCGGCACCGTCGACGTGCCCGGCCTCACCGCGCCGGTGACCGTCCGCCGCGACAGCGCGGGCGTCCCGCAGATCGAGGCGGCGACCGCGCACGACCTGTTCCGCGCGCAGGGCTACGTGCACGCGCAGGACCGGTTCTGGGAGATGGATTTCCGTCGCCACGTCACTTCCGGCCGGCTGGCCGAGCTGTTCGGCGCGAGCCAGGTGCCGACCGACACGTTCATCCGCACCCTCGGCTGGCGGCAGGTCGCCGAGCAGGAGGTGAAGCTGCTCGACCCGGCCGCCCTGCGGTACTACCAGGACTACGCGGACGGCGTGAACGCCTACCTCGACCGGCACTCGGGCGCCGAGCTGTCGCTGGAGTACGCCGTGCTCGGCCTGCAGAACCCCGGGTACAAGCCCGAGCACTGGACGCCGGCCGACTCCGTCGCCTGGCTCAAGGCGATGGCCTGGGACCTGCGCTCCAACCTCGAGGACGAGGTCGACCGCGCCCTGCTCGCGACGAAGCTCAGCCCCCAGCAGATCGCCGACCTCCATCCCGCCTACCCCTACGACGCGCACCCCACGATCACCGACCTGGGTGGAGGCTCGCCCGAGCGCGCGACGCCGCAGGCCGCTCCCGAGTCGAAGGAGGCGAAGAGCGGCGCCGCGGCGGACGGCACCGGCGGGGTCGACGCGGAGGCCTACCGCTCCCAGCTGGAGCAGGTCGCCGCCTCCGTCGACGCCCTCCCCCGCCTCATGGGCCCGGCGGGCGACGACATCGGTTCGAACTCGTGGGTCGTCTCCGGCGCGCACACCGACACCGGCAAGCCGCTGCTCGCCAACGACCCGCACCTCGGCGCCTCCATGCCGTCGGTCTGGTACCAGGTCGGGCTGCACTGCACGACCGTCGGGCCGGAGTGCGCGTTCGACGTGAGCGGCTTCGGGTTCTCCGGCTTCCCGGGCGTCGTGATCGGCCACAACGATCGCATCGCCTGGGGCTTCACGAACCTCGGGCCCGACGTCGCCGACCTCTACCTCGAGAAGGTCACGGGCGACACGTACGAGTACGACGGCAAGCAGGTGCCGCTCGCGATCCGCACCGAGCGCATCCGCGTCGCCGGCGGCAAGGATGTGGAGGTGCGGGTGCGGTCCACCCGGCACGGCCCGCTCGTCACCGGCATCAGCGACGGCTACCGCGCCATCGCGAAGGATCAGGCGGGCAAGCTCGGCGTGCCCGCGCAGCAGTTCCAGCTGTCGCTGCAGTGGACCGCGCTGACGCCGGGGCCGACCGCCGGCGCGATCTTCGCCTTCGACACCGCCCGCGACTGGCCGTCGTTCCGCGCGGCCGCCGCCCAGTTCCAGGTGCCGTCGCAGAACCTCGTCTACGCGGACGTCGACGGCAACATCGGCTACCAGGCGCCCGGCAGCGTCCCGATCCGGGCGAAGGGCAACGGCACGATGCCCGTGCCGGGCTGGACGAGCGAGTACGGCTGGGTGGGCACCATCCCGTACGACCAGCTGCCCTCGGTGCTCAACCCGCCCTCCGGCATGATCGTCACCGCCAACAACGCGGCGGTCGGCCCCGGCTACCCCGCGCTCATCACGGCCGATTGGGATTACGGCTACCGCGCCAACGAGCTCCAGGTGCGGCTGCACGCGATGATCGCCGACGGCAAGAAGGTCACAGCGGCGGATCTCAGCGCTCTGCAGCAGGACACGTACGACGCGAACGCCGCAGCGCTCGCGCCGCTGCTGGTCCGGCTCGGGGGCGCCGCCGACCCGGACTCGGGCGTGGCCCACGCCGCCCGGCTGCTGGCCGAGTGGGACTATCGCGACGACGGCGACAGCGCCGCAGCCGCATACTTCGCCGTGTTCTGGCGCACCCTCCTCACCGACGCCTTCGCCACGAAGCTGCCGAAGTCGACCGCGCCACAGGGAGGCGATCGCTGGTTCGCCGTCGTGCAGAACCTCCTCGAGCGACCCGACTCCGGTTGGTGGACGGATGCGAAGCTCGGCGCGACCGACCGCGACTCGATGCTCACCGCGGTGGCGAACGCCGCCTGGACGCAGACGCGGGACCTGCTCGGCCGCGACACGTCGTCGTGGCGCTGGGACCGCCTCCACACCCTCGAGCTGCGCAACGCCAGCTTCGGCGAGTCGGGCGTCCCGGTGATCGAGTGGCTGTTCAACCGCGGCCCCTACCCGGTCGGTGGAGGCTCGAGCATCGTCAACGCGACCGGCTGGGACGCCGACCAGGGCTACCAGGTATTGCGCGTGCCGTCGATGCGCATGGTCATCGACCTCGCCGACTTCGACCGCAGCCGCTGGATCAACCTCACCGGTGCCTCCGGGCACGCCTTCGACCCGCACTATGCCGACCAGACCGACCTGTGGGCGCGGGGCAAGACGCGTCCGTGGCCGTTCACGCACAAGGCTGTGACGGCCGCCGCGGCGCAGACCCTCACCCTCCGCCCGCGCCCCTGATCACCCGTCGAGTACGCGCGGATTCACGCGAAAACCGCCGAGTACGCAGAAAGTCTGCGTACTCGGCGGTTTGCGAACGGACGAGTCAGCGGGTGGTCGGCCAGGAGCGCTCGGCGCTGCCGACGTAGAGCTGCTGCGGGCGGCCGATCTTGGTCTGCGGGTCCTGGATCATCTCGCGCCAGTGGGCGATCCAGCCCGGAAGGCGGCCGATGGCGAACAGGACCGTGAACATCCGTGTCGGGAAGCCCATCGCCTTGTAGATGACGCCCGTGTAGAAGTCGACGTTCGGGTAGAGCTTGCGGTCGATGAAGTACTGGTCGGCGAGCGCGACCTCCTCCAGTTCCTTCGCGATGTCGAGCAGCGGGTCGTGCACGCCGAGCGCCTGCAGCACCTCGTCGGCCGACTGCTTCACGAGCTTCGCGCGCGGGTCGAAGTTCTTGTAGACGCGGTGACCGAAGCCCATGAGCTTGACGCCCGACTCCTTGTTCTTCACCCGCTCCACGAACTTCTGCACGCTCTCGCCGGAGTCGCGGATGCCCGCGAGCATCTGCAGCACGGCCTCGTTGGCGCCGCCGTGCAGCGGGCCGTAGAGCGCGTTGATGCCGGCCGAGACCGACGCGAACAGGTTGGCCTGCGTCGAGCCGACCAGACGGACGGTCGAGGTGGAGGCGTTCTGCTCGTGGTCCTCGTGGAGGATCAGGAGGCGCTCCAGCGCCCGCGAGAGCACCGGGTTCACCTCGTACGGCTCGGCGAGGGTGCCGAAGTTGAGCCGCAGGAAGTTGTCGACGAAGCTCAGCGAGTTGTCCGGGTACAGGAAGGCCTGCCCGAGGCTCTTCTTGTGCGCGTACGCCGCGATGACGGGGAGCTTCGCCAGGAGGCGGATCGTCGAGAGCTCGATCTGCTCCGGGTCGTGGACGCTCAGCGAGTCCTGGTAGAAGGTCGACAGCGCCGACACCGCGCTCGAGAGCACGGACATCGGGTGCGCGTCGTGCGGCAGCGCGCTGAAGAAGCGGCGCAGGTCCTCGTGCAGCAGGGTGTGCCGGCGGATGCGCTCGTCGAAGTCGGCCAGCTCGGCCGGCGTCGGCAGCTCGCCGTGGATCAGCAGCCAGGCCACCTCGAGGAAGGTCGAGTGCTCCGCGATCTGCTCGATCGGGTAGCCGCGGTAGCGCAGGATGCCCTGCTCGCCGTCGATGTACGTGATCGCCGAGCGGGTGGCCGCGGTGTTGACGAAGCCGTAGTCCAGGCTGGTCAGCCCGGTCTGCTTGGTCAGGGAGGAGAGGTCGATGCTCGACGCGCCCTGGGTGCTCGCCAGGATGGGGAACTCGGCCGTGCCGCCCGGGTAGGTCAGCGAGGCGACGGGCGCCTCACCGCCGGCGGAGCCGTTGCGCTCCGCTGCTGCCGTCTCGGTGCCGAGTCCACTCACAACGCCTCCAGGTTCTGGGTCAGCTTCGACTGCTCGCTGCCGATGATGTGGCGGCGCTCAGAAAGTCGTGCTGGTACAGCCTAACGAACGCTCGCGGCAACTGTCGCATCGGGCAAAGGAGCCTCGATCCGGTTAGAGGGAGTCTCCAAAGGCGCGCAGCCGCTGGGCCGCCGCGGCGATCCGCTCGTCGGTCGCGGTGAGCGAGAGCCGTACGTGCTGCGGGTAGGAGTCGCCGTAGAAGTGCCCCGGGCCGCCGAGGATGCCGATGTCGGCGAGCCGGCCGATGCTCTCCCAGGCGTCGCGCCCCTCCGTCGCCCAGAGGTACAGCCCGGCCTCGCTGCGGTCGATGCGGAAGCCCGCCGCCACGAGCGCCGGCTTGAGCAGGTCGCGACGCGCGCGGTACCGCTCCTTCTGCGCGGCGACGTGCTCGTCGTCGCCGAGCGCGGTCACCATCGCGGCTTGCAGCGGCGCCGGAAGCATGAGGCCGGCGTGCTTGCGCACGTTGGTGAGCCGTGCGATCACCGTGCGGCAGCCCGCGACGAACGCGGCCCGGTACCCGGCGAGGTTGGACTGCTTCGACAGCGAGTACACCGCCAGCACGTCGTGCCTGTCCTGCCCGATGACGCGGGGGTCGAGGATGCTCGGCACGCGCTCGGCGTCCCAGGGCGACTCCCAGCCGAGCTCCGCGTAGCACTCGTCGCCCGCGATGACGGCGCCGAGCTCGCGCGCCCGCGCGACCGCGGCCCGCAGCTCCGGCACGCCGAGGACGCGGCCGTCCGGGTTTCCCGGGCTGTTCAACCAGACCAGCTTCGTGTTCTGCGGCCACTCGGCGGGGTCGTCGCTCGCGAACGCGTCGGCGCCCGCCATGGCGGCGCCGATGGCGTACGTCGGGTAGGCGGCGCGCGGGTGCACGACGACATCCCCCTCCCCCAGTCCGAGGAGGAAGGGGAGGAACGCGACCAGCTCCTTCGAGCCGATGGTCGGGAGCACGTTGTCGACGGTCAGCCCGCGCACGCCGCGGCGACGCTCGAACCAGGCGACGATCGCCTCGCGCAGCGCGGGGGTGCCGACCGTCTGCGGGTAGGCGTGGGCGTCGGTCGCGGCCGCCAGCGCCTCCCGGATCAGGTCGGGCGTGGGGTCGACCGGCGAGCCGATCGACAGGTCGACGAGACCGCCGTCGTGCTCACGGGCGCGCGCCGCGTACGGCGCCATGAGATCCCAGGGGTAGTCCGGGAGCTCCTTCAGCGCCACGTCAGTGCGCCTGCGGCGGCAGCGCGGCGACCAGCGGGTGGTCCTTGGCGATCACGCCGACCTTCGCCGCTCCGCCGGGCGAGCCGATGTCGTCGAAGAACTCGACATTGGCCTTGTAGTAGTCCGCCCACTCCTCGGGCAGGTCGTCCTCGTAGTAGATCGCCTCGACCGGGCAGACCGGCTCGCAGGCGCCGCAGTCGACGCACTCGTCGGGGTGGATGTACAGCGACCGTTCGCCCTCGTAGATGCAGTCGACCGGGCATTCGTCGATGCAGGCCCGGTCCTTCACATCGACGCACGGGAGGGCGATGACATAGGTCACGGTGGATCTGTTCCCTTCGGGAGAGTGGCGAGCGGTGAGGCTCACACCTAGCTTATTCCGAAACGGCGACGGGCCGACGCCCCCGGACGTCCGGCCAGGCGACCACGACGGCCGCGATCAGGATCGGCGCGACCAGCCAGATCTGGCCGAGCAGGTCGTTCGGGATCAGCACCGACCCTCCAGCGCTCTGCTGGGTGAACAGCAGCACGACACCGATGGTGCCGATCGCGGCGAGGAGCGCAGGCACGCGGCTGCGGCCGAGCAGGCGCAGGCCGACGAGCAGAGCGGTGTACGCCAGCAGCGAGCCGATCAGGCCGAGCGGGATGGAGACGCCCCAGGTCACGGTGATCTGGTGCGCCACCGTGCCGATCCCGCCGATCACGGCCCCCGCGAGGAGGAGGAGCACTCCGTTCAGGATCCGGCTGAGCATTCTCGCATCCTATCTGGACAGGTTCGCCGGGCTGATCTAGGCTCGACGCCGGTAAGGTTAGCCTTACCGAACCATCCATCCCCTCCCGCAACCCCAGCAAGGTCACCGTGCTCGCGAACTACCTCATCGGCCTCCGCGAAGGCCTCGAAATGGCGCTGATCGTCACGATCCTCATCGCGTACGTCGTGAAGGTCGGCCGCCGCGACGTGCTCTCCAAGCTCTGGGTCGGCGTCGGCATCGCCCTCGTCGTCCCGCTCGGCATCGGAGCCGCGCTCACCTGGGGCCCGTACGGTCTCAGCTTCGAGGCGCAGGAGATCGTCGGCGGCACCCTGTCGCTCGTGGCGGTCGGCTTCGTCACCTGGATGGTGTTCTGGATGGGCAGGACCGCCCGCACGATGAAGTCCACCCTCCAGCACCGCATGGACGCCGTGCTCGTCGGGGCCGGCTGGGGCGTCGTGCTCCTCGCCATGCTGAGCGTCGGCCGCGAGGGCATCGAGACCGCGCTCTTCGTCTGGGCGACGGTCGCCAGCGTCGGGGGCGGCTGGGAGCCGGTCGCCGGCGCGCTGCTCGGCCTCGCCAGCGCGGCGGTGCTCGGCTTCCTGCTCTACCGCGGCATGGTGAAGGTGAACCTGGGGTCGTTCTTCGCCTGGACCGGCGCCTTCCTCATCGTCGTCGCGGGCGGCGTACTCGCCTACGGCGTGGGCGACCTGCAGGAGGCCGGGGTCATCCCGGGCGCGAACGTGCACGCGTACGACATCAGCGGCGTCATCCCCGCCTCCAGCTGGTACGGCACCCTGCTCGCCGGCATCCTCAACTTCAACCCGTCGCCGACCGCCCTGCAGGTCGCCGTCTGGGTCGGCTACGTCGCGGTCGTCGGCGCGCTCTACGTGCGCCAGCACGTGGGGGCCACCCGGCCCGCCGCCCCGCGTCAGCAGCCCGCGGCGCCGGAACCGGTCGCCGCCGCGACGCGCACCGCCTCCTGACGCCGGGCCGGACAGCACCGCCCCATCAGCACTCCCCCGTCAGCACTCCGCCGCACCTCCCCACCACTCCCGTCTGCATCACCCTTCCGAGCCCGCACTTTCCGAGAGAGAGCCCGCCCATGACCCGACTCCGCCCGCTCGGCGCGATCGCCGGCACCCTCGCCGGCGCCGCCGCCCTGGCCGCCGCGCTCACCGGCTGCGTCCCCAACACGCCCGCCGACGCCAAGGCCGAGGCCATCGCCGTCACGCTGAAGGACGAGACCTGCACGGTCGACACCGCGACGGCACCGGCCGGGGCGGTCACGTTCCAGGTGACCAACACGGGCTCCGACGTCAACGAGTTCGAGGTGCTCGCCGAGGACAAGCTGCGGATCGCCGGCGAGAAGGAGAACATCGGGCCGGGCACGACCGTCAACTACGTCGTCCAGCTGCCGGAGGGCTCCTACTTCACCGCCTGCAAGAAGGGCATGGTCGGCACCCCGACCTCCCTCGCCGCGTTCACCGTCACGAAGGGCTCCGGCGCGAAGACCTCCGCCAGCGAGAGCAAGCAGGTCGCCCAGGCGGTCACCAACTACACGTCGTACGTGAAGGACCAGACCGGTCAGCTGCTCGCCGCGACCAAGGCGTTCGCGGCCGACTACGCGGCGGGTAACGACGACGCGGCCCGCGCGGCCTACGCGAAGTCCCGCGCCTTCTACGAGCGCATCGAGCCGACGGCGGAGCAGTTCGGCGACATCGACCCGGCGCTCGACCTGCGCGAGGCCGACCTCGAGCAGGGCCAGGACTGGACCGGCTGGCACCACATCGAGAAGGACCTGTGGGCGCCCGCCGGCTACACACCCTCCGACGCGGCCGCCCGGACGAAGCTCGCCGACAAGCTGGTAGCCGACACGCAGAAGCTCTACGACCTCGTGTACGCGAAGGACTTCTCGCTCACCCTCGACCAGATCTCCAACGGAGCGAGCGGACTCATGGAGGAGGTCTCGGCCAGCAAGATCTCCGGCGAGGAGGAGATCTTCTCCCACACCGACCTCTCCGACTTCAAGGCCAACGTCGAGGGCGCCGAGGTCGCCTACGGGACGGTCCGCGACCTCCTGAAGGCCAAGAACGCCGACGGCGCCGCCCTGGTGAAGAAGCTCGACACCGAGTTCGCCGGCATCGACAAGCTGCTCGCGCAGTACGCGAAGGGTGACGGTTACGTCAGCTACACCGAGCTCAGCACCGACCAGGTGAAGGAGCTGTCCGACGAGGTGAACGCCGTGAGCGAGCCGCTCAGCCAGGTCACGGCCGTCCTCGTGAAGTAGCGGCCGCGTGAACGCAGAGCGTCCGGCCGAGCGCCCGGAGTCCGACGACCCGAAGTCCGACGGCCCAACGTCCGACGGCTCGGGGCGCTCCGGCCTGTCCCGGCGCGGACTGCTCGGTCTCGCCGGCGCCGCCGTCGGAGCGGGCGTCGTCGGTGCCGGCATCGGGGTCGCGGCCGACCGTGCGATCGCGGGCGCGACGGCGTCGTCGGCGGCGGTCTACCCGTTCTACGGCGAGCACCAGGCCGGCATCACGACCCCCGCTCAGGACCGCCTCCACTTCGCCGCCTTCGATGTGGCTGCCGACCTCGACCGCGCCGGGCTGATCGAGCTGCTGCACGACTGGACCGCCGCGGCCGCCCGCATGACCCAGGGCCGCCCGGCCGGGAAGTACGGGCCCGCCTCCGGCCCCCTCGACGTGCCACCGGACGACACCGGGGAGGCGCTCGACCTGCCGCCCGGCGGCCTGACGCTGACCTTCGGGTTCGGGCCGACGCTCTTCACGACGGCGGACGGGAAGGACCGCTTCGGGCTCGCGTCGAAGCGGCCGGAGGCGCTGGTCGACCTCCCCCACTTCCCCGGAGACGCGCTGATCGACCAGCTCACCGGCGGCGACCTCTGCGTGCAGGCCTGCAGCGAGGACCCGCAGGTCGCCGTGCACGCCATCCGCAACCTGTCGCGCATCGCGTTCGGCCGCGCCTCGATCCGCTGGTCGCAGCTCGGGTTCGGGCGCACCTCCTCCACCTCCCGCAGTCAGGTGACGCCGCGCAACCTGTTCGGCTTCAAGGACGGCACCGCGAACATCAAGTCCGAGGACACCGCGGTCGTCGAGGACCAGGTGTGGGCCGCGGCGAAGGACGGCGCCGGCTGGATGGCGGGAGGCTCGTACCTGGTCGCCCGCAAGATCCGCATGGTCATCGAGACCTGGGACCGGCAGCAGCTCGGCGAGCAGGAGCGCATCGTCGGCCGCGACAAGGGCGAGGGCGCCCCGCTCTCGGGCGGGACGGAATTCACCGAGCCGAACTTCCTCGCGCTCGCGAAGAGCGGCGGCGGCACCGCCATCGACCCGGACTCGCACGTGCGGCTCGCGCACCCGACGAGCAACAACGGCGCGCAGCTGCTGCGCCGCGGCTACAACTTCGTCGACGGCAACGACGACCTCGGGAGGCTCAACGCGGGCCTGTTCTTCATCGCGTTCCAGCGCGACCCGCGGGCGCAGTTCATCCCGATCCAGACCCGGCTCGCCAAGAACGACCTCATGAACGAGTACCTCCGCCACGTCGGCTCCGCCGTCTTCGCGGTGCCGCCGGGCGCTCGAGAGGGCTCCTACATCGGGGCGGGGCTCTTCGCATAGCCGCCGAGCACAGGAAAAAGGCTCCGAATCACGACGATTCGGAGCCTTTTTCCTGTGCTCGGCGGCTGCCGTGCGGGAAGTCGGGAGACGCGGGTTACGCGTCCTGGCGCTTGAGGCGCGCGGCGGCGCGGCCGCGGGCGGTCGCGTCGAGCTCGACCTTGCGGATGCGGACGGCCTCGGGGGTGACCTCGACGCACTCGTCCTCGCGGGCGAACTCCAGGCACTCCTCGAGCGTGAGCTGGCGCGACGGCGTCATCGACTCGAACGTGTCGGCCGTGGAGGAGCGCATGTTGGTGAGCTTCTTCTCCTTGGTGATGTTCACGTCCATGTCGTCGGCGCGCGAGTTCTCGCCGATGACCATGCCCTCGTAGACCTCCTCCGTGGGGTTCACGAAGAAGCTCATGCGCTCCTGCAGGGCGATGATCGCGAACGGCGTCACGACGCCGGCGCGGTCGGCGACGATGGAGCCGTTGCTGCGCGTGACGATCTGCCCGGCCCACTCGTCGTAGCCGTGCGAGATCGCGTTCGCGATGCCGGTGCCGCGGGTCGTGGTGAGGAACTCGGTGCGGAAGCCGATCAGGCCGCGCGACGGGACGATGAACTCCATGCGGACCCAGCCGGTGCCGTGGTTCGTCATGTTCTCCATGCGGCCCTTGCGCGCGGCGAGCAGCTGGGTGATCGCGCCGAGGTACTCCTCGGGGGCGTCGATCGTCAGGTGCTCGTACGGCTCGTGGGTCTTGCCGTCGACCTTCTTGGTGACCACCTGCGGCTTGCCGACGGTCAACTCGTAGCCCTCGCGGCGCATCTGCTCGACGAGGATGGCCAGCGCCAGCTCGCCGCGGCCCTGCACCTCCCACGCGTCGGGGCGGCCGATGTCGAGCACGCGCAGCGACACGTTGCCGATCAGCTCGCGGTCGAGGCGGTCCTTGACCATGCGCGCGGTCAGCTTGTGGCCCTTCACCTTGCCGACGAGCGGGGAGGTGTTGGTGCCGATGGTCATCGAGATCGCGGGCTCGTCGACGTGGATCGCCGGGAGCGGGCGCACGTCGTCGGGGTCGGCCAGGGTGTCGCCGATCATGATGTCGGCGAACCCGGCGACGGCGACGATGTCGCCGGGGCCCGCGGACTCGGCCGGGTAGCGGTCGAGCGCCTTCGTCATCAGCAGCTCGGTCACGCGCACGTTGTGCACGTCGCCGTCGTGACGCACCCAGGCCACGGTCTGGCCCTTCTTGAGCGTGCCGTTGAAGATGCGGAGCAGCGCGAGGCGGCCGAGGAACGGCGAGGCGTCGAGGTTGGTGACGTGCGCCTGCAGCGGCGCCTCCGGGTCGTAGGACGGCGCCGGGATGTGCTCGAGGATCGCCTCGAACAGCGGCTCGAGGTCGTCGTTGTCGGGCAGCTCGCCGTTGGCGGGCCGGTTGCGGCTCGCGGCGCCGGCGCGGCCGGACGCGTACACCACCGGCACGTCGAGGATGGCGTCGAGGTCAAGGTCGGGCACGTCGTCGGCGAGGTCGCTGGCGAGGCCGAGCAGGAGGTCCTGGCTCTCGCCCACTACCTCCTCGATGCGGGCGTCGCCGCGGTCGGTCTTGTTGACGGCGAGGATCACCGGGAGCTTCGCCTCCAGCGCCTTGCGCAGCACGAAGCGGGTCTGCGGCAGCGGGCCCTCGCTCGCGTCGACGAGCAGCACGACGCCGTCGACCATGGACAGGCCGCGCTCGACCTCGCCGCCGAAGTCGGCGTGGCCGGGGGTGTCGATCACGTTGATGGTGATCGGGCCGTTCGCGGCGTGCTTGCCGTTGTACGAGATCGCCGTGTTCTTGGCGAGGATCGTGATGCCCTTCTCACGCTCCAGCTCGTTCGAGTCCATCGCCCGCTCCTCGACGTGCGCGTGCGCGTCGAAGGAGTTGGTCTGCTTGAGCATGGCGTCGACCAGCGTGGTCTTGCCGTGGTCGACGTGCGCGACGATCGCGACGTTGCGCAGGTCGTCCCGGTGGGCGACGGCGTTTTCGGACATGCGTGAGGACTCGACTCTCGTCAGGGAGGAAGGGGAACGTTACATCCTATCGCAGGTTCCCCCGCCTCCCGCTGAGAGCCCTACAGCCCCTGCGCGACCGGCGGCTCCGGCTCCTGCGGCAGGCCCTCGTTGACCGGCACGACCTCGTCGGAGCCGGCGGCGAGCAGCTGGAGGCGCAGCTCGCGGCGGGCGCGCTGCTGCTCGGGGTCGGGCAGCGGTACCGCGGCGAGGAGGCGCTGCGTGTACGCCTCCTTCGGGTAGCGGAGGATCTCGTCGCGCGTGCCGACCTCGACCAGGTGGCCGTGGTGCATCACCGCGATGCGATCGGCGAGCACGTCGATGACCGCGAGGTCGTGGGTGATGAACAGGCACGCGAAGTTCATCTCGCGCTGCAGCTGCTGCATCAGCTCCAGCACGCGGGCCTGCACCGAGACGTCGAGCGCGGAGGTCGGCTCGTCGGCGATCAGCACCTGCGGCTCCAGCGACAGTGCACGGGCGATGCCGACGCGCTGCTTCTGGCCGCCGGAGAGCTCGTGCGGGAACCGGCTGCGGTAGGCGCGCGGCAGCTCGACGCTGTCGAGGAGGCGGTCGACCTCCTTCGCCAGCTCGGCGCCCTTGAGCTTCTTGGCCAGCCGGAGCGGCTCGCCGATGGAGTCGGCGATCTGGAGACGCGGGTTCAGCGACGACGACGGGTCCTGGAACACGATGCCGACGTTGCGGTGCAGCTTGCGGATGTCGTCGCGGCCGGCGTTGCTGATGTCCTGACCGGCGACGACGAGCTTGCCCGAGTGGATGGGCAGCAGGCCGATCGCGGCGCGGCCGAGCGTCGTCTTGCCCGAGCCCGACTCGCCCACGAGGCCGACGACCTCGCCCTCGTGGATCTGCAGGTCGATGTCGCTCGCGGCGCGGAACGCGGGGACGCGGCCGTGCTTCGGGTACTCGATCGCCACGTTCTGGAAGTCGACGACCACCGGGCGGCGGTCCATCTCGGCCTTCTCGTGCTCGGCCTGCGCCAGGCGCTCGTTGACGCGGATGCGCTCGGCGAGCTCGGCGTCGACCGACTCGGTGCCGAGCGCGAGCGCGGCAGTGGTGTCGATCTCCTCGTCCTCGCGCTGGCCGAGGTGCGGCACGGCGTCGAGAAGGGCGATCGTGTACGGGTGCTGCGGCGCCTCGAAGACCTGGGCGACGGTGCCCGACTCCACGATGTCGCCCTTGCGCATCACGACGATGTTGTCGGCGAGGTCGGCGACGACGCCCATGTCATGGGTGATCAGCAGGATCGCGCTGTCGAGCCGGTCGCGGAGGCTGCGCAGCAGCTCCAGGATCTCGGCCTGCACGGTCACGTCCAGAGCGGTGGTCGGCTCGTCGGCGATGAGGAGCTTCGGGTCGCACGAGATCGACTGCGCGATCATGGCGCGCTGCCGCTGACCGCCGGAGAGCTGGTGCGGGTAGGAGTTGAACGCCTTCACCGGGTCCGGCAGCTCGACCATCTCGAGCAGCTCGAGGGCGCGCTCCTTGGCCTCGTGCGGCGACATCCCGAAGTGGATGCGGAGCGTCTCGACGATCTGGGAGCCGACCGTGTAGACGGGGTTCAGCGCGGTCATCGGCTCCTGGAAGATCACCGACACCTGACGGCCGCGGACGCGGCGCATCTGCTGCGGGTTCAGGCCGGTGAGCTCGCGCCCCTCCAGCTTGATCGAGCCCTGGACGCGGGAGTTCGTGGGCAGCAGGTCGAGGATCGCCATCGAGCTCGCGCTCTTGCCCGAGCCGGACTCGCCGACGATGGCGAGCACCTCGCCCGCCTTGATCGCGTAGTTGAGCTTCTTGGCTGCTGGCACCCAGACGTTGTCCACGCCGAAGTCGACGGAGAGGTCGGTGACCTCCAGCACGGGGGCGTCGGTGACGACGCCGGCCTGACCGGGGGTGGTGGCGGTCATGATTCGTGGTTCCTTTCGCGGGCGCGCATCGGCCGGGCGGCTTGTGGCCGGGGTGAGAGCATGGAGCCATGCCCCTCGACCCCTCCGCCGATGGCGACGTCTTCGTGTCCCGGTTCAACCGGGTGCTTGCGATCCTGATCTGGGCGGCGTGCGCCGCGCTGGCCGTCGGCCTGGCGCTGAGCGTGCACGACGCCCGCCTGCTCTACCTGGTGCCGGTGGCCCTGTTCGCCTTCATCGCCTGGGCGACGCTGTGGCGTCCGCTCCTGGTCGTCGGCGACGCGGCCATCACGGTGCTGAACGTGACGCGCACCGTCCGCATCCCGTGGGAGGCGCTCATCCACGTCGACACCAAGTACGCGCTGACGCTGTACGTGCCCGGCGCCAAGTACCCGGTGTGGTCCGCTCCCGCGCCCGGCACCGCCCGCACGCTGCGGGCGACCCGCAACGAGACGAAGGGCCGGACCGGCCGGCCGAGCGTCGATGACACGGTGCGACGCCCCGGTGACCTGCTGGGCACCGAGTCCGGGGCCGCCGCGGAGGTCATCCGCCGTCGCTGGACCGCCCTGCAGAACGCTGGAACGATCGAGGCCGGCCGCGCCGACGAGACGCCCGTCGCCGTGCGCTGGCACGTCGCGACGCTGGCCGTGCTGGTGCTGCTGACGGCCGGCTCGGTCGCCGCGCTGCTCCTGGCCTGACCCCGCGAGGGGGGCCGGGAGCAGCACGGCGAGGGCGGAGGTCACAGCACGTCCTCCGCGAGGGCAGCGCCCGTGCGCGGGCCGCCGTCGTCGCCCTCGCCCTCCTCCGGCTCCTGCTCGCGCATGCGGCGCAGGTTGAACCGGCGGTGGCGGGGGTCGAAGGCGTCGCGCAGGCCGTCGCCGACGAAGTTGACCAGCAGGGCCAGGGTCACGATGAACGCGCCGGGCCACCAGAACAGCCACGGCCGGGTCTGGAACGCGGACTGGTTCTGGCTGATCAGCAGGCCGAGCGAGACGTCCGGCGGACGGATGCCGTAGCCGAGGAACGACAACGCGGTCTCGAGCAGGATGGCCGAGGCCATGATCAGCGTCGAGGCGACGATGACGACGCCGATGGCGTTCGGCAGGATGTGCTTGAAGATGATGCGCGCATCCGAGGCCCCCGCGACACGGGCCGCCTCCACGAACTCCCGCTCGCGCAGCGAGAGGAACTCGCCGCGGACCAGACGGGCGATGCCCATCCACGAGAAGAAGCCGAGCATCAGCGCCAGGAAGAAGGCGCCGAGACCGCCGAAGATGTGGCCGACGACCGAGCCGATCACGAGCGCGGGGATGACGATGAAGACATCCGTGATGCGCATCAGGATCGCGTCGACGACGCCGCGGAAGTAGCCGGCGACCGCTCCGACCACGACGCCGACGACGCTCGCGATCAGTCCGAGCACGACCATGACGAGGATCGAGTTCTGGATGCCGCGCATGGTCTGCGCGAAGTAGTCCTTGCCGATCCTGTCCTGCCCGAACGGGTGCTCCCACGAGGGCGCTCCGCGCTGGAACTGGTCGTTCAGCTCCTTGAAGCCGTACTTCCACCAGCCGGGGATGGGGCCGAGCCCGATCGCCGAGATGGAGAAGAGCAGGATCGCGATGAACAGGATGGCGCTGACGACGGCCAGCTTGTTCGAGAGGAACCGCTTCCAGACCAGCTTCCCCTGGCTGACCGGGGGCGCGGTCGGCGCCTCGAGCTCGTCTGCGATTCGCGTGTTGTCGACGGACATCAGCGGACCCTCACTCTCGGGTCGAGCGCGGCGTACGAGAGGTCCGCGAGGAAGTTGAACAGGATCGCCATGACCGCGATCACCAGGAAGTAGCCCATGACCGGATTGAGGTCACCGCGGTCGAGGCCGCTGGCGAACAGGAAGCCCATACCGGGGATGGCGAACACGCGCTCGGTGATGATCGCGCCACCGAGCAGCGCACCCACATCGAACGCCACGAGGGTGGTGAGCGGGATGAGCATGTTGCGGAAGGCGTGGCGCACGATCACCGTGCGCTCGGGCAGGCCCTTCGCCCGCGCGGTGCGGATGAAGTCCTGATTGAGCACCTCGAGCATCCCGGCGCGCGAGTAGCGCGTGTAGGAGGCGAAGGAGATCAGGAGCAGCGCGATCGTCGGCAGCACCAGGTGGGTGAAGGTGTCGAGGCCGGTGACCCACATGTCGCCCTCGAGCCCGGGGGTCGCCGAGCCGACGGTCGCGATCGGACGTCCGTTGGTGTCGTCGAAGTAGGTCGGCCACGCCTGCATGAGGCGGTCCACGATGATGAGGAAGCCGGAGACGATCGTCACGATGACCGCGATGCGCATGTTCTGGCCGCGGTCGTAGCCGCCGACGAACCAGCCGATCGCGAGGCTCACGAGGATGGCCACGATCGCCAGGATCACGATGGTGCCGATCGTCGAGACGTCGAAGAGCGGCTGCAGCGCGAAGTAGCAGATGATCGCGACGGCGCCCGCGATCCCGCCGGCGATCAGGGCGCGGCGGTTCTGCAGGCCCGCGATGAGGGCGGTGGTGCCGATGACGGTCGCCGCGACGAGGATGATCATCACGACCGGTCCGAGCCCGGGGACCAGGAACCAGTTCGTCGCCGACATCAGCAGCAGCACGCCCGCGGTCGCCACCGTGGCCACCGCGAAGGTGGTGAGGCGACGACGGCGGTCGCCGCCGATCAGCGACTGCCAGATCAGGCCGGCCACCACTCCGATGATGACGGCCACCCACCACGGGATGGTCGGGTGCGCCAGGAAGTTGTTGAACCCGATCGCGACGAACTCCTTGAGGAGCACGGCCATGAGGAACGCGGGCAGCGAGTACAGGAAGAAGCTGAGGAAGGTGACGACGTTGTCGAGCCCGCTGTACTGCCGGAGCGCGGTCACGATGCCGATCGTGACGCCGAGGAGGATCGCCAGCACCAGGGCCAGCGTGACCAGCTGGACCGTCGAGCCGAGCGCCTGCGGCAGGATGTCGACGACCTTCGCGTTCGAGATCGTCGACCCGAGGTCGCACTGGTTGGCGAACGGGATCAGGCACTTGGCCACTCCGCCGAGCCAGAGCAGCCAGCGCAGCGGCGGGGCGACGTCGAGCTGGAGCAGCTGCACGCGCGCGGCGATCAGCTGGGTCTTGTTGGGGGAATTGCTCGACCGCAGGTCCTGGAGCGGGTCGGCGCTGTACGCGACCAGCATGTACATCAGGAACGAGGCGGCGATGATGATGAGTACCGAGACGAGAAGGCGTCTCAGGATGAAACTCGCCATAGGTTCAGAACCTTCACTGACAGGACGCGCCTCACGGGATGCGGCGGGGGGAGCCGCCAGGCGCGTTCACTAAGGGCGGACGGATCGCGTCCACCGACTACATGATACGGGGCGCCGGAAGAACCGGCGCCCCGCCGCAGAGAGAGTGCCCGGGGTTCGCCCGGGCACTCTCTCGTACGGAGCTGTTACTTCTTGGAGCCGGACTTGACCGACCACTCCCAGAAGTTCCAGAACGGGCCCGTCTGATTGCCCATGTACTCCACGCCGTCGACGCGGGCGTTGACACCGAAGACACCCGGCAGCTGGAACAGCGGCAGGCCGTAGCCGTCCTTGAAGGTGGCCGTGTCGATCTGCAGCTCGAGCTTGGTGAGCTCGTCCTTGTCGAGGGTCGTCTGGGTCTGCACCGCGACGTCGTTCATGTTGTTGTAGCGGTTGTAGTTGCCGCCGCCACCGGTGGTGAACAGCTGCGGGATCTGCGAGGTGCCTGCACCCGGGCTGATCCAGCCGAAGAGCGACGCGTCGTAGTCACCACCCGGGAGGAGGGTGCTCCACTGCGGCGAACCGGCGTCCACGATCTTGAAGCCGGCCTTGGTCGCCGAGGCCTGGATGGCCTGGAACTCGTCGACGCGGTTCGGGTTGTTCGTGTTGTAGAGGATCCGGATGGTCGGGGTGGCACCGGCGAGCAGCTGCTTGGCGCCCTCGATGTCGACCTTGTCGTACGCGTCGGAGCCGTTCTTCTTGACCGCGTCCGCGTAGTCGTCCTGGCTGGGCAGCCAGATCTGCGAGTTGAGGACCTTCGCCTTCGGGTTCACCGGGGTGACGATCGAGTCGAGGATCTGCTGACGCGGGATCGTCTTGAGGAACGCCTCACGGACCTTCGCGTCCTGGAACGTCGGCGAGCCGAAGTTCAGGTCGAGGTGGTCGTACGAGACCTGGTCGCCGGTGAGCACCTTGGCGCTCGTGTTCTTCAGCGCCGTCAGGGTGTCCGCGGACGCCTGCGGGTTGATGATGTCGACCTCGCCGTTCTGTAGGGCGGTCACCTGAGCGTTGGCGTCGGGGATGATGCGGAAGACGATCTTGTCGACGTTGCCCTTGTTCTTGCCCCAGTAGTTCTTGTTCTTCACCATGGTGATGGACTGACCGGGGGTCCAGTTCGAGACCACGAACGGGCCGGACGCGACGAGGAGGTCCTTGTCGGTCGGGAACGCGGTGATGTCGTAGCCCGTGTTGACGAAGTCGGCGGCCTTCTTCAGGGTCGGGTCGGCCGGCTGCGGGTTGGCCTTGTCGCCCTTGGGCAGGCCCTTCAGCAGCTTCGTCAGGTCGGCGGCCGAGGAGAGGCCCGCCTTCTTGGCGACGATGTGCGCCGGCTGCGCGATCGGGTTGAAGAGCTCCCAGTCCACGAAGGGCTTGGCGTACTTCAGCGTGATCGTGCGGTTGTCGTTGCTGACCTCGGGGTACTCGGTCTGGTCGATGCCCGCGGTGCCGGCAGCAGGGGTGAAGTACTGCGTGCCCTTGGTGACCTCGCCGCTGGCCTCGTCGAGGGTGGCGGAGTCGTAGTAACCGGACTGCATCGCCCAGCCGAGGACCATGTCGTCAGCCGTGACCGGCTCGCCGTCGGACCACTTCGCTTCCTTGGGAAGGGTGTACTTGACGGTCAGCGGGTCGTCCGAGGTCTTCTCGAAGGTGCCGTAGCTGTCGTCGTGGACGATCTTGTAGTTGTTGTCGATGTACTGGAAGCCCGAGCCGTACGAGCCGTCCAGGTAGCCGACCTGACCGTTGGTGTCCAGGTTGCCCTGGGGGGTCTGCGAGTTCAGCGAGGTGAGGTCGTTGACGACCGCGACCGTCACGGTGCCGCCCTTGGCAGCCGTGGAGCCGCCCGTGCTGCCGGACGTGGTGCAGGCCGACAGGGCGAGCGCAGTGGCGCCCGCGAGGGCGACGGCGCTGACCGCGTACCTCACCCTTCTTCCCTTGATGTGCAATGTTCCTCCTGTGCGAAGTGTGCGACGGCACAGGCGTGCGAGAGCCCCTGCGCCGCGCGGGATATGAACGACCCTAGGTACGTCGGTGAATGAATGCAAAACAAGCCCGGAAAACGTTACACAGCGGTAACTCAGTCGCGGGAATCGTGCGCCGTGGCATCGATGACGCCCGTAATCGGTCCCGCGACGCAACGGATCCATCGTTCGCCGCCGGTCCTCCGCAACTCCATGCAGAAACGGCGCTCCCGCTCGGCCTGCCGCGGGGCTGGCAGGATGCACATATGAGCAGCACCACGACCTGGGTCGCCGAGACGCCCGTCGCGCCCGATCGCCGCGCCCGGCTGTGGTGGGAGGTCGCCATCGTCCTCGGGCTCTCGCTCGGCCGGTCGGCGGTCTACTCCATCGTCGAGATCATCGACGACAGCACCAAGGGCACGGCCCTCGCCGACCAGACGACGAGCATCAACCCGGCGCAGTCGGACCGCGAGGTCTTCGACTTCCTCTATCAGGTGCTCGGGGCGCTGTTCCCGCTCTTCGCGGTGGCTCTCGTCGTGTACCTGCTGTGGGAGCCCGGCCGCAGCGGGTTCCGGCGCATCGGGCTGGAATTCCGGCAGCCGGGGAGGGACGTGCTGCGCGCGCTGCTGCTGGTCGCCGTCATCGGCGTGCCGGGCATCCTCTTCTTCGCGGCGACCCGGCTGCTCGGGATCACGGTCACGGTGCAGGCGTCGACGCTCGACACGCACTGGTGGACGGTGCCGGTCCTCGTCCTCGTCGCGCTGCGCGCCGGGCTGCAGGAGGAGGTGATCGTGGTCGGCTACCTCTTCACGCGCCTCCGCCAGCTCGGCTGGGGGACGTGGCCGATCATCCTCGGCGCCGCCGTCCTGCGCGGGAGCTACCACCTGTACCAGGGCTTCGGCCCCTTCATCGGCAACGCGGTGATGGGCGTCGTCTTCGGCTGGTGCTACACGCGATGGGGCCGCGTCATGCCCCTCGTGGTCGCCCACGTGATCATCGACGTCATCTCGTTCGTCGGCTATCCCCTCGCCGTCGCCCTCTGGCCCCACATCTTCGCGTAGCAAACCGCCGAGTACGCGGACTCTCTGCGTACTCGGCGGTTTCAAGCGGAATTCGCGCGTACTCGGCGGTCGGGGCCGGGAGTGGGCGCGGGTCAGGCGAAGGCGTCCGGCGGGGGGCAGGCGCAGAAGAGGTTGCGGTCGCCGTAGGCCTGGTCGATGCGGCGGACCGGAGGCCAGTACTTGCCGCGGACGAGGCCGGGGACCGGGTAGACCGCCTTCTCGCGGGTGTACGGGTGGCTCCAGTCGGCCGCGACCACGGACTCCGCGGTGTGCGGGGCGTTGCGCAGCGGGTTGTCGTCGGAGGGCCACTCCCCCGCGGCGACCGCGTCGGCCTCGGCCTTGATCGCGATCATCGCGGCGACGAAGCGGTCGAGCTCCGCGAGGTCCTCGCTCTCGGTCGGCTCCACCATGAGGGTGCCGGCGACCGGGAACGACATCGTCGGCGCGTGGAAGCCGAAGTCGATGAGGCGCTTGGCCACGTCGTCGACCGTCACACCGGTGCGCTCGGTGAGAGGGCGCACGTCGAGGATGCACTCGTGCGCCACGAGCCCGTCGTCGCCCGCGTACAGCACCGGAAAGTGGTCGCGCAGCTTCGCCGCGACGTAGTTGGCCGCGAGCACCGCGGCGCCGGTGGCGTCACGGAGACCCTCCGCACCCATCATGCGCACGTAGGCCCAGCTGATCGGGAGGATGCTCGGGCTGCCGTACGGAGCCGCCGAGACCGGGCCGCCGCCGTGCTCGACGCGACCGCCGCCGACCGACGGGTGCGTGGCCTCCTGCGCCATGGGGTGCCCGGGCAGGAACGGCGCGAGGTGCGCCTTCGCCGCGACAGGGCCGACGCCGGGGCCGCCGCCGCCGTGCGGGATGCAGAAGGTCTTGTGCAGGTTGAGGTGGCTGACGTCGCCGCCGAAGTCGCCGAACCGGGCGTAGCCGAGCAGGGCGTTGAGGTTGGCGCCGTCGACGTACACCTGGCCGCCGGCCTCGTGCACCGCGCTCGTGATCTGGACGACCTCGTGCTCGTACACGCCGTGGGTGGACGGATAGGTGATCATCAGGGCGGCGAGCGCGTCGGCGTTCTCGCCGATCTTGGCGCGCAGGTCGTCGAGGTCGACGTTGCCGAGCTCGTCGGTCGCGACGACGACGACGCGCATCCCCGCCAACACAGCCGAGGCCGCGTTGGTGCCGTGAGCACTCTGCGGGATCAGGCACACCGTGCGCTGGTCGTCGCCGCGCGAGCGGTGGTAGCCGCGGATGGCGAGGAGGCCCGCCAGCTCGCCCTGGCTGCCCGCGTTGGGCTGCAGCGAGACGGTGTCGTAGCCGGTGACGTCGGCGAGCCAGGTCTCCAGCTGGTCGATCAGCTCCAGGCTGCCGGCGACGTCGGCGGTCGGGGCGAAGGGGTGGAGCGCCGCGAACTCCGGCCAGGTCACCGCCTCCATCTCGGTGGCCGCGTTGAGCTTCATCGTGCACGAGCCGAGCGGGATCATGCCGCGGTCGAGCGCGTAGTCGCGGTCCTGCAGGAGGCGCAGGTAGCGCATCATCGCAGTCTCGGAGTGGTGCGTGCTGAACACCGGGTGCGTCAGGTACGCGGAGGTGCGCGTCAGCGCCTGATCGAACGACGTCTCGGAGCCGAGCCGCAGCTCGGGCTCGCCGTCGACCGTGCCGCCCAGCGCCTCCACGAGCTCGCTGAGCGGGAAGGAGCCGTCGCGGAGGTCGGAGGCGGACTCCTCGTCGAGGCTCAGCGACACCAGACCGGCGTCGGTGGCGTGCAGCAGCAGGCCGTGCTCGTGAGCACGCGCGACGACCGCGGCGGCGTCGTCCACCTCCACCTGCAGCGTGTCGAAGAACGACCGGGAGACGACCTCGACGCCGGAGGCGCGCAGCAGGTCGGCGACGGCGACCGTCGCGAGGTGCACCTGGCTGCCGATCGCCCGCAGCCCGGCCGGGCCGTGGTAGACGCCGTACATGGCGGCCATGACGGCGAGGAGCACCTGAGCGGTGCAGATGTTGGAGGTCGCCTTCTCGCGGCGGATGTGCTGCTCGCGAGTCTGCAGCGTGAGCCGGTAGGCCGGCTTGCCCGCGGCATCCTGCGAGACGCCGACGAGCCGGCCGGGGAGCTGGCGCTCCAGACCGGCGCGGACGGCCATGTAGCCGGCGTGCGGTCCGCCGAAGCCCATCGGGACGCCGAACCGCTGCGTCGTGCCCACGGCGACGTCGGCGCCAAGCTCGCCGGGCGAGCGGAGCAGGGTGAGGGCGAGGAGGTCGGCGGCAGCGACCACGATCGCGCCCGCCTCCTTCGCGGCGCGCATGACCGGCTCGGCGTCCCAGACGCGGCCGGAGGCGCCGGGGTACTGCACGAACAGGCCGAACGCGTCCGACAGCTCCGGCGCGTCGGCCGGGGTGGAGGCGAGGTCGAGCACGACCAGCTCGATCCCGACGGCGTCGGCGCGGTTGCGGAGCAGGGCGAGCGTCTGCGGGAAGGTGTCGGCGTCGACGACGAAGCGGGGGCTCTTCACCTTGGAGGCGCGCCGCGCCAGCAGCATGCCCTCCACCACCGCGGTGCCCTCGTCGAGCATCGAGGCGTTCGCGGTGTCGAGGCCGGCCAGGTCGGCGACCATGGTCTGGAAGTTGAGCAGCGCCTCCAGCCGTCCCTGCGAGATCTCGGGCTGGTACGGCGTGTACGCGGTGTACCAGCCCGGGTTCTCGAGCACGTTGCGCTTGATCACCGCGGGGGTGATCGTGCCGTAGTAGCCGAGCCCGATCATGGGGCGGTTGACGGTGTTGCGGGAGGCGATGGCGCGCAGCTCGCGCAGCGCGGCCCGCTCGCTGATCGGGGCCGGCAGCGCCGACGCGCGGGAGCCGTCGACCCGGATGGAGTCCGGGACCGCGGCGGAGACCAGCGCCTCCACCGATTCGTAGCCCAGCGCGGACAGCATCGTGCGCTGCGCGTCGCCGTCGGTGCCGATGTGACGCGTCTGGAAGAGCTCGCTCATGCGGTGGTGTCGATCCTTCAGTCGGTTCCGCCGGTGACGGCGGTGTACTGGTCGTAGCTCAGGAGGCCGTCGGGCAGCGCCGAGAAGCGCACCTTGATCAGCCAGCCGTCGCCGAACGGGTCGGAGTTGACCAGCTCGGGCGCGTCGACGACCGCGTCGTTGATCTCGGTCACGGTGCCGTCGACGGGGGCGAACAGCTCGCCGACCGACTTGGTGGACTCGATCTCGCCGACGACGCGGCCGGCGGCCACGTCGCTCCCGGCCTCCGGCAGCTCCACGAAGACGACGTCGCCGAGCTTGTCGGCCGCGTACGCGGTGATGCCCACCGTCGCGACGTCGCCCTCGACGAGCAGCCACTCGTGCTCGGCGGTGTACTGGAGGTCCTGCTCTGCGGCCATGTCAGCCGTCCTTTCGGGTCTCGCTGGTGCTGGAGGGGGCGGGAGTGCTGGAGGGCGCGCCGGGCTTCCTGCGGTAGAACGGCAGCTCGGTGACGGTGAAGGGCAGGCGGGAGCCGCGCACGTCGACGTGCAGCTCGGTGCCGGGCCGGGCGTAGCGGGGCGCGACGTAGGCCATGGCCACGGGGACGCCGATCGTCGGCGACAGGACGCCCGAGGTCACGACGCCGACCTCGGCGTCGTCGCCGCCCTTGTCGCCGCCGAGGACGGCGAGCACGGGGTAGCCGGCGCGGGCGGCGCGCTTGCCATGGCCCATCAGGCCGACGAGCACGCGGGCCTCGGGGTCCGGCCCCTCCTCCGCGGCGGCGCGGCCGACGAAGTCGGTGTCCTTGCCCAGGTCGACGACACGGCCGAGGCCGGCCTGCGCCGGCTGGGTGTCGCGGCCGAGCTCGTGACCGTACAGCGGCATCCCCGCCTCCAGGCGGAGGGTGTCGCGCGCGGCGAGACCGGCGGGCACGAGGCCCTGGTCGGCGCCGGCCTCCAGCAGCGCGTCCCAGAGGCCGCGGGCGTCGTCGGGGGCGAGGTAGAGCTCGAAGCCGTCCTCGCCGGTGTAGCCGGTGCGGGCGATCAGCAGCGGGCGCGTCTGGAACTCGGCCGGAAGGGCGCGGTAGTAGCGGAGGTCGGTGAGGCGCTGGGCGAAGTCCTCGCCGTCGAGGGCTCCGTCGTCGGCGGAGAAGCCGGGCGTCGCGAGCAGGATCGACAGCGCGGCGGGGCCCTGCACCGCGATCAGGGCGACGTCGTCGCTCTCGTCGAACACCTCGACGTCGAAGGGCGCCGTGCGGTCGCGCAGCTCCTCGGCGACCACCTCGCGGTTCGCGGCGTTCGCGACGACCAGGTAGCGGTCCTCCCCCGTGCGGTACACGACGAGGTCGTCGATGACGCCGCCGGAGCGCGAGAGCAGGAGGCTGTACTTGGCCCGGTCGACCGCGAGCGCGGACAGGCGGCCGGCGAGCGCGTAGTCGAGCGCCTCCCCCGCCTCCGGCCCGAGGACGACGATCTCGCCCATGTGCGAGAGGTCGAAGATGCCGGCGGCGGTGCGGACGGCGTGGTGCTCGGCGAGGTCGCCCGCGTAGCGCACGGGCATCTGCCAGCCGGCGAAGTCCGTGAAGGAGGCGCCGGCGGCGACGTGGGCGTCGTGGAGCGGCGAGAGGCGGGGCTCGTTCTGCGAGGTCATGAGTTCTCCGATACGCCGGCCGGGCGGCCGGGGGCGGCGGGGCGCGGCGGCCCCGGGAAGAACTCCCCCTCTGTCATCCGGCCTGAGAGTTTCACCGCGCCCGCCGGAGCGGACCGCGGCTTTCACCGTGGGCGAGGGCGGCGAGCGCCGTCCTGCTTTTCAGAGTGGCCAGTCCGATGCGGTACGCGTACCTGAGAGATTGTCGGGGAGGATTGCTCCTTCGGTGCCGCGCGGCGTCAAGCGCCCGCGACTCTCCCGCATCGACCTCGATGGCCCGATGTTCAGTTGAGTGGATCGGGAGTCAGCATATCCGCTTCCCGCCGGGTTGGCGTTCAGGTCGGAATGACACTAAGATGGCTTCTTAGAGTCACGATGACTTTAACCATCCGGAGGGACCGGCCATGACGACGAAGCACGAACGCGCCAGCGCGTTGCTCGCCGTGTCCACGGTGATCTTCGCCCTCCGCAAGGACGACGAGACCGGTGGCGAGCCGCAGGTCTGGCTGCCGCTCGTGCGCCGCATCCGCGAGCCCTTCCAGGGCCGCTGGGCGCTCCCGGGCGGACCGCTGCGCGTCGGAGAGGATCTCGCGTACGCCGCGGGACGCACGCTCAACGAGACCACGGGGCTCGCCCCGAGCTATCTGGAGCAGCTGTACGCGTTCGGAGACGCCTCCCGCTCCTCCGGCGCCGAACGCGTCGTCTCGATCGTCTACTGGGCGCTCGTGCGCGGGGAGGAGGCGGAGCGCGCCGTGGTGGGCGAGAACGTCGCCTGGTTCCCCGCCGACCACCTGCCCGAGCTGGCCTTCGACCACAACCTCATCGTCGAGTACGCGCTCTGGCGGCTGCGCACCAAGATGGAGTACTCGCGCATCGCCCACGCCTTCCTCGGCGAGCGCTTCACGCTCGCCCAGCTGCGCGAGGTGCACGAGGCCGTGCTCGGCCGCGCCCTCGACCCGGCCAACTTCCGGCGCACGATCGAGGCCTCCGGGGCCGTCGTCGCGACCGACGAGTACCTCACGGGGACGCCGCACCGGCCTCCCCGGCTCTACCGCTACGACGACGCGGTCGACCTCGCCGACGCGGGGCCGCTGCCGCTGCAGCAGCACTTCTTCAAGGGAGAATCATGAGCACAGCCATCGCCTCGGTCGACACGACCATCCGGCTCATCGCGACCGGTGATGCCGCCGGCGCCACCTGCACGCCCGACCTCGTCGAGGCGCCGTGGACGTTCGACGCCGCCCCTCCCTCCTACGGGCCGGGCGCCTCCATGGCAGACCCGATCCCGGCGTTCGCGCCGCGCCAGGGCGAGCTGCCCGAGGAGTACCGCACGGCCTCCGCCGATGAACTGCGCGAACGCATCCTCGCCGCGAAGGCGACGCTCGGCGACCGCGTCGCCGTGATGGGCCACTTCTACCAGCGCGACGAGGTCGTGCAGTTCGCCGACTTCGTCGGCGACTCGTTCCAGCTCGCGAACGCGGCGAAGGCGCGGCCGGAGGCGGAGGCGATCGTGTTCTGCGGCGTGCACTTCATGGCCGAGACCGCCGACATCGTGTCGCGTCCCGAGCAGCGCGTCATCCTCCCGAACCTCGCCGCCGGGTGCTCGATGGCCGACATGGCCGACCTCGACTCGGTGCAGGAGTGCTGGGAGCAGTTGGAGGAGCTGTACGGCACCGAGCCCGACGCCGACGGCCGCGTGCCGGTCATCCCGGTCACGTACATGAACTCGTCGGCGGCGCTCAAGGCGTTCTGCGGCGAGCACGGCGGCATCGTGTGCACCTCCTCCAACGCGGCGACCGTGCTGGAGTGGGCGTTCGCGCGCGGGCAGCGCGTCCTCTTCTTCCCCGACCAGCACCTCGGGCGCAACACGGCGAAGGCGATGGGCGTGCCGGTGGAGGCGATGCCGCTGTGGAACCCGCGCAAGCCGCTCGGCGGGTCCAGCGTCGAGACGCTCCAGGACGCCCGGGTGATCCTGTGGCACGGCTTCTGCTCGGTGCACAAGCGGTTCACGGTCGGCCAGATCGAGCACGCGCGGGCCGAGTTCCCCGGCGTGCGCGTCATCGTGCACCCGGAGTGCCCGATGGAGGTCGTCGACGCCGCCGACGAGTACGGCTCGACCGACTACATCGTCAAGGCGATCCAGGCCGCTCCCGCCGGCTCGACCTTCGCCATCGGCACCGAGATCAACCTGGTGCAGCGGCTCGCGGCCCAGTTCCCGCAGCACACGATCTTCTGCCTCGACGCGGTGGTGTGCCCGTGCTCGACCATGTACCGCATCCACCCCGGCTACCTGGCCTGGGTGCTGGAGGGGCTGGTCCGCGGCGAGGCCCTCAACCAGGTCTCGGTGCCCGAGTCGGTCGCGGCACCGGCCCGGGTCGCGCTGGAGCGGATGCTCGCGGCGCGCCCCGACACGACGATGGCGGCGTGACATGAGCCGCGTGGTCGTCGTCGGAAGCGGCATCGCGGGGCTGACCGCCGCGCTGGAGGCGTCGCGCCTCCACGCCGTGACCCTGGTCACGAAGGCCGCGCTCACCGAGGCCAACACGCGTTACGCCCAGGGCGGTATCGCCGCCGCCGTGTTCCCCGACGACAGCGCCGAGGCGCACGCGGCCGACACCGAGCGCGCGGGCGCCGGGCTGACCGTGCCGGAGGCGGTGGCAGCGCTCTGCGGCGACGGGCCCGACCGCATCCGCGACCTCCTCGCGCTGGGGACGCGGTTCGACACGGTCGACGGCCCGGGCGCGGGTGACGGAGGCGATGGGATCGACGGGCTGGCCCGCGGGCTCGAGGCGGCGCACTCCGCGCCTCGCGTGCTGCACGCCGGCGGCGACGCGACCGGGGCCGAGATCGAGCGGGCGCTGGTGGAGGCGGTGCGCGCCTCCGGGGTCCGCGTCGTCGAGCGCGCCTTCCTGCTCGACGTGCTCGTCACCGACGGCGCCGCCGCCGGGGTGCGGCTGCTGCTCGCCGACGGGAGCACGACCTCCCTCGCCGCCGACGCCGTGATCCTGGCGACGGGAGGCTTCGGGCGGCTCTGGTCGCGCACGACCAACCCCGAGGTCGCCACCGGTGACGGCATCGCCGCCGCCTGGCGCGCGGGGGCGGCGCTGGCCGACCTCGAGTTCACGCAGTTCCACCCGACCGCGCTCGCCCTGCCGGGATCGTTCCTGGTGTCGGAGGCGGTACGCGGCGAGGGCGCGGTGCTGCGGAACGCGCACGGCGAGCGCTTCATGCTCGATGTGCACCCGGACGCCGAGCTGGCCCCGCGCGATGTCGTGGCCCGCGGGATCGCGGTCGAGATGGCGGCGCAGGGCGGCGCTCCGGTGGTGCTCGACGCGACGGCGCTGGGCCGGGACTTCCTCTCCCGGCGGTTCCCGACGATCGACGCCGCCTCCCGCGCCGCCGGCCTCGACTGGGCGACCGAGCCCGTGCCGGTCACCCCGGCCGCGCACTACGCGATGGGCGGGGTCGCGACCGACACGAGCGGCCGCTCCACCCTCCCCGGGCTGTTCGCCGCCGGGGAGGTCGCCTGCACCGGCGTGCACGGTGCGAACCGGCTCGCCTCCAACTCTCTGCTGGAAGGGCTCGTCTTCGCCCACCGGGCGGTCGCGGCACTCGGAGAGGAATGGCCTCCGCCGCCCGCCTGGATCACGGCGGCCCGTCCGGCCGACCTCCCCATCGTTGACGCGCATCCGTCGCTCGCCTTCGACCGCAGCAGGCTCGGCGCGCTGATGTGGGAGGCCGCGGGCGTGCACCGCTCCGGCACCGGCCTGCGCGCGGCGGCCGCCGAGCTGGCCGCGACGGCCATGCCGCTGCCCGGCGAGGACGCCAACCTCCTGCAGCTCGCCCGGCTCGTGGTTGCCGCGGCCCTCGCGCGGGAGGAGTCCCGCGGAGCGCACTTCCGCGCGGACCACCCGCTCCCCGCCCCTGGTACCGCGCAGCACACGCTGATCGCGGGAGCGTCCTCCACTCCCCTCTCCACCGCCGACACCGCCCTCCGAACCGCCGAGGTGACCGCCGCATGCTGACCCGCCAGATCATCGAGACCGTCGTGCGCGCCGCGCTCGTCGAGGACGCGCCCTGGGGCGACCTCACCAGCCAGACGCTCATTCCCGAAACGGCATATGCCACCGCGGCGCTGGTTGCGCGCGAGCCGGGGACCTTCTCCGGAGGCGAGGTGTTCGCCGCCGCGATGACGTTGACCGACCCCGCGATCGAGGTGGCGCTCGCGGTCGCGGACGGCGAGGAGTTCGCGGCCGGCGCGACCCTGGCCACCGTCTCCGGCCCCGCGCGATCGGTGCTGCAGGCCGAGCGCGTCGCCCTCAACTTCACGCAGCGCATGAGCGGCATCGCGACGACGACCGCCGCGTATGTACGGGAGGTGGCGCACACCTCCGCCCGCATCGTCGACACCCGCAAGACCACGCCGGGCCTGCGCGCGTTCGAACGGCATGCCGTGCGCAGCGGCGGCGGGCGCAACCACCGGTTCTCGCTCTCGGACGCGGTCATGGCGAAGGACAACCACCTGGCGGTGCTGACCGCGCAGTCCGGCCTGTCGGTCATTGATGCGCTGCGGGCCGTACGCGCGGAGCTGCCGCACACCACCCACCTGGAGGTGGAGGTCGACCGGCTGGACCAGATCGAGCCCGTGCTCGCCGCCGGGGTCGACACGATCATGCTCGACAACTTCAGCCTGGACGAGCTGCGCGAGGGGGTGGCGCTCGTCGCCGGTCGCGCGATCGTGGAGGCCAGCGGCAACGTGAACCTGTCGACCGTGCGGGCCATCGCCGAGACCGGGGTGGACGTCATCTCCTCCGGTGCGCTCACGCACAGCGTCCGCTCGCTCGACCTGGGGCTGGACGTCGTGGTGGAGCAGGCCTGAGGCGACGATGACCGCCCCGCTCTACCTCGACGCCGCCGCCACCTCCGCCGTGCGGCGGGAGGTGCTGGAGGCGATGTGGCCGTACCTGACCGGCGACTTCGGCAACCCCTCCAGCCACCACGGCTACGGCGAGTCGGCGGCGCGGGCGCTGGCCGACGCCCGCGCGACCGTCGCCGCGTGGCTCGGCTGCCGCGCGTCCGAGGTCGTGTTCACCTCGGGCGGCACGGAGGCCGACAACCTCGCCCTCAAGGGCATCGCTCTCGGGGCGGTCGCAGCGGACCCCGACCGTGGGCGGCACATCGTGACAACGCCGATCGAGCACGAGGCGGTGCTCGCCTCCGTCGACTACCTCGTCCGCCGGCACGGATTCGAGGCCACGATGGTCCCGGTCGGGAGGGACGGGCTGGTCGACCCCGCGGACTTCAGCGCGGCCCTGCGCCCCGGCACGACGCTCGCCAGCGTCATGCTCGCCAACAACGAGGTCGGCACTGTGCAGCCCGTCGCGGAGCTGGCGCGCATCGCGCACGACAACGGCACGCCCCTCCACACCGACGCGGTCCAGGCGGCCGGCTGGCTGCCGCTCGACGTGCGCGCGCTCGGTGTGGACGCGCTGAGCGTCTCCGGCCACAAGCTCGGTGCGCCCAAGGGCATCGGGGCGCTGTTCGTCCGCAGCCGCCTCCCGCTCGAACCGGTGCTCCACGGCGGCGGCCAGGAGCGTGGGCGGCGCTCGGGGACCGAGAACGTCGCCGGGGCGGTGGCGCTGGCCACCGCTGCACGGCTGTCGATGGCCGGCCAGGAGCGCGCTGCGGCGGCGGCCGCGGCGGCTCGCGACGCCTTCATCGCAGCGGTGCTCACGGAGGCGCCCGACGCGCAGCTCACGGGGCACCCGGCCGCTCGCCTGCCCGGCACCGCCTCCTTCGTCTTCCCCGGGACCAACGGGGAGGCGGTGCTGCTGGAGCTGGAGCGCCGCGGCATCGTCTCGTCCAGCGGCTCGGCGTGCGCGGCGGGCAGCGAGGAGGCCTCCCACGTGCTGCTCGCGCTGGGGTACGACGAGGAGCTGGCCCGCACGGCGGTGCGCTTCTCGTGGGGTTCGGAGGTGACGGCCGGGCAGCTCGCGGCGGTCGCTCCCGCCGTCGGCGAGGCGGTGCGCACGGTGCGCGGGCTGGCCGGCTGATTATTCCCCGTTACGCGCAGAGTGAACGGACGACACCGTTTACCTCGGCGAAACCCGCAGCGTCGGTGGCCATCGCTACTGTTGACCCTCGTGACCCTCCAAGACTCCCCGGCCGACACCGCATCCGTTCCGGCGCAGACCGTCGCCAAGCCGGGCCCGGTCATCGCACTGCTCGTCGTCAGCGCCTTCGTCGTCATCCTCAACGAGACGACGATGGGTGTCGCGCTGACCGACATCATGGACGACCTCGGCATCACCGCGGCCACGGGCGCCTGGCTCACCACCGGCTTCCTCCTCACCATGGCGATCGTCATCCCGCTGACCGGCTTCCTGCTGAGCAGATTCACCATCCGTCAGGTGTTCTTCTCGGCCATGGGCCTCTTCGCGACCGGAACGCTCATCGCGGCGCTCGCGCCGGGCTTCGAGGTCCTGCTGGCGGGTCGCATCGTGCAGGCCACCGGCACCGGTGTGATGATGCCGCTGCTCTTCACCACGGTCCTCACGATCGTGCCGCCGAGCCACCGCGGTCGCATGATGGGCGTCATCACCATCGTCATCGCTGTCGCACCGGCCGTCGGCCCGACCGTCTCCGGTCTGATCCTCCAGAACCTGACCTGGCACGCCATCTTCTGGATCGTGCTGCCCATCGCCCTGCTCGCCATCGGGCTCGGTGCGGTGTGGGTGCGGAACGTCACCGAGACCAACCCGCATGCGCGATTCGACGTCCTGTCGGTGATCCTGTCGGCCTTCGGCTTCGGCGGACTGATCTACGGCCTCAGCAGCATCGGCGAGGCGGCATCCGGTCACGCGCTCATGCCGATCTGGATCCCGATCGTCGTGGGCGTCGTCGCGCTCGCGTTGTTCGTGCTCCGGCAGCTCCAGCTGCAGAAGGTGGACGGCGCGCTGCTCGATCTGCGCGTGTTCACGAGTCGCGCGTTCAGCCTCGCGTCGGTCCTGGTGGTCATCGTCATGGCCGCGCTGTTCGGTTCGCTGATCCTGATTCCGATCTATCTGCAGCAGGTCCTCGGTCTCGACGTCCTCGCCGTGGGCCTGGTGCTGCTTCCCGGCGGGGTGCTGATGGGCGCGATGGCGCCGGTCGTCGGCAACCTGTTCGACCGGTTCGGCCCGACTCCGCTGGTCATCCCCGGTACCGCGATCGCCGCCGCCGCGCTCTGGGGCATGGCGACGTTCGGTGAGGGCACGAGCCTCGTCTGGGTCATCGCCGTCCATCTGGCGCTGAACCTCGGCCTCGGCCTGGTCTTCACCCCGCTGCTGACGTCGGCGCTCGGCTCACTCCCGCAGCGTCTGTATCCGCACGGGAGCGCCGTCGTCGGGACCATCCAGCAGGTCGCGGGCGCCGCGGGCACCGCCCTGTTCGTCACCCTCATGTCCGTCACCATCGCTTCGTCGACGAGCGCCGGCGCAAGCCCGGTGACCGCGACGGCCGACGGTGTGCATGTGGCGTTCTTCATCGGCGCCATCGTCGCCTCGGCCGCGGTGGTGCTGGCCCTGTTCGTCCGCAAGCCGGTGGAACCCGTCGAGGCCGGCGGGGACGTCCTGACGGTTCACTGACCCTCCCCGCTCCCCTCTCCCCTCTCCCTCGCAGGCGGCCTCTTTCCATCGGGCCGCGCGGTGCGGCATACTGCACCGCGACGAAGGGAGGCGCGGGTGGCACGCGGCGTCGAGGCGGGAACGGTCGAGGAGTACCTCGACCGCATCGGTGAGCCGTTCGGCTCGGCGCTGCGCACGGTCCGCGACCGCATCGCCGTGCTGCTGCCCGACAGCGATCAGGTCATCAGCTACCGCGTCCCGATCTTCCGTCGCAACGGGAAGAGCGTGGTCGGCCTGTCGGCGACGGCGACCGAGTGCAGCCTCCTGCTGATGAGTCCACCCGCCGCTGCGGAGCTCGCCGGCACGCTGACCGAGGGCTCGCTGTCGGGCGCGACCCTGCACTTCTCCCCCGAGCACCCGCTCAGCGAGCAGACGCTGCGCACCATCCTCGCCGTGCGGCTGCGCGAGCTCGACGGCGGGACGAAGCCGAAGGAGTGATCATGTCCGTCATCCACACCCCGGAGCCCGACGAGGCGACCGGCGACGTCGCCGCGATCTACGCCGAGGACGTCGCCGACCTCGGCTACGTGCCCGACTACACCCGCGTCATGGCGATGAACCCCGAGGCGTACCGCGCCTGGGAGCAGCTCGGCCGCACCATCAAGCGCTCCCTGGGGGCGCACCGGTTCGAACTCGTCACGCTGGCCGCGGCGCAGGGCACGCACTCGCAGCACTGCCGGCTCGCCCACGGCCGCAAGACGCTCGGACTGATGGACGAGGGAGAGCTGGAGGCGGTCGCGCGCGACTACCGCACGGCCGGCCTCACGGAGGCCGAGGTCGCGATGATGGAGTTCGCCGAGCGGATCAGCACCGACTCGACCGGCATCACCGACGCGGACCTCCTGCACCTGCGCGAGGTGGGCTTCACCGACCGCGAGATCGTCGACATCACCCTCGCGGCCGCCGCCCGCAACTACTTCAGCCGTGCGATCCAGGCACTCGGCGCCGCGGTGGAGGTGCCGCCCGGGATCAGCGACCGGTTGCGCGACGCGCTGCTGGCGCCGCTGTGAGCGCTCCCGGCGCCGTCGTTCGCATCCGCCGCGTGTACGACGAGCCGGAGGCGGCCGACGGCTACCGCGTCCTGGTCGACCGCCTGTGGCCACGCGGGCTCAGCAAAGAGCGGGCGCAGCTCGACCTCTGGCTCAAGGAGGTCGCGCCGTCGACCGAGCTGCGCCGCTGGTTCCACGGCGAGCACCCGCCGTTCGAGGCGTTCGCCGAGCGGTACCGCGCCGAGTTGGCGGGCAACCCCGCGCTGGAGGAGCTGCGCGCGGTCGTCCACGCGCATCCCGCGGTCACCCTGCTGGTCGCGGTGCACGACCCCGACCAGAACCACGCCCGGGTCCTCCTCCCCCTCCTCTAACCGCGAAGCAGCGCAGGCGCTACTCCAGCGCGAGGACGCGGAGGGCGACGCCGTACGGCTCCAGCTGCACCTCGGGCGCGGCGGCGCCGTCGAGGCTCTGCAGCTCACCCCCGGCGACCTCCGGCCGCACGGTGACGGCGTCGGGATGCTGCGACACGAACACCACGACGCGCCTCCCGTCGCCCGTCAGCAGCGCGTCCGCGAACACGAGCGGGTCGTCGAGCAGCACGTCGCGCTCGGCCTCCGCGACCGCGGCGAGCGCGTCGTACAGCCGCCAGGTCTCCTCGGGGTTGACCCGCGGCAGGCCCGCGGCGAACGCCTCCAGGGGATACGTGGAGAGCACCGCGCGCCCGGCCCCGAGCTCGTTGACCACGATCGCCGGGCGGCCGGCCGCATCCTCCGCGACGACCCGGCCGGAGGTCACCGTCACCGGGAGGTACGTGCGCGCGTTCTCGTTGCCCGCGGCACGCACGGTCAGGGTCTCCCCCGCGTGGAGCGTGCCGAAGTCCTCCACGAACCGCAGCGTCACGACGTCGTCGCCCACCGGCTCCGCGAGCCCGTAGGCGCTCGCCGGCCGGACGCCGAAGAGCGCCTCGGTGTTCGCCCACCAGGGCCCGCGCTGCACGCCGCTCGTGCCGTGCGAGTACGAGGCGTAGACCGTCGCCCCGCCCCGTGCCAGCTCCTCCAGCTGATACCAGGAGGGTCCGCAGAGCTGCTTGACCGAGGGGAGCAGGTAGAGCCCGTACCCGGCGGGCAGCCCGCCGTCCTCGCGCTCGCGCACGACCGCGACGGGGAGGTGCGCCTCGTGCGCGGCCACGTACGCCTGCTCGCCGGTCGCCACGATGTGGGCGCGCTCCTCCTCGTTGGTGAACGGGTAGTCGGCGGCGAGGTGCGACGGCACGACGATCGCGGCGTCGACGGGCGCGCGGCGAGCGGTGGGGAGGTCGAGGGCCGCGATGTCCTCGGCGAACCGGGCCAGCTCGCGCAGCGGCGGCTTGGGCGCCCCGGTGCGGTCGGTGATGCCGAAGTGCAGCTCGAACGGGTGGTGCGAGTACGGCCGCTGCGCGACGAGGTCGTCGTAGTCGGTGTTGTTCCACGCGATCCAGCCGGTCGCCCCGGCCAGCAGCGTGTTGTACAACAGCTGCCGGTAGTAGGAGGCCGCGCCCTCGTCCGACACGAAGTCGCTCGTGAGCCCGAACTCCTCCATGACGACGGGGAGGCCGCGCCCGCCCGTGAGCGGACCGGTCGCGCACAGCTCCGCGATGTACGCCGCTTTAAGGTGCTGCCGCACCTGGTCGGTCTCCATCCGGTAGACGTGCGGCCCGACGAAGTCGGTGAACTCCGCGAGGTCGCCCACCGAGAACCCGTTGTCGTGCCCGGTGGTCTCGATCCCCCAGGCGCCGTCTCCGACCGCCACCGGCTGCGTGCCGCCGCCCGCACGGACGGCGTCGACCAGCAGGGAGGCCCAGGCCGCGACGATCGGCCGCGGCGCCTCCCCGCCGTAGATCGGCACCTCGTTGGTCAGCAGCCAGCCGGCGACCGCGGGATGCTCGGCGAACCGCCTCGTCAGCTCGCGCACGTACCAGGCCTGCCGTCCGACGAACCAGACGTCGCGGTAGAGGTCGCGCCCCTCCCGCCACACCGGGTCCCAGTTCTCCCCCGACATGTGGCCGACGAGGTACGTCGGCACCGTCGTCATCCCCGCCTCGACGTGCGCGTCGAGGAAGTCGGCGAAGTTCGCGACGCACTGCTCGTCGAGCGTGTCGGGCGTCGGCTGGAAGTCCGGCCAGTAGAAGAAGGAGCGCGTCATGTTCAGCCCGTGCTCGGCGAGCACGCGCAGCTCCTCCCGCACCACGGCGGGGTCGTACCGCGTCCACATCAGCGGACCGCCCGTGCGGGACCAGAAGTTCGCTCCCAGCCAGATCGCCGGCTCGCCGTCGACGGCGAGCACGGGCGACGGCCGGTCCCGGGGATCGCGACTCACTTCACGGCCCCGGCGGTCAGCCCGGCGACGAAGCTGCGCTGCAGCAGCAGGAACGCGATGACGATCGGGATGGAGACCACGAGCGAGGCCGCCATGATCTGGTTCCAGTAGACGTTGGTCTGGGTGGAGTAGAGCTGCAACCCGACCGCGAGCGTCCGGTTCTCGTCGGTCGTCATCACCGACGCGAACAGCACCTCCCCCCAGCTGGTCATGAACGAGTAGATCGCGACCGCGATCAGGCCGGGCCGGGCCGCCGGGAGCACGACGTGCCACAGCGCGCCCATCGGGCCGGAGCCGTCCACCTTCGCCGCTTCGTCGAGGTCGCGCGGGATGCCGTCGAAGTACCCGGCGAGCATCCAGATCGCGAACGGCAGCGAGAAGGTGAGGTAGGTGATGACGAGCCCCCACCGGGTGCCGACGAGCTGGATGCCGACCGCCTGGTTGATGTTGACGAAGATGAGGAACAGCGGCAGCAGGAACAGCACGCCGGGGAACATCTGCGTCGACAGCACAGTCGTGGTGAACACGGTGCGCCCCTTGAACCGGTACCGCGACACCGCGTACGCGGCGAAGATCGCGATGATCACGCTGAGGATGGTGGCCGCGGAGGCGACGATCACGCTGTTCAGGAAGTACGACGCCAGCGGCACGGTCGACCACATGTCGATGAACGGCTGGATGGTCAGGTTCGTCGGCCACCACTGGAAGGCGCCCTGCACGTCGGCCAGCGGCTTCAGCGACGAGGTGATCATCACGTAGAGCGGCACGACGGTGAAGATCGTCAGGAAGACGATGACGACCCAGCGGAAGATGTGGGACGAGGTGGTCTCACGCATTGCGGTTCCTCCGGTTGACGACGAGCAGGTACACACCGCTGACGAGCAGCAGGAACAGCAGCAGGAGCACGCTCATCGCCGAGCCCGAGCCGAAGTTCCAGGTCAGGAACGACGCGTTGTAGATGTGGAACGAGATCAGGTCGCCCGACGCGGGCTGCGCGTTGCCGAACAGCACGAACGGCGTGTTGAAGTCGTTGAAGGTCCACAGGAACATCACGAGCAGCAGCACCGCGTTGACCGGCCGCAGCATCGGCAGCGTGATCGCCCGCCACTGCCGGAACGGCCGCGCGCCGTCGACCGCCGAGGCCTCGTACACCTCGTCAGGGATCGATTGGAGGCCCGCCATCAGCATCAGGAAGGCGAACGGCCACAGCCGCCAGATGGCCACGATCACGATCGCCCAGAAGGCGTTGTCGCCGATCAGCCAGAACGGCTTGTTGTCGCCGAGCCCGAGGTTGTCGAAGAAGAAGTGGTTGATCGCGCCGGTGTCCTTCTGGAACATGAACTTCCAGGTGATGATGCCCGCGTAGAGCGGCAGCGCGTACGGCACGAGGAACAGGGTGCGGAAGAAGCCGCGCCCCCGGAACTTGCCCTGCAGCGCGACGGCGGCCGCCATCCCGAGCACCCAGGACAGCCCGACCACGAGGATCGTGAAGCCGACGGTGACGAAGAAGGAGCGGAACAGCCCGGCGCCGATCGACGTGTTGACGTCGAGCGCGACCGTGTAGTTCTTGAGCCCGACGAAGGGCGCTGCGCCCCAGTTGGCGATGTAGAACTTGGTGAGCTGGAGGAAGCTGATCCAGATGCCCGTGAGCATCGGGATGACGTGGATGAGCAGCTCGAACACGATCGCCGGTGCGAGCAGCACGAGGGGCAGCCACCAGCCCTTGGGGCGGCGGCGGCGCTTGGGCGGGGCGGCCGGCGCGGCATCGGCCGTGCGCGGCGGGAGGGTCGTCGTCGTCGACATGGTTCTCCTTCGCTGGTGGAACGCTGGTCGCGGCCACCGGTGCGGGCCGGGCGCGGGAGGCCGTCGGGCCTCCCGCGCCCGGCGGGCGTCACCGGACGGTCGTCAGCCGATCGACTGCTCGACCTGGTCCTGCGCGGTCTGCAGGGCCGACTTGATGTCGGAGTCCGAGACCGTGCCTCCGGTGGCGATCTTGGCGAACATGTCGTTCATCGCCTTGCCGACGGTGTTCTCGAACTGGTCCTCGGCCGGCACCAGCGGCAGCGGCTTCGACATCTCGTTGTAGATCTTCTGGAAGGTGGCCGCCTCCTCCGCGTTGTCGGTGAAGGTCGCCTTGGCGCCGTTGAGCACCGGCAGCGTGGCGAACGGCTTGCCGAGCGTGGCCTGGGTGTCCTCGCTCGTCATGTACTTCACGAACTTCAGCGCGGCGTCCTTGTTCTTCGTGTTCTTGAAGATCGACAGGTTGATGCCGGCGACGTGGCTGGCGACCGGCTTGCCGCCCTCGGGCGACGGGAACGGCACCACGCCGTACTGGTCGGACTTCATGCCGTTGGCGACGATCGACGAGTCGGCGTTGTTCTGGCTGAGGATCATCGCGACCTTGCCCGTGGCGAAGTCGTTGACCGCCTGCACGCCGTTGTCGTACTGGGCGTTGGAGGTGTTGACGACCTTGTCGGCCTGCATCAGGTCGAGGTAGCGCTTGATGCCGTCCACGTTCTCGCTGGTCGTGAAGGTCGGCTTGCCGTCCTTGTCGAACCACGCGCCGCCGTTCTGCGCCGAGTTGATGAACGCGAAGTGCGCGTTCTCGGTGTAGCTGCCGGCCGCGAGCGAGAAGCCGTACGTCGAGCCGGTGGTGACCTTCTTGGCCGCCGCCACGAGCTCCTCCCACGTCGTCGGAGGCTGCACGCCGGCGTCGGAGAACATCTTCTTGTTGTAGTAGAGGCCGTAGGCGAGGCCGTACAGCGGGACGCTGGTCACGGTCTGGCCGGAGGCGCCGCCGGTCTCGAGCGCGGTCTTGACGAACTTGTCCTCGCCGCCGATCGCCTTCATCTCGGAGTCGCCGAACGGCAGGAACGCGCCGGTCGCCTGCAGCGACGCGGCCCAGGTGTTGCCGATGTTCAGCACGTCGGGGCCCTGGCCGCTGGTCACGGCGGTCTGGATGCGGGTCTGCAGGTCGTTCCAGCCGATCACCTCGAGCTTGACCTTGATGCCGGTCTGCTTGGTGAAGTCGTTCAGCACCGGGGTCAGGACCTGCTTGTCGTTGTCGAGGCTGGTGCCCTGGTTGCTGGCCCAGTAGGTGATGGTCGAACCCGACCCCGACGAGCCCGAGCCGCCGCCCGATCCGCTGCATCCGGCGACCACGAGCGAGACCGCGGCGGCGATGGCCGCTGCCGCGATGGCGCGTTTCCTCATTGTGACTCCTTCGTCTCTTGATGGGGAGCCGCAGGCGCGGAGCGAGAACCGGCGTCGGCGGCTGCGCCCGAGCATAACTGAACCGGTTCAGTGCTTGTCAAGCATTTTCGGCGAGTGTTTTCTGCCCTCGGGCGGGGGTCAGCTCGCCCTCGCGGGCCGGCAGGCTGGTCGACCGCACGACCAGCCGGCTCGGCTTCGCCCGGTGCACGGAGGCGGGGAGGCCGTAGAGCTGGTCCAGCAGCATGCGCGTCGCGCGCCTCCCCTGCTCCTCCGCCGACCGGTCGAGCGCGGTGATCGGGCGCGAGCCCAGCCGGCAGAGCAGGGAGTCGTCCCACGCGACGAGCGCGACGTCGTCACGGCCGGCGGCCGCGAGCGCCGCCTGAGCGCCGTGCGCGAGCAGGTCGTTCGAGGTGATGACGGCGGTGATCCCAGGGTCGGCGGCGAGCCCGCGGGCGGCGAGCCTCTCCCCCGCCGCCATCGAGTAGTCCGAGGTCTCGAACGCCACCGTCATACCGGCGTGCACGGCCTCGGCCGCGACGGCGGTGCGCCGGTCCTGCTCGTGCTCGAAGTCGCCCGGCCCCTGGATGTGCAGCGCGCGGCGGTGACCCAGCCCGGCCAGGTGCCGCACGATCAAGCCGGCGTCGCCACCCGCGTCGTAGCGGAGCACGCGGCCCGGGGCGACCTCCTCACGGTTGCCATGCAGCACGAACGCGAGCCCCAGCTCGTCGAGCAGCCGGGGCCGGGGGTCGTCGATCGTGATGTCGAACAGCATCACGCCGTCGACCCTCCCCTCGGCGCTCCAGCGGCGGTACACGGCGACGTCCTGGCCGGGGGCGGTGCCGACCATGCGCAGGAGCAGCGACTGCCCGGTCGCCGAGAGCTCTGCCTCCACCCCCGCGAGCAGGCTCATGTAGTACGGCTCGGTGCCGAGCAGCTCGGGGTCGCGGCGCAGCACGATGCCGATCGTGTCCGACAGCGACCGCGACAGCGCCCTGGCGCTCGAGCTCGGGTGCCAGCCCAGCTCGTCGGCGAGCGCGAGCACCCGCTCCCTGGTCTCGTCGCTGACGCCGGGCTGGCCGTTGAGGGCATAGGAGACGGACGCCTTGGACAGGCCGAGGCGCGCCGCCAGCCCGGCGATCGTCACCCGTCCCGCAGCGGACACCAGCGTCTCCCTTCGCGTGCGTGCGGGGACAACGTTACAGTCCCGCCCCGCGGCGAGCGCCAGCGGGTCCGGCTATCGTTGCAGCATGACCGAACCAGGGGACGGCCGCGTCGCTGTCTACATCGACTTCGACAACATCGTCATCTCCCGCTACGACCAGGTGCACGGCCGGGGCTCGTTCATGCGCGACCGGCAGCGGTCCGCCGGCGGCCAGCCGAAGCCCACGTTCGCGGCGCGGCTCGCGGAGGCGCGGGTCGACCTGGGCGCGGTGATCGACTTCTCCTCGTCGTTCGGCACGCTGGTGCTGACCAGGGCGTACGCGGACTGGTCGGCCGCCGTGAACGCCGAGTACCGCGGTCAGCTCGTCGGGCGCGCGGTCGACCTCGTGCAGCTGTTCCCCGCCGCCGCCTACGCCAAGAACGGCGCCGACATCCGGCTCGCGGTCGACGCGGTGGAGGACCTCTTCCGCCTTCCCGAGCTCACGCACGTCGTCATCGTCGCCGGTGACAGCGACTACGTCCCGCTGGCCCAGCGGATCAAGCGGCTCGGCCGGTACGTCGTCGGCATCGGCGTCGCCGGTTCCACCGCGCGCTCGCTCGCAGCGGCGTGCGACGAGTTCGTGAGCTACGACGACCTGCCCGGCATCGCACGGGACGAGGCCGCGGACGCCGCGGACGACGTGCCGGTCGCCGCCGCCTCCGCCGGCTCGGCCGCCACCTCCTCCGATCAGGAGGCCGCCGTCACCCCCGCCGAGGACGAGGCGCCGGCTGCAGCCGCGACCACCACCTCCACCCGCTCCCGCAAGGTCCGGGCGGAGCAGCCCGCCGCCGCAGCCGACGACGAGGAGAACACTGCGGAGGACGCGGAGGAGGCCGCGGCGGAGGAGCCGGAGCAGAAGCCGAAGCGCCGCCGTCGCCGCCCTGCCGAGACCGCGGAGCAGCCGGACGAGGAGCCCGCCGAGGACCTCCAGCTCGTCGCCACCCGCCTGCTCGCCCGCGCGATGCAGCTGGGCCACGAGAAGGACGACTCCGAGTGGCTGCACGCCGGCCAGGTGAAGAGCCAGATGAAGCGGATGGACCCCTCCTTCAGCGAGAAGGCCCTCGGCTACCGCTCGTTCAGCGACTTCGTGAAGTCGCGCGACAGCCTGGTGGAGCTCGACGACAGCTCGACCGCGCAGCTCATCCGCCTCGCCCCCTCCCGCCCGCGCCGCGCCCGGCACAGCGGCAGGATCAGCGACCCCGTCAACGCGTCCTGACGCGTCGGCGCCGGACGCCCACGGCGTCCAGCCGACGCCCAGCCGGCGGGCGTTGACTCGCGCCCATGGCAGAACGACGCAGTGCCCGGCAGTGGATCGCGACCCAGTTCGGCGGTCCGGAGACGTGGGAGTTCGCAGAGCGGGAGGTGCCGGAGCCCGGCCCCGGCGAGGTCACCATCGAGGTGCGGGCCGCCGGCGTGAATCCCGCCGACTACAAGCACGTCGCGTCGCCGCGGCCCGGCACCGAGTTCCCCGTCCCGATCGGCTACGAGCTGGCCGGCGTGGTGACCGCGATCGGGCCGGGCACCGAACTGGCGTCGGGAGGCGGCGCCGTCGGGGACGAGGTCGTGGCGTTCCGCATCCAGGGCGGCTATGCGACCGAGCTGACCGTGCCCGCGAAGGACGTCTTCGCCAAGCCGCCGCGCCTGGCCGAGGAGGAGGCCGCCAACCTCCTGCTCGCCGGCTCCACCGCCGCCCAGATGCTGCACGTGACCGACGTGCGCGACGGCGAGACCATCCTCGTGCACGGCGCCTCGGGCGCGGTCGGCGTCAGCATCCTCCAGCAGGCGGCGGAGCTCGGCGCGCGGGTGATCGGCACCGCGAGCGAGGCCGGCTTCGCCCGGGTCCGGCGCTTCGGCGGCCTGCCGGTCGAATACGGCCCCGGGCTCGCCGAACGCGTGCGGGAGGCCGCCCAGGGCCCCATCGCCGCCGCGCTCGACACCGTCGGCACCGACGAGGCGGTCGACGTCTCGCTGGAGCTGGTGCCCGACCGCCTCCGCATCGTCACCATCGTCGCCGCGCAGCGCGCCGAGAAGGAAGGGTTCCACGCCGTCTTCGGCGCGCAGCCCGAGAGCCAGCGCTACCGCGACTCGGTGCGCGCGCGGCTGCTCGAGCTGGCCGGCTCCGGGAGGCTGCAGGTGCCCATCGCCCGCACGTACCCGCTGGCCGAGGCGCCGGAGGCGTTGCGCTTCCTCGCCGAGGGACACCCGGGCGGCAAGATCGCACTGCTGCCGTAGGGCGTCCGGCCGGGCAGCGCACTCTCCCCCGCGCTCGCCGCCCGGGGCGGCGCGCGCCCTGCGCGCGACGGCTACGACACCTGCAGCTGCGTGGTCGCGGGCGACGGGCACACGAGGAACGCGTGACCCTCGTCACGCTGCGTCGTGTGATCCGCCAGTCCGCGGCCGCAGAGCGGGCACGCGGCCGTCTGCGTCTTCGGGGACTCCTGCTCGTACGGGCCGAGCGGGGGTGGACCGAAGACCGGCAGCAGCTTGGCGTCCAGCCACTCCGCCGCCCGCCCGGCGCGCGCGCCGAGCCGACCCTCCACCTTCACCATGACTCCATGGTAGATCGGCAGGGGCGCTAACGGTCGGCGAAGTTGCCGCTCTCCGCCTCCTCCTCGCGCATGATGAACATGCCGCCGGTGCGCTGGCTGGAGTGCAGCAGCGCCTCCATCCACCGGTCGTTCAGCTTGGGCGGCCGGCTGCCGCTGAACACGAACGCCATGGACACCTCGCGGCTGATCCAGAGACTCATCCGGCCGCCGCCCTGCTCAGGCGGGATCTGCCAGTTGAGCAGGAAGCTCTCATGCCGCCGCAGCTTCGTGACGATCGCGATCTTCACGTGCGAGAGCGTGCGGTCGTCGAACTCGTACTCCTGCGAAGCGCCGTAGATCAGCCGTCCCATGCGTCACGCCTCCCTCTTGCGCGTGCGCGCAGTGCGGTACGTCCCCTCCGGGATCTCCTCCCGGATCTCGGCGCGGATGTTGTCGTCGAGCATGAGGCCGCTGTTGCTGTTGGCCTTCTCCGTCAGGATGCCGAGCCACTCCCGGTTGAGTTCGGGGAGGCGGGGATGCGCGAACACGAACTGGATGCTGATCGACGGGTCGAGCCACACCGAGCGCAGCGTGCCCTCCTCGCTGCTGGTGCGATCGGTCCAGATCAGGAGGAAGCCCTCCCGTCGGCGCAGCTTGGTCGCGATCACGGCCTGCAGGTGGGCCAGCACACGGTCGTCGAAGGTGAATCCGTCCGCGCCGTCGTAGATCAGGGTTCCCATCGAGTCCTCTCCGAGACCGAGTTTCCCGATCGGACCGCGCGTCGTCAAGTCAGCGTGTGCGCGCGGCGTAAAGTCCGGCCATGGACGCTCTCACGCGAACCATCAAGGCGGCCCTTCTCTACGAGGACGGCGTCACCCTGGACAGCGTCGTGGTCGTGCCCCTGATCGGAGGCTGTCCGCCGGGTGAGATCCGCGTCGCCACCACGTTCGCCGGCGCCCTCGCCTACGACGTGTACGAGCTCGCGGACGACGAGGAGTACTCGGCGATGCCGGCGTACCCGTACCGTTCCACCATCCCCGTGACGACCGCGGACCTCGACGACTGAGCGCGGTTAGGCTGGCCGGGTGACTCCGCCGGCCGACCGCTCCCGCCCGGTGTCCGCGGCCGTCGCGGCCCTCAGCCTCGGCACGCTGCTCAACCCGCTCAACTCGTCGATGATCGCGGTCGCGCTCGTGCCGCTGCAACGCGACTTCGACGTCGACGTGACGACGGTCACCTGGGTGGTGACCGCCTTCTACCTCGCATCGGCGGCCGGCCAGCCGCTCATGGGCCGGCTGGCCGACCGGTTCGGCCCGCGCCGACTGTTCCTGTTCGGGATGCTGGTCGTGGCGCTCGCGTGCGCGCTGACGCCGTTCGCCACCTCGTTCGCCGCGGTGTGCCTCGGCCGGGTCGCACTCGCCATCGGGACTGCGCCCGCGTTCCCGTCGGCCATCGCCATGCTCCGCTCCCTCTCCTCGGCGAGCCAGGTCGGCACCCCGCGCCTGCTCGGCCGCATCCAGATCGCGAACACCGCCGGCGCCGCGGTCGGCCCGGTGCTGGGCGGAGCGCTCGTCACCTTCCTCGGCTGGCAGGCGATCTTCTGGGTCAACGTCCCGCTCGCCGCGTTGGCCTTCGCCGGCGTGTGGATCGCCGCCCCGCGCGACGCCGAGCGCGAGCGGACCCCGCTCTCCCGCACCCTGATCGAGTCGGACATCCCCGGCATCCTGCTGTTCATCGCCACCCTGACGTCGCTGCTGGTGTTCCTGCTCGACCTGCACCCGCAGCCGCTGTGGTGGCTGCTGCCGGTCGCGGTCCTCGCGGGCGCCGGGTTCGTGTGGCGCGAGCTGCGCACGCGGACGCCGTTCCTCGACCTGCGCCTCCTGGCCGCGAACCGGCGGCTGATGACGATCTACCTGTGCTTCGCGATCTTCAACATCGTCTACTACTCGGCGTTCTTCGGCCTGCCGCAGTACCTGCAGTCGCACGGAGGCTACTCGGCGGGGATAGCGGGCCTCCTGATGTTCCCGCTGGCCGCGGTCACGACCGTCGTGACGCCCTTCGCCGCCCGGATGATCGAACGCGTCGGCCTCCGCCCCACCCTGCTCGGCGGCGCGGGCGCCCTGATCGCCGGAGCCGCGCTGCTCGCGGTGGGCGCCGCCTCCACCGCGTCGTGGGTGGTGCTTCTATTGACGGCGGCGCTCGGCGTGCCGTACGCGGTCGTCAGCATCGCGATGAACCAGGCCCTGTACGCCTCGGCCCGCCCCGAGGACAGCGGCGTCGCCGCGGGCATCTTCCAGACCTCCCGCTACGTCGGCGCGATCATCGCCACGACCCTCCTGGGCCTGCTGTTCAGCGCCGGCACCACCCCGGGAAGCTGGCTCACCGCGGTCTCGGTCGCGTCGGCGCTGGCGGTCGTGCACCTCGTGCTGCTGGTGTTCTCGCGTCCGCGGTCGGGTGGCCGGAGGGATGGTGGGGGCGCGGAGGCTGCGGCAGGGTGACGGCGGCGCGGCAGCGCGAAGCATCTGGCGGGCGCACTCAGAACGCGTCCCGACGGCCGCACCTCGCGACATCGCCGTAAGCGCTCGGCCGCCTCACGCCACGGCGCGCTCACACCACACCGGCTCACGCCACGCCGGCTCACGCCACGGCGGCTCGCGTCCCCGACGCCGCGTCGCGCCCCTGGGCGTTGCGCGCACAGCCCGGATTCACGCACACCCACACGCTCGCCACGACCCAGCTGCCGCCGAGCGAGGGCACCAGCCTCCGCTGCGCCGCCAGTCGTCCGCCGCATCCTGCACATCGACCCGTGTCCGCCGCCATCGCGATCACCTCGTCCCCATCGCACCCTCCTCCATGCTCCGCCCGGCGGGGAGGCTACGCAAGGTCCGCTGGTGCCACGCGCCCGGCGCCGCCCTACAATCCGTCGCATGGCGCTGTGGCCGGACCCCGAGCACCTCCTGGTGCAGCTCGGACTGCTGCTGCTGGCGTTCATCCTCACCGGGCTCATCGGCATCGAGCGCGAGCGCCGACTGAAGAGCGCCGGCCTGCGCACCCACATCCTCGTCGGGCTGGGCGCCGCACTGTTCACGCTGGTCTCGGCCTACGGTTTCACCGCGCTCGGCCTCGGCCCGACGGACCCCTCGCGCATCGCCGCGCAGGTCGTCACCGGAATCGGCTTCGTGGGCGCCGGCGTCATCTTCGTGAACCGCGGCAACGTCGTCGGCCTCACGACGGCCGCGTCGATCTGGGTCACGGCGGCCGTCGGGATGGCGTGCGGCGCAGGCCTGCCGGTCCTCGCCGTCGCCGGCACGGTCCTCCACCTCCTCGCCGTCGGCTCGCTGCCGATGGCCGAGCGGATGCTGCGCCGCACCACCGGCGTCACGCTCACCGTGCGCGTCCTCCGCGGGGGCACGGCCGTGCGCGACGTGCTGGACCGCTGCGCCGCGAGCAGCACCAAGACCCGGATCGACGAGCTGCGGGAGGCGCCCGACGGCGCAGCCCTCGAGTTCTCCATCCGCGTCCGCGGACGAAGACCCGAGGCGAACCGCCTGGTGGCCGACCTCGCCGAGATCGTCGGGGTGACCGGGATCACGGCGTTGGACGATCGGGCGGTGTGAGAGGCGCGGGGCCCCTCGCCCGCGCCCGCGCCCGCGGACGCAGCGAAGCCGGCGGGCCCGACCGCCGGCTTCGACCGTGTGTGCGCCGCTCTCAGGGCTCGGTGCGCTCGTGCTCGGCGCGCGGGTAGTTGCCGTTGCGCAGGTGCACGCTGCGGACGATCGGCGGGATGCCGTCGTGCTGCGTGCCGACGTACGCTCCCACCACCTCCGGCCGCGGTCCGGCCTGCTCCGCGCGGCGCGTGTACTGACCGTGCACCGCCCGTTCGCCGGCGACCGCTGGCGCGGTCAGGGTGTAACGCCCCTCCACGAGATCGCGTGCTTCGACCATGACCATCGCCTCCTTCTTCTCATTCGGTAGCGCCATTGTCGGTCGCCGCAGCCCGAAGGCAAGGGTGCGGCCGACGCTCGAAGCGACCTCCCACACTGTTCACACAATCGGGTGTTGTTCGGACGCTCCGCTTTGCTCACGCACTCGGCTTCGTGCCCGTGGGCGCCCACCCGGTACGTTCGTTGCGTGGATGTCGACGTTCCCACCTCCCTCGGCCCCGGTCGCCTCGTCGTGGCGCCCGCCGAACGGCCCCGCGCGGCGCTCTGGCTCGGGCACGGAGCGGGCGGGGGCATCGGCGCGGTCGACCTGGCGGCGCTCGCGGACCGGCTCCCGGAGCACGGCGTCACGGTGCTCCGGTACGAGCAGCCGTGGCGGGTCGCCGGACGCCGCGTCGCCCCGCGGCCGCAACAGCTCGACGTGGCATGGTTGGAGACCGCTCCCGCTGTCCGCGACCTCGTCGGCGGGCTTCCCCTCATCGTCGGCGGCCGCAGCGCCGGGGCCCGGGTCGCCTGCCGCACCGCGACCGAGCTCGGCGCGGCCGGGGTGGTCTGCCTCGCCTTCCCCCTCCACCCGCCGGGACACCCGGAGCGGTCGCGCTTGGAGGAGCTGCTCGCCCCCTCTGTGCCCGTGCTCGTCCTGCAGGGCGACCGCGACACGTTCGGCACCGCTGAGCATGTCCGGGCGGAGACCGCGGATGCCGCGAATGTGCGTGTGGTCCCCGTGCCCGGTGCCGACCACGGCATGAAAGTGCTTGCCTCGTCACCGCTGCGCCCGGCCGAGGTGGCCCGGCTCGTCGTGGACGAGGTCGCGGCGTTCGTGGCGGCGGTGAGCCGGTAGGGTCTCGTCGAACGCGATTAAGCAGCGGATGCCGCCTCGGCGTGACGGACGACCGCACGTGGTCGGCCCGCCCGCAACGCCAATTGCGCCCGGACCGCGCCGTCAGCGGTGGGTCGCGACCCCCGCGACCAGTTCGGCCATGACCTCGGCCGCCGTGGCTCCCCGGGCCAGCGCAGCGCCCTGACCCATCCACAGTGAGAGGAGGTCGGGCCGGTCCGCTGCGGCGGCCGCGCGCCGGAAGGCGCCGGTCAGGACGTTCTGCAGAGGGAAGGGCGCGATCGCGTCGCTCTCCTCCACGACGCGCACCGCGTGATTCGGAAGCCCGCGAGCGAAGCGTCCGCTCATGGCACGGGTGAGCACCGTCTCGTGGGCGTCGGAGGAGCGAATGCTGTCGCGATGAGAGTGGGGCGCCGCCGACTCCTCGGTGGCGAGGAACGCGGTCCCGACCTGAACGGCCTCGGCGCCGAGCGCAAGAGCCGCAGCCACACCGCGTCGATCGGCGATGCCACCGGCGGCGATGACGGGGACGTCGACGGCGTCCACCACCTGCGGGATCAGAGCCAGGCCCCCGACGAGGCTCTTCTCGGCCGGCAGCAGGAACGAGGGTCGGTGCCCGGCCGCCTCGAAGCCCGAGGCGACGATCGCGTCGACCCCGCCCGCCTCCAGCGCCAGCGCCTCGGGCACGGTCGTCGCAGCACCGATCACGAGGATGCCGCGCTCATGCGCCGCGCTGACGATCTCCGTCGGCGGGACTCCGAAGACGAAACTGAGGGCGGCCGGCCGAGCGTCGAGTGCCGCCTCCACCTGCTCCTCGAAGGCGGGCAGCAGCCGCTCCGCGTAGGGCGGCGGCTCGGCTCCCGCCTCGGCATAGAGCGTGCGGAGCGCCTCAGCGGCGTCGTCGTAGGTCTGACGGTCGGTGGGCTCGCCGAGCGGCCGCTCCCCCGGCCCCACCCACGGAAGCCACAGGTTCAGCGCGATCGGGCCGGACGTCCGGCGTCGCAGCTCGTCAGCCGTCTCCCGGATGCGGTCGGCGCTATAGCCGTACAGCCCGAACGAGCCGAGTCCGCCGGCCTCGGCGACCGCCGCCGTCAGGTTCACCGATGAGAGTCCACCGAACGGACCGAGCACGATGGGATGCCGGAGACCGAGCCGTTGCTGCAGCGACACGCTCACTCCTTCGCACAACCGATCGACACTCTCCGACCCTACGCGCTCCGGAGGTCGTCAGCGGCGGAGCGGTCCGCGGTCTCGTGAGCCCGTGCCTGCTCCTCCAGCGCGAGCTTGTCGATCCCGTGCATGTCGCGTTCCTCGCCCTCACCCGCACCATCCCCGGAGTCAGCGGTCGACTCTTCCGAGACGGGCGCGACCGCGGCAGAGCTGACAGGCTCGCCGGCGGTGACCGCACTCGGGGAATCGAGCTCACTCACGAGCTCGAACGCGGTCAGCTCGCGCGGCGACTCCTCGATGCCCTCGATGACGCCGATGACCTTCGACTCGTCGAGCGCGTTGAGCTTGCGTGCGGCGGGGAACACCTGCCGCTCGAGCGAGCCGACGAAGCCGTTGTAGTCCTTGATCGTCCGTTCCAGCGACCGGCCGAGCTTCTCGATGTGCCCGGCCGTTGTGGAGAGGCGGGTGTAGAGCGTGCGGCTGAGGTCGAACAACTGCTTCGCCTCCTGCGTCAGCACGTCCTGCTGCCAGCTGAACGCCACGGTCTTCAGCACCGACCACAGTGTGACCGGCGAGGCGAGCGCCACGCGCTTGCCGAAGGCGAACTCCATGATCGACGGGTCCGCCTCCAGCGCCGACGACACCAGGGACTCACTCGGGATGAAGGCGATCACCAGCTCCGGCGACGACTCCAGCCCGGTCCAGTAGGCCTTGTTGCCCAGCGCGGTGATGTGGTCGCGGACCGCCTTCACGTGCTGCTTCAGGAGCGCGTCGCGCTGTGCCCGCTCGGAACCGGTCGCCGTGGCCGGGATCTGGCTGGCCTCCAGGTAGGAGTTGAACGGAACCTTCGCGTCGAGGGCGATGCTCTTGCCGCCGGGGAGGTGCACGATCATGTCGGGGCGCCCGGAGCCGGATTCGGACTGGATGCTGGACTGCACCGAGAAGTCGACGCGCTCGATGAGCCCCGCCGCCTCCACGACGCTGCGCAGCTGGGTCTCGCCCCAGACGCCACGCGTGCTGTTGGAGCGGAGGGCCGACGCCAGCGCCTCCGCGGTGCTGCGGAGGCGCTCCTCCGACTCCGCCGCCGTGCGCAGCTGCTGCGTCAGCTGGCCGTGCTGCTCGTGACGCTGCGTCTCGAGCTCGACGACCTTGCGCTGCATCTCGGTGAGCGTCTGGCGCACCGGCGCGAGCGCCTCCAGGACCTTGCTCTCCGCTCGCTCGCGGGCCGTGCGCTCCTGGGCCTCCGTGCGTTCGCGCTCGGCGCGCTCCTGCGCCTCCGCCCGCTGCCGCTCGAGCAGCTCGCGGTACTGCTCCTGGGCGCCGCGCAACTGCTCCTGCAGCGCGTCGACGCGCGTGTGCGCCGCGGCGAGATCGGTGCGGATCTCGGCCTGCACGGCGGCCTCCGCCGCCCGCACCTCCGCCAGCTCGGTCGCATGGCGCGCCTCGATGACGGCGGGGTCGACCTGCACCGCCGCGGTGTCTGCGGATGGGCGCCGGCGGAGCACGGAGGCGACGACCGTGCCCGCCGCGGCACCGCCGACGACGAGGCCGAGCACGAGTCCGAGGAGGAGGGCGAGGATGTCCATGGCCTCAGTGTGTCAGGGGCGTCCGACACCGGACGCGCGCGACGCCGATCCGTGGAGAACCCGCGGACGCTCGGCGCCTGTGGATGGCGTGACCGGCTGCCGCGACCGGCTCAACCCGCGACCGGCTCAACCCGCGACCGACTCAGCCCGCCACGCGCTCAGGCCGCGACCGGCATCCCGATCCGCCCGACGCGGGCGCCGCACAGCTCCGCCAGGTCGTCGATGGTGGCCGCCCCGTGGCGTCGTGCCGCGTGGACCACGATGGCCGCGCAGGCCTCCGCGTCCGCCAGGGCGTCGTGGTGGTGGAAGTCCTCGAACCCTGCGGCCATCGCAGCGACCGGAAGACGGTAGGACTCCAGCGAGTAGGTGCGCCGTGCGACCTGCAGGCTGCAGAGATAGCGGTACTCCGGGCACTCGACGGCCGTGGCCGCGCAGGCCGCACGGATGACGCCCATGTCGAACCCGGCGTTGTGGGCGACCAGGTGGTCGTCCTCCGCGAAGGCGACCAGATCCGCGAGCTGTTCCACCCACCCCAGAGCGTCGACCACCTGCTCCGGCTGGATGCCGTGGATGCGCACGTTCCACTCCTGGAAGTGGTCGTGCCCGAACGGCGGGCGGATCAGCCAGCCGGCGCGGTCGACCACCTTGCCGTCGCGGACCTTGATCAGCCCCACCGAGCACGCGGAGGCGGCGGAGGAGTTGGCGGTCTCGAAGTCGATGGCGGTGAAGTCCAGGGTCACGGTGTGATGCTCGCACGGCCCACCGACGAGGTCGCGGAGGCCGTCCGCGTGCCGCGCCATCCGGCGCCCGCGGCGGCGCCCCAGCCGATCCACGGCCGCGCGGTTCCCCACAGCCTCCCCGTCAGAACACGTTCTCCACCGATTTCGGCGACCCCTCCCGGTCCTCCGGACACGCTGCGTAGCATCAGGCCATGCGCCAGAGAAACGACCGCGAAGCCCACGCCGCCTCCTTCGACCAGGCGGCTGAGGTGTACGACGCCGCCCGCCCCTCCTACCCCGCCGAGGCGGTGTCGTGGCTGACCGACGGCATCGCGGGACCGGTGCTCGACCTCGGCGCCGGGACGGGCAAGCTGACCGCCGAGCTCGCCTCCCGGGGGTTCGAGGTGACGGCCGTCGACCCCTCGGAGCAGATGCTGCGGGTCCTCGCCGACCGGATCCCCGGAGTGGAGGTGCGGGTCGGAGGAGCGGAGGAGATCCCGCTCTCGGCCGCGTCGTTCTCTCTGGTGGTCGCGGCACAGGCCTGGCACTGGTTCGATGCGGGCAGGGCGACGTCCGAGGTGGCGCGGGTCCTCCGCCCGGGCGGACGACTGGGGCTGGTGTGGAACGACCGCGACGAGTCGGTCGACTGGGTGCGCGAGCTGGGCGAGCTGATGGGCTCGCCCGACGCCACCTACGGTGAGGACGAGGAGCCGCAGGTGCCCGAACCGTTCGGTCCGCTGGAACGGCACGACGTCACATGGGTGCAGCCGCTGTCCGTGGACGGGCTGCTCGACCTCGCGCGGTCGCGCAGCTACTTCATCACCAAGGATCCGGAGGCGCAGGCCGCCGTGATCGCCTCACTGCGGCGGCTGACGGCCGAGCATCCCGACCTGGCCGGGCGCGAGACGCTGGAGCTGCCGTACGTGACCCGCTGCTACCGGGCGACGCTGTCGTGACCGGCCGTCGCGTCGGCGTCGCCCGGGTGGCCCGTAGAATGGACGACCGTGGCTCTCACTATCGGTATCGTCGGGCTGCCCAACGTGGGCAAGTCCACCCTGTTCAATGCGCTGACCAAGAACACGGCGCTCGCCGCGAACTACCCGTTCGCGACGATCGAGCCGAACGTCGGCGTGGTGAACCTGCCCGACCCCCGCCTCGACACCCTCGCCGAGCTGTTCTCGAGCGAGCGGATCGTGCCGGCGCCGGTGTCGTTCGTCGACATCGCCGGCATCGTGAAGGGCGCGAGCGAGGGTGAGGGCCTCGGCAACAAGTTCCTCGCGAACATCCGCGAGGCGGACGCCATCGCGCAGGTGGTCCGCGGCTTCAGCGACCCCGACGTCGTCCACGTCGCCGGCAAGGTCGACGCGGCCGGTGACATGGAGACGATCAACACCGAGCTGATCCTCGCCGACCTGCAGACCCTCGAGAAGGCGGAGACGCGGTACGAGAAGGAGGTCAAGGGCCGCAAGCTGGAGCCGGTCGTCCTCGAGACCACGCGCGAGGCGATCGCGTACCTGAACGACGGTAAGCCGCTGTCGGCCTCCACGATCGACCTCGAGCCGATCAAGGAGCTCGGGCTGCTCACGGCAAAGCCGTTCATCTACGTGTTCAACGTGGATGAGGACGTCCTCACCGACGAGTCCCGCCGCGCACAGCTCGCCGCCCTGGTCGCCCCTGCGCAGGCCGTGTTCCTCGACGCCAAGCTCGAGTCCGAGCTGATCGACCTCGACGCGGCCGACGCCGCGGAACTCCTCGCCTCCACCGGCCAGGAGGAGAGCGGCCTCGACCAGCTCGCCCGCATCGGCTTCGACACCCTCGGCCTGCAGACCTACCTCACGGCCGGCCCGAAGGAGTCGCGCGCCTGGACCATCCACAAGGGCTGGAAGGCCCCGCAGGCGGCCGGTGTCATCCACACCGACTTCGAGAAGGGCTTCATCAAGGCCGAGGTCATCTCCTTCGACGACCTCGTCGAGGCCGGCAGCATCGCCGAGGCCCGCTCCCGCGGCAAGGCCCGCATGGAGGGCAAGGACTACGTCATGCAGGACGGCGACGTGGTGGAGTTCCGCTTCAACGTCTGAGCCGGGCCGCCCGGCTTCTGCCAAAGTGGCGATATGGAGGCTGACAAGACGCAACGGATGCGCCTGGCAGCAAGGACCCTCCCAGCGGTCTGCATCCTGCTGTCGACCTGGCTTCTCATGTGGCTCGCTCTGGGCCTTCCGACGCTGTGCGCGCTCGCGTATCCGTGCCCCGCACCGGACGTTCGCGTCGCTCCGACGCTGCTCTTCGGCGGCCTCATGCTCGTGCCCGCCGCGGCCCTGGTCATCACTGCTCGAGGCGACGACTGGGGTTGGGTGCGCACGCTCTCGTACATCGTGATCGTGGGGTTGGCGGTCGTCGGATTGGGTGTGGTGCTGTTCTCGGGTGGGTTCACCATCCCGCTGACCTATTGACTGGCACCCGCCCCACTCACGGCAAATCGAGCTCCAACCGCGGCCCCGCGAACCGCTCCGCGAGCAATCGCCCGTTCACCAGCAGGGCCGACGCATCCTGCTCCACCGCCGCGTCCCTCATGCTCTGCGCGGCGGATTCGAGGGCGTCGAGTTGCGCGAGCAGCGCTTGGGCAGGCGTGAGGCCGCCGGCCAGCACGTGTTCGGCAGCCCATTCGGGCGGGAGTGCGAGGTAGGCCCGCAGCGTGTCCGGGAGGTAGACGGTCGCCGCCAGCCGCACGGTCGCGTCCGGCTCGCCCGACCCGGCCACTCGCGCAAGGGTCTCGGCGAGCAGCGCGCCGATCCGTCCGACCGCCGCGACAGCCTCCCCGGGCACGCGGCGTCCGAGACGCGCAGCGAGCGTCAAGAGGTCTCGCGCGGGGTCGGCGCCATCCACGTGGACCTCCGATCCGGGCGGCAGGATGCCCAGCTTCTGCAGCGCACGCGCGGCGTCCGCCGAGTCCTCTGCGGCGCGGACGGCGAGATCGTCGACGAGCTCGGCGAAGGCCGTCAGCCAGCGGCCGAAGGTGATCGAGTGGTTCGAGAGCACCACGCCCGCGTAGCACTCCTCCACCTCGGCGATCCATCGGCCACCTGGCTCCTGTCGCAGCGACAGCGCCTCCCTCTCCCCCGACAGCCGCAGCCGGGTGATCGCGCCGGGGCGGCGGCCCAACCAGTCGGAGAGTGTGCGCGTGCGCTCGACCACGAGCACGCTTCCGGCGACGTCGTCCGGGAGTGCGCGCGTGACGCTGCCGACCAGTTCGCGCACGAGGAACTCCGGGTCGGGATCCGTTCCCGCTCGCCGCAGCCTGTCGAGCTCCATGCCTGTGCTCCCACAACGCGCCAGTCCTGGCAGGGCATCCATCGGATGCCTCACGCGCTCATCCAAGCACGTCCGGCTCCCGTGCAAAACAGGCCGCGGGCGCCTCGAAGCGACCGCCCAGGTGAGGAGCCGTGGAGGAGTGGCAAGGCCCGCATGGAGGGCAAGGAGAAGTCAACGGCGCCGGGAGAGACACACCGTGGCAGCCGCGGTCCCTCCGAAGCCAGCGAAAAGAGGGGATACCACCGGGTCGGCCTCTGCCATGTTCAACACAGCCGATAATCGACCGGACACGCGCCTCCCTTCCGGTCGCCCCGCAGCGCTCGCACCCTCGTCCGGCGGATCGCGCTGCGCATCCCGTTTTGGGGATCACAGCCAGCATCCCGGCTCCGTCAGACTACGAGTCGGATCGACAGACGATCCGATGAGAGGAATGGCGATGTCCGCAGATGCACAGGCCGGATGGTACGACGACGGCTCCGGGACGATGAGGTGGTGGGACGGCCAGACCTGGACGGATCGGGTGCAGCCGCCGGCCCCCGCGGCCGGGGGCATCTCGGGGATCGTCGACCGCATCGAGGCGGAGTCCGTCGCCGGAGGCCGGCCGCGGCCGGCGCCCGCCGGCATGGACTACGTCGTCCTCCAGGTGATCCTGAAGGAGAAGCTCTGGGGAACCGGGTCGGGCAATCTGACCGAGCTCGAGAAGGCCATCAACAAGCAGGCCGCGCTCGGCTACCGGCTGCACACCATCTCCACAGCCGCTTCGGGGAGCAAGGGGCTCGGCGGCGGCGACCGCATCCAGGCCACCATGGTGTTCGAGCGGATCGTCTGACGCCGCACCCGAACTCCCTCCACAGCTGAGCGGTTTTCGAGAAGTCGCGCCGCCGCTCCTCCCACTAGCGTTGGTTCCGATCCCGCACACAGCGCCACCCACCGACTCAGGAGGCCAGCACACATGCCGTACACCGTCGATTTCGTGAACGTCTCCACGACCGGGCTCGAGTCGTCGCCCGTTGCGGACGCCCTCGCCGGGCTGCGCGCGAACGAGGCGCGGTACTTCAAGAACAAGTACGAGCACGACTTCACCGTCGACACGCCGGAGGAGGCGCCGGAGGTGCTGGAGCGGATCAGCCGGATCCTGAAGGAGGAGCGCGACATCGTGATCGCCTCCCCCGCGCTCAATCTCAGCGAGTTCGAGGTGGGCGGCGTGCGGTGGTCGTACGTGTTCTACGAGTCGGGGCTGTCGATCAACGTCCTCTACACGCTGGAGGAGGGCGGCAAGCGCGCCGTCGGGTTCAAGCTCTCCGACGGCATGGAGGTGCCGGAGGAGCTGTCCGCGTTCAAGTTCGCGCGGCAGAAGTCGAAGCTTGCCGGCACGATCCGCGGCTCGTTCTTCGTGCTGAAGGGCGAATACTGATTCCGCGCACCGGCCCCGCTCGCTAGCATCGCCGGCATGAAGGTGATGCTCCTCATGTGGTCGCACGGCAGGTACGAGGGCGGGGGCGCCGACGACTACGCGGCCTGGTCCGCGTTCGAGAACGATGCTCAGGAGGCCGGCGTCTTCGTCGACTCCGGCATGTTCGAGCCTGAGCAGGCGCGTATCGTCGGCACGGAACTCGACGCCGCCGCGGAGGACGCCCCAGAGCAGCCGATCGTCGCCGACGGCATGGTCGCCGCCGGCTACTACCTGCTGGACTGCGCCTCGCTCGACGAGGCCGAGGCCTGGGCCCGGCGCGCACCGCTGCACGGCAGGGTGGAGCTGCGGCCGCTCGTCGCGTTCTGAAGGCCGGTCCCGCGAGAGTCTCGCGCGACAAACCCGATGTCGGCCCCCTCCACTACGCTCACGCCATGACGATCGACGTCCTTCCCGCGACCGGGCGCTTCGACGACTTCGCGACCTTCATGGTGCCGCGCAAGCCGGGAGGCGGCGGCTGCGTGTGCATGTCGTACCGCGACGCCCGCCTGGGCATGCCGGAGCGCATCGCCTATATGGAAGACGAGTGCTCGCACGAGCCCGGGCCGGGCGTGCTCGCCTATCTCGACGGCGAGGTCGCGGGCTGGTGCTCGGTCGCACCCAAGTCGACGTACCGGAGGCTGCTGAACTCGCGCACGATCCCGCACCTCGACGAGGAGCGCGACCCGTGGTCGATCGTGTGCTTCGTCGTGCGCGGCGGCTTCCGCAAGCGCGGCCTCATGCACGATCTGCTCGACGGCGCGGTGGAGCACGCCCGGGCCTCCGGCGCGGAGCTGGTGGAGGGGTACCCGGTCGACGCCGGGCCCGAGCGGGTGGATGTGATCAGCGGTTACGTCGGCACCGTGCGGCTGTTCGAGGCGCACGGATTCCACCGGCTGCAGGAGACGGCCGCGCACTCCGGCGGCACGACCCGCTGGGTGATGCGGCGCGAGCTCTGAGCCCGCGCACGCACACCCGCGCAGCCTCTACAGCTGGTCCGCCTCCAGCCACTTCGCGGCCAGGTGGTCGGCGCTCACGCGGCGGATCGTGCCCGACTTCGAGCGCAGCACGATCGACTCGGTGCGGATGACCGGGCCCTTGCGGCGGACGCCGTCGACCAGGCCGCCGTCGGTGACGCCCGTGGCGACGAAGAAGGTGTTGTCGCCCTTCACCAGGTCGTCGGCGTCGTAGATGCGGTCCATGTCGAGGCCCGCCGCGATGCCGCCCGCGCGCTCCGCCTCGTCCTTGGGGGCGAGCTTGCCCTGCATGAAGCCGTCGAGCGCCTTGATCGCGCAGGCCGTGGTGATCCCCTCCGGGCTGCCGCCGATACCGACGCAGATGTCGATGCGCGACTCGTAGAGCGCGGCGTTGATGCCGCCGGCGACGTCGCCGTCGAGCAGGAGGCGCGTGCCGGCGCCGGCCGCGCGGATCTCCTCGATCAGGCCCTCGTGGCGGGGGCGGTCGAGCACGGCGACGCGGATCTCGCCGACCGGCTTCTTCTTCGCCTTCGCCAGCTCGCGGATGTTGTCGCCGATCGACTGCGACAGGTCGACGACGCCGCGTCCCTCCGGCCCGGTGACGATCTTGGACATGTAGAAGACGCTGGAGGCGTCGAGCATCGTTCCGCGGTCCGACACCGCGATCACCGAGAGCGCATTCGGGCGGCCGGCCGCGGTCAGCGAGGTCCCGTCGATCGGGTCGACGGCGATGTCGCAGGCGGGGCCGCGGCCGTTGCCGACGTGCTCCCCGTTGAAGAGCATGGGGGCGTTGTCCTTCTCGCCCTCGCCGATGACGATCAGGCCGTCGAAGTTGACCGTGCCGAGGAACTTGCGCATCGCGTCCACCGCCGCGCCGTCGGCCGCGTTCTTGTCGCCGCGCCCGATCCAGGGGGTCGCACGGATGGCCGCCGCCTCGGTCGCCCGCACCAGCTCCATCGCCAGGTTCCGATCGGGGTGGCTGAAGTGGGATGCGCTGTCGGTGGTGGTGGTCATGATGGGTCCTCCCGGACGGATTCGAACGACGGTGTCGGCGCCGCCGGCGACAGGGCGGCCGGCGACGTTGCCAGTGTAGCCAGCGGGGTGGTCGCGGGGGCCGGACCCGCACAGACGTTCACGCGCTGGACGCACACGCCGCGACGAGCAGGGGTCTTCGCATGCACAGGGGTCCCGACACGCCGCGCCGACGACGCGCCGACGGCATGTCGGGACCCCCGTGCACGAGTGGCGCCGCGCACGAGCCGCGACGAGCCGGTCAGAGCGCAGACGGCGCCGGCACCGGCACCAGCCCGACCGCGTCCAGCACGTCGGCCAGCGTCTCCGGCCCGCCGACGTTGCCCGGCACGACCACGTAGGTGATCTCCCGGCCGTCGTGCGCGAGCATCCGCCACACCGAGACGCCGGGGAGCACCTGGCCGGCGACGTACGCCCAGGTCGCGCCGATGCCGGTGCGGGCCACCTCGGCGGAGGTGATGCCGCCCTTCGCGACCACGACCTCGACCGCGGGGAGCAGATCGCGCACGGCGGTCGTGAGGGCGGTCATGACCTTCTCGCCGTGCGCGAGCGTGTTGTTCTCGGCCGACCGCACGCGCTCGGTGGTCACCACGGTCAGTGGCCGGTCGGCGAGCTGCGTGCGCGCCCGATCGGCGGCGGCGCGGCCGCCGGCGACGGGGTCGGCGAGCGCGGCGGCGGTGTCGATGACCGCCTCCTCGCCCCACTCCTCGCGGAGGCGGGCCAGCTGCGCGGCGGCTCCGCCGGTGTGGGAGCCGCACGCCAGCAGAGTCGGACGGGGCGACGGCACGATCGGCCGCGGCAGCAGCCCCTGGCTCTGCACCCCGGCGAGCGCCGCGGCGAGCGGAGCGGCCGAGCGCACCACGATGACCGCGCCCTGCACGCGGGCGGCCTGCACGGCGGCGGCGATGCGGCGGATGTCGTCGTCGGTCAGCGCGTCCGGCAGCAGCACGCTGCCCGCGGGCGCCGACGCCAGCGCCGTCGCCAGCGCGGAGGCATCGCCGCGGACGACCGACAGCGGCACTCCGACCGGCTCGCGCGAGGACTTCTCGCGAACGTAATCGGCCAGGATCCCCGTGGAGAACGGGAACACCGGGTCCTGCGCATACTCGGTCTCGTGCGCAGGGAGCACCTCCTCGCCGACGCGCACCAGGTGCACGCCGTCGACCGTGGTGCGGCCGCCGTCCGGGAACGCAGGCACGAACAGCATCACGGCGTCGTCGTGGTCGAGGAACACCTCGGTCTCGGCGAAGACGTGCCCGCGGAGGGTGGAGTCGCCGCGCAGCACGAACTGCAGCTCCTCCCCCAGCCGGCGTGCGGCCTCCTCGGCGTCCGCCTTCACCCGCGACACCAGACGCACGGCGGCATCCTCGTCGATCGCGCGGCTGTTGGTCTGCACGTACACGCTGTCGCTGAGCCGCAGCGCCTCGGTCAGGAGGTCCGCGTCACTCTCGAGCAGCACGCGCACGCCGGTCGCGGACTGGGTGCCGGTGGGGTCGTCGTCGAGCACGACCGTCTTCATGGTGGTCCTTTCGGAGGGGACGGAAGAAGGGACGGGAGTAAGGGACGGAGGAGAGGAGGCCGAGGGCGCGACCCGCGCGCCCCCGGCCACTGCGAGGGCCTACTCGCCGGACGCGATCACGCGCTCGACCTCGGCGCGCTCCGCGGCGCCCCAGGTCTCGCGGGTGAGCACGACGCCGAGCAGGCCGATCACGCCGACGGCGACATAGATCCACGCGACGCCGCCCCAGCCCATCCCGATCGCCGCAGCCGTGGCGATGAAGGGAATGAAGCCCGAGATGGCGGCCGAGAACTGGTAGCCGAGGGAGGCGCCGGAGGTGCGCGTGTTGGTGTTGAACAGCTCGCTGAAGTAGGCGCCCTGGGTGCCGGCGAGCATGTCGTGGATGATGGCGAGTCCGATCACGTAGACGAGCACGATCAGGAACGGCAGGCCGGTGTTGACCATGAGGAACATCGGGAAGCCGAAGGCGATCGTGAGCAGCGAACCGATCAGGTACGTCTTCTTCCGGCCGATCCGGTCGCTGAGCGCGCCGAACAGCACGGTCGTGAAGCAGCCGAGCGCCGTCGCGATGATCAGGCCGGTCAGCGCGGTCTCGCGGGAGGCGATCTCGCCCGAGGTGATGTAGCTGATCAGGTAGGTGACGATGACGTAGAAGCCGCCGGTCTCGGCCAGGCGCAGCGCGATGACGCGCAGCACGGTGCGCCAGTCGTTGCGCAGCACGGTGAGGATCGGGTTCTTGACCAGGGTGCCCGCCGTCTTCGCCTCCTCGAACTCGGGGCTCTCGGAGACCTTGAGGCGGATGATGAGGCCGGCGATGATCAGCACGGCGCTGAGCATGAACGGCAGCCGCCAGGCGAGCTCGTTGCCGAGGCCGGCCGACAGCAGGAAGGCGACGTTCGCGAGGAAGACGCCGAGCGGCACGCCGACCTGCGGGATGGCGGAGTACTTGCCGCGCTTGCGCCACGGCGCGTGCTCGAACGTCATCAGGATGGCGCCGCCCCACTCCGCACCGAAGGCGAGGCCCTGCACCACGCGGATGGCGGTGAGCAGCAGCGGAGCCAGGAGGCCGACCTGCGCGTACGTCGGCAGCAGGCCGATCAGCACGGTCGAGATGCCCATGACGAACAGCGCGCCGACGAGCACCGGCTTGCGGCCGTACTTGTCGCCGAGGAAGCCGCCGATGATGCCGCCGAGCGGGCGCATCGCGAAGCCGATGCCGAAGGTCAGGAAGCCGAGCAGGACGCCGACCACCGGGTCCTCGCTGGGGAAGAAGTCGGTGCCGAAGTAGAGCGCTGCGGCGGTGCCGTAGGCGAGGAAGTCGTAGTTCTCGACCGTGGTGCCGACGGCGGAGCCGATGGCCACCTTGAGCCTGTCGGGCGAGCCGTTGGCCGCCTGCTGCGAGCGGGTCGCTGTCATGGTCATGGTGAGGATATCTCCCTTGATACTCATCAGGCCGGGAGACCCTCTCCCTGGCCTACCCGGCGGGGCTGCTGACCCCGCCGACGTTGCCGATCTTGTAGAAGCTGGTGATGTGGTCGCGCACCTGGCGCGCGGCCTCATCGGGGTCCCGCCGCACGATGGCGGCGAGGAGTTCGCGATGCTCGGCCCTGACCGTCTTCGCGGTCTCCCGCCAGTTCTCGAGGCTCGCGTAGGCCTCGATCATCTGGCGGTTGATCGCGATCCGGAGGGACTGCATCAGGTGGGCGGTCAAGGCGTTGCCGGTGGACTCGGCGATCGCCACGTGGAAGGCGCTGTCGAGCCGGTTGAACTCGCCCGTGTCGATCTCCGGGTCCTCCATCGCGTCGAGGATGCCGGCCAGCCGGGTGTGGTCCTCATCCGTCGCGCGATGGGCCGCCTCCCAGCACGACCAGGTCTCGAGCGCGATGCGCGTCTCGAGCACGTCGGTCTGGCTGAAGTGCCCGAGGGCGAGCTGGAGCTTGAGGAGGTTGACGAAGCCGGGACCGGGCGTCCCGACCAGCACCGCCCCGCCCTCCGGCCCGCCGCCGCGGCGGATGTCCACCACGCCGAGCGCCTCCAGCACGCGGAGGCTCTCCCGGAGCGACGGCCGGCTGACGCCCAGCGACAGCGCGAGGTCGCGCTCGCTCGGCAGGTGGTCGCCCGCCTTCAGCCGGCCGTCGAGGATGCGCTCCTCGATCTGCGCCATGACCTGCTCGTACGTGCGCACCCGCTGCACGGGCTCCCACGTCGCATCTGCGGACATCGGGTCCCCCCATCTGGTTCTCGTCGGAGTCGGCGCCAGGAGCGTCGCCTCCGGTGAGAAGCAGTCTAGGGTTCATGGCGCTCATGGTCTGTCGGTCAGACCGCGGCCAGGTGCTCGCTGCGGAACTCCGCCTCGAGTTCCTTGCGGACCTGCACGGCCTGGAGCGTCTCGTCCACGTCGATGTCGTCCCACGAGACCATGCGGTCCTTCGGCACGTCGCGGATGAGTTTGGCGCCGTGGGCGAGGCCGAGCGGCAGGGCGTTGTGCTCGAGCGAGACCGCCGCGGGGGCGAGCTTGCCGAACACCGTGTAACCGCCTTCGCCGTCGAGCGTCTCGCCGGCGCGGAGGTCCTTCTTGGCGGTCGTGACGACGTCGCCGCGGAAGCCGGTGGGGGCACCGGTCGCCTCGTTGCGCAGCACGGCGGCCGCGATCGAGACCCCGAGCTCGAGCCCGATCATGTGGTACGGCCGGTACAGCTCGCCGAAGCGGCCGGACGGGTCGGTCTGCACGCCGTACTCCGCGAAGCACTGCACGGCGTAGTCCGTGCGGGCCTCGAAGGTGACGTAGACGCCCCAGCGGAGGTCGCGGTACACATCGCTGCCGTCGCGGTTGAGGCTGGAGACGATCTCGACGGTCCCGGAGCGGCTGAGGGTGCCGCCGTTCACCTTCGGGATGATCAGGGTCGACAGCTCGTCGACGCCGGCCGGGGTGAAGTTGAGGCCCTCGTCCTGCGGGATCAGCCCGGTGCCGTTGGCCACGGCCGCCATCTCGATCGCCGACTTGGTGCCGTCGAGGAACGAGTTGAACATCTTCGGGTTGTAGTCGCCGGAGGCCAGCTGCTCGTCGGTGAAGCCGTAGTAGTTCCACACGGTGTCGGGCGTCGAGTAGTTGTACTCGGGGAGGTACTTGGTGCCCTTGCCCGCGGCGACGACGTCGAAGCCGACCGTGCGGCACCAGTCGACCATCTCGCAGATGAGCGCGGGCTGGTCGCCGTACGCCATCGAGTAGACGACGCCGGCGGCCTGGGCGCGGCGCTGGAGGATCGGGCCGACCATGCAGTCCGCCTCCACGTTGACCATGATGACGTGCTTGCCGTTGTCGATGGCCTTGAGCGCGTGATAGGTGCCGATGATCGGGTTACCGGTGATCTCGAGCACGACCTCGATCTCGGGCCGCTCGAGCAGGGCGTCCGCGCTCTCGGTGACGAAGGTGGCGCCGGTGCGCAGCGCCTCGTCGAAGCTCGCGGCGGCGTAACGCTCGGCCGCCCAGCCGGTGCGCTCCAGCGCGCCCTTGGCCTTCGGGACGTTGATGTCGGCGACGCCCACGACGTGGAAGCCCGGGCTGTTCACGGCCTGGGTCAGGAACATCGACGAGAACTTGCCGGCGCCGATGACGCCGACGCGGATGGGGCCGGCTTCCGCGGTCCGCTTCTGCAACAGGGAGTGCAGATTCATGTGCCTACTCCTTCGTGGCCGGCCCGCGGGCCGTCCTTCGGTGGTTCTTGGAATGATGGTCAGACCATCAAGCCTTTGACCATGATGGGAGACGACTCCCGCCCTGTCAAGCGCCCGTATGATGAGACCCGTTCGACACCCCGATCTCTTCAAGGAGCTTCAATGCCCATCGCAACGCCGGACCAGTACGCAGAGATGCTCGACAAGGCGAAGGCCGGCGGCTTCGCCTACCCCGCGTTCAACGTGTCGTCGTCGTCGACGATCAACGCGGTGCTGCAGGGCCTCACCGAGGCGGGCAGCGACGGCATCATCCAGGTGACCACCGGCGGCGCCGACTACTTCGCGGGCCAGTCCGTCAAGGCGCGCGCGACCGGTGCCCTCGCGTTCGCGAAGTTCGCGACCGAGGTCGCGAAGAACTACCCGGTGACCGTCGCACTGCACACCGACCACTGCCCCAAGAACGCGCTCGACGACTTCGTGCTGCCGCTCATCGCCGCCTCGGAGGAGGAGGTGAAGGCCGGCCGCAACCCGATCTTCCAGTCCCACATGTGGGACGGCTCCGCTGTGCCGCTCGACGAGAACATCGAGATCGCGCAGCAGATGATCAAGCGCACCAAGGCCATCAACGCCATCCTCGAGGTCGAGATCGGCGTCGTCGGCGGCGAGGAGGACGGCGTGCGTCACGAGGGCTCCAACGAGGCCCTCTACACGACTCTCGCCGACGTCGAGAAGGCCGTAGAGGCGCTGGGCCTCGGCGAGAACGGCCGCTACATGGCCGCCCTCACCTTCGGCAACGTGCACGGTGTCTACAAGCCGGGCAACGTGAAGCTGCGCCCGGAGCTCCTCAAGGAGATCCAGGACGGCATCGCGGCGAAGTACGGCACCGGCGCCAAGCCGCTCGACCTGGTCTTCCACGGCGGCTCCGGCTCGACCGACGCCGAGATCGCGGAGGCCGTGCGCAACGGCGTCGTGAAGATGAACATCGACACCGACACGCAGTACGCCTTCACCCGCTCCATCGCCGACTACATGCTGAAGAACTACGACGGCGTGATCAAGGTCGACGGCGAGGTCGGCAACAAGAAGCTGTACGACCCGCGCGCGTGGGGCAAGGTCGCGGAGTCGGCGATGGCCGCCCGCGTCGTCGAGGCCACGCAGCAGCTCGGCTCGGCCGGCCACTCCGGCAAGTAGTCCGTCAGCGGCGGCCGGCCCCGTGCCGGCCGCCGCGCACCATCGAGGAGGCGGCCGGGATGGCCGAGCAGCACCCGCAGCCGGACGAGCGGCCGCGGCCGAAGTACGGCGAGCTGGCGCCACCGGGCTGGACCTGGACGCCGCCGGCCGACGCCGACCGGCTCGACACCTCCCGGACCAGCCCCGCTGCGTCCGGAGCGGAAGAGTCGCCCGTCGAGCACCAGGCGCCGCCTCCCCACGCCTACCAGGCGCCTCCGGGCGGCGTGCTGCAGCAGCCCCGCGCCACCTCGCGCTGGGATCTGCCGCTGACGGTCCTCCTGCTGGTCTTCGGCTTCTTCGGGCTGTCGTACTCCATCGGCATCCTGCAGGCGTTCCCCGCCTACCTGCAGCTGCTGCACAGCTCGCAGGGCCTCGGCGACTACACGCCCGAGCCGGTCGTCGGCACCATCGTCACGATCGGCACCATCACGATGGCGGGCCTGTGGGCGGTGTCGACCGGCCTCTCCGTCTGGCTCCTGGTGCGCAAGCGCGTCGCGTTCTACGTGCCGCTCATCACGGGCGTCATCGCCTTCATCGCGCTGATCGTCTTCGCGAGCCTCATGGTCTCCACCGACCCGGCGCTGCTGGACGTCTATGGCGGCTTCTCGCCGCCGCCCGCGCCGAGCACCCCCTGATCGGAGGCGCCCGGCGCGGCGGGCTCGACGGCTGCGTCCCGGCTCAGGCCGCCGCGTCGTCCTCGCGCGCCTCGGCGAGACCCTCGGCGAGCGGCGTGGTCGGGCGGCCGATCAGCTCGCGGAGCGTCGGGGTCGCCTCCCCGAGCAGCCCGTCGCGGATGTTGCCGTCGAGCGCGACGACGAAGCCGACCGTGCCCTCGTCGAGGCCGGCGCCGCTGAGGATGCTCGCGTGCTCCTCCGGCGACACCGAGCGGTAGGCGACCTCGCGGCCGATCAGCGAGCCGATCGTGGCGGCGAGCTCGTCGAACGTCCACGCGACGTCGCCGCTCAGCTCGTAGACCGCGCCGTCGTGGCCCGGCTCCGTGAGCACCACGGCCGCGGCCTCCGCGTAGTCCTTGCGGGAGGCGCTGGCGACCCGCCCCTCCCCCGCGCTGCCGACGAGCTCGCCCGTCGCTGCGGCGGTGTCGAGCTGGCCGACGTAGTTCTCGGTGTACCAATTGTTGCGCAGGATGGTGACCGGGAGGCCGGAGGCGGCGAGCAGCCGCTCGGTCTCGGCGTGCTCCGGCGCCAGCACCAGCGCGGAGTCGGTCGCGCGCGGCGCGCTCGTGTAGACCAGGCGGGAGACGCCGGCGGCCTTCGCGGCCTCGATGGCGTTGGCGTGCTGGGCCACGCGCTTGCCGACCTCGGAACCGGAGACGAGCAGCACGGCGTCGACGCCGTCGAACGCGGGCACGAGCGTCTCGGGGCGCTCGAAGTCGATCACGGCGGTGTCGACGCCGCGGGCGGCGAGCGGGGCGAGGCGCTCGGCCGAGCGGCCGGCGGCGCGGATCTGCTCAGCGGGCACGCCGCGCTCGAGCAGCGCGTCGACGACGAGACGGCCGAGGTGGCCGGTGGCTCCGGTGACGAGGATGGTCATGGGTGGTTTCCTTTCGGTCGGACATGAAGGCGAACCCGCTCCGCGCGCCGAAACTTCCCATCCGCGGGTACCCACTTTTCGGTAAGTTACTGACGTGGACATCGGAAACAGGCCGCTGAGCGGCTACGGCTTCACCGACGGCGTCCTCCCCGCCGCCTGCCCGAGCCGGATCGTGCTGAATCACGTCACGAGCACCTGGGGCGTGCTCGTGCTCGTCGCCCTCTCGCAGAGCGACCACCGCTGGGGCGAGCTGCGCCGCACCGTGCAGGGCATCAGCGAGAAGATGCTGGCCCAGACGCTCCGCACCCTGGAGCACGACGGCTTCGTCCTCCGAACCGCCCAGCCGACGATCCCTCCCCGGGTCGACTACAGCCTCACCGAGCGCGGCCGGGCGCTGACGGAGCATCTCCTCCCGCTCATGTCCTGGATCTCCGACCACGCCGACGAGATCGTGGGCGAGGCGAGCGGCCCGGCGGACTGACGCGCGCTGACGCCCGCTCTGCTCTTGCCCTGGGCGCTGCCCGGTGGGAACGTCGAGGCATGGCCAAGCAGAAGAAGCAGGACAAGCTCGAGAAGGCGGCCAAGAAGGCCTACAAGCGCGCCGTGAAGGCCGTCGACGCGGCGGTGGAGGCCGCGGAGGCGGTCGACAAGAAGGCGCGGAAGAAGGCGCAGAAGCTGCGCGCCCGCCTTGCGGATGCGGCCGGCCCGCGCACCACCGCGGGCACGCGGCCCGCTGAGCAGAGCGCGCCCGACGAGCCGACCTCCGCCTCCGCCATCGACCTCACCCCGCCGCTGCCGAACGTCGAGGACCCGACGGCCGACACCGCGGCGGAGTTCGCCGGCTCGACGGCCACCGCCGAGCCGCACGACCCTGCACTCGACCGCATGACGGCGCAGGCCCTGCGGGATGTCGCACGCGCCCGCGGTCTCGCGAACGTTTCGCGGCTGTCGAAGGCGCAGCTGATCGAGCGCCTCAGCGAGTAGCGCCGACCGAGGCGGCACCGGTCAGTACGGGACGGCTCAGCGGCCTGCGCCTCCGCGCCCGCCGAGCGCCCGCGCGTCCTGCTTGCCGGAGATGTCCTTGCGGAGCTCCTTCGGCAGCGAGAACATCAGGTCCTCCTCGGCGGTCTTGACCTCCTGCACCTCGCCGTAGCCGGCGGCGGAGAGCTCGTCGAGCACCTCCTGCACCAGCACCTCGGGCACGGACGCGCCGCTCGTCACGCCGACCGATGCGACGCCGTCCAGCCACTCCTGGCGGATCTCGGAGGCGTAGTCGACCCGGTACGCGGCCTTCGCCCCGTACTCGAGCGCGACCTCCACGAGCCGCACCGAGTTGGAGGAGTTGGCCGAGCCGACCACGATCACGAGTTCCGCCTGCTCGGCGACCTTCTTGATGGCGACCTGGCGGTTCTGCGTCGCGTAGCAGATGTCGTCGCTGGGCGGGTCCTGGAGGTTCGGGAAGCGCTCGCGCAGGCGGCGCACGGTCTCCATCGTCTCGTCGACCGAGAGCGTGGTCTGCGACAGCCACACGACCTTGTCGGGGTCGCGCACCTGCACGGTGTCGGCGTCGCCGGGACCGTTGACGAGGGTCACGTGCTCGGGCGCCTCGCCCGCGGTGCCCTCGACCTCCTCGTGGCCCTCGTGGCCGATGAGCAGGATCTCGAAGTCGTCGCGCGCGAACCGCACGGCCTCGCGGTGCACCTTGGTCACCAGCGGGCAGGTCGCGTCGATCGCGTGCAGCCCACGCGCCGCAGCGCCCTGCACGACCGCCGGAGAGACGCCGTGTGCGGAGAACACGACGTGCGCGCCCTGGGGCACCTCGTCGACCTCGTCGACGAAGATCGCGCCCTGCTTCTCGAGCTCGGACACGACGTGCACGTTGTGGACGATCTGCTTGCGCACGTACACCGGCGCGCCGTAGTGCTCGAGCGCCTTCTCGACCGCGACCACGGCGCGGTCGACGCCGGCGCAGTACCCGCGCGGTGCCGCCAGCAGCACCCGCTTCTGTCCGACGACCGGGATATCCTGAAGCCGGCCGCGCACACCGGGCGCCCGGCGAACGGGGATCCGGGGCATCGGAAGGCTGATGGTTGCGTCGCTCACCCCTCGATCGTACGTGAGCGCGCTGAACGACGGATGGGAGGACGCGGTGACGGAGACGGCGAGCGCACCCTCGAGCGCACCGACGAGCGCACCGACGGGCGCCCCCGCGTTCACCGCCGGCCCGCCGACGCTCGACGCGCCCTGGCCGGTCGCGCTGCTCGCGTCCAAGATCAAGGGCTGGATCGATCGGCTCGGCACCGCGTGGGTCGAGGGCGAGATCACGCAGTGGGGCGTCTCCGGCGGCAACGTCTACGGCAAGCTGAAGGACCTCAACGAGGACGCGACGATCAGCTTCACGATCTGGTCGTCGGTGAAGGCGCGCATCCCGGCCGACCTGAAGCAGGGCGACCGCGTGATCGCCGCCGTCAAGCCGAACTACTGGCTCAAGGGCGGCACGCTCACCATGCAGGTCTTCGACATGCGGCACGTGGGTCTCGGCGACCTCCTGGAGCGGCTGGAGCGGCTGCGCGCCCAGCTCGCGGCGGAGGGGCTGTTCGCCCTCGAGCGCAAGAAGCGCCTCCCGTTCCTCCCGCACACGATCGGCCTCGTCACCGGCAAGGACTCCGACGCCGAGAAGGACGTGCTGCGCAACGCGCAGCTGCGCTGGCCCGCCGTGCGCTTCCGCGTCGTGTACGCCGCGGTGCAGGGCGAGCGGACGGTTCCGGAGGTGATGGGCGCGATCCGGCGGCTCGACGCCGACCCCGAGGTGGAGGTCATCATCGTCGCGCGCGGCGGCGGCGACTTCCAGAACCTCCTCGGCTTCAGCGACGAGCGGCTGGTGCGCGCGGCGGCGGAGGCCCTGACCCCGATCGTCTCGGCCATCGGCCACGAGGCCGACCGGCCGCTGCTGGACGAGGTGGCGGACCTCCGCGCCTCCACGCCCACCGATGCGGCCAAGCGCGTGGTCCCCGACGTCGCCGAGGAGCTCGCCCGGGTGCAGCAGGCCAGGGCCAGGATCGGCATGCGGGTCACGCACATGATCGCGAACGAGATCGACCGCATCGGCCACCTCCGCACCCGGCCGGTGCTCGCCTCCTCGTCGTGGATCGTCGACACGCGCGCCCAGGAGCTCACCCGGTACGTCGCCCGCGGCGCCGAGCTGATGGAGCGCTGCGTCGACCGCGAGACCACGCGCGTCGCCGAGCTGCGCGGGCAGCTGCGCGCCCTGTCGCCGCAGGCCACCCTCGACCGCGGGTACGCGATCGTGCAGAACGACGCCGGGCACGTCGTCTCCTCCCCCGCGGAGGCGCCGGCCGGCTCCGCCCTGCGGGTGACCGTCTCCGACGGCGCGTTCGCCGCCACCGCGGGCGAGGCGCTCGCCTCTCCCGCGCACCACGACGACGGTCCCTCCGATTCCAGCCTCGGCTCCTCCGGCCCAGCCACCGCTCAGCGGGGGAAATAGAATGGACGGCATGGCCACACCCGAGACGAGCCCCGGCTCCGATCCCCTCAGCTCCCTCGGCTACGAGGAGGCGCGCGACGAGCTCGTCCGCGTCGTCGCCGCCCTGGAGCAGGGCCAGGCCACCCTCGAGGAGTCGATCGCCCTCTGGGAGCGCGGCGAGGCCCTCGCCCGCCACTGCGAGGAGTGGCTGATCGGCGCGAAGGCGCGGCTCGACGCCGCCCGCGCCGGAGCAGGCGCCTCCTCCCCCGCCTCCGCGACCGCCGGAGCCGCTGACCCCGAATGAGTTCCGCCGCATGAGCCCCCGCACCAAGCCCCCCGCCGTCGTCGCCGAGCTCGGCCGACCGGAGACCCCGGAGGAGACCGCCGCCCGCAAGGCGCAGAACTCCGCGAACCACCGCAACCGGCAGACGGTCAACAACCTCGTCTACTCGCTCCTCGCGACCCTCGCCCTGGTCGTCGTCATCGTGCTCGCGGTGCCGCGCGGCAATCCGACCGCCGACGCCCCCGCCGTCGACTACGCGAAGATCGCGCAGGAGGCGCAGGGCAGCGAGCCCGACCGCCTCCTGGTGCCGAAGCTCCCGGCCGGCTGGAAGGCCAACAACGCCGAGCTGCGCACCAGGACCGCCGACAAGGTGGACTACTGGTACATCGGGCTGCTGACGCCGAAGGGCGAGTACATCGGCGTCACCCAGGGCTTCGAGGCCAACGAGAGCTGGGTCGCCGAGCAGGTGAACCGCACCATGATCAAGGGCACGCGCTCGATCAGCGGCGTGACCTGGGACGTCTACGACAACCGCACCTCCAGCTCCGACAACGGCAATGTCGCCTACGGGCTGTCCACGGAGGCCGGCAGGAGCTCCATCATCGTCTTCGGAACCGCCGACGACGCCGAATTCGACACGGTCGCCGACGCGCTGGCCGGTCAGATCACACAACTGGGAGGCAAGTGATGCCGACGACCCGACCGGGCCGCATCTGGAACGCCATGCTCGCGGGCAATGAGCGCTTCATCGCAGGGACTCCCCAGCACCCGCACCAGGACGTCGAGCGCCGCGAGTCCGTCGCCGCCGGCCAGGCGCCCGTCGCCGCGATCTTCGGCTGCGCCGACTCGCGCCTCGCGGCCGAGATCATCTTCGACATGGGCCTCGGCGACGCGTTCGTGGTGCGCAACGCCGGGCAGGTCATCTCGGACTCCGTCCTGGGCTCGCTGGACTACGCGGTCGCGGTGCTCAACGTGCCGCTCATCCTCGTGCTCGGCCATGACGCCTGCGGCGCCGTCGCCTCGGCCATCGCCTCCCAGGCGGAGGACGCGGAGCCGCTGCCCCCGCACATCGCCAACCTGATCGCGCCGATCGTCCCGGCCGTGCACCGCGTCACCGGCACCGCCGCCGACGCGCACATCGACCCCGCGACGGTGGACGCCGGCGAGGTGGGCCGCGAGCACCTGCGCGACACCGTCGGGGAGCTGCTCGCGCGGTCCGAGGTGATCAGCGCGGCCGTGGCCGCGAACACGCTCGCGATCGTCGGAGCGAACTACCGGCTCCAGGAAGGTCGGGTCGTCCCCGACGTCGTCGTCGGAATGGCCGATCCGGTCGCCGACCCAACGCCCGCGCGCTGACCGGCGCACGAGCCCAGAAAGGAAACACACCGTGGTGGACACCCAGGCGGACGCCGAGTACCGCATCGAGCACGACACGATGGGCGAGGTGCGGGTCCCCGCCGCCGCGCTCTACAGCGCGCAGACGCAGCGGGCCGTCGAGAACTTCCCGATCTCGGGCTCGGTGCTGGAGCCGACCCAGATCGCCGCGCTCGCCCGCATCAAGAAGTCGGCCGCGCTCGCGAACGCGCGTCTCGGCGTGCTCGACGCCGACATCGCCGAGGCGATCGCCGCGGCCGCCGACGAGGTCGTCGCCGGCGCGCACAACGCCGAGTTCCCGATCGACGTCTACCAGACCGGCTCGGGCACCTCCTCCAACATGAACATGAACGAGGTGCTGGCGACGCTCGCCTCCCGCCGCCTCGGCAAGCCCGTGCACCCGAACGACCACGTCAACGCGTCGCAGTCGTCGAACGACGTGTTCCCGACCTCCGTGCACATCGCCGTGACCGGAGCGCTCATCGACGACCTCATCCCCGCGCTCGACCACCTCGCGGTCGCGCTGGAGGAGAAGGCGGAGCTGTGGGCGACCGCCGTCAAGAGCGGCCGCACGCACCTCATGGACGCGACCCCGGTCACGCTCGGCCAGGAGTTCGGCGGCTACGCGGCGCAGATCCGCTACGGCATCGAGCGCGTGCAGGGCTCGCTGCACCGCGTCGCGGAGGTCCCGCTCGGCGGCACCGCCGTCGGCACCGGCATCAACACGCCGATCGGCTTCCCGCAGCTGGTGATCGAGCTGCTCACGCAGGAGACCGAGCTGCCCATCACCGAGGCGCGCAACCACTTCGAGGCCCAGGCGAACCGCGACGCGCTGGTGGAGGCCTCCGGCGCCCTCCGCACCATCGCCGTCAGCCTGACCAAGATCTGCAACGACCTGCGCTGGATGGGCTCCGGCCCGAACACCGGCCTCGGCGAGCTGCACATCCCCGACCTGCAGCCGGGTTCGTCGATCATGCCCGGCAAGGTCAACCCGGTCATTCCGGAGGCCGTGCTCATGGTCGCGAGCCGCGTGATCGGCAACGACGCGACCGTCGCCTGGAGCGGAGCCTCCGGCCTGTTCGAGCTGAACGTCGCCATCCCGGTCATGGGCACCGCGCTGCTGGAGTCGATCCGTCTGCTCACACAGGCGTCGCGCGTGCTCGCCGACAAGACGGTGACGGGCCTCGAGGCCAACCTCGACCGCGCCCGCGCGTTCGCCGAGTCGAGCCCGTCGATCGTGACGCCGCTCAACCGCGTGATCGGTTACGAGGCCGCAGCGAAGGTCGCCAAGCACTCGGTCGCCCAGGGCATGACGGTCCGCGAGGCCGTCATCGACCTCGGCTTCGTGGAGCGCGGCGAGGTCACCGAGGAGCAGCTCGACAAGGCCCTCGACGTCCTCAGCATGACCCACCCGGGCTGAGTGGGAGGCGCGTTCCGCGCTTCCCCCCCGTCCCAACGAGGCGCCCCTTCCGAATCGCGGGAGGGGCGCCTCGCCGCGTCCGGCGCAGCCGCGGCGTCGCTTCTGGCAGGCGCCGCCCTAGACTCGTGGGATGCTGACCGCCGGGGATCCTCTGCGGCACCGCCCCCGCCGCGTCATCGTGGCCGGCGTCTCGGGCAGCGGCAAGACGACCCTCGCCGCACGCATCGCCGCCGTCACCGGCGACCCGCACACGGAGATCGACAGCCTGTTCCACGGCCCCGGCTGGGAGCCGCGTCCGTCGTTCGCCGACGACGTCCGCACCCTGGCGGCGACCGACAGCTGGACGACGGAGTGGCAGTACACCGCTGCCCGCGACATCCTCGCCGAGCGGGCGGACCTTCTGGTCTGGCTGGACTACCCCTTCCTCCGCGTCACCCTCCCCCGCGTGATCCGCCGCACCCTCCACCGCAACCGCTCCCGCGAGGTGCTCTGGAACGGCAACGTCGAACCTCCCCTCTGGACCGCGTTCACCCGCCGCGATCACATCGTGCGCTGGGCGATCGCCACACGCCGCAAGTACCACACGCTCGTCCCGGAGCTGCAGCGCACCCGCCCCGATCTGACCATCGTCCGCCTGCGCAGCCCGGCCGAGACCGAGGCGTGGCTCACCGGCCCGCTGCGGGCGGCCGCGGGCTGAACCACCGCGCCAGCTCCCGGGCGATGTCGCCGACCTCCTCCCGCTCGCCGGCCGCCACCGCGACGATCAGGTCGAACATCGCCTGTTCGTCGTAGCGCTCCCCATAGCCGTTGAGGTCGAAGAACAGCACGCACAGCACCCACCCTGTCCGCTTGTTCCCGTCGAGCAGCGGGTGGTTCCGCAGCACCGAGTGGAGCAGCGCGGCCGCCTTGTTGTACACGTCCGGATAGGCGTCCTTCCCGAACACCGTGGCGGCAGGCCGCCCCAGCGCAGAGTCGAGAAGCACAGGATCCCGGATGACCGCGACCGGCTCGGAGCCGAGCACCGCACGGATGACGCCGTGCGCCTCCTCCTGCGTGAGGTAGCGGTACGTCACGCGTCCCGCAGCCGCTCCAGCAGGCCCGCGTTCTGCTGCACGATGCGCCTGAGGATCTGCTGCGTCGCGCTGTCGTGGGCCGCGATGTGCGCGTCGACCGCCTCCAGCACCACCGAGGTGAAAGAGGTCCCCGCCTCCGTCGCGATGCGGTCTACCGCGCTCACCTGGTCGGCGCGGAAGGCGATCAGCTTCTTGGTCCGGCCCGCGGGCTGCACCCCGGTCGATCGTGCGTCCGTCATCATCGTCCCCCTTGGTATATATGCGGTAGGACTTCCATATATACACCCGTTCGGTCATGAGAGCACCGCCACGGACAGGAAGGAGGCGAGCAGGACCGGCCCGAAGGCGACCTCGTCATGGCGAGACCACGCCCCCGCCCCGACGAGCGCCGCGACTCCCGCCAGTCCGCCCGCGAGGAAGGCCGCTCCCACGAACGCGACCACGGCGGTGCCCGCCGATGCAGCCAGCGCCGCCCACGACAGCGCCGCCCACGACAGCGCTGATCCCCCAGCACCACCGTCACCCCCTCCGGCGCATACCCCCACCAACGCCACCACGAGCAGCGTGGCGAGCTTCACATCCCCCATCCCCAGCCCGCCACCCGACGCGAGCACGAGCAACGCACCTCCGACGGCGACCCCCAGCACCACCGCCGCGCCAAGAGCCTCCGGCGACCCGCGGGCCAGTGCATCCCACACCAACCCCACGGCCGCGAATGCGAACCCCGGCAGCACGAGCGCATTCGGGAGGCGGTGCTCGCGCACGTCCGTCCGCACCAGCCGCGCAGCGACCGCCGCCGCATACGCCGCCCCGACGAGACCGGGTGAGACGCCGCCCCTCGCCACCACCAGCAGGATGACGAGGGCGGCGCCCACGACCAGGTCGGTCACTGATGCGGCTGTGAGCCGCCCTTCCGGCGAGTTCTTCCCCATGCCTCCACGCTAGGAAGCGGGAACCGGCCTCCGGCGGAACTCACACGATGTACCGGAATACCGCCCGACTCACAGGCCCGCGACTACAGAGCCCCGCGCCCACAAAGACCCGCGACAACACGAACCCGCGCAACAGGCGAGCAACCCCTACGCCAACTCGTTCCCCTCCAGCATCTCCGTCACGAGCGCAGCGATCGCCGACCGCTCCGACCGCGTCAGGGTCACGTGCGCGAACAGCGGGTGCCCCTTCAGCGTCTCGATCACCGATGCGACGCCGTCGTGGCGGCCGACCCGCAGGTTGTCGCGCTGCGCGACATCGTGGGTGAGCACCACCCGGGAGTTCTGACCGATGCGGCTGAGCACCGTCAGCAGCACGTTGCGCTCCAGCGACTGCGCCTCGTCGACGATCACGAACGCGTCGTGCAGCGATCGGCCGCGGATGTGGGTCAGTGGCAGCACCTCGAGGATGCCGCGGTCCTGCACCTCGTCGAGCACATTCTGCGACACCAGCGCGCCGAGCGTGTCGAACACCGCCTGGCCCCACGGGTTCATCTTCTCGCCCTGGTCGCCGGGCAGGTAGCCGAGCTCCTGGCCGCCGACCGCGTACAGCGGGCGGAAGACCATGATCTTCTTGTGCTGCTGCCGCTCCAGCACCGCCTCCAGGCCGGCGCAGAGGGCGAGCGCCGACTTGCCGGTTCCGGCTCGCCCGCCGAGCGAGAGGATGCCGATCTCGGGGTCGAGCAGGAGGTCGATCGCGAGCCGCTGCTCCGCCGAGCGGCCGTGCAGGCCGAACACGTCGCGGTCGCCGCGCACCAGCTTCACCTCGCCGCGCCCCAGCACCCGGCCGAGCGCCGAGCCGCGATCCGAGTGGATGACGAGCCCGGTGTTGACGGGGAGGTCGGCGACGAGGGAGGTCGTCATCCGCTCCTCCTCGTACAGCTCGGCCATCTTGTCGCTGCCGAGGTCGATCTCGGCGAGCCCGGTCCACCCGGACTCCACCGCCTGCTCGTGCCGGTACTCCTCGGCGGAGAGGCCGATGGAGGCCGCCTTCACGCGCAGGGGCAGGTCTTTGGAGACGACGGTGACGTCGAGCCCGTCGTTGGAGAGGTTCAGCGCGACCGCGAGGATGCGGGAGTCGTTGTCGTTGAGCTGCATGCCGCTCGGGAGGACCGACATGTTGGAGTGGTTGAGCTCCACACGCAGCGACCCGCCGTCACCGACGGGGATCGGGAAGTCGAGCCGTTCGTGCTGGACGCGCAGGTCGTCCAGGTTGCGCAGCGCCTGCCGGGCGAAGTACCCGATCTCGGGGTCGTTGCGCTTGCCCTCCAGTTCGCTCACGACCACGACCGGGATGACGACGGCGTGTTCGGCGAATCGGAAGATCGCCTTCGGGTCGGACAGCAGGACCGACGTGTCGAGCACATACGTCCGCTCGCTCTGCCTGGTCCCGTCGGGTGCCGACTCGAACTGCCGGGTTGCTGATTCAGCCACGACCACTCCCACCCCACCGCTCCCGCAGGAGCCGGCGGTTTCAGTTGGCGAGCCGGCCGCTTCCGTCCCGAGGCGAACTTATGTGGCCGTCTCGATCGGGCGCCATGCCCGATGCCCTGAAACTACGCCGCACCGCCGACACGGAAGGATGCGCAGGCCGCGTGTCGTGTTTCCATCAGGTGAACATCCGCCCCCAGTTCTGGGAATGGCACCGTTGTGGGAATGGCACCGTTGTGGGAGTGGCGCCTCACACCGCCGACGCGAACGACGTGAACGCCGCCCGCAGCATGTCCAGCGTCTCCTCGGTGGTTCCGGCGTGCGCGCTGATGCGCACGCTCGTCGAGCGGACGGTCGCCGTCACCCCGTGGTTGTAGAGGGAGGCGCTGAGCGCGGCCAGCTGCTCCGGGAGCGGCTCGAGCACCACCATGCCGGCCCGTTCGGACGGGGACCGCGACGACGAGACCGGCAGGGCGAAGTCGTCGGCGAGCTCCAGCACCCGCTCCACCTTCTCGGCGACCGCGTCGCTCACCGCGGCGACGCCGACGGCCGCGATCTCCTCCAGTGCTGCGGCGAACCGGGCCTGGGCGATGCCGTCGGGGTTGGAGACCGTGAAGGCCTTGGCGCTCCGTGCCGGCTCGATGACCTCGTCCCAGGTCTGGCCGCCGGCCGCCGTGCCCACCCAGCCGCTGAAGACCGGCGTGAGGTGCTCGAGGGCGCGCTCGCTCAGCGCGAGGAAGCCGGTCCCCCAGCCCGCACGCGTCCACTTCTGTCCGCCCGAAGCCACCACGTCGGCGACCTCGTAGGGCGCGTCGACGACGCCGAAGCCCTGGATCGCGTCCACGATGAGCAGCCGGTCGCCGATCACCTGGCGGATGCCGTCGATGTCCGCGAGGTAGCCGGTGCGCGAGTCGACCAGGCTGACCATGACGGCCGTGGTGGAGGGGGTGAGCTGGTCGCGGATGACGGCGGGCGTCACGCGCGCGTGATCCGTCTGCAGCCACCGCGGTGTGACCACGTGCATCGCCTGAGCCGCCCGCACGGCCGCGTAAGTGACGCTCGGGAACTCCGCCTGCGAGAGCAGCACCTCTCCGCCCGTCAGCCCGAAGGCGGCGTGCATGAGCCCGCTGGTCGCGTTGGGCTGGAACACGATGCTGTCGGACGCGAAGCCTGTGAGCGCCGAGACGGCGTCGCGGACGCGGTCGTCCTCCACCCGGAACCGGTCGGCGGCGCCGAAGCGGGCCCGGCCGAGGATCTCGTGCTGAGCCGTCGCCTCGGCGCGCACGGCCGCGGAGAGGGGGCCGACCCTGCCGTAGTCCAGGTAGCCGGGGTCCTCGCCGAAGCCGCTCGCGAACTCCTCGATCGTCGTCACGCCTATCCCCCGAACCGCCGGTGGCGGCGGGAGTAGTCGCGCACCGCACGCAGGAAGTCGACCTCGCGCAGGTCCGGTCCGAGCGCCTCCACGAAGTAGAACTCGCTGTGGGCGCTCTGCCAGAGCATGAAGTCGCTGAGCCGCTGCTCCCCCGACGTGCGGATGACGAGGTCGGGGTCGGGCTGCCCTCCGGTGTAGAGGTGCTCGCCGATGAGGTCGGGGGTGAGGAGGTCGGCGAGCGTCTCGAGGCTGCCGCCGTCGGCGTGGTGCGCGGCGACGATGCTGCGCATGGCGTCCGTGATCTCCTTGCGTCCGCCGTAGCCCACCGCGAGGTTGATGTGGAGGCCGGTGTTGCCGGAGGTGCGCTCCTCCGCCGCGCTCAGCGCCGACACCAGCGGCTCCGGGAGGCCGGCGGTCGAGCCCACGTGCTTGACCCGCCAGTCGCGGTAGCGGGAGAGGTCGTCGGCGAGCTCGGCGATGATCTCGATGAGGTCGGAGAGCTCGGTGCTCTCACGGTTGGTGAGGTTGTCGGACGACAGCAGGTACAGCGTCACGACCTCGATCCCGAGGTCGTCGCACCACTCGAGGAACTCGCGCATCTTCTGCGCGCCCGCCCGGTGGCCGTGTGCGACCGTCGTCAGCCCGGCCTGGCGCGCCCAGCGGCGGTTGCCGTCGATGATCATGGCGACGTGCCGCGGCATGGCCTCCGGGCCGAGCCCCGAGAGTTCGCGGCGCAGACGTTTCTGGTACAGCCCGTACAGCAGTCCGCTGCCGGGGGCGGAGCTGCGTCTGGTCACGCTGCTACGTTAGCGCTCCGGGGCGGGATCGACTCACAGGATCCGACCACGCGCCTCCCGTATTCTTGGGCCATGTCGCCCCGTCACCGCCCCGCCGCCGAGAGTGCCGCCGCGGACGTCGCCGACCAGCTCGACCGACCCGCCGCGGAGCTCTCCCCCGCTGATGCCGCCGTCAAGGCGGACGAGGCGGTCGCCGACCGCGAAGGCCCCGACCTCCCCAACATCCCGCTGCTCGACGCGTCCCCGGCGAGCACCGCCGAGCTCAAGCCGAAGTGGCGTGGCTGGATCCACGCCGGCACGTTCCCGGTGACCATCGCCGCCGGCATCGTGCTGATCTGCCTGGCGGAGGGCGCGGCGGCCAAGTGGGCGTCCGCCGTGTTCATGCTCACGTCGATGCTGCTGTTCGGCAACTCGGCGCTCTACCACCGCTTCAACTGGAAGCCGAAGACGAAGGTCGTGCTCAAGCGCATCGACCACGCCAACATCTTCCTGCTCATCGCCGGCACGTACACGCCGCTCGCGGTACTGGCCCTGCCGCCGGACAAGGGCATCCTGCTGCTGTCGCTGGTGTGGGCGGGCGCCCTGCTCGGCATCGGCTTCCGGGTGTTCTGGATCTCGGCGCCGCGGTGGCTGTACGTGCCGATCTACGTGGCGCTCGGCTGGGCCGCGATGATGTACGTCGTCGACCTGGTGAACGCCAACGTCGCGATGATGGTCCTCGTGCTGGTCGGCGGCATCCTCTACACGATCGGCGCCGTCATCTACGGCCTCAAGCGGCCGAATCCGTTCCCCGGCGTGTTCGGGTTCCACGAGATCTTCCACACCCTGACGGTGCTGGCGTTCCTCTGCCACTGGACCGCGACCCTCCTGATCGCGCTCCACCCCGCCTACAACGGCTAGCGGCTAGCCCTGACACGTTGTCCTTTCCAGCGGTCCCTATTGCTTGGATTGCGGAACTGCCGCGAATACCGCCGGGTAGTCGTCTAGCCAGGTCCAGCGACCGACCGGCCAGGTGATCACGAGCGCGCGGCCCACGATCGCTGATTGTGGAACGAAGCCGCCACCGCGTCCACCCATGTGGTAGCGCGAATCGGCGGAATCGTTGCGGTTGTCGCCCATCACCCAGTAAGACCTCGCTGGGACCGTCTCGTCGAACGGAATAGCGGATGCCGGCTCGTGTGGCGAGAACAGGTACGGGGACTCGTTGATCGCTTGGCCATTGACGGTCATCTGCCCGAGAGCGTTGCAGCAAGCCACCTTGTCCCCTGGAAGTCCGATGATCCGCTTGATGAGGTGATCGTCTTCCTTCGCCGACGGGATGCCCACGAACGACAGGGCCGCCTCGAGCGGAGTGAGGGACTGAGTGGATGCGGCGCTGCCCAACAACCAGCCGCCGGGATCTTTGAACACCACAACGTCTCCCCGGGTCAGGGGCAAGAGGCTCGGCTGCAGCTCATTGACGATCACTCGGTCGTTGATCATCAAAGTCTTCTCCATCGACGCGGATGGAATGTAGAAGGACCTGGCCACGAACGTCTTGATCAAGAACGAACAAAGGACGGCGACGACGACGATCACGGCCACGTCTCGCAGCACTCTCTTCCAGCCCCGGGTGCGACTTTGTGCGGCCGATCCTCCTACGCGAGTCATCCAAAACCTTTCCATCTTGGGGTAGACGCGGCGGTCTGATACGTTACCGCTATCTCGGTTAGATGAAATATATCAAGACGACCGAGGATGTCGGAAGGAAAGTAATGAATAGGTTCGTTGTGACAACTGCTGCTGTGGCTGCTTCTGTACTGTCCGCGGTTGGTATGGGGTTGCCCGCCAACGCGACAACTTCGCGTGGTGCCTCCTGCTCCTCGTCGCAAGAAGTCTGTCGCGTCACACTTCCTGCCACTCAGAGCCTCGTGGCGTTCAACACGGGTTTCGCTGGGCAGGGTGCGCGAGCCGCCTCGTACACCATCAACAAAGACGTCTACGGGGCCGCATTGTGCAGCGGCTCGATGGGATACAGCGCCGGCAAGTCGTGCAACATCGGCAGCTACCGGGGCAACGTCACCTTCACCTTCTACAAGGGTGCCGGAACTTCCGGAAACATCAGCATCGCCGGCTGAGCATTACCAAGGGGGTGCCATGGTGCGGGCGCACCGCCGCACCCCTCCGTTCGGCCGCGGTGTAGCGCCTATAGCTGCCGACAGCGCTCAGCGGTCGGTGTCGGGGCGGTCGTCGTCCTCGGCCGCCTGCTCGGCGTCGAGCTTCTCGTTGATCTCGGCGCGGTAGCGCACGCGGCGGATGCGGCGCACCATGTCGAGCGCGAGCAGCACGGCCGCGAGCGCGACCAGGAACGTGACCACGAAGCCGGCGACGCCCGGCGTGACCAGGTCGTCGTCCGGGGCGCCCGATGGCGTCGGGGTGGGTGTCGCAGCCAGCCAGATGGAGGCGCGGAGGAGGCTGTCGGCGATCACGCGGCGTCTCCCGCGGTCGACGCCGCGGCGTCGGCGTCGGTCTCGATCCCCGCGAAGAGGTCGGTCTCGGGCATTGCACTCTCCACTTTCGAGTCGATGAGCTGGAACTCCTCCGTCGGCCACGCGGTGCGCAGCACGTCGTTGGGCCAGAAGAAGAAGCTGTTGTCGGGCGCCACCTGGCTGGCGTGCGCGCGCAGGGCCGCGTCGCGGCGCTCCAGGAAGTCGCCGACCGGCACACGGGTCGTGACGGGCGACGGCTGGTCGTCCATCCACGACCGCATCTCGCGCATGCGCTCCAGCAACGGAGACGCCGGGTCGGCCGCGAGCAGCGCGTCGTGGACCGCGCGGATGCGCTCGGCGTTGAAGATGCGGTCGTAGTAGAGCTTCGACACCGTCCACGGCGCGCCCAGCTCGGGGAAGCGGGAGGGGTCGGCGGCGGCGCGGTACGCCTCCACGCCGATCACATGGGCGCGGATGTGGTCGGGGTGCGGATAGCCGCCGTTCTCGTCGTACGTGATCATCACGTGCGGACGGAACGCGCGCACGAGGCGGACGAGCGGCGCCAGCTCGGTCTCGACCGGCAGCGCGGCGAAAGAGCCGAAGGGGTGCGTGCCGTCCTCGCGCGCCATCCCCGAGTCGACGTAGCCGAGCCAGCGGTGCTGGACTCCGAGCACCGTCCGAGCCGCGGCCATCTCGCGGCGGCGGAGACCCGCCATGTCGCGGGCGGCCATCGCGCGCGAGCGGGCGTCGAGCGCCTCGTTCAAGATGTCGCCGCGCTCGCCGCCGGTGCAGCTCACGATCATCACCTCATCGCCGCGGGCGGCGTACGCGGCGTAGGTGCCGGCTCCCTTGCTGGACTCGTCGTCGGGATGGGCGTGGACCGCCATGAGCCGGCGGGGCGGGCGTGCGGGATTCACAGCTTCGTCTCCTAGTCTTGTCCCAGCCTACCGTCGCGCCCGCGGCGGCCCTGAACGTCGACCGAGAGGCGGATGCGAGCAGCATGGCGGTGCCACTATGGCGGTGACGCAGAGCATCGAGCGCCGCTACGGCCGCACCCCGGAGCGGCGCCGGCGCGACCGCTGGCTGCTCGGCGGGGGCCTCCTCGCCGTTCTCGTGGTCGTCGGCGCGTGGGTCATCTGGGTCGGGGGGGCCAACAGCCAGGCGAACCTCGAGGCGACGGACACCGCCTTCACCATCCGCGACGCCCACCACGTCGACATCTCGTTCACCATCAACGCCCCGGTCGGCCAGCCCGTGACCTGCGCGCTCCAGGCGCTCAATGAAGACTTCGCGATCGTCGGCTGGCGCGTCATCGAGTACCCGGGCTCGGATACGCGCGTGACGAAGTACACCGAGACGATCCGCACCGTGCAGCAGAGCAACACGGGTTTGATTAACACCTGCTGGCTGACCTAGCATTCTCTGGATACGCCCCGGCCACGAGGTCGGGGCGTCGACTTTACCCAGAGTCGATCACACCCAGGGGGTTCCTCCCCCGGACGATCTGCCCACGCGGCCGTGGCCGTGGGAGCGAAGGAGTTCATCATGTCCGAGTCTCAGGTCACGTTTCTGACCCAGGATGCGTACGACCGCCTGGCGGCCGAACTGGAGGAGCTCAGCGTCAACGGCCGGAACGAGATCGCGAAGCGCATCGAGGCGGCCCGTGAGGAGGGCGACCTCAAGGAGAACGGCGGCTACCACGCGGCCAAGGAGGAGCAGGGCAAGATCGAGGCCCGCATCGTCCAGCTCACCAACCTGCTGCGCAGCGCGACCGTCGGCGAGGCTCCGGAGAGCCACGGCGTCGTCGAGCCCGGCACCGTCATCACCGCGACCATCGCGGGCGACGAGAGCGTCTTCCTGATCGGCAACCGCGAGATCGCGGCCGGCACCGACCTCCCCGTCTACAGCGAGCAGAGCCCGCTCGGACTCGCCATCATGGGTCTGAAGGTCGGCGACAAGACCGAGTACACCGCTCCGAACGGCCGCCAGATCGCCGTCGAGGTCACCAAGGTCGACACCTACGCCGGCCGGTAACAGCCCCGGCAACAGGCGAGTACGCGCGAATTCGACTCGAAGCCGCCGGGTACGCAGACAGTCTGCGTACTCGGCGGTTTGTCATTCGTCGTCGACGACCGGGTCGTAGCCCGCGGTGCGGAGCGCCGCGATCACCTGCTGCCGATGCTCGGTGCCGCGCGTCTCCACGCTGACGTCGAGCTCGACCTGGCTGAGCTGGAGGCCGCGTCCGTGCCGCGTGTGCAGCACCTCCACGACGTTCGCGTTGACCCCGGCGAGGAGCTCGGCGATGCGGGCCAGCTGGCCCGGACGGTCGGGCAGCATGATGGTCAGCTTGAGGTAGCGGTCGGAGGCGGCGAGGCCGTTCCCGATGACGCGCTGCATGAGCAGCGGGTCGATGTTGCCGCCGGAGAGGATGGCGATCGTCGTGCCGTCCGCCGGCACGTGACCGGCGAGGATGGCCGCGACCGCCGCGGCGCCCGCCGGCTCGACGACGAGCTTGGCGCGCTCCATCAGCACGAGCATGGCGCGGGCGATATCGTCCTCGGTGACGGTGACGACCTCGTCGACCGCGTCCCGGATGATCGCGAAGTTCAGCGCGCCCGGCCGGCTCACCGCGATGCCGTCGGCGATGGTCGGTACGGGCGCGATGTCGGTGGGCTCCCCGGCGGCCAGTGATGCGGGGTAGGCGGCCGCATTCGCCGCCTGGACCCCGATCACGCGGATGCTGCGCCCCTCCCGGTGCGCCCGCTGCTTGACGGCGGAGGCCACGCCGGAGATCAGCCCACCGCCGCCGATCGGCACGACGATCGTGGCGACGTCGGGCGCCTCGTCGAGCAGCTCGAGGCCGAGCGTGCCCTGACCGGCGACGACGTCGGGGTGGTCGAACGGCGGGATGAGCACGGCGCCCGTCTGCTCGGCGAACTCGGCGGCGGCGCGGAGCGTCTCGTCGACGATGCTGCCGCTCAGCACCACGTCGGCGCCGTACGCCCGCGTGGCCTGGAACTTGGGGATGGCGACGCCGACCGGCATGAAGATGGTGGCGTGGATGCCCAGCTCGCGGGCGGCGAAGGCCACGCCCTGCGCATGGTTGCCGGCCGAGGCCGCGACGACGCCGCGCTCGCGCTCCTCCGCGGTCAGCTTGGACAGCCGGTGGTAGGCGCCGCGGATCTTATACGAGCCGGTGCGCTGCAGGTTCTCGCACTTGAGGAGGACGGGAGCCCCGAGCACCTCGGCGAGGAACCGCGAGCTCTCCAGGGGCGTTTGCCGCGCGACCCTGCCCACGATCGCGCGCGCCGCCTCGATCTCGTCGAGGCTCGGCCCGGCGAACGGAGTACGCGTGGGATCGGTCACGGTTGCCACGCGCTCAGCCTACCGGCCGCCGTATTCCGGCGGGTGTATGCGCTTCGCGGCGGCCATCCCGCCCCTCCGGTCAGGACGGCGTGCGCCGCACGGCCTGCGGCACCGTCTGCCAGATGGGCCGGAACGGCGGAGCGTTGTCGCCGCTCCCCTTGTTCCGCCAGACCCCGCTGGAGATGTAGTGGACCATCACGTTGAGCACCGCCACGAACGGCACGGCGAACAGGGCGCCGGGGATGCCCGCGAGCAGGGAGCCGGCGGCGACCGAGAGGACGACGGCGAGCGGGTGCACCTTGACCGCCGTGCCCATGATGAGCGGCTGGAGGACATGGCCCTCCAGCTGCTGCACCAGCAGCACGCCGGCCAGCATGATCAGCGCGAACACCCAGCCCTTGAAGATGAGGGCGATGACCACCGCGAGAGCACCGGTCACGACCGCGCCGACGACGGGGATGAACGACCCGAGGAAGACCAGCACCGAGATCGGGATGACCAGCGGCAGGCCGAGGAAGAACGCCACGATGCCGATGCCGACCGCGTCGATGAACGCGACGAGGATCTGCACCTTCACGAAGTTCTTCAGCGTCTTCCACCCGGCCTGGCCGGCGCCGTCGACGGCCGGCCGCGCGCGCTTCGGGAACACCCGCACGACCCAGCCCCAGATGCCCTTGCCGTCGATCAGGATGAACAGCACGCTGAACAGCGTCAGCAGGGCGCCGGTGAGCACGTGGCCCAGCGTGGAGCTGACCGAGAGCGCACCGGAGAGGAAGACCTGGCTGTCCTCCTGGAGCGAGCGTCCGATGGAGGACAGCGCCTGACTGATCTGCGCCTCGCTCAACCCGAGCGGGCCGGTGGTGAGCCAGGCCCGGAAGCCGTCGTAGGCCTGGACCGCCTGGGTCTGGAGGTCGCCGCTCTGCCGCGTCACCGACCAGATGGCGAGATAGAACAGCCCGCCGACGACCACGATCATCGACAGCAGGGGCACCACCACGCCGAGCCACTTCGGCCAGTGGTGCCGCAGCAGGAAGTCCTTGAACGGCACCAGCAGGGCGGCGAGCAGCACCGCGATCAGCACCGGGATGACGATGAGCCGGAGCTGCACGATCAGGAACAGCAGGACGGCGATGGCCGCGCCGATCACGAGCAGCCGCCACGACCAGGCGGCGCCGAGCCGCACGCCGCGCGGCAGCGACGCGTCGACCGGCTCGGTGTGCGCGGGGGCTCCGGTGTCGGTCGTCGTGTCGCCCCGGCGACGCAGGAACCACGCCCGCGCCGGCGCGCGGTTGGCGCCAGGAACGGCGGCCGCGCCCGCCGGCGAGCCGGCGACCGGCGCCTGCTCGTTCGCTGCGGGGGTCGGGACGGAGGTCTCGCTGTCGGCCATGACCGTCAGTGTAGGCTCCCCGGCGCCGGCCATCCGGTCGACTCCCGGCGGCTGGCCGCGCCTTCACAGCGGGCGTACAGTCGGCCGGTTCAGGGCGAGGGCTCGAACACCAGCGGCGGCCGCTCGACGGAGGTCCGGAACCACTGCCAGGTGCCTCCCGCCGACGTCTGCTGGATGGAGGCGTAGGTCGTGTGCGCGGCCGGCACGTTCTGCAGGCCGACCACGACCGCGACGTTGCCGTTCACGGTCTTCGTCCCGTTGCCGGTGACCGTTCCCGCCCCGGCGTACCCGTTCACCGAGAGCGTGACCGGCCCTTGGGTCGCAATGAGGAACTCCACGAGGTAGCTCTGGGTGGTCGTGATCCCGTAGGCGGCCGGCTCGAAGTGCACGGAGACGCCCGGGCCGCCGGACGGCACCTGCCGGAACGCGAAGGAGGCGTACGGCGTGCCGGTCGTGTCGGTCTGCAGGATGTCCGAAGCGATGACGGTGAGGTTGGTCCTCCCCTTGCCGACCGTGTGCGTGGGGCTGATGGTGTCGATGGGGATGAGCCACCACGGGAAGTGCACGACCTCGTCGATGCGCAGGCGGGTGGCGAATTCGTGGGGCGAGAGCGTCCGGTCGAACGTCTCGAACTGGATGGCGTCGGTGATCTCGGCGTCAGCGCTGGGCGTGTAGGTGGTGGAGGCCTGGTCCGACATGCGCGCAGGGTACTGCTGCGTGCTCGCGTCGCACCAGACCGCGCGCCTTCGGCTCAGACGGCCGGTGCGACCGTCACCGGCGTGGGCGCGAGCGCGACGCCGACGCGCTCCCCCGGCGCCGGGTGCTCGCGCGTGCCGTGCTGCACGGCGAGCTCGGTGCCGTCCTCCAGCCGCACCCGGGTGCGGCGCACGGCGCCGAGGAAGCTCGTCGTCAGCACGGTCGCCGGCACGCCCTCGGCCGCGAGCAGCACGTCCTCCGGGCGCACGTACGCGGTGACCGGGCCGTCGGCCGACGGCGCTGCGAGCGGCACCGGTGCGCCGAGGAGGCTGAGAACGCCTCCCGCGACCATGCCCGGCACGCGGTTCGTGAGGCCGACGAACTCCGCCACGAAGGCGGTCGCGGGCCGGTGGTACAGCTCCTCCGGCGACCCGATCTGTTCGATCGCGCCCGCCCGCATGACGGCGACCCGGTCGGCGACGGCGAGCGCCTCCTCCTGGTCGTGGGTCACGAAGAAGGTCGTGATGCCGAGCTCGGTCTGGATGCGGCGGATCTCGTCGCGCAGCTGCACCCGGACCTTGGCGTCGAGCGCCGAGAGCGGCTCGTCGAGGAGGAGGACGCGCGGCTCTGTGACCAGTGCGCGGGCGAGCGCGACGCGCTGCTGCTGGCCGCCGGAGAGCTGATGGGCGTAGCGGGCGCCGTGACCGCCGAGTCCGACGAGCTCCAGTGCCTCGGCGGCGCGGCGGCGGCGCTCCGCGGCGGGGACCTTGCGCATGCGGAGGCCGAACTCCACGTTCTGCGCCGAGTCGAGGTGCGGGAACAGCGAGTACGACTGGAAGACCATCCCGAGGTCGCGGCGGCTCGCCGGCTCACCGGTCACGTCGCGGCCGTCGACGAGGATGCTGCCGCCGTCGACGCGCTCCAGCCCGGCGAGGGCGCGCAGCGCGGTGGTCTTGCCGCAGCCGCTCGGGCCGAGCAGGGCGATGAACTCGCCGGGGCCGGCGGCGAGGTCGAGTCCGGTCAGGCCGACGCCGCCGCCGAAGTCGCGGACGAGTCCGCGCAGCTCGACGGTGCTGCCGCGGCGCGCAGCGAGCTCCGCGGGGAGGGAGGGGGCGGTAACAGACACTTTCAGCCTTTCGCGGTGCGCCGCCGGACCGACACGACGCGGTCGACGATGACGAGGAGGACGAACGCGAACACCAGCGCGAGGAGCGCGAAGATGACCGCGACGAAGGGGTCGGACTGGGAGACCAGCAGCAGCGAGGTCTGCAGGTTGACCCGGCTGAGCAGCGACGCGATGGTGAACTCGCCGAGCACCACGGCCACCGACAGCGCGGAGGCGGCGAGGATGCCGCGGCGCAGGCCCGGCACGATCACGCGCCAGAACGCCGTCCACCACCCGGAGCCGAGCGAGCGCGCCGCCTCGGTGAGCGTCACGAGGTCGGTGGCTGCGACGCTGCCCTGGATGGCGCGATACGCGTACGGCAGCACGGTGATGCCGTACGCGAAGGCGAGCGTCCAGGCGCCGGAGCCGAAGATGTCGGTCACGACCGCGTAGGTGGGAGCGAGGCCGACCACCATCACGATCGCCGGGATCATGATCGGGAGCAGGCACACGCCCTCCAGCAGCCGGCGCAGCTTCGGGAACCGCAGCTCCACCAGCACCATCGTCGGCAGCAGCACCAGCAGCACGATCGCGACCGTGACCGCGGCGAGCACGAGCGAGTTGCCGAGGCCCTGGTAGACCCGGTCGTACCGATGGGTGGCCCCGCTGAACACGGCGACCCAGCGGTCGACGTTGTAGACACCCGGTTTCGCGGTGCGCAGGGTGAACTCGACCATAGAGACCAGGGGGACGAGGAAGAAGACGCCGAGCACGGTCCAGATGACCGCCTTCGTCGCCGGTCCGGGGGCGAGCCGGAGCGGACGCGCGCGGCCGCTCATCGCTGCCACCGCGCCGTGCGACGGACGAGCGCCGAGTAGGCGAGCATCACGACGATCATGACGACGAGCATGCCGAGCGCCATCGCGCCGGCGAGGTTCGCTCGTCCGAGCACGGTCTCGCTGATCAGTGCCTGGCGGATCTGCAGCGACACGATGTTGTTCGCCTGCCCGACGAGCGCGGCGGCCGTCGCGTACGACGAGAACGCGTTGGCGAACAGCAGCAGGAGGCTGCCGAGGAACGACGGCAGGAGGATCGGGCCGCCGACACGGGTCCAGTAGGTCCAGCGACCGCCGCCCAGGGTGGCCGTCGCCTCCAGCCACTGCGGGCGGAGCCCCTCCAGCGCCGGCAGGAACGTGATCACCATGAGCGGGATCTGGAAGTAGAGGTACGGGAGGATCAGCCCGGGCACCGTGTAGAGCCAGACGCCGTTCTCGTAGATGTTCACATGGAACTGGTTGCGCAGCAGCACGGTGACGAGCCCCTGGGCGCCGATGGTCGCGATGAAGGCGAAGGCGAGCATGACGCCGCCGAACTGGGCGAGCACACTGCTGGCGGAGTCGACGAGCGAGCGGCCGACGCCTCCCGAGCGGCTCCCGAGGAGGGCGAAGCACAGGGCGGCGCCCGCGACGGCGCCGACGATCGCGGTGACCGCGGAGAGCCAGAAGGCGCCGAAGAACGACCCGGCGATGGCGGGCTCGGCGAGGCCGCTGAGGTTCGAGAGGGTGAAGCGGCCCTCCCCGTCCACGAATCCGCTGCCGACCGCGACGAGCGTCGGCACGGCGAGGAAGACGATGACATAAAGGGCGAACGGCGTGAGGCCGAGCGCGGCGGCGACTCCGCCGCGGCCGCGGCCCCTGGCGGGGGTGCGCTGCGCGCGCGACGGGCGCGGCCGCCGGCTCCCCTGCTGGGGGGAGCCGACGGCGGCGCTGTCGACCGCCGGCGCTGCCGCGTCGGCGATGGTGCCGGTCATCAGCCGACCGCGTTGGCCCAGGTGGAGTTGAGCAGCTCGCCGGCCTTGGTGGCCTGCTCGTCGGTCATCACGGCGACGTCGTCGAGCTTGCCGGGGAACTCGTCCTTGTTCAGGGTCCCCGCCTTCTCCATGGCGTCGACGCGCGCCGGGTAGGCGCCGCCCTTCAGCCACGCGTTCTGGGCGGCGTCGCTGTAGAGGTACTCCTCCCAGAGGCGCGCGGCCGCGGGGTGCGGGGCGTCCTTGTTGATGGCCTGGTTGTAGTAGCCGACGTACGCGGTGCCCGGGAGCACGGTGTACTTCCAGTCGATGCCGCCGCCCTTGATGGTGTCGGAGGTGGCGTAGCCCTTCTGGTTGAACGACCAGTCGAGCAGGACCGGGGTCTCGCCGGAGGCGATGGTGTTCGGCTTGCCGTCGGCGGCGTTCCAGTTGCCGGCCTTCTTGAGCTCGGAGAACCACTCGACGCCCTTGCTGAGGTCGTCCAGGGTGCCACCGTTCTGGAGGGTGGCGTAGGCGACCGCGCCGGCCGCGGCGGCCGCCTGCGTCGGGTTGCCGTTGAGCGCGACCGCGCCCTTGAACTCCGGCTTCAGCAGGTCGTCGAAGGTCTTCGGCGGGTTCTTGATCTTGTTGGCGTCGTAGCCGACCGCCATGACGCCGTAGTAGCCGACCTTCCAGAGGCCGTCCTTCTCCTTCTGGGCGTCGGGGATGTCGTCGAAGCCGGCCGGCTTGTACGGCGCGAAGTACTCGGTGTTCGCGACCGCGACCGAGGAGCCGATGTCGAAGGTGTCGGGAGCGGTGTCCTGGCCCTTGAGCTTCTTGGCGGCGTCGATCTCCTCCTGGCTGGAGGCGCTGTCCTGGCTCCGGTTGATGGTGATGCCGTACTTCTCGGTGAAGCCGTCGAAGATCTCCTGGTAGTTGGCCCAGTCGCCCGGCGTCGCGATGATGTTGAGGCTGCCCTCGGCCTTCGCGGCCTTCACCAGGGCGTCCATGCCGCCGGCCGACGCGGCGTCGGTGGCGGTGGCGATCTTCTTCGAGTCGGCCGAGTCGGCGCTGGCGCCGGCGCTGCAGCCGGCGAGCGAGAGGGCGACGACGGTCGCCGCAGCGGCGAAGCCGACAGCGCGTGCGCGCTTGGTGATCACGGAATGTCCTCCAGATACGGGTTGCGGACCGGGCGTTCCCGATCCGTCGTCACCGTAGGGAGAGCGGGAGACGCGTGGGCCAGCGGGTGGTGGCCGGTTGGTGAACTCGCGGTGACCGGACCGCGCACGGGGTGTCGGCGGGGGCGGATAGGGTCTACTCGTGGTCGATCAGGTGTCCCCCGCATCCGTCTCTCGCGAGCTCGTCTCCCCCGCTCTGGCGCGCCGCATCGCGCTCGCGGCGCAGGGTTTCGGGAGGCCTCGGCCGGCCGCCATCGGTACCCGCCAGCTCAACGGCGTGATCGACCGGCTCGGCCTGCTGCAGATCGACTCGGTGAACGTGTTCGAGCGCAGCCACTACCTCCCCGTCTTCGCGCGGCTCGGCGGCTACGACCGTGCGTTGCTCGACCGGCTCACGTTCGACGCCCGCGGCCCGCACACCGAGTACTGGGCGCACGAGGCGGCGTTCGTGCGCAAGGAGGACTGGCCTCTCTTCGCCTGGCGGATGGAGGACTACCGCGCCCGGTACGGCGCCGCCGACGGCTGGTTCGCGCAGAACCGCGAGACGGTGGAGTGGCTGCGCCGCGAGCTGGCGGCGAACGGTCCGCTGGTGGCGGGCGAGATCGAGCACGACGCCAACACCCGCACCGGGCCGTGGTGGGGCTGGTCGGGCGTCAAGCGCGCGCTGGAGTCGCTGTTCCTCTTCGGCGAGGTCGCGATCGCCGGGCGCACCCGCTTCCAGCGCCGCTACGGGCTCGTGGAGGATGTGCTCCCCGCATCCGCGCTCGACCGGACCGTCGACCGCGAGGACGCGGTGCGCGAGCTGATCCGCCGCTCCGCGGTCGCGCACGGCATCGGCACCGCGAAGGACTTCGCCGACTACTACCGCATCAAGGGCGCGCCGGCGGCGGCCGCCATCCGCGACCTCGAGGAGGCGGGCGACCTCCTGCCCGTGCGGGTCCCGGGCTGGGAGTCGAACGGCAAGCCGACCCCCGCGTGGGTGCACCGCGACGCCCGCAAGCCGCGGCGCATCGAGGCGGCGGCGCTGCTGTCGCCGTTCGACCCGGTGGTCTGGTTCCGCGACCGCGCGCTGCGGATGTTCGGATTCCACTACCGCATCGAGATCTACACGCCGGCGCCGCAGCGCGTGTACGGCTACTACTCGCTGCCGATCCTCCTCGACGACGCGCTCGTCGGGCGGATCGACCTCAAGAGCGACCGGCAGGCGGGCGTGCTGCGGGTGCAGTCGGCCTGGACCGAGCCGGGCGCGCCCCCCGCGACCCTCGACCGCCTGGTGCCGCTGCTGCACGAGACGGCGGCCTGGCAGGGGCTCGCGTCCGTCACGGTCAGCGACACGGCGCGCGGCGATCTGGCCCCGGCCCTCGCCCGCGCGCTCGGCACGACAGCGGCCGCCGCCGGGGAGTAGGGTGCGGGTCATGACGTCACCGCTGGAGTATCTGAATGCCGACGGGGCCGATGAGGCCGACTACGAGCAGCCGATGCGCGAGCTCTACGCGTATCCCGACGGCGATCACTGGCTCGACGGGATCGTCACCGGGGTGAAGCCGGGCGCCGCGATCGAGGGCGGCGCGCTCGTGCAGTTCGACGAGCGGCTGTGGGTGCGCGCCTCGCTCGTGCGCGAGTCGGACCATTACATCGCGGTGCTCCTCGGTCGCGACGGCGACGTGTACGCGGAAGTCATCACCAGCTTCATCGACGGGCAGCCCGCCGACCCGATCCGCGACATCTCGGTCACTGACGGGGAGTCGAACATCGGCACCGAATGGCGACCGATCGACGAGCCGCGCACCGGCACGCGCGTACGGTACCGCTACACCGGCTCCGCCGACCTGCCGCAGCCGTAGCCGACCCTCGAGTACGCGGACTCTCTGCGTACTCGAAGGTTTCGGATCGAATTCGCGCGTACTCGACGGTTAGAAGCCGGCGCCCATCTTCTCCAGGCGCTCGACGCGCTCGGGGATCGGCGGGTGCGTGCTGAACAGCCGCGCTGTCAGGCTCGGCTTGAGCGGCTCGGCGATCCAGAGGTGCGCCATCGAGGAGTTCTGCTTGCGCATCGGACGGCCGTAGGCCTCCAGCTTGAGCAGCGCGCTCGCCAGCGCGTCGGGGTGACGGGTCGTCATCGCGCCGGTCGCGTCGGCGAGGTACTCGCGCTGACGGGACACGGCCAGCTGCACGAGCGTCGCGACGAGCGGCGCCACGATCGCGGCGATCAGCCCGAAGACGAGCACGACCGGGTTGCCGCCTCCGCCGTTGTTGTTGTTGCGGTTGTTGCCGCCGAAGAACGCCATCCGCAGCATGATGTCGGCGATGAAACCGACCGCGACGGTGAGGCCGAAGACGATCATGGACAGCCGGATGTCGTAGTTGCGCACATGCCCGAGCTCGTGCGCCATGACCCCCTCCAGCTCGGCGTCGGTCATGATGTCGAGCAGGCCGGTGGTCGCGGCGACGGAGGCGTGCTGCGGATCCCGGCCGGTGGCGAACGCGTTCGGAGCGGGGTCGTCGACGATGTAGACGGCGGGCATCGGCGCGCCCGTGGTGATCGAGAGGTTCTCGACGATGTTCCACAGCCGCGGGTTGTCCGCCTTCTGGATCGGGATCGCCCCCGACATGCTCAGCGCCTGGCTGCTCGCCATGAAGTACTGGAACACGGCGTAGAGCACGGCGCCGATGAGCACCACGACGAGGATCGTGTAGCTCTGGTAGAACCACGACGCCAGCCATCCCAGCGCACCGATGAGGACCAGGAACAGCAGGATGATGAAGACGGTGTTGCGCTTGTTCCTGGCGATCGCCCTGTACATCTAGGCCCTAGAACTGGACGCGCGGGGGCTCGGCGATCGCGGCGAGGTTGTCGACCTCGAAGAAGTCGCGCTCGGTGAAGCCCAGGCGGCGGGCGAACAGGTTGTTCGGGAACACGCGGATCTTGGTGTTGAACTCCCGCACGCCGCCGTTGTAGAACCGGCGCGACGCCTGGATCTTGTCCTCGGTGTCGACCAGGTCGGCCTGGAGGCGCAGGAAGTTCTGGCTAGCCTGCAGCTGCGGATACGCCTCCGCCACGGCGAAGATGCTCTTCAGCGCCGTCTGCATGTGCCCCTCGGCGACGGACGCCTCCGCCGGGCCCTGGGCCGACAGCGTCTCGGCGCGCGCCTGCGTCACCGACTCGAAGACGCCCTTCTCGTGCGCCGCGTAGCCCTTGACCGTCTCGATCAGGTTCGGGATGAGGTCGGCGCGCCGCTTGAGCTGCACCGTGATGTCGCTCCACGCCTCGTCGACGCGCACCTTGAGGGTGACGAGCGAGTTGTAGGTGGCCCAGAGATAGATTCCGATGATCGCGACGAGCACGACGACGATGATGACCGGAATGAGCCATTCCATGTTCGGATACTCCTTGCGTGGGGCGCGGTGAAGGACGGTGCGCAGACCACATCCTATCGGCGGCCGGAGAGCCTCCCACCGCGTTCCCACCACACTCGAAGCATCCCCATGGCCGGCGCATGGACGGGGGCGCCCGGACGCCGGACGCGGCGAGGCGCGGTACGGCGCGAAGGTGCACAATGTCCCCGTGAGCGAGATCGCCGAGCGTCGCCCGCGGGGCCGCCCGCGCAAGGAGCGGGGCGCGTCCTCGGCACGCGCGGCGATCCTGCGCGCCGCCGCCGACGAGTTCGCCGACCGCGGCTACGAGGCGGCGTCGCTGCGCGCGATCGCCCGGCGGGCGGGCGTCGACTCCGCACTCGTGCACCACTACTTCGACGGCAAGGCCGACGTGTTCGCGGCAGCGTTGGAGGCGCCGCTGCGGCCCGACCGGATGCTCGAGGTGGTGCTCGCGGCGCCGCGGGACGAGATCGGCGAGCGCCTGGTGCGCTACCTGCTGGAGCAGCTCGGCGACCCGAAGGCGGCCGGCCGGATGGTCGTGATCCTCCGCACGGTTCTCGGCAGCGGCCCCGGCACCCGGATGGTGCGCGAGTTCCTGACCCGCGAGGTCTTCTCCCGGCTGGCGGCCCTCAACGACGGGCCGGACGCCGCGCTGCGCGCGAACCTCGCCGCCTCCCAGCTCGTCGGGCTCATGATGACGCGGTTCGCCCTGCGGCTGGAGCCCATCGCGAGCGCCTCCCCGGACGAGCTGGCGAAACGGATCGGGCCGGTCCTGCAGTGGCACCTGTTCGGCTACCCGGAGGCGCTGCCCGACTGAGGCGCCGACGATCCGCTCTTGTGCCGGGCGCGAGACGGGGCGAATAATTCATCACATGGTGAATTCACCGGATCCGGCCGTGTCGATCGCCGGCCTGCGCGTGCGCCGGGGCCGCACGACGGTGCTCGACGGGCTCACGCTCGACATCCCCCGCGGCCAGGTCGTCGGCCTCCTCGGCCCGAGCGGCTGCGGCAAGACCACCCTCATGCGCGCCATCGTCGGCGTGCAGCGCATCGCCGGAGGGACGGTGGAGGTGCTCGGCCAGCCTGCGGGCTCCTCCCCGCTGCGCCACCGCGTCGGCTACGTGACCCAGGCGGCGAGCGTCTACGACGACCTCACCGTCACCCAGAACCTCGCCTACTTCCGGCGCGTGCTCGGCGCGGGCAAGGAAGACGTCGAGCGCGCGATCGCGGCGACCGACCTCGGCGCGAACGCCGGCCAGCTCGTGTCGACGCTCTCGGGCGGTCAGCGCAGCCGCGTCTCCCTCGCCGCCGCCCTGCTCGGCTCCCCCGACCTGCTGGTGCTCGACGAGCCGACCGTCGGCCTCGACCCCCTGCTGCGCGCCGACCTGTGGGGGCTGTTCCACCGCCTCGCGGATTCGGGGACGAGCCTCCTGATCTCCAGTCACGTGATGGACGAGGCCACCCGCTGCGACCGCCTGCTGCTGATGCGGGAGGGGCGCATCCTCGCCGACCAGACCCCGGAGGAGCTGCTGGCCGAGACCGGCGCCGCCGACGCCGAGGACGCGTTCCTCGCGCTGCTGCGGCGGCGGCACCCTCGGCACGCGCTGGAGGATGCGGAGGCGGAGCGCGCCGACGGCGCGGACACGGACCACACCGAGGAGGCCGGCCGATGAACGCGACCCGCACCCTCGCCACCACCGCGCGCGTGCTGAGCCAGATCCGGCACGACCCGCGGACGATCGGACTGCTCGTGGTCGTGCCGAGCCTCCTGATCGGGCTGGTCGCCTGGATCTTCACCGACACGCCGGTTTTCGACACCATCGGCCCGGCGATGCTGGCGCTGTTCCCCTTCGTCGTGATGTTCCTCGTCACGAGCATCACCACGCTGCGCGAGCGGCGCACCGGGACGCTGGAGCGCCTCCTCTCGATGCCGCTCGGGAAGGGCGACTTCATCCTCGGTTACACCCTGGCCTTCGCCCTGCTCGCGGTCGTGCAGTCGGCGGTCGCGGTCGCGATGGCCGTGTGGGTGTGCGGGCTGGAGATCGAGGGGAGCACCTGGCTGCTGTTCGCGGTCGCGGTCGCCGACGCCATCCTCGGCACGACCCTCGGGCTGTTCGCGAGCGCGTTCGCCCGCACCGAGTTCCAGGTCGTCCAGTTCATGCCGCTGCTGGTCTTCCCGCAGATCCTGCTCGGCGGCATCTTCCTGCCCCGCGACCAGCTACCGGACGTGCTGGAGGCGATCAGCGACTGGCTCCCCCTCTCCCACGCGATCGACGCCCTCAACGCGGTCGCGACGAACTCGGAGGACGCGGCCTACGTCGGCGGCCAACTCCTCATCATCGGCGCGTTCGCACTCGGCGCGGTGGTGGTGGGGTCGCTGACGCTGCAGCGGCGGACGGCGTAGGAACGATCACTCGCCCAGCACCTGCCGCAGGTACGCGTTCGCGAACCGCCGCTCCGGGTCGAGCCGGTCGCGGACGGCGAGGAAGTCGCCGAACCGCGGGTACGCCTCGCGGAACCAGTCGGCGTCGCGGGTGTGCAGCTTGCCCCAGTGGGGGCGGCCGTCGTGGTCGAGCATGATCTCCTCGACCGCGGCGAAGTACTCGCGGTGGTCCTCGCGGTAGTAGCGGTGGACGGCGATGTAGCCGGTCTCGCGGCCGTACGCCGTCGAGAGCCAGTTGCCGTCGGCGGCGGCCGAGCGCACCTCCACCGGGAAGGAGATGCGCCAGCCGCGGCGCTCGATCAGCGCCTTCACCTCGACGAGCGCCGCGGGCACGGCGGCGCGCGGGAGGGCGTACTCCTGCTCGCGGAAGCGGACCCCGCGGTTGGTGACGTAGACGCGCGGCGACAGGTCGGTGAAGTCGCGGTTGCCGGTCATCCGCTGCGCGAGCCTGCTGAACGGCGGGATGACGCCGGGCGCGACCGTGCCGAGCGCGCAGGCGCCGCGGTAGACGCCGTTGGCGAGCAGCTCGTCGTCGATCCAGCGCCCCCAGCGGGTGAGCGGCGCGCGCGGCGCGGTGACGGGGAGGCGGGTGTTGGTCTTGGTGAGCGCGGTCTCGGTGTGCGGGAACCAGTAGAACTCGAAGTGGTCCTCCCGGGCCGAGCGCTCGAGGTAGCCGTCGAGAGCGTCCTGCAGGGGCTCCGGGCGCTCGACGGCCTGCAGCAGGTACGCGGGCACGCACTGCACGGTCACGTCGACGATGATGCCGAGCGCGCCGAGGCCGAGGCGGGCGGCGGGCAGCAGTTCGGCGTTCTCGGTCTCGTCGATGCGGAGCAGGGAGCCGTCGGCGGTGACCAGGGTGAGCGCGGTGAGCTGCGTCGCGAGGCCGCCGAAGCCTCCGCCGGTGCCGTGCGTGCCGGTGGAAGTGGCGCCGGCGATGGTCTGCCGGTCGATGTCGCCCATGTTCTCCAAGGCGAGTCCGTACGGTTCGAGGAGGGCCGGGAGCCGGTGGAGGCGCGTCCCCGCCCCGAGCGTGACCCGGCCGCGCTCGACGTCGACCGCGAGCACGCCGCTCAGCGCGTCGAGGTCGAGCAGCACCCCCGGGGCCGCGGCGATGCCGGTGAAGCTGTGGCCCGCTCCGACCGCCTTCACCGGCAGCCCCTGGCTCGCTGCGGCGGCGACGGCGCGCTGCACGGCCTCGGGGCCGGAGGGGCGTTCGACCCGTCGCGGACGCACCGCCTCCGTGCGTCCCCAGTTGCGCCACACGCCGGCCCGGCCTCCACCCGCCCGCACCGCGACGGCCGTGCCGGTCACAGGAACACCTGCCCCTCACCGCGGTAGGTGAGCGACTCGCCCACGACGGCCGCGCGGCCGTCGACGGCGTCGACCAGCTGGAAGCCGGTCAGGTGTTCGCTCAGCTCGCCCGACTTGGTGTGCCGCAGCCACACCCGGTCGCCGACATGCAGGACGCCGGCGGCGGCGCCGGTGAGCGGGGTCTGCACCTCCCCCGCCATCTCGCGCGCGACCATGGAGAGCCCGGTCGGCCACACCACGCGCGGCAGCCGGTCGGGTCCTGGCGGGCCGGAGGCGATCCAGCCGCCGCCGAGCAGGGTCGCGGTGCGCTCGTCCGGCCGGCGCACCACGCTGAGCGCGAAGGAGGCCGCCGGAGCGGGCCGGAACGCCCGGTAGGTGTCGAACAGGTGGCCGCCGAAGAGCCCGGAGCCCGCGGCGAGCTCGGTGACCGCGGCGTCGCCGGAGGTGAACTCGAGCGAGCCCGTCCCTCCGCCGTTCACGAACTCCAGGTCGGCCACCGCGCGCACCGCGGCGACGGCCTCCCCGCGTCGCGCGATCAGCTCGGCACCGGACGCCCGCTGGACGCGGCGCAAGGTCGCGGCCCACGCCGGCCGGCCGGGAGGCGCGTCGCCCTGGCCCGCGATCTGGGCCTCGTACGACATCAGGCCGACGAGCCGGAAGCCGGGGCGCCGCACCACGGCCTCCGCCAGCTCCCGCAGCGCCTCCGGCGTGTGCAGCGGCGACCGGTAGACGCCGACGCGGCCGAGCACGGGCGCGTCCCAGGAGGCGTCGAGCTCCAGGCAGAGCCGGATCGTCTCGCGCTCCGCGGGAGGGACGACCGCGTCGATCAGGTCGAGGTGCTCCAGGGAGTCGACCATCAGCGTCACCCGCGCGGCGAGCTCCGGCGATGCGGCCAGGCGCGCGATCGCCGCCCGGTCGGCCGTCGGGTAGCCCACCACCACGTCGTCGATCGGCGTGTGCCGTTCGTCGCCAGCGGCCAGCCAGAGCGCCTCCGGCAGCGTGTAGGCGAGCACGCCCGCGTACCCCGGCAGCGCGAGCACGGCCTCCAGCACCGACCGCACCCGCACCGACTTGGAGGCGACGCGGATCGGCCGGCCGCCGGCGCGCCGCAGCATGTCGTGCGCGTTGTGCCGCAGGGCGGGCAGGTGCAGCACCCCGAGCGGAGGGTCGAGCTGCGCGGTCGCGGCCGTCAGCGACGTCCAGAACGCCTCGGGCGACGTCCAGGTGCGCTCGGCCGGGGCGGGCCGCTCGTGCAGGTCGATGGTGGCGAGGTCGGTCACTAGCGCACCGCTTTCACTCGGGCGACCGCGAGAGCACCCGCGAACGCGAACAGTCCGGAGAGGACGAAGAGTCCCGTGAAGCCGCCCAGCGCCGCCACGATGCCGGCGCCGAACAGCGGCGCCATCGCCTGCGGCACGGCCATGGCGATGTTCATGATGCCGAGATCCTTGCCGCGGTTCTCGGGGTCGGGCAGCACCTGCGTCGCGAGCGCCTGGTCGACCGACAGGAAGCAGCCGTAGCCGAGACCGAGCAGGCCGGCCGCGATCAGCGCCGCGGGGAGCGCCGGCACGAAGGCGAGCAGCAGCGCCGCGACCCCCTGCAGGGCGGAGGAGAGGAAGACGAAGGCCTTGCGCCTCCCGAGCCGGTCCGACAGCCGCCCGAGCACCAGGGACGCCACGATCACGAACACCATGTAGACGAGGATCAGGATGAGGAGGTCGTCGTCGGCATTCGGATCCTTCAGCCCGAATTCGAGGAAGTACAGCAGGAGGGACGTGCCGAACGCGTTGCCGAAGTTGACGAGCACGCGGCTGAGCAGCGTCCAGCCGAAGTCCGGGTGGCGGCGCGGGCTGATCCACAGCCCCTCCACGACGCCGCGCGCCGTCATGCGCTCGCGCAGCTCGCGCGGCAGCACCGCGTCGGGGAGGAAGAGGAAGGGGAGCACCAGCACGAGCAGCAGCACCGCCATCGCCGCGTAGCCGAGCAGCGCCCCGACGAACACGTATGTGACCAGCGCGACGCCCAGGATGATGCCCACCGCCTGCGGCGCGCTGATCCAGCCGGAGACGAAGCCGCGCTGATCGACCGGCACCTGGTCGCTGATCGTCGCGGTGAGGGCGGCCGTCAGCACGCAGAAGCCGATCAGCGCGAGCGACCAGAGGACGCCGATGCCGACGATGCCGGTCTGCATGCCGAGCAGGAGGAGCGATCCGGCGAACAGCAGCGCGCCTCCCGCGATCCACGGCCGGCGCCTCCCGAACCGGCTCGTCGTGCGGTCGGACAGCGCACCGGTGAGCGGATATGCGACGATCGCGCACACGCCCGAGATGCCGGAGACGACACCGAACGCGACGACGTTGTCGACCCAGGAGGTGGTGCCGAGCGTGTGCTGCACCTGATCGGGCAGCAGCTTCTGGATCGGCGCGAGCTGCGCCATCCACACCCCGAGCCAGGCGGTGGCGAAGGCGGCGATCCAGCGCCCGGGGACCCGGCGGACCGGTTCGGCGAAGACGGCGGGCGTCGCGGTGGTCTCGGTCATCGGGAGGCTCCCGTCGTCGTGTTCGCCGCCGCCGCATGCTCGGTCGCCGGCCGGGCCAGGGCCGCGAGCGCCTCCACCGCGAAGTCGATGGTCGCCGCGGCCGCCTCGTCGTCGCGGGTGACCAGCCAGGCGATGGTGAGGCCGTCGGTGAGGGCGACGAGCGTGCGCGCCACCTGCGGCAGCGGCCGCGTCCACGTACTGCCCGTCAGCCGCGCGGTCTCGGCGGCGGTCTGCTCGGCGAGCTCGAAGTAGCGGTCGTACTGGCGGCGGGCGAGCGCCTCCATCCCCGGCTCGCGCAGCGCCCACTGGGTGAGCTCGAACATCGCCTTCTCGCGCCCGGGATCGGCGCGGACGCCGTCGAGGTAGTGCTGCAGGCCGGCCCGGATCGCGGCGCGGAGGTCGCCGGGTGGAGACGCGAAAGCCGGGGCGAGATCCGAGCGCTCCTGCGCGACCACCGTGCCGATGAGCTCGCCCATCAGCTCGTCGCGCGAGGAGAAGACGTAGTGGAAGCTCGCCAGCGACATGCCGGCCTCGCCGACGATGCGGCGCGTGGTCGCGGCGGCGACGCCGTCGCGGGCGACGACGCGCAGGGCGGCGTCGATCAGGGCGGTGCGACGATCGGCGACGGGGATGCGCGTCATCGGTTCTCCTCGGGTACCCGGTGCTCCATTGCTCGGGACCGTGCGACGGGTGCACGGAAGTGGGACGAGCGTCCCAGTTGACAGTATGCCGTAAATCGGCGTCACCGGTTTGACAGCGACCGCGCGCCTCCCGGGACAATGGTCTTGAATGCGGGGGAATCTGTCTGAAACGTCTCCACCAGTCCGGCCACGGGGGTCGACCGGACTGGTGTCCGTCATGCTGACCGCGGCCCTGGCCGCGCTCCTGCTCGCGGTGCCGGGACTGGTCGGGAGCGGTGCGGCGGCAGCCGAGCCCGTGACGGGTGCGACACCGTCGGCGGTCTCCGCTACTCCGTCGGCCGTGGCGCCGTCCGAGAGTGCGCCGTCCGCGAGCGCGCCGTCCGCGGTCGCCACGGCGCCACCGAGCAGCGATGCCCCCGCCGAGACCACGCCTCCGGCCACCACCCCGCCACCCACGCCCGAGCCTCCACAGCTCGACCCGCTGCCCACCCGTCTGGTCACCAGCCTGCCCTTGCGCGTCTCCGGTTCGGGCAGCGACGGCGACACCGTCGATGTCTCGGCCGGCGCCGCCTCCGTGGCCGGCGCGCGCTGCCAGGCCCCGGTGTCGAAGGGGCGCTGGAGCTGCGCGCTGGCCGACCCGCCGGACGGGCCGAACGTGATCATCCGCGCCGAGTCGCGCACCTCCGGGCTCGCGCAGACCGGGCGGGTCGACGTGCTGTCGCCGCCCAGCATCGCCTCGCAGAGCGGCGCGGCGACCGGAGGCGGCGTCCGCGGCACCGCCTACCCCCGCGCCACCGTCACCGTCACCGCCGAGACCGGGGCGAGCTGCACCTTCCCCGCCGATTCGACCGGCCAATGGGGCTGCGTGCTGACGGGGAGGCTGCCGGACGGCCCGCACACCGTGACCGCCACCCAGGTGGCCGGCTTCTCCTCCGAGCGCTCGGCGAAGAGCGCGCCCTTCCGCATCGTCGTCGACACCGTCGCTCCTGCCGCCCCGCGCATCACCTCGCCCGCCGCCGGGACGCGCCTGACCCCCGGAGCGCCGGCCGCCTTCAGCGGGACCGGCGAGGAGGGCGACGCCGTCACCGTCTACGCGAGCACCGACTCCGGCACCAGCGTGCTCTGCACCGTCGCTGTCATGGGAGGCGCCTGGTCGTGCTCGGGCAGCCTCCCGGAGGGCGCGTACACCGTCTCCGCTCTGCAGCGCGACCGGGCCGGCAACGTGAGCGCCGGCAGCAACGGCGTGGCACTGACCGTAGCAGCGCCTTCGTCGCCGTCGGCCACCCCGTCGCCCTCGCGGACGCCGTCGCCCACGCGGACACCCGCTCCCACCGCTCCCCCGAACACCGCGCCGGCCGTGCCGCCCGCGGCCCCTGGCCCGCCCGCGCCGAGCCGACCCGATACCGACGGCTGGGTGGGAACGCCGTTCTCCACCACCTCGGCGCCGCAAGTCGACGCTGCGTCGGTCCCGGTCTGGCTGCGGTCGGTGGCGCTGGCGCTGGCCGCCCTGATCCTGCTGGTGCTGCCCGCGCGACTGCTCGCGGCGACGATCGCCCGCGGGCGGGGTCCGCGCGAGGCGTCCGGGGCGCGCCCCTCGCTCTTCGGCCGCAACCGGCCGCGGGCGGAGCTCGGGGAGGCCGATGCCCTGTTCGGCGTGCGAACCGCTCCTTCCGACGCCGTCGCCGGCCCCGATGCGCCTGCCGGGCGGCACGCCTCCGGCCCTGCGCAGCCGGTGTGGCTCGCACCCGTCGTCGGCGCGGCGGCCGCAGCACTGATCACGCTGTCGACCTCGGTGCGCGACGTCGGCGCGTACACCCGTCTGCTCCTGGCCGTGGCGCTCGCGGTCGCGGCGATCAACGCCGTCTGGCTGCTCTCGGCGCGCGGGCTGTCCCGGCACCTCGGCGTGCGCGTGCCGCGCGTGGTGGTGCGGCCGTGGATGCTGGTGATCGTGGCAGCGGCGGCCATCGGTTCCCGTCTCCTCGGCCTCGAACCCGCGCTGCTGTTCGGACTGGTGCTCGGAACGCTGTTCGCGGACGACTTGGGCCGCGCCCGTCGCGGCCGCGTGGCCGCGCTGCAGCTGTCTGCGACGGCCGCCCTCGGCGTGCTCGCCTGGCTGCTCGTCGGCGTGCTGCCCGAGCCGACCGGCTCGGTGTCGGCCTTCGTGGTCGAGCTGGCGAACGCCCTCGCCCTGGTCGGCATCGGCTCGACGGCGATCGCGCTGCTGCCCCTCGGCGGGCTGGCCGGTCGGGCCGTGTTCCAGTGGTCCCTGCCCGTGTGGCTCGGGATCAGCGTGGTCGTCGACACCGTGCTGTTCGCGGTGCTGCTGCCCGTGGCCTCCCTCGTCGAGAACGGCAGCGGACTCGCCGTCGCCGGCATCGCCGCGCTCGCCTTCGCGGTGCTGAGCGTCTCGGCGTGGCTGTGGGAGCGCTACGTGGAGCCGGCGCGCTGAGCGCTGCTCACACGGCCGAGACGTAGAACCAGTCGCGGCCCTCCCGCACGAACCGCGACACCTCGTGCAGTTGCCCGCGCTCGTCGCCGCGGTAGTACGCCGTGAACGCGACGACCCCGTCGCGGTCGAACGGCCCTCCCCGCTCCGTGCGCTCGATGTCGAGCCGGTACCAGCGCACGCGGTCGTCGAGGTCGAGCTCGGCGGGCCGGGTCGAGGGGTGCCAGCTGCGCAGCAGGTAGCCGGCGTCGCCGAGGGCGAAGGCCGAGAACCGGGACCGCATCAGCCGCTCCGCGGTCGGCGCCGGCTCGCCGCGGTGCAGAGGCCCGCAGCACTCGTCGTACGGCGAGCCGCTGAGGCAGGGGCAGCGGAGCGCGGACACGCATCCGAGCCTACCGCCGGAGGTGTCCGCCCTCTCCGCCGCGCCCCCACTCGACAGAAAGGACCCGGCCGGGGCGTGTCGGGGGATCACGCGCCTCGGCCGGGTCGGGGACACCTCACCAGAAACGGTGTCGAGCACATCATCCCGCCGCCGGTTGAGCGCCGCCCCTCAATCGACTGAGGGACCTCTCAACCGCGGCGAGGCGGCGAGCCCGAGCGCCGGGGCGGTAGGCTGGGGTTCATGGAAGGTCTGCTCATCGGTTTCATCTGGCTCGTCGTGCTCGTGGGCGGCGGCATCGCGACCGCTGCCATCGTCCAGATGATCAAGTCGCCGTTCCGCGACCGCTGACGCCCCGGGGGCGCAGCGTCCCCGCGCCGGCTCCGCCCCCATAGCCCAATCGGTAGAGGCAGGCGACTTAAAATCGCCCGAGTGTGGGTTCGAGTCCCACTGGGGGTACTTCGCTACGGCCCCTTCTGCGGTCGCACCTTCTCACGACCCTGTCGCGATGCAGTCCTCTCCGCGCACGATCCTTTTCCGTGAACGCACGAAGGCCCGGCCACCCTCCTCGGGTGCCGGGCCTTCGACGCGTGGCCTTACTTGGCGGGCGCGGGCTCCTTGGCCTTCGACGCCTTGGCCGGAGCCGCGGCGGGCTCCGCCGCCGGAGCGGCCTCGACGGCCGGCTTCGGGCGGGCGGCGAACTCCTCGAAGGCGCCGCGCGGGTTCGACAGGCCGGGGAGCGACACGATGTCGCGGCCGAGCCAGAAGTTGTTCCACCAGCCCCACAGCACGCGCCACTTGCGCTCCCACGACGGCATCGCCAGGCCGTGGTAGCCGCGGTGGGCGAGCCAGCCGACGACGCCCTTGATCGCGAGCTTGCCGGACTGCAGCACGCCGATGCCGACGCCGAGGCCGGCGACCGCGCCGAGGCTCTTGTGGTAGTACTGGCGCGGCAGCTCGCCGCGCATGTCGGCGACGAGGTTCTTCGCGAGCAGCTTCGCCTGGCGGACGGCGTGCTGGGCGTTCGGCACGCAGTAGCCGCCGACGCCGTTGCCGGTCAGGTCGGGGACGGCCGAGACGTCGCCGGCGCCCCAGGCGCCCTCGATGATCTCCTCCTCGGTGCCGACGCGGAGGTCCGCGCGCACGCGCAGGCGGCCGCGCTCCTCGATCGGGAGGTCGGTGTGGCGCACCACGGTCGGGTTCGCCATGACGCCCGCGGTCCAGACGATGAGGTCGGACTCGAAGGACTCGCCGGTGGAGAGCTGGATGACGCCGTCGACCGCGCTCTGCAGCTGGGTCTCGAGGTGGATCTGCGCGCCGCGCTCCGCCAGGTTCTTGATGACCCAGTGGCTGGTCGGGAGCGACACCTCCGGCATGATCCGGCCCATCGCCTCGATCAGGTGGAAGTGGGTGTCCTCGAACGAGATCTCCGGGTACTTCGACAGCAGCGAGCTGGCGAACGAGCGCAGCTCGGCGAAGATCTCGATGCCGGCGAAGCCGCCGCCGACGACGACGACGGTCAGCAGGCGGTCGCGCTCCGGGCCGGCCGGCAGCGCGGCGGCCTTGTCGAAGTTCTCGAGCAGGCGGTCGCGGATGAACACGGCCTCCTCGATCGTCTTGAGGCCGACGGCCTGGTCGGCGACGCCCGGGATCGGGAAGGTGCGCGAGACGGCGCCCGCGGTCACCACGACGATGTCGTACGCGAACTCGTACGCCTCGCCGATCGCCGGCTGGATGGTGGCGGTCTTCTTGGCGTGGTCGATGTAGGTGACCTTGGCCGAGATGATGTTCGTGGTCTTGAGGTGGCGGCGGTGCGCGACCACCGCATGACGCGGCTCGATGGAGCCGGAGGCCACCTCGGGGAGGAACGGCTGGTACGTCATGTACGGCAGCGGGTCGACCATGGTGACCTCGGCCTCGCCCTTGCGAAGCTGCTTCTCGAGCTTCCAAGCGGTGTAGAAGCCGGCGTAGCCACCGCCGACGATCAGGATTTTGGGCACAGTGATGCGTCTCCTCAGCACGAAAGTATGGATGACAGGCTACTCCCTGGAAGCCCTCCGCCTGAAATGGAGCCACGCCCCCACGCCGCCGAGGGCGAACAGGGCGAGGAATCCGGCGATCAGGCTGAACGGCAACCAGAAGGTGGTGAGGACGCCCCATTGCGGCCAGAAGAACGATTTCCATGGTAGCGCGCGCTCGGGCGCGAGTTTCACGGGGGCCGGCGCCTGGCCCTGCGCGCTGCCGCCGGGTGCGGGCGCCGACGGCGACTCGGCGCGGCGGTGGACGCGGATCCACTCGGTCAGATCGCCCATCGGGTTGGCCGAGACGTGCGGGACGTCGGCGGTCACGGCCGCGGCCGCGTCGAGCAGCCCGTAACCGTAGATCGGGCTGGGGACCGCGCCGCCCGCCGCCGGCCGGGCCGTGCGGATGATCCGCTCGATGACGTCGGGGGCCTTCAGCTCGGGATGGGCCGCCCGCACCAGCGCGACGGCGCCCGAGACCAGCGGCGCGGCGCCGCTGGTGCCCTCCCACTGCACGTAGCCTCCGCCCGGATTCGCGCCGACGAGCTGTTCACTCGGCGCCGAGACCCCGATCGTGATGCCCTGCGAGGAAGCGTCGAAGCTGGCCATGCCCTGCCGGTCGACGCCCGCGACGGTGAGCACGCCCGGGATGGTCGCCGGGGCGCCGACCTCGGTCGTGCCGCTCCCCCGGTTGCCCGCCGCTGCGACGACGACGACGTCGTGCGAGAACGCGTACTGGAAGGCGTCGTCCCACGAGGTCGGCCAGTCGAGGGTGTTGCGGGTGAGCGACATGTTGATCACGGAGGCGCCGTTGTCGACGGCCCAGCGGATCGCCTGCGCGATCTGCTCGTCGCTGCCGACGGCGCCCATGGCCTTGCCGAGGGCGACGGAGGCGGTGAGGATGCTCGCCTCGGGCGCCGCGCCCAGCACGCCGTCGTCGGGCCCGGTGCCGCGCCCGGCGAGCAGGGAGGCGACCCAGGTGCCATGATCGGCCGCGTCGCCGTCGCCGAGCGGGCGCTGCCCGTTCGCGGCGCCGACGCCGGAGACGTCGGTCCCGCCGACGACCGCGCCCGCGAGGTCGCGGACGCTCCCGTCGACGCCCGTGTCGATGACGGCGACCTTCACCCCGGCGCCGCGGGTCGTGTTCCAGGCCTGGGCGAAGCCGTAGTCGTTCAGCCAGTACTGGAGGTCGCGGACCTGGTCCGCGCGGGCGGGCGTCGCCCCGGCGAGCACGAGGGCGACCGCCGTCACGGCGGCCGCGATCCCCGCGACCCCTCGGCGCAGGCGCCCGGCAGCGGTCATCCGGCGACGTCGACCTGGCACTGGCAGACCTCGGGCGACCAGTCGCCGCGGGCCAGCGCGAGGTCACCGATCGGGTTCACGCCCGGCCCCGCCGCGAGGGCGTGCGCGGCGAGGGCGTGCAGGCACTTCACCCGGGAGGGCATGCCTCCCGCCGAGATGCCGGCGATCTCGTCGACGACCGCGATCGACTCCCGGTCGGCGAGGTACTGCTCGTGCGCGGCGGCGTACTGGGCGCGCACCTCCTCGTCGTCGGCGAGGAGGTCGTTGTACTCGACCATCACCTGCGTGGCCTCGAGCGCCGACATCGCGGCGGTCGCTGCGGGGTGCGTCAGGTAGTAGAAGGTCGGGAACGGCGTGCCGTCGGCCAGGCGTGGCGCGGTGCTCACGACGGTCGGCCGGCCGCACACGCAGCGCGCGGCGATGCCGACGACGTCGCGGGCGGGGCGGCCCAGCTGGCCGGTGACGACGGCGATGTCCTCGTCGGTCACGGGATCGAAGGGGGGTCTGGTCATGCTGGTGCGCTCACTGCGAGGGGGTCGGGGTGGGGGTCGGGGTCGGGGCGGGCGCGCCGCCGGTCAGCTGATCCGGCGTCGCGTCGGTCAGGCCGGCGCCGACGAACGACGAGAAGAGCGAGCCGACCCAGTCGGTCTTGGTCTTCTGCAGCCGGGAGCTGACGGGCGTCTCCGCCTGCCGGGCCGCCGGTGGCCGGTCGTCGATGACGAGGTAGGAGATCTCGCCAGGCATCACGTAGTAGAGCCGGTCACGCGCCTGGGCCCGCAGGTAGCTCGGGTCGTTCCAGCGGGCCCGCTGGTCGTGGAGGTGGTCGACCTGCTTCGACAGCGCGTCGACGGCGGCCTGCTGGTCGGCGATCTGCTGCCGCTGGGTGATGAACGACTGGAGCGTCGGCGCGAGGATCACGACCGCCAGCACCACCGCGCCCATCATCACGAGCGAGAACGCCGAGAAGTGGATGCCGCGCAGCCAGCGCCCGGTGCCCGACGGCCCCGACAGGGTGACGGGGACGCGACGGGAGTCGCGCGCGGGACGCTTCGGCATGCTCCCCATCGTAGGCGACGGCCCTGTGCGGGGCTCAGAGCAGCGTGGCGAGGCGCAGGATGCCGAGGGCGATGAGCGCCGCTCCCCCGCCGGCGAACACCGCGCCGAGCGCACGGGCGTCGCGCGGGCGGAACCGGCGCCGCGCCTCCGCGTCGGCGAAGAAGGCCGCCGCCGAGCCCGGGCGCAGCAGCAGGTACACGCCGAGCAGGGTGAAGAGCCCGGCCAGCGCGAGGAACAGCACGAGCGGGCCGACGTCTCCCGAGCCTCCCGCGCTGACCTGCATGCTGGCATTCTCGCACCGCGACGGCCGGCGGGCGGGGTGGCGGCGCGGGGACGACGAAGGGCGCCCGGCACGCGGCCGGACGCCCTTCGCGGTGAACGGAACTGCTTACGCGGTGAAGCGCGGGAAGGCGCTGCGGCCGGCGTAGACGGCGGCGTCGCCCAGCTCCTCCTCGATGCGGAGCAGCTGGTTGTACTTCGCGACGCGCTCGGAGCGGGCCGGGGCGCCGGTCTTGATCTGGCCGGCGTTGGTGGCGACGGCGAGGTCGGCGATGGTGGTGTCCTCGGTCTCGCCCGAGCGGTGCGAGAGCACGGCGGTCATGCCGCTGCGCTGGGCCAGCGACACGGCGTCGAGCGTCTCGGTCAGGGTGCCGATCTGGTTGACCTTGACGAGGATGCTGTTCGCGGCGCGCGCGGTGATGCCCTGGGCGAGGCGCTTCGGGTTGGTGACGAACAGGTCGTCGCCGACGAGCTGGAGCTTCTGGCCGAGCTCGGCGGTCAGGTGCGCCCAGCCCTCCCAGTCGTCCTCGGCCAGCGGGTCCTCGATGGAGACCAGCGGGTAGTTCGCGGCGAGCTCGGTGTAGTACGCGCTCATCTCGGCCGCGGTGCGCTGCTGGCCCTCGAAGGTGTAGACGCCGTTCTCGAAGAACTCGGTGGAGGCCACGTCGAGGCCGAGCGCGATGTCGCTGCCGACGGTGAAGCCGGCCTGCTCGATCGCCTCGGAGATCAGGTCGAGCGCGGCGCGGTTGTTGGCGAGCTCGGGGGCGAAGCCGCCCTCGTCGCCGAGGCCGGTGTTGAGTCCCTTCGACTTCAGCAGCGACTTGAGCGAGTGGTAGGTCTCGACGCCCCAGCGCAGACCCTCGGAGAAGGTCTCGGCGCCGAGCGGAAGGACCATGAACTCCTGGATGTCGACGCCGGTATCGGCGTGCGCGCCGCCGTTGATGATGTTCATCATCGGCACCGGGAGGACGTGCGCGTTCGGCCCGCCGACGTAGCGGAACAGCGGGAGGTCGGCCGAGTCGGCCGCGGCCTTGGCGACCGCGAGGCTGACGCCGAGGATCGCGTTGGCGCCGAGGCGCTTCTTGTTGTCGGTGCCGTCGAGCTCGATCATCGCCTCGTCGACCAGGCGCTGGTCGCTGGCCTCGAAGCCCTCGATCGCCGGGCCGAGCTCGTCGAGGACCGCGTCGACGGCCTTCTCGACGCCCTTGCCCAGGTAACGGCCCTTGTCGCCGTCGCGCAGCTCGTAGGCCTCGAAGGCGCCGGTGGACGCGCCGGACGGGACGGCGGCACGGCTGACGGTGCCGTCCTCCAGGAGCACCTCGACCTCGACGGTCGGGTTGCCGCGCGAGTCCAGGATCTCGCGAGCGCCTACAGCTTCGATCTGAGCCACAACTGTCTCCTCAGTGGTCTTCTTCGTGGGGTTTCGTCGTCAGTCTAGGGGTTCAATGCAACGCGGCGTCCGCCGGGCCGACCGTCCAGGCCTCGAAGCGCACGGTCAGGTCGGCGCGGCTCGGCGCGCTGATCAGCGGGCCTGCGGATGCCTGCGCATCGGGCGCCAGGTACGCCACGCGGACCAGCCGGAACGGCTCGTCGCCCGCCCGCGCGCGCACCGTGATCGCGTCGCCGGCGCGGCTGACGCGGATGGTGATCCTCCGGCCCGCCCAGTCGGGCACCGGCGCGACGGACCAGTCCGAGAAGCGGTGCGTGACGACGGCGCCGAGCTGCAGGGCGCCGTCGGCGAACTCCACGCCGGCCTTGGTCCAGTGCTCGTCGTCGACGCGCACGAAGACGCCGGCCTGGTCGAACTCGCCGGAGAAGTCGCCCGTGAACGCGACCTCGACGGCCGTGCCGGGATCGAGCGGAGCCAGGAGGGCGTGCTCGCTGTCGTGCACGAACCCGTACGCGGTCGTGCGCCACGCGTCGCTGCCCTCCACCGCGGTCACGAGGAGGGCGTCGCCGTCGGGCCGCACGGCGGCCGGCTCATGCGTCCATCGCCCCGCGCTCCACGGGACGGCGGAGGCGGAGGCGGTCACGACAGCGCCTTGAACTCGAGCGAGGAGGCGTCGGCCGTGTCGGCGTTGACGAACGCGAACGAGCGGTACCCGGAGGCCGCCGCGCGGTCGAGCACGGCCTTCAGGTTCTTCGCGCGGCGGTCGAGGCGGACCCGGCGGCCCGAGGCGATCAGCTCCGTCTTGATCGCGGCCAGCCTGTCCAATGGCACGGCCGGGTCGTACACGAGCACGACCGACTCGGAGGTCGCGTCCTCCGGCACCTCGATCAGGTCGACGACACGCTCGAAGCCGATGGAGAAGCCCGCGGCCGGGACGTCGGTGCCGAGGAAGCGCCCGATCATGCCGTCGTAGCGGCCTCCGCCGCCGACCGAACTGCCCGATCCGGGGTGCGCGATCTCGAAGATGGTGCCGGTGTAGTAGCCCATGCCACGCACGAGCGTCGGGTCGAAGCGCAGCCGCACGCCGGTCGGGAGGGTGTCGAGCGCGTGTGCGAGCGCCTCCAGCTCGGCCACGGCGTCGGGGTCCATGCCCGTGGGCAGGATGCCCGTGATCGCCTCGACGGTCAGCTCCACGCCGCCGTCGGCCAGGTGCGGCTCGAGCCCGGAGAGGATGCCGCCCAGCACGGCCGCGGAGTCGGCTCCGCCCTCGCTGAGCTCGGCGACCACGCCCTCCGCCCCGATCTTGTCGAGCTTGTCGACCGAGATCAGTACCTGCGGCCAGCGGTCCTCGGCGAACCCGCAGTACTCCAGCAGGCCGTTCAGGATGCGGCGGTCGTTGATGCGGATGGTGCAGTCGGTGAGGCCGAGCGCCTCCAGCGCCGCCGCCGTCGCGGTGATCAGCTCGACCTCCGCCAGCTGCGTGCCCTCGCCGATGATGTCGATGTCGCACTGCACGAACTGGCGGTAGCGACCCTTCTGCGGGCGCTCGGCGCGCCAGACCGGCGCGATCTGGATCGACCGGAACACCGGCGGCAGCTCGGCGCGGTGCGTCGCGTAGAACCGGGCCAGCGGCACCGTCAGGTCGAACCGCAGGCCGAGGTCGCAGAGCGCGAGCATGTCGCCGGTCTCGAGCGCGGCGCGCAGGTCGTCGCCGTCGAGCCCGCGCTTGAGCACGCTGAACGCCAGCTTCTCGTTGTCGCCGCCGAGGCCCGAGTGGAGTCGCGCCACATCCTCGACGACCGGGGTCTCGATCTCGTCGAAGCCGTGGGAGGCGAAGCTCCTCCTGATCACACCGAGCGCATGCTCCCGGCGGGCCTTCTCTGCGGGGAGGAAGTCGCGCATGCCGCGGGGCGGGGTGATCGGAGAGGCCATGCCTTGATTCTTCCATGCGGCGCCCGCCCGCCGTCGCGCAGATCACGGAACGGTAACGGGGGGGTATGGCGCACGAAGGGTTCGCGGGCTTACCATGTGGGCGTTGCCACCCTGATGCCGCGTCACCGGCGCGGTGCGGTGGTGTCCCGCCAGGACCTGGCATGAGCCGCATCCCGTCCGACCGCGCCGAGGTGCTCGCTGCCAGACACGACAGGCCGACACGGCGTCCACGATGACCGGACACCCTGTCGGCCGCTGTCGTCAGAGCCCCTGCGCGGCAGTCAGGCCGTGTGATGCCGCCCCAGCGGCACCACCAGCGGCGTCCCCGTCACGGGGTCCGGTGCGACCACCGACTCCACGCCGAACACGTCGCGCACGAGCCGGGGCGTGACCACGTCCGCCGGAGCGCCGGCCGCGACGATCGCGCCCGAGCGCATGGCGACGAGGTGGCCGGCGTAGCGCGCGGCCAGGTTGAGGTCGTGCAGGACCATCACGACCGTCGTCCCGCGGGCGGCGTTGAGGTCGAGCAGCAGGTCGAGCACGTCGAGCTGGTGGCTGATGTCGAGGAAGGTCGTCGGCTCGTCGAGGAGCAGGATGCCGGTGCGCTGGGCGAGCGCCATCGCGATCCAGACGCGCTGGCGCTGGCCGCCGGAGAGCTCGTCCACCGGGCGCTCCGCCAGCTCGGCGACGCCGGTGGCGATCATCGCCTCCGCGACGGCCTCGTCGTCCTCGGCCGTCCAGCGTCGGAACCAGCCCTGGTGCGGGTAGCGGCCGCGCGAGACGAGGTCGGCGACGGTGATCCCGTCGGGCGCGGTCGGTGTCTGCGGCAGCAGGCCCAGGCGCGTCGCGACCTGTTTGGTCGGCAGCGAGTGGAGGTCCGCCCCATCGAGCAGGACGGCGCCCGCTGTCGGCGGGAGCAGCCGCGAGAGGCCGCGCAGCAGCGTGGACTTGCCGCAGGCGTTCGGCCCCACGATGGCGGTCACCTCGCCGCGCGGGAGCTCGAGGTCGAGGTCGTCGACGACGACCCTCCCCTCGTAGGCCAGGGTCAGGCCGCCGGCGGCGAGCTCGGCGTGCGATGCGGTGTCGGTCATGTCAGCCTCCCCGGCCGATCCGATTGGTCCTGGTGAGCAGCCACAGCAGGTAGGGCGCGCCGACGATCCCGGTCACGACGCCGACCGGGAACACGACGCCCGGCACCGCGAACTGCGCGACGATGTCGGAGACGACGAGCACGAGCGCGCCGACGAGCGCCGATGGCACGAGCGCGAGCGAACCGCGACCGACGAGCCGGCGGGCGATCGGCGCCGCGAGGAACGCGACGAACGAAACGGGGCCCGCCATCGACACGGCGACCGCGGCCAGCGCGACGGCGACCGCGACGACGAGGAGGCGCGTCCGCTCGGTCCGCACGCCGATCCCCGCGGCCAGGTCGTCGCCGAGCCCGAGCGCGGCGAGCGGGCGGCCGAGCAGCAGCGCGCACGGGATCAGCACCACGGCGCCGACGCCGAGCACCAGCAGAGCCGTGCTGTCGACGTTGTTCAGGCTCCCCGTGATCCACACCAGCGCCTGCTGCACGTCGTTGAGGTCCGCGGTCGTGAGGACGTAAGAGACGAACCCGGTGCAGACGGCGGCCACGCCGATCCCGACCAGCACGAACCGGTAGCCGCTCACGCCGCGGCGCCAGGCCAGCAGGTAGATCAGGGCGGCGGCGACCAACGTGCCGGCCAGCACGATTCCCGAGAGCGCCAGGCCGGTGATGCCGAACCAGACCAGCGCGACGGCGCCCGACGCGCTCGCGGCGGCGGTGATGCCGATGATGTCCGGGCTCGCGAGCGGGTTGCGGGCGACCGACTGGATCAGGGCCCCCGAGAGGCCGAGGCACGCACCGACGAGCGCGGCCGCGACCAGGCGCGGGAGGCGCAGCTGCAGGATGACGAAGGACGTCAGCCGGTCAGCGCGGCCGACCAGGGCCGCGAGCACGTCCGCGGGCGCGAGCCCGGCCGCGCCCAGCGTGAGCGACACGGCCCCGACCAGCAGCACGAGCACGGCGAGGACGACCGCGACTCGGAGCCCACGGCCGGTGCGGCGGCGACAGTCGGTCGCGATCGCGGCCGCAGCGCGGGCGGAGGAGGACGAGGAGGCGGCGGCGTCCGCGGTGCGCGCGGGGCTCACAGGCTCGCCGGCTTCCGGCGGCGCACGAGTGCGATGAACAGCGGGGCCCCGACGAAGGCCATCACGACGCCGACCTGCAGCTCGCCGGGGCGCGCGACGACTCTCCCGATCACGTCGCAGACGATCAGCAGGGTCGGCGCGATGACGGCCGAGAAGGCGAGGATGCGGCGGTAGTCGCTGCCGACGACCCAGCGTGCGGCGTGCGGCACGACGAGGCCCACGAACGCGATCGGGCCGACCGCCGCAGTGGCCGAGCCGCAGAGCAGCACGATCGCGATGCCGCTCAGCACGCGTGCGAGCCCGACGCGCTGACCGAGCCCGCGGGCGACGTCGTCGCCGAGCGCCAGCCCGTTGAGCACCCGGCCGAGCCCGAAGGCGATCACCGCGCCGACGGCGAGCGTCGGCAGCACCTGCAGGAGCACGCCGAGATTGCGTCCGGCGAGCGAGCCGACCTGCCAGAACCGCATCGTGTCGAGCGAGACCCGGCTGGTCAGCATGACGGCCGTGATGAGCGAGCCGAGCGCAGCCGAGACCGCGGCTCCGGCGAGCGCGAGCTTCACCGGCGTCGCCCCCTCCCGGCCCACTGACGACACGGCGTAGACGAGCGCCGCGGCGAGCGCCGCCCCGGCGAACGCGAACCACACGTAGCCCGAGACGCTGGTCACCCCCAGGAACGCGATGGCGACCACGACGGCGAGAGAGGCGCCGAAGTTGACGCCGAGGATGCCCGGATCGGCCAGCGGGTTGCGCGAGAGCCCCTGCATGACCGTGCCGGCCAGCCCGAGCGCGAGCCCGGCGGCGAGGCCGAGCAGCGTGCGCGGGAGACGGCTCCCGACCACCACGAGTGCGTCGGGGTCGCCGGGCGAGTAGTGGAGCAGCGCGTTCAGCACGTCGCCCGGCGCGATGGTGCGCGCCCCCACCATGAGGCTGAGCACGCACGCGATCAGCAGCGCGAGCACGGCGACGGCGAAGCCCAGGAGGGTACGCCGACGGCGCCGGCCGGCCGGGAGGGGCTCCCCGGTCCGGTCGACGCCGTTCGCCGCCGAGACGGCGCGCTGTGCGCTCGCGGGCATGAAGCGTTACTTCACCTTGTCGGCGGCCTCGGCGAGCTGCGGGACGAACTTGTCGAGCGACCACGGGATGGCCAGCACGCTGGGCGCGCTGGTGGCGGCCACGTAGGACTCGCCGACCAGGGCGGCGAAGCGTCCCTCCTTGATGTTCGGCATCGCGGCGACCAGCGGGTCTGCCGTGAAGGCGTCGAGCGAGGCCTGGGTGTCGAAGTACATCACGAGCAGGTCGGCGTCGATCTTGGAGAGGTTCTCGTAGCTCAGCTGGTAGAAGAAGCTGCCGTCGCCCTTCGACGCGTCGAGGTCGGCGATGCTGGCCGAGTTCTTCATCCCGAGGTCGTTGAGGATCTGCACGCGCGGGTCCTCGGCGCGGTACACGTTGAGCACGCCCGGCTGGTTGGCGGCGGCGTAGAAGAAGGTCTTGTCCTTGATGACCGGGTGCTTGTCGGCGAGCGCGGACATGGCGTCCTCGGTCTTCGTGATCAGGGCCTCCGCCTCCTTCGACATGCCGAGCGCCTTGCCCACGATCGTGGTCTGGTCGCGCCAGCTCGTCGCCCACGGCTTCTCGGGGTAGGCGGCGACGGGGGCGATCTGGCTGAGCTTGTCGAACTCCTCCTGGGTCAGGCCGGAGTACGGCGCGAGGATGACGTCGGGCTTCGCCTTCACGAACTCCTCGAACGGCACCTCGCCGCTGTCGGCGTTGAGCAGCTGCGGGGTCGTGCCGCCGAGCTCCTTGATCTTGTCGGCGTCCCACGGGAGGACCTTGTCCTTGTTGCCGCCGTAAGTGAAGGCGGGCATGGCCACGGGCACGATGCCGAGGCCGAGGACGACGTCCTGCGCGCCCCAGCCCCAGGTCGCGATGCGCTCGGGCTTGGCGTCGATGGTGGTCTTTCCCAGCGCGCTGTCGACGGTCACCGGGAAGGAGCCGGTGCCGGAGGAGGAGGTGCTTCCGCTCTCGGGCGAGGCCGAGCTGCAACCGGTCAAAGCCAGCGCGACGGCGGCGACGACCGCGGACGCGGTCAGGGCGAGGCGCGACCGGCGGCGGCCGGAGCGGGCGGAGGCGTGCATGGGACTCCTTCGACGAGGAAACGGGGGGTCATCGTGCCGAGCGGCACATTAGGGGAGCCTAACCTAACCTCGGCCACCCCCGCATCTCGCGTCACCGGATGCGGAGCATCGTCACAGTTCCGGCGCGGCGGCCTCGTGCTCCCGGATCTCCCCCTGCAGCTCGCGCAGCGTCGACCGCAGCGCACGCTCGGCGTCGAGCCCCTGCGCCTTCGCCGACGCGACGATGGCGAGCAGCAGCGGCCCGAGCTCGTCCTCGCTGCCCACCTGCACTCCCCCGGTCTCGCCCAGGTCGAGCAGCCCGACCTTCTCGGCGCGGCCGAGGAGCTTGTCGGCGAGGGCGAGGGAGGGCATGGCCTGCGGGATGCCGTCGAGCACGCTCGTGCGACCGGGCTTCTCGGCCTTCTTGAGGTCGTCCCAGAACCCGACCACGTCGTCCGCCGTCTCGGCCGTGCGGTCGCCGCCGAAGACGTGCGGGTGCCGGCCGATCATCTTCGCGGTCATGTGGGCGGCGACGTCCTGGATGTCGAAGTCCTCCCCCGGCGTGTGCGCCGCGATGTCGGCGTGGAAGAGCACCTGGTAGAGCACGTCGCCGAGCTCCTCGATCATCTCCTCGCGGTCGCCCGCCTCGATCGCCTCCACCAGCTCGTACGTCTCCTCGATGAGGTACTGGACGAGCGACGCGTGGGTCTGGTCGGCATCCCACGGGCAGCCGCCGGGGGCACGCAGCCGCGCGGTGATGGCGACGAGCTCGTCGAGCTTGGTTCCGTCGAACGTGGTGGGGGCCGAGTCGGTCATCGGATGCTCCTTGCGCCGGGACTCCTCCATCCTCTCACCGGCCTCCGGGGCCCGCCGCTAGACTGTCCGCTGGTGTGCCGGGAAGTCTGGTCGGCGTCTTCGACCCTGCACGCGCGCACGCGCGAGATCGGATCTCCATGAGCATCATCCGCTCCGAACGCACCGCCGCCGCCCTGCTCCTGGGCGCCGCCGCCCTCGGCCTCCTGCTGGCCAACACCGCGGCCGGCCCCGCACTGTTGGACCTGCAGCATGCGCATCTGGGCGCCGGAGGGCTCGAGCTGAGCGTCGGGCACTGGATCAGCGACGGCCTCCTCGCCGTCTTCTTCTTCATCGTGGCCGTGGAGCTGCGCCACGAGCTGGTCGCGGGCGACCTGAACAGCGTCGCCAAGGCTCTCCACCCCGCGATCGCGGCCGCGTGCGGTGTCGCGGTGCCCGCGCTGGTCTATCTGGCCTTCGCGGGGAGCGCCGGACTCGGGCAGGGCTGGCCGGTGCCCACCGCGACCGACATCGCCTTCGCGCTCGGCGTGCTCGCCGTGTTCGGCAGGGGGCTGCCGAACCGGCTCCGCGTCTTCCTGCTGGCGCTGGCGGTGCTGGACGACCTGATCGCGATCGTGATCATCGCGGTGTTCTTCACCACCGACCCGAACCTGGTGGAGCTGCTGCTCGCGGCCGTCGCGGTCGTCGCGTTCGGCCTCCTGAGCCGTCTGCTGCGGGGCCGGCTGCGCTGGCCGATCGGCGTGCTGATGGTGCTGGTCGCCCTGCTCACCTGGTGGCTGGTCTACGACTCGGGCGTGCACGCGACCATCGCGGGCGTCGCGCTCGGCCTCGTGATGTCGCGAGGGCCTGCACGCAGGGTCGCGCACGCGCTGGAGCCGTGGTCGAACGGGCTCATCCTGCCGCTGTTCGCCTTCTCGGCCGCGCTCGTCGTCATCCCGGCGGTCTCCCCCGCCGAGCTCTCGCCCGCATTCTGGGGCATCCTCGTCGCGCTGCCCGTCGGCAAGCTGGTCGGCATCACGCTCGGCGGGTGGCTGGGGTCGTTCACGCGCAGCCCGGAGGACCGGGCCCGTATCCCCCTGTTCGGCCTGATCGTCGTCGGGGCGCTCGGCGGCATCGGCTTCACGGTGTCGCTGCTGATGAACGAGCTGGCCTTCACCGGGCAGACGCGGGCGGAGGGGACGCTCGCGGTGCTCCTCGGCTCGGCCGTCGCCATCGTCGTGTCGGGCGGGCTCGTGAGCGCGCTCGCGCGGCGCTACCGGGCGCGGTACCCCCACCGCGGGTAACTCCGGAGGCGGCGGGCGGCGCGCCGCCCGCTCGCGCGTTCATCCGGAGATCCGGCCCGCATCCTCCACGAGCTCCGGAGTCGCGCGCAGGCCCGCAACTCCGGAGGTTGCGGCGCGGACGGGCCGGGTCTCCGGAGTTGAGCCACGTGGTGCGGCGTGTCGCGGCAGGACTCCGGAGTTACGGCGCGGAGTCAGCCGACCGGTTCCGGGGCCGGCTGCGGGAACAGCGCGCCGAGCAGGGTCGCGACCCAGTCGATCAGCTCGGCATCCGGCAGCGCCTCGCCGTCGACCCGGGGCAGCGGCACCATCGCGACCTTCGGCGCGGCGTGGTACTTCGAGCCCGGGTACATGCGCTGCAGCCGCACCTGCACTGAGTCCGGCAGGATCGCCGGAGCCAGCCGCAGGTTCGAGCCCATCGCCACGACCTCGCCGAGTCCCGCCTTCTGCGCCGCCCGGCGCAGCCGCGACACGGCGATCAGGTTGAGCACGGGCGCGGGAGGCTGGCCGTAGCGGTCGGTCAGCTCCTCCAGCACGAGGTCGATCTGGCCGTCCTTCGACGTGGGCGAGCTCGCGGTCGAGAGCTTCTGGTAGGCCTCCAGCCGCAAGCGCTCGCTGTCGACGTACTCCTCGGGGATGTGGGCGTCGACCGGCAGCTCCAGTCGCAGCTCGGTCTGGCCCTCGGCCACCTCGCCGCGGAACGTGCTCACGGCCTCCCCGATCATCCGCAGGTAGAGGTCGAAGCCGACGCCCGCGATGTGACCGGACTGCTCGCCGCCGAGCAGGTTCCCCGCGCCGCGGATCTCGAGGTCCTTCAGGGCGACCTGCATGCCGCTGCCCAGGTCGTTGTTGGCGGCGATGGTGGAGAGCCGGTCGTGCGCGGTCTCGCTCAGCGGCTTGTTCTCGTCCCACAGGAAGTACGCGTACGCCCGCTCGCGGCCGCGGCCGACGCGGCCGCGCAGCTGGTGCAGCTGGCTGAGGCCGTACTTGTCGGCGCGATCGATGATGATCGTGTTCGCGTTGGAGATGTCGAGTCCGGTCTCGATGATCGTGGTCGACACGAGCACGTCGAATCGGCGCTCCCAGAAGTCGACGACGACCTGCTCCAGGGAGTGCTCGTTCATCTTGCCGTGCGCGACGCCGATGCGCGCCTCCGGCACCAACTCCGCCAGCTTCGCCGCGGTCGCGTTGATCGACCCGACCCGGTTGTGCACGAAGAACACCTGGCCCTCGCGCAGCAGCTCGCGCCGGATCGCCGCGGCGACCTGCTTGTCGGAGTACGGCCCCACGAACGTGAGGATCGGGTGCCGGTCCTCCGGCGGGGTCGCGAGCGTCGACATCTCGCGGATGCCGGTGACCGCCATCTCGAGCGTGCGCGGGATGGGCGTGGCGCTCATGGCCAGGATGTCGACGTTGGTCTTGAGCTTCTTCAGCGCGTCCTTGTGCTCGACGCCGAACCGCTGCTCCTCGTCGATGATGACGAGCCCCAGGTCTTTGAACGTGACGCCGTCGGCGAGGATGCGATGCGTGCCGATCACGATGTCGACCGTGCCGTCCGCCATGCCGCGCAGCGTCTCCCGCGCCTCCTTGTCGGTCTGGAACCGGCTGAGCTGCCGCAGATGTACCGGGAACCCGGCGAACCGCTCCGCGAACGTCTCGGCATGCTGTTTGACCAGGAGGGTCGTCGGCACGAGCATGGCGACCTGCTTGCCGTCCTGCACGGCCTTGAACGCGGCGCGGATGGCGATCTCGGTCTTGCCGAAGCCGACGTCGCCCGAGATGAGCCGGTCCATCGGGATGGGCCGCTCCATGTCGGCCTTCACCTCGTCGATCGTCTGCAGCTGGTCGGGCGTCTCGGCGAACGGGAACGCCTCCTCCAGCTCGCGCTGCCACGGGGTGTCCGGACCGAAGGCGTAGCCCTTGCTCGCCATGCGGGCCGAGTACAGCTTCACCAGCTCCACCGCGATGTCTCGCACGGCCTTGCGCGCGCGACCCTTCGCGGCGGCCCAGTCGCTGCCGCCCATCTTGGACAGCTGCGGCGCCTCCCCGCCGACGTAGCGGGTGAGGAGGTCGAGCTGGTCGGTCGGCACGTACAGCTTGTCGCCGGGGTAGCCGCGCTTGGAGGGCGCGTACTCGAGCACGAGGTACTCGCGCTTCGACTTGACCGCGTTGCGGCCTCCGCTCGACACCTCGCGCTGGGTCAGCTCCACGAACTTGCCGATGCCGTGCGTCTCGTGCACCACGTAGTCGCCGGGCTTGAGCTGGAGGGGGTCCACCACGTTCTTGCGCCGGGTCGCCAGCTTCTTGACCTGACGGGAGTCGTAGCCGACGGTGCGGCCGTAGAACTCGGCCTCGCTGATCAGGGCGAGCTTCGTCTCCGGCACCTCGAAGCCGTGCTCCACGGTCGCCTTGAGCAGGTAGGCGATACCGGCCTCGGGCTCGGCCGGGAACTCCTCCACGTGCCGGGCCGGAAGCTCGGCCTCGGCCAGCACCTGCGCCGCGCGCTCGACCAGTCCTGCGCCCTCGGCGACGATCGCGACGTGCCAGCCGTCGCGCAGCCGGGCGGTCAGGTGCTCCAGGGCGCCGTTGACGTTGCCCTGGAAGCTCGGCACGGCGTCGGCGTCGATGCGGACCTGGAGGTGCTCCTCCAGCTCGCGCTCCTCCGGCAACACGTCGTTGGCCTGGAAGCCGCTCATGGTCCACCACGGGTGGTCACCGGCCGGAGCGCCCGGGCGGCTGTACTTCACCGAATCGTGCAGCTGCTGCAGGGTGAGGAAGTCGCCGGCGGCGAGGTCGATGGGGGCCGCGGCGCCCACGGTGGCGGCGCTCCAGGCGGCCGTGAGGAACTCGCGGTTCGTCTCGGCGAGGCTCACCGCGCGCGAGGCGACGCGCTCGGGCGAGAACACGGCGACGGCGGCGCCGTCGGGGAGGTAGTGGGTGAGCGGCACGAGCCGGTCGACGAGCGCAGGAGCCAGCGACTCCATCCCCTCGACCGGGATGCCCTCGCCGATCTTGGCGAGCATCGACGACAGGCTCGGGAACTCGTGCTCCATCTCGCGCGCCCGCTGCCGCACCGAGTCGCTGAGCAGCAGCTCGCGGCTCGGCGGCAGGGTCACCGCCGGGATGGGCTCGGGCAGCGACCGCTGGTCGGCCACCGAGAAGGCGCGGATCTGCTCCACCTCGTCGCCGAAGAAGTCGACGCGGTACGGGTGGTCGGCGGTCGGCGGGAACACGTCGAGGATGCCGCCGCGCACCGCGAACTCGCCGCGGCGCGTGACCATGTCGACGCGCGCGTAGGCGAGGTCGACCAGCTGGGAGGCGAGCCCGCCGAGGTCGAAGCCGCGGCCTCCGGCGGCCAGCTCGATCGCCGGGTAGTCGGTGAGGTTGTCGGCGAGCGGCTGCAGCGCGGCGCGCACCGAGGCGACGAGCACGAACGGGGCCCGGCGCTCCCCCTGCGCCCAGTCGGAAAGGCGGCGCAGGGCGGTCAGGCGCTTGCCGACGATCTCGGCGCTCGGGCTGAGCCGCTCGTGCGGCAGCGTCTCCCACGCGGGGAACTCGACGATCTCGGCGTCGGGCAGCACGCACGGCAGCGCCGCGCGCACCGACTCCGACTCGCGTCCGGTGGCGGTGATGACGAGGACGGCCTGGGCCTTCCCGGCGTCGCCGCGCCGGCGCAGCAGCCCCGCGAGCAGTGGCGCGCGGAGTCCGTCGGTCAGCGAGAAGTCGGCGTCGCGGCCGGAGAAGGCCAGGGCGTCACCGAACGAGGAGGCGCGCGAGAGCGCCGCGATCAAGCCCTGCAGAATCACTCAGCCCACTCTACGCGGCTCCGCCGACATCCCGTGCGGGCGCGGGTGCTCGCGTCTGTCAGATCCACCCGTCGAGGGCCCGCATGAAGCCGTCGTGATCGTCGCGGTTGACGACGTGCCCGCTGCCTGCGACCACGCGCACCTCGAAGCCGTCGTCGCGCAGCCGGTCGGCGAGCTGCGGGCCGACCAGGCGCGAGCGGTCCGCGAGCACGACCAGCGACGGCACGGCCATGGTATCCGGCGCCCGCAGCGCACCCGGGGCGACCAGCGACGGCAGCACCGCGCGGTCGAAGACGCGGAAGGACTCGACCTCGATGGCAACGTCGGCCGGGTCCCACTTGGGGTTCACCTTCGCGATGCGGGCGGCGGACCGCCGCGCGAGCTGACGCAGGAAGGCGGGCGCGAGCATCCGCTGGAACCAGCCGGAGGCGGGCGACGAGAAGGCGGGGTCGACGTAGACCGCGCGCCGCGGGTCGAGGCGCTCGACGGCGAGGCTCACGGTCAGTCCGCCGAGCGAGTGGCCGACCACCAGGTCCGGCCGGGTCGGCACGGTCTCGACGACGTCGGCCGCCATCAGTTCGGCGGTGTACTCGTCGGCATGGGCGCTGTGCCCGTGCCCGCGCAGGTCGACGGCGACCACGTGGTAGCCGCGGCGCGCCAGCTCGGGGCCGACGCGGCGCCAGGTGCGCGAGTCCGACATGACGCCGTGGACGAGGACGGCGTAACGGTCGCCGCTCCCCCATTCGCGCGTGTGGAGCCTCATGCCAGGAACGGTAACCCTCGCGCCTGCGGAGGGGCAGGGCTTCCGCTACGCTCTGGCTGTGCATCCGGCGAGAGTCGCCGGTGAGGAGGCCAGCATGTCCGACGTCCCGCCGTTCCAGCCAGCGGTCCCGCCGACGCCTCCTGGCCAGCAGGGTCCGTACGGGCAGCCTCCGCAGCCGTACGGCCAGCAGCATCAGCCGTACGGGCAGCAGCAGCCGTACGGTCAGCAGCAGCCGTACTCTCAGCAGCAGTATGGCGCCCCGGCCGGCTGGGGACAGCCCGGTGAGCGGGAGGCGCGGCCGCGCACCCTCGGGCTCATCGCCATGCTCATCGCGCTCGCCGTGATCGTGCTCTCGGTGATCGCCTCGATCATCGTCGGCACCACGTTCGGGCAGTACGCAACGACCGGCGACGCGAGCTTCTCCTTCGACACGCGCGACCTCACGCCCGACCAGGCGGATGCCGTCGCCCCCGCCGGCATCGTGATCGGTGCGCAGATCCTGTTCGGCACGATCGCCGGCATCCTCGCCATCGTGCTCGGCATCATCGCGGTCGCCACGCGGCGCGGGCGTGCGTTCGGCGTCGTCGCGATCGTCGTGGCCGCGCTCGCCCCGCTGCTGTCGTTCGTGGTCTACTTCGTCGCACTGGCGGTCACCGCAGCAGCATCCTGACGCCTCGCCAGCACACATTCGGCACGAATGTACGTTTTGAAGGCACGAGAACACGCATTCGGCACGAATGTAGGCCGAGCCCGATGATCAGCGGGCGGTGTGGAAGCGGTTCTGCGCCGCTGTGACGCCCTCGGTGGCGATCTGCTCGACCGCATCCGCCGCGTCGGAGACGAGGATGGGGAGCGTCGTGCGCTCGGCGGCGCTGAACGCCTTCAGCACGTGGTCGGCCGCGGCCTGCGATCCGGGCGGGCGGCCGACGCCGACCCGCACGCGCGTGAAGTCGCCGGTGCCGATCGCCGCGATCACGTCGCGGACGCCGTTGTGCCCGCCGTGGCCTCCGCCGTGCTTCAGCCGGAGGGTGTCGAACGGGATGTCGAGCTCGTCCTGCACCACGATCAGGTGCGACGGATCGAGCGAGTAGAAGCGCAGCAGCTGCGACACCGGCCCGCCGGACACGTTCATGTACGTGTTCGGCTTGGCCAGGACGAACCGCGGGCCGCCGGGGGCGAGACGCCCCTCGGCGACCGTCGCGTTCGTCTTGTGGGTCTTGAAGGTCAGGCGGCCGCGCGAGGCGAGCTCGTCCAGGACCATCTGGCCCACGTTGTGACGGGTGGCGGCGTAGCCGGGCCCGGGGTTGCCGAGCCCGACCACGAGCCAGGGTCCGTCGTCGTGACGGGAGTCCATCGAGGAGGGTTACTCCGCGGCCGACTCGTCGGCGGCCTCGGCGGCGTCGCCGGACTCGGCGGCCTCCTCGTCCTCGGCGCGAGCGGCGGCCGGGACGACGATGTTGAGGATGAGGAGGTCCTCGTCCTCGGCGAGGGCGGCACCGGCCGGGAGCGCGAAGTCCTTGGCGTGGTACTGGGTGCCCTCCTCCGCGTCGGTGACGTCGATCACGATGCGGTCGGGGATGTGGGTGGCCTCGACCTCGAGCTTGATGGTCGGGATGTCGAGCACCGCGATGGTGCCCGAGAACGGCTCGCCCTCGACGTGCACGGGCACCTCGACGGTGACCTTCTCGCCGCGGCGGACGACCAGCAGGTCGAGGTGCTCGATGATCTGCAGCACCGGGTCCTTCTGCACGTCCTTCACGAGGGTGAGCTGGCTCGTGCCCTCGATGTCGAGCTCGAGCACGGCGTTGGCCTTGCGGAGCAGGAGGCTGACCTGGTGGCCGGGGAGGGTGACGTGCACGGGGTCGGTGCCGTGACCGTAGATGACCGCGGGGATCTTGCCGGCCGCGCGGATCTTGCGGGCCGCGCCCTTGCCGAAGCTGTCGCGACGCTCAGCGGCGACCTTGTTGGACTCGTCTGCCATGGTGACTCCTTGCCGGCATGCCGGCGATCGAGCGAGCCGGGGCTCGCAGTATGGGTTGTGTTCGACTCGAGCGCATCGAAGTGCGCGAGGAAAGACTGCGTAGCCTGCTCCACCGCGTCGATTACGGGTGCCGGAGCACCCCTCGCCGAAGTTCAGTGAGTCAGTCTACCGGAAATCGCGTCGGCCACCGCGCCGGGGCTGCCGGTGACGTCCACACGCATGCCCGCCTCGTCCTGCTGCAGCGGCTCGAGGGTCGCGAGCTGGGACGAGAGCAGCGTCGGCGGCATGAAGTGGTCGGTGCGCGCGCCCATCCGGTCGGCGATGAGCGTCGGAGCGCCGTCGAGCTCGGCGAAGAGCGCGCCAGGCGCCTCCGCCCGGATGAGGTCGCGGTAACGGCGCTTGAGCGCGGAGCAGGCGACGACGATCCCCTCGGGGCCCGACTGCGCGAGGGTGCGGCCGACCGAGGCCAGCCAGGGCGCGCGGTCCTCGTCGGTGAGCGGGATGCCGGAGGCCATCTTCGCGACGTTGGCGGCGGGGTGGAGGTCGTCGCCGTCCACGAACGGCGTGCCCAGCCGTTCGGCGAGCAGCCTCCCGACGGTGCTCTTGCCCGAACCGGACACCCCCATGACGACGATCAGCGGACGCTCCACCGGACCTCCCTCTTCCACCCGGTCAAGTATGCCGTGGACCGCATGGCGTCATCTTCGGCAGCGCTTCACACGGTGCCGCTAGGGTGAGAGGCACCCCGTCCAGCACGAAGGAGCAGCACGTGTCACAGGAAGCAACGGCCAACATCGGAGTCGTCGGTCTGGCGGTGATGGGGTCGAACCTGGCCCGCAACCTCGCCTCCCGGGAGGGCAATACGGTCGCCGTGTACAACCGCACGTATGCCCGCACCGAGGAGCTGGTGAACGCGCATCCGGAGGCCGGGTTCGTGGCGTCGGAGTCGATCGATGACTTCGTGGCGTCGCTGGCGACGCCGCGCACGGCGATCATCATGGTCCAGGCCGGGCGTGGTACGGATGCGGTGATCGATCAGCTGGTGGAGCGGTTCGAGCCGGGTGACATCATCGTCGACGGCGGCAACGCGAACTTCCACGACACCATCGCCCGGGAGAAGCGGGTCGCCGAGACCGGCATCCACTTCGTCGGCGCCGGCATCTCCGGCGGTGAGGAGGGCGCGCTCAAGGGCCCGTCGATCATGCCCGGCGGCAGTGCCGAGTCGTACGAGACGCTCGGCCCGATCCTCGCCTCGATCGCCGCCGTCGCCGAGGGCGAGCCGTGTGTGACCCACGTCGGCACCGACGGTGCCGGGCACTTCGTGAAGATGATCCACAACGGCATCGAGTACGCCGACATGCAGCTCATCGCCGAGGCGTACGACCTGCTCCGCACCGTCGGCGGCCTCGAACCCGCTGCGATCGCGGACGTGTTCGCGGAGTGGAACAACGGCTACCTGGAGTCGTACCTGATCGAGATCACCGCGGAGGTGCTCCGCCAGGTCGACGCCGAGACCGGGAACCCGTTCGTCGACATCGTCCTCGACCAGGCCGGGTCGAAGGGCACCGGCGTCTGGACCGTGCAGAACGCGCTCGACCTGGGCGTCCCGGTCGGCGGCATCGCGGAGGCCGTGTTCGCCCGCGCCGTATCCTCCAAGCCGAACCAGCGCGCCGCCGTGCAGGCGACCATCCAGTCGCGTCCCGACGTGCAGAAGGCGTCGGACGTGGCCGCTTTCGCCGACGACGTCTCGAAGGCGCTTTACGCGTCGAAGGTCGTCGCGTACGCGCAGGGCTTCGACGCCATCATCGCCGGCGCCGAGAAGTACGGCTGGGACATCCACAAGGACAAGATCGCGAAGATCTGGCGCGGCGGCTGCATCATCCGCGCCCAGTTCCTCAACCGCATCGCCGACGCCTACGACGAGAACCCGGACATCGCCACCCTGCTGGAGGCGCCGTACTTCGCCGACGCCGTCCGCGAGGGCGAGGCCGCCTGGCGGCGGATCGTCGCCACCGCCGCCCTCTCCGGTGTGCCGGTCCCGGGGTTCGGCGCAGCGCTGTCCTACTACGACTCGCTCGCGGTCAAGCGCCTCCCCGCCGCTCTCGTCCAGGGACAGCGCGACTTCTTCGGCGCCCACACCTACAAGCGCGTGGACAAGGACGGCGTCTTCCACACCCTCTGGAGCGGCGACCGCACCGAGATCGAGACGGAGCCCTCGACCCACTAGCCCCGGCCGCTAGCCGCCGAGCACAGGAAAAATGCCCTGGATCTGCTGGATCCGGGGCATTTTTCCTGTACTCGCGGGCTACGGCGTTGCAGACTCGGAGGGTGACGTTCGACGACCACCCCGAGCTGGCGGAGTACGAGCCGCTCGGTGAGCGGCCGCTGCGGGGGCGCTCCATGACCATCGCGACCCGTGTCTTCGTCGTCGTCGCGCTGGTGGCGCTCGTGCTGCCCGGGGTGCTGCTGACGATCAGCATCCAGACGAGCACCGCCGGGTACACCTGCGACGTCTACGCCCGCCACTACGAGCCCGACTCGGTCGGGTCGTCGGCCCGGTTCGAGCTGATGGGGCCGGTCGGACCCGGGTGGCAGTGCTACGCGCTCAACACCGAGGGCGACGCGACCTGGGTCGCTCCCCTCGGACTCATCCCCTCGACCCCGCACGCCCTGCGCTGAGCGCGGTCAGGCGGCGCCGTCGAACATGGAGGTGACCGAGCCGTCGGTGAAGACCTCGCGGATCGCGTCCGCGAGCAGCGGCGCGATCGGCAGCACGGTGAGGCGGTCCCAGCGCTTGTGCTCCGGAAGCGGGAGGGTGTCGGTCACGACCACGCGGTCGATCACGTCGCTCTGCAGCAGCTCGACCGCCGGGTCGCTGAACACCGCGTGCGTGGCGGCGACGACGACGCCGGTGGCGCCGGCCTCCTTGAGCGCCTCAGCGGCCTTCACGATCGTGCGGCCGGTGTCGATCAGGTCGTCGACCAGGAGGCAGACGCGGCCCTTCACGTCGCCGACGATCTCGTGCACCGAGACCTGATTCGGCACCAGCGGGTCGCGGCGCTTGTGGATGATCGCGAGCGGGGCTCCCAGCTTGTCGCTCCAGATGTCGGCGACGCGGACGCGGCCCATGTCGGGCGAGACGACCGTCAGGGTCGACGCATCGAGCTCGCGGCGCATGTGGTCGAGCAGCACGGGCATGGCGAACAGGTGGTCCACCGGGCCGTCGAAGAAGCCCTGGATCTGCGCCGCGTGCAGGTCGACCGACATGATGCGGTCGGCGCCGGCGGCCTTGAACAGGTCGGCGACGAGCCGGGCCGAGATCGGCTCGCGGCCGCGGCCCTTCTTGTCCTGGCGGGCGTACGGGTAGAAGGGCGCGACCACGGTGATCCGCTTGGCCGACGCACGCTTCAGCGCATCCACCATGATGAGCTGCTCCATGAGCCACTCGTTGATCGGCGACGTATGCGACTGGATGACGAACGCGTCAGAACCGCGCACGCTCTCGTCGAAGCGGGCGTAGATCTCGCCGTTGGCGAAGGTGCGGGCGTCGGTCGGAACCAGCTCGCTGCCGAGGGACTCGGCGATCTGGCGGGCCAGCTCGGGATGCGCGCGCCCCGAGATCAGAACGAGTCGTTTCTGGCCGGTCGCGGTGATCCCTGACACTTACTCTCCACTCTCGTCGCGGCCGGCGTCCGCTGCGCGGGCCGCCTGCGCGGCCTTGTCGGCGTCGGTGCCCGGCCGCTTCTCGGCGACCCAGCCTTCGATGTTCCGTTGCGGCGCGACGGTGATGGCGAGGGATCCGGCAGGCACGTCCTTCCGGACCACCGTTCCCGCCCCGGTGTACGCTCCGTCACCCATCCTAACCGGCGCGACGAAGACCGTGTTCGTGGCCGCTCGCACGTGGGAGCCGATGGTCGTCCGGTGCTTGTTCACGCCGTCGTAGTTGGCCGTGATGACGCCGGCGCCGAGGTTCGACTGCTCCCCCACCTCCGCGTCGCCGACGTAGTTGAAGTGAGCGAGCTTGGTGCCGGCGCCGATGGTCGCGTTCTTGGTCTCGGAGAACGTGCCGATCTTGCCGTTCTCGCCGAGCACCGTTCCCGGACGGAGGTACGAGAACGGTCCGACGGTCGCTCCGGCACCGATCACGGCGAGCGTGGCGTCCGTGCGCTTGACCGTCGCGCCCTCGCCGACCTCGCAGTCGAGGAGCGTGGTGTCCGGCCCGATGATCGCGCCGGTCTCGACCAGGGTCGCGCCGCGGATCTGGGTCCCGGGGAGGATCGTGACGTCGGGCGCGAGCTTCGCCTTCACGTCGATCCAGGTCGTCGCCGGGTCCTGGACGGTGACGCCGGCGAGCTGCCAGGTGCGGACGATCAGCGCGTTCAGCTTGGCGGCCGCGTCGCTCAGCTGGGCGCGGTCGTTGATGCCCTCGACCAGCCACGACTCGGACACGGGCAGGGCGTCGACGTCGAAGCCGGCCTCGCGGAGCAGCCCGATGACGTCGGTGAGGTACTTCTCGCCCTGGGCGTTGTCGGTGGTCACGGCGGCGAGCCGGTCGCGCAGCTGCGACAGGCCGAAGAGGTAGATGCCGGCGTTGATCTCGCCGATCGCGCGCTCCTCCTCGCTCGCGTCCTTGTGCTCGACGATGCGGTCGAGGCGGCCCTCCGGGGTCCGCACGATGCGCCCGTAACCGGTCGCGTCGGCGGGGAAGGTCGACAGGATGGTCGCTGCCGCGCTGCCGGAGCGGTGCGTCGCGATCAGCTCGCGCAGCGTGCCGGCGTCGAGCAGCGGCACGTCGCCGTTGACGACGAGGACGTCGCCCTCGAAGTCCGCGGGCAGCGCGGCGATCGCCTGCTCGACCGCACGGCCGGTGCCGGGGACCTCGTCCTGGTCGACGATCACGGCCTCCGGCATGTCGACGCCGATCACGTCGGCGAGCCGGTCGCGCTCGTGCCGCACCACGGCGATGACGTGCGCCGCGTCGAGCTCCTTCGCGGTCGCGAGCACGTGCGAGACGATGGGGATGCCGCCGAGCGGGTGCAGCAGCTTGGGGGTGGCGGACTTCATCCGCGTCCCCTGCCCTGCCGCGAGCACCACGATGGCGAGATTCTGGTCGGTCATGTCCCTCCCGGGGTCGGTGTGGCGGGCCTGCCGCTCCGCCTCCAGGACTCGAACCTGGACCTCACAGCTCCAAAGGCTGTCGTGCTGCCATTACACCAAGGCGGACCGCGCGGATCGCGCGTATGACAGTCTGCCAGACCGCCACTCGGCCCTCCCGCATCAGCGCTCGCTCCGGCAATAGCATGGGGGGATGCCGGATGCACAGGAGGTCGCGGGCGCCCGCGACGAGGTCGACCGCATCGTCGGCGCCTGGCGCAGGGAGCGGCCCGATCTCGACTTCTCGCCGCTGCAGGTGCTCTCGCGCGTCGACCGCCTCTCGCGCCACCTCGACCGCGCCCGCCGCGGCGCCTTCGAGCGCTCCGACCTCGACTCGTGGGAGTTCGACGTGCTCTCGGCGCTGCGCCGCGCCGGCACGCCCTACCAGCTCAGCCCGAAGGCGCTGCTGCAGCAGACGCTCGTCTCGAGCGGCACCATGACCAACCGCATCGACCGCCTGGTCGCGCGTGGCCTGGTCGAGCGTCGCACCGACCCGAACGACGGCCGCGGCATCCTGGTGCAGATGACCGCGCAGGGGCTCAGCCGGGTCGACGCGGCGATCACCCGGCTGGTGGATGCCGAGGCCGACCTCCTGGAGGCGCTGTCCGGGGCCGAGCAGGAGCGCATCGCGGCGCTGCTGCGCAAGCTGAGCCTGGGGTTCGACGTCGAGCACTGACGGGGACCGCACCACGGGCTCCCAGGAGACCGTTATCCCGCTCTCATAAAATCGGGGCGATATGAAGCTCTCCCGTCTCCAGCGCCTTCCCGCCCGGGCCAAACGCGCAGCCCGCTACGAGATCCACGCGCACTGGAGGCGGCAGCCGCTCGTCCTCGGCTCGGTGCTGTACGAGTCCTTCTCGGGCAACGGCATGCTGGACAACCCGGAGGCGCTGTTCCGCGAGCTGCTCGCGGCGGAGGACCTCCAGCACCTCACCCACATCTGGGCGCTCTCGGACCTCAAGCAGTACCGGGCGGCCGTCGAGGAGTTCGCCGGGCATCCGCGCGTCTCGTTCGTGCGCTACGGCTCGGCGGCGTACTACCGCGCGCTGGCGACGAGCCAGTACCTCGTCAACAACGCGACGTTCCCGCCGGACTTCTCCAAGCGTCCCGGCCAGGTGTACCTGAACACCTGGCACGGCACCCCGCTCAAGCGGATGGGCTACGACATCGAGGGCGGCGCGCTCGCGACCGCGAACATCATCCGCAACTTCGTGCAGGCCGACTACCTGCTCGCGGCCAACCCGTTCATGTCCGAGCAGATGTATCAGACGGCGTACAAGCTGACCGGCGTGTACCGCGGCACCCTCATCGAGGAGGGCTACCCGCGCATCGACCGCCAGCTGGTCGACGACCGAGGTCGCGCGGACGCGCGGCGCAGGCTGACCGAGGCCGGCATCCCTCTCGGCGACCGCAAGATCGTGCTCTACGCCCCCACGTGGAAGGGCGCCACCTTCGGCCGCCCCACCGACGACCTCGACGAGCTGCTCGACCACATCGCCCGCATCGAGGAGCGCATCGACACCAGCCGGTACGCGGTGCTGCTCAAGACGCATCAGACCGTCGCGAGGCTGGCGGTCGACCGGCCGGAGCTGCGACGCCTCCTCGTCCCGAACGAGATCCCGACCAACCTCGTGCTGGGCGCCTCCGACCTGCTGATCTCGGACTACTCGAGCATCTTCTTCGACTTCCTGCAGACCGGGCGGCCGATCCTCTTCTTCACGCCCGACCTCGCCGACTACGCCGGCACCCGCGGCCTGTACTTCGAGCCGGAGGAGTGGCCCGGGCCGACCTTCGCCTCCGCCCTCGAGCTCGGCGACGCCATCGCGGCGATCGCCGCCGACGACGACCGCGTGCCGGAGAGCCACCGCGACCGCTACCTCTCGATGCAGCGCCGGTTCACCCCGTACGAGGACGGCGCCGCCTCCGCACGCGTGGTCGACATCGTGTTCCGGGGTGTGCGCGACGGCTACCGGCTGCGCTCCGACCTCGCCGAGGACGGCCGCGAGAAGATCCTGCTCTACCTGGGCGGGATGCGGCCGAACGGGATCACGACCTCCGCCCTCAACCTGCTGAACAACCTCGACCACGACCGCTACGACGTGTCGGCGTTCTTCGCCCAGAGCCGCTCGCGCGCGAGCCTCGCCAAGCAGGAGCTGATCAACCCGGCCGTGCGGCAGTTCCCGCGCGTCGGCGGCATGAACGGCGCGAAGCTGCGGCACCTCGCCCGGCACCTCGACTTCCGGCGCGGCCGCATCGCGCAGCACGCCGACGTGCCGGCGCAGAACCGGCTCTGGGACGACGAGTGGTACCGCTGCTTCGGCGAGAGCCGGTTCGACTACGTGGTCGACTTCTCCGGGTACGGCCCGTTCTGGGCGACCCTGCTGCTCCACTCCCCCGCCGCCCAGCGCGCGATCTGGCTGCACAACGACCTCGCCTCCGACGCGCACCGCGAGGTCAACGGCCAGAAGCGGATGCTGCACAGCCTCACCCAGCTGTTCACGCTCTACGGGCAGTACGACCACCTGGTGTCCGTCTCCCCGACCCTCGCCGAGATCAACCGCACGTCGCTCGCCGAGTACGCCGCCCCCGAGAAGTTCGTGTCGGCGCTCAACACGGTCGACGCCGAGCACATCGTCGAGAACGCGGCGGGCGACCTCCACGAGCTGACCTTCGACGAGGAGACCGGCGCCGTGCCGGACTGGGCCGAGGCGCTCATGGCCGACGACGACATCGAGACCTTCGTCAATGTCGGCCGCCTGTCACCGGAGAAGAACCAGGCGCGCCTCATCCGCGCCTTCGCGTCGGTGCACGCCGAGAACCCCGCAACGCGTCTGGTGATCGTCGGCTCCGGTCCGCTCGCGGACGACCTGGAGGCGCTGGTCGCCGAGCTGGGCCTCCAGGGCTCCGTCTTCCTCACCGGCATGCAGCGCAACCCGCACGCGATCATGGCGCACGCCGACTGCTTCGTGCTCTCGAGCGACTACGAGGGCCAGCCGATGGTGCTGCTGGAGGCGCTGGTGCTCGGGCTGCCGATCGTCACGGTCGAGTTCGCCTCCGCCAAGAACGCCCTGCCCGCGGGCAGCGGCCTCGTTGTTCCGCAGACGGACGAGGGCGTGGCGGACGGCATGCGCGCGTACCTCCGCGGCGAGGTGCCGGAGAGCCGCTTCGACCCGGTCGCGTACAACCGCAAGGCGGTCGGCGAGTTCTACCGGGCGATCGGGGCGGTGCGGGAGCCGGTTCAGCAGTAGGCCGGCGGCGTCAAGCCCGGGCGATGAGGGCGGCGGTGTCGACGCCGGCCGGGAGCTCGCCGTAGAGCGCGCCGCGGTCGGGGCTGAGACGCCCGGCGACGAACGCGTCGGCGACCGCGGGAGGCGCGGTCCGGATCAGCAGGGAGGCCTGCAGCGCCACCGCGAGCGCGGCCACCAGCGAGCGAGCGTGGGCCTGGGCGAGTGCGCCGTCGACCTCCGCCGCCTCCCGCAGCCGGATGCGCAGCCGGTCGTGGTGGGCGTCGAAGGCCGCGTGGACGCCGCGTGCAGCCGCCAGCTCGCTGTCGAACGCCTCGCGGGGAGCCGCCTCGCGGCCGAGCGCGCGCAGCACGTCGAGCGCGATCACATTCCCTGAGCCCTCCCAGATCGCCATGACCGGCTGCTCCCGATACCGCCGGGCCAGCGGGAAGGCCTCGGTGTAGCCGTTGCCGCCCAGGCATTCGAGGGCTTCGGCCGCGTGCCCGGGGCCGCGCTTGCACACCCAGTACTTGCCGACGGCGGTGGCGAGCCGGCGGAAGGCGACCTCCTGCTCGGAGGCGTCGGCGTCGTGGGCGCGGGCGAGCCGGAGGGCGAGCGCTGTGGCGGCCTCCGACTCCAGCGCCAGGTCGGCGAGCACCGCGGTCATCGCCGGCTGGTCCACCAGGCGGGCGCCGAACGCCGACCGGTGGCGGACGTGCCAGGCCGCCTCCGCCACGCCCTGCCGCATCCCGGCAGCGCTGCCGAGCACGCAGTCGAGGCGCGTGCGGCTCACCATCTCGATGATCGTGCGGACGCCGCGGCCCTCTTCCCCCAGCAGGAAGCCGACGGTCCCGTCGAACTCCACCTCGCTCGACGCGTTGGAGCGGTTGCCGAGCTTGTCCTTGAGGCGCTGGACCAGGAACACGTTGCGGGTGCCGTCCTCCAGCACGCGCGGGACGAGGAAGCAACTCAGCCCTGCCGACGTCTGCGCAAGGACCAGGAACGCATCCGACATGGGCGCCGAGCAGAACCACTTGTGGCCCGTGAGCAGCCAGCGTCCCGCGCCGTCCGCGAGCGCGCGCGTGGTGTTCGCGCGCACGTCGGAGCCTCCCTGCTTCTCGGTCATCGCCATCCCGAACAGCGCGGACGCCTTGCCCGCGGCGAGCCGGCCGTCGTACTCGCGGCTGAGCAGCCGCGGCATCCACTCGGCGGCGAGGTCGGCGTCGGCGGCCAGCGCGGGCACGGCCGCATGCGTCATCGAAACCGGGCAGGCGTGCCCCGGCTCGACCTGCGCGAACAGCATGAACGTCGCTGCGCGCGCGACCGCGGCGCCCGGCCGCGGGTCGTCGAAGGCCGAGGTGTGCGCGCCGACGGCGACGGCGGAGGCGAGGATGCGGTGGTAGCTCTCGTCGTACTCCACTTCGTCGAGGCGGTTCCCCCAGCGGTCGAAGGCACGGAGCTGCGGTTCGCGCACATTCGCACGCTCGGCGTCGGCCTGGAACTCCGCAGACCCGACGTGCCGCCCGACGGCGCCGAGCTCGCCGAGCGCCCAGTCGGCGTCGTAGCGCGCGACCGCCTCGCGCAGCGGCACGTCGGCGGCGAACTCGTCCACGTCGACGCGCGGCGGAGGTTGGTTCACGACGTCGTGAGTGCTCATGGCGGTGGAGTCTAGTGGGAGAGACCGCCCGTCGCCCGGCTCACCCCTCCAGCCGCTCCGACAGCTCCAGCCAGGTCGTCTCGAGGTCGGCGATCTCGCCCTCGAGGCCGCGCAGCTGTTCGGTCAGGTCGCCGAGGCCGACGTAGTCGCTCTGGTCGTGGTCGGCGAGGGCCTGGTGGGTGGCGGCGACCTCGTCGGCGAGGCGGGAGAGGCGGCGGTCGATCGCGGCGAGCTCCTTCTCGGCGGCGCGCAGGGCGGCGCCGGTGAGGGCCGGCGCGGCACCGGGAGCGGAGGCGGCGACCGTCGACGCACCCGCGCCTCCGCGCACCGCCGACGCCGCCGACGCGGAGGGCGCCTGGCCCTTGCGCAGCCGCAGGTACTCGTCGATGCCGCCGGGGAGGTGCCGCAGCCGGCCGTCCATCACGGCGTACTGCTGGTCGGTGACGCGCTCGACGAGGTAGCGGTCGTGCGACACCACGAGCAGGGTGCCCGGCCAGGAGTCGAGGAGGTCCTCCATCGCGGCGAGCATGTCGGTGTCGAGGTCGTTGGTCGGCTCGTCGAGGATGAGCACGTTGGGCTCGTCGAGCAGGATGAGCAGGAGCTGGAGGCGGCGCTTCTGGCCGCCGGAGAGGTCCTTCACCGGCGTGGAGAGCTGCGCGTTGGTGAAGCCGAGACGCTCCAGCATCTGGCCGGGCGACACCTCCTTGCCGCCCGCGAGGTAGGTCGTGCGCTTCTCGGCGACGACCGCGCTGACCCGCATGTCGGCCAGCTCGTCGAGCTCGGCGAGCTGCTGGGTGAGGGTCGCGATCTTCACGGTCTTGCCGCGCTTGACCGTCCCGGCGCTCGGCTGGACCGTGCCGGCGACCAGGCCGAGGAGGGTCGACTTGCCGGCGCCGTTCACGCCGAGGATGCCGGTGCGCTCGCCCGGCGCGATGCGCCACTCCACGCCCTGCAGCACGGTCTTCGGCGGGTACTCGACGGCGACGTCGATCAGGTCGACCACGTCCTTGCCGAGGCGGGCGGTCGCCATGCGGGTCAGCTCGACGGCGTCGCGCGGGGCGGGCTCGTCGGCGATCAGCGTGGCCGCCGCGTCCATCCGGAACTTGGGCTTGGAGGTGCGGGCCGGGGCGCCGCGCCGCAGCCAGGCCAGCTCCTTGCGCATGAGGTTCTGCCGCTTCGTCTCGGCGACGGCCGCCATGCGGTCGCGCTCGACGCGCTGCAGCACATAGGCCGCGTAGCCGCCCTCGAACGGCTCGACGATGCCGTCGTGCACCTCCCACGTGCCGGTCGACACCTCGTCGAGGAACCAGCGGTCGTGCGTGACGACGACGAGCGCGCCCTGCCCGCTGGGCCAGCGGGTCTTGAGGTGCGCGGCGAGCCAGGCCACGCCCTCGATGTCGAGGTGGTTCGTCGGCTCGTCGAGGAACAGGACGTCGTGATCGTGCACCAGGAGGGCCGCGAGCGCCACGCGGCGGCGCTGGCCACCCGAGAGCTCGCCGATCGTCGCCTCCCAGCGGATGTCGGCCACGAGGCCCGCGAGCACATCGCGCACGCGCGGGTCGCCCGCCCACAGGTGCTCCTCGCGGTCGCCCACGATGGCACGGCCCACGGTCGTCGACGCGTCGAGGTCGTCCCGCTGGTCGAGCACGCCGACGGACACGTCGCGTCGCCGCGTCACCCGCCCTGCGTCGGGCTCCAGCCTCCCGGAGAGCAGGGAGAGCAGCGTGGACTTGCCGTCGCCGTTGCGCCCGACGATGCCGATGCGGTCGCCCTCGGCGAGCCCGAGCGTGACGGACTCGAAGACGACGCGGGTCGGGTATTCGAGGTGCAGGGATTCGGCGCCGAGGAGATGAGCCATGAGGATCTCCAGCCTACCGGGGCGGCGCCGGTGCGACGTGCGGTCACAGGGAGGCGTCCTGCCCGGTCTGAGCCTGTGGCGGCGGCGCCTGCCGCGACCATCATCGGCACCGACCAGCATCAGGAGGACCGGACGCGACCCCACGGCCGGCACGACGACGGCGGCCGGCCCGGAACCGGGCCGGCCGCCGTGCGTGCGCGCGACCGCCTACACCTGGATGGCCTTCAGCTCGGTGAACTCCTCCACCCCGGCGCGGCCGAGCTCGCGGCCGTTCCCGGACTGCTTGTACCCGCCGAACGGGGCGGCCGGATTGAAGTCGGCCCCGTTGAGGTAGACCTGGCCGACCTTCAGTTGCCGGGCGATGCGCATGGCGTGCGCGGGCTCGCCGAATACCGCCGCCGTGAGCCCGTAGACGGTGCCGTCGGCGATCGCCACCGCCTCCTCCTCGTCGGCGTAGGGGATGACCGAGAGGACCGGGCCGAAGATCTCCTCCTGCGCGATCGTGGAGTCGGGGTCGACGTCCGCGAAGATCGTCGGGCGGATGTACGCGCCGTGCTCGAGGCCGGGCACACGGCCGGGCCGCCGACGACCAGAGTGGCTCCGTCCGCGATCCCGCGCTCGATGTACGCGTTCACGCGCTGCCACTGCGCCTCCGACGCGAGGGGTCCGACGCGCACCGACTCGTCGCGCGGATCGCCGACGACGTAGGCCTCGGCTGCCGTCACGAGCTTCGCCACGACCTCCGCCTGCCGGTGCGCCGGGACCAGCAGCCGCGTCCACGCTCCGCAGGCCTGCCCGCTGTTGGTGAACACCGCGGCGAGGGTGTGCCCGACGGCGCTGTCCAGGTCCGCGTCGTCGAGCACGAGGTTCGCGGTCTTGCCACCCAGCTCCAGAGCGACCCGCTTGACGGTCTCGGCGGCGACCGCCGAGATCCGCTTGCCGGCGCGCGTCGACCCGGTGAACGAGATCATGTCTACGTCGGGGTGCGCGACGAGCGCTTCTCCGACGACAGGGCCGGTGCCGTAGACGACGTTGAAGACGCCGTCCGGGAACCCGGCGGCGGCCGTCGACTCGGCGAGGATGCGGATCGACAGCGGCGCGAGCTCCGACGGCTTGAGCACGATGGTGTTGCCGGCGAGCAGGGCGGGCGCCACCTTCGTCATCACCTGCTGCAGCGGGAAGTTCCAGGGGGTGATCGCGCCCACCACGCCCACGGGCTCGCGGACGATGGTCGAGTTGCCGACCTGCTCCGTCCACGCGACGGTGGGCTCGAGGTCCGCGGTCGCCGCCGTCACGAGCGCCGGGAAGCCGGCCTGGGCGGCGCGGGAGAGGGAGATGGGGGCGCCGATCTCGGCGGTGATCGCCCGCGCGATCTCCTCACGACGGTCGGTCAGCACGGCCGAGAGGCGGCGGAGGTTCTCGGCACGGTCGGCGGGCGCTGTCTCCGCCCAGCCGGGGAGAGCGGCGCGCGCAGCCTCGACCGCACGGTCGACATCGGAGGGCGTGCCTGCCGGCGCGGAGGCGACGATCGCACCGCTCGCGGGGTCGACGACGTCGAGCGCGCCACCGTCCGCGCGCACGACGGCACCGCCGATCCAGTGGCCGGCGATGCTGAGCTGATCTGTTGTGTTGGTCATGCCGCAACGATCTCTCCGCGCGACGGAGACAACCAGACCAGGAGCATCCGGGCATCGTCAACCAGGTACGGCGCATCCCCGGATCGTTCGACCATGGCGGGGGCCGCCCGCCACAGAGAGGATCGCATCGTGGACCGCACCCAGCTCGCCGACTTCCTGCGGACGCGCAGGAACGCCCTGCGCCCGGAGGACGTCGGACTCGCCTCCGGCACGAGACGACGCACCCCCGGCCTGCGCCGGGAGGAGGTCGCCGCACTCAGCGGGATCTCCGTCGACTACTACAACCGCATCGAGCAGCAGCGCGGGCCGGTGCCCTCGGAGCAGGTGCTCGCGGCGCTCGCGCGCGGGCTCCGGCTCACCCTGGAGGAGCGGGACCACCTGTTCCACCTCGCGGGGAGGCGCGTGGCCGGACGGGTGGCGCGCACCGACCATGTCAACGCCGGGCTGATGCGCGTGTTCGACCGGCTGCAGGACACTCCCGCCCAGGTCGTCAACACGCTCGGCGAGACGCTCATCCAAACACCGCCCGCGGTCGCCCTGCTCGGCGACGAGACGGCGTTCACGGGGCCGGCACGAAGCCGGGTCTTCCGCTGGTTCACGGATCCGGCGACGCGGCGCACGGCCCCGCCGGAGGATCATGCCCGCCACGGGCGCGCCCTGGTCGCCGGTCTCGCGGCGGCGGCCGCGGAGGGCGGTCCGCGCTCTCCTGCGGCGGCGCTGGTCGCGACGCTCCGCGCCGAGAGCGCGGAGTTCCGGGAGATCTGGGACGAGCATCCGGTCGCCGGACCGTACTGCGCACCGAAGCGCTTCCTCCATACCGACGTCGGCGAGCTGGAGCTCTACGGCCAGACCCTCCTCGACCCCGACCAGTCGCAGTCGCTGATGGTCTTCACCGCCGAGCCGGGCAGCGTCAGCGACGAGCGGCTCCGGCTGCTGTCTGTGCTGGGGCCGTTCGCACCGCGCACGGCCCCCTCCAACGGGTGATGCCGGTGCGCACCGCCTCCGTGCGATGATCCACTGAATCGGTCGCGCGACCCGAACCCGACTGCGGGGCCGTGAACGGGGGTAGTACGTGGTCGAGGGCGCCGCAGGGGCAGCGAGGCCGCTGTTCGGACGGGATCAGGCGCGGGAGACCATCCTTCTCGTCGCGCACCGCGCCGTCGACCGGGGCGGCGCCGTGCTGGTGACCGGGGAGGCCGGGCTCGGCAAGACCGCGCTCCTCGCCGACGTCGCCGAGCGGCTCGACGGTTGGACGCTGCTGCGCGTGCACGCCGACTCGTTCGAGTCCGACCTGGCGTACGCGACCGTCGAGACCCTCATCCGCGGCCTCAACGGCCTGCGCCGCGATCGCGCGCCGCGGCTGCCGCATCCCGAGCCCTCTGCGGACGCGCTCACGGTCGGACGGCTGCTGCTCGACGCCATCGACGCGATCGACGGGCCGGTGTGCCTGATCGTCGACGACGCGCAGTGGGTCGACGAGCCGTCGGCCCGCGCGCTGCGGTTCGTCGTGCGACGGCTGTCCGACCAGGGCTTCCTGTTCACCGCCGCCACGCGGCCGCAGCCGAACAGCGTCACAGCGCTCTTCGACGACGTCTCAGCGGCCACCGTGAACCACGCGCGCATCGACCTGGCGCCGCTCACGGTCGCCGACACCCAGGAGCTCGCCCAGCACCTCCTGGGACACGCCGTCTCGCGCAGGACCGCGACCAGGCTCACCGAGGCGACGCAGGGGTCGCCGCTGCTGCTCAGCGTGCTGCTGAAGCAGCTGCGCGAGACCTTCGCCCAGGCGCTGCACCCGGCCGGATGGGACCTCCCCGCCACCGCGATCACCCCGCTCGCGACCGCGATCGGCTCGGCGCTCGAGGGCGCGGAGCCGCCGGTGCGGGAGGCGGCGGAGACGGTCGCCGTGCTGCGGGACCCGCTCCCCCTCCCCGTGGTCGGCACGATCGCCGAGCGCCTCGGGACCACCGTCGACATCCCCGGCGCGGTCTCGCGCGGGCTCGTCCACGCCGGACAGCGCGACGGGGTCGTCTGGGTCGAGCCCGCGCACGCCCTGCTCGCGGACGCACTGACGGGCGGCATCCCGCTGGAACGCCGGGTCGCCCTCCACCGGATCGCCGCCGGGGTGCTCACCGGGCACCGCGCGCTGCGTCATCGGGTGGAGGCCGCCGACCGCACCGACCCCACGCTCGTCGACGAGCTGCTCGCTGCGGCGCTGACCTGCGCCGACCAGAACCAGCCGGAGCAGGCGTTCAGCTACGCCCGCTCCGCCGTGCACCTCGCCTCCGGCACCGAGCGCGAACGCGCGCTGATCGAGATCGGCCTGATCGCGATGCGGTTCCGGCTGCACGAGCGCATCTTCGAGCTGCGCGACGCGATCGAGGCGCTGCCGGCCTCCCCCTCCCGCGACGCCGTGCTGCTGGAGCTGCGGACGCTGACCGGCGACGTCCCGGGCGCCCTCGCGCTCGGTCTCGCGCTGGAGGCCGCCACCGACCGCGACCCCGACGCGCGGGTGATCCGCGTCCACGTCGCCGAGGCGCTCCCGAAGGTCTTCATGGCGATGGGCGACTTCGGCGGCGTGCTCGACCATCTGGAGCAGGCGCGGCGGCTGATCGCCGACTGCCCGGCTCCCGACGAGGTCGCCGACCCCGCGCTGCGCTGGATGGCGCACCCCGAGGAGCACCTCATGCGGCTGCTCGGCTGGGCGCTGAACTCGGCGGCGCATGCCAGACGGCCCGACCTGTTCCGCCCGCTCACCGCCGAGCTCGACAGCCTGCTGGACACGCACGAGTCGCCGGCGGCGGTCGACGCCCTGGTCTCCCGCTCGCGCGTCTTCATCCTCGACGGCCGCATCGAGCAGGCCCGCGCCGACCTCGCACGTGCGAACGCGCTCGTCCGGCGGTACCCCGGGAGCTGGACCGCCGGCTTCGCCCGCACGATCTACGCGCACATCCTCTTCCTCGTCGGAGAGTGGGAGGAGTCGGTCACCCTGGCCGACACCGCCGTCGCGCTCGCCCTCGACGAGACCGACCTGTCGTGCTGGCCGATCGCGCTGTGGACCTCCACCCTCGTCCGCGCCGGACGCGGCGAGGCGGAGGCCGTGGAGGAGCGGCTGCGAGCCGCCGCCCAGGCGCGCCCCGGCATCACCGGCTCGTACGACGGCGACCTCCCCTACCTCGCGCGCGCCGAGCTCGCCCGCGCCCTCGGCCGGCCCGGCGACCAGCTCGCCGCCGCCGAGGAGGCGGAGGCGGCGGCCAACCGCGGCTCCAACCTGGGCTGGCTCACCTACCGCGTCGACGCCCTCGCCGCCCTCGGGCGACCGGCGGAGGCGCGCGAGGCGTTCGACCGCTGCGCCGCGGCCGGCATGTGGCGCCCGTACTACGGCGGAGTGCGCTGGCTGGAGGGGCGCGTGCTGCAGGCGGAGGGCCGCCTCGACGAGGCGCGCGAGGCCTACCTGGCCGAGCTGGACGACCGGCCCGGGTGCGCCTTCCCGTTCCCCCGGGCAGTCGCCGCCCTCGACGCCGGGCTGCTGCTCGGCGGACTGGAGCCGGCCGAGGGCGCCTCGGCGTACGACCGCGCCCGCGCCGCCGAGCTGCTGGAGCAGGCGGCCGCGACCTTCCGCTCGCTCGGCGCCTCCGGCTACCTGATCCGCACCGCCCATGCCCTCGACCGGTTGCGCTCCGCGACGCCGGAGACCGCAGCGGAGACCGTCGCCGGAGCCACCGCCTCCGACCCGCTGGCGGCCCTGACCACCCGCGAGCGGCAGGTCGCGCACGCGCTCGCGGCCGGCATGACCAACAAGGAGATCGCCGAGCGGCTCTACGTGTCGGTCACGACGGTGAACTTCCACGTGCGCAACATCCTCGCCAAGCTCGGGCTGCGCTCGCGCCGCGACCTGCGGGGGCTCGGGCTGGGCCGGCGGGCGCCGAGGGGCGGACCCGTCAAGAGTTGACGGTTTTCCCCTGTGCGTTAGGGCGGCAGGCGTACCGCTCGCTAGCGTTGATGACACCTGGGATGCCCGGTCGCGCGGATGGAAACGCTTCCGAATCGACGAATCGTCTCAACCCGACATGCGCGCGATCCGGGCATCCGCGGGCAGCCCCCTGCACCTTCCTCCCGGCCCTGGGCGTCAATCGCCGAGGATGCGGGCGCCGTGCACCGGGCCGATCGCGCGCACCGCGGTGAGCCGGGCGGCGCTGAGCGCGATCTGCAGGTCGAGCGCCGAGTCGAGGTCGGCGGTCAGGAACGCGACCGTCGGTCCGGAGCCAGAGACCATGCCGGCGAGAGCGCCGTTCAGCTCCCCCAGCTCCAGCAGGTCGGCGATCTGCGGCGCGAGGTGGATGGCCGGGGCCTGGAGGTCGTTCGCCAGCGCGTCCGCGAGCATCTGCGGGTCGCCCGCCCGCAGCGCCTGCAGCACGGCGGAGTCGACGGTCGGCGACTGCTGCGCCGGCGCGATGTCGCGCGCGTGGCGCTCGCGGTGCCGGTCGAGCTCGCGGTACACCTCGGGCGTGCTGAGCTGCGTCTCGGGCAGCGCTAGCACCCAGTGGAACTGTCCCGTGGCGAGGGCGGGGCTGAGACGGTCGCCGCGGCCGGTTCCGACCGCGGTGCCGCCGACGAGGGCGAACGGCACGTCGGCGCCGAGCTGCGCGGCCAGCCCGTGCAGCTCCTCCCGCCCGATGTCGGTGCCCCAGAGCGCGTCGCAGGCAACCAGTGTGGCGGCGGCATCGGCCGAGCCTCCACCCATCCCGCCGGCGATCGGCACGTGCTTGTCGATCTCGAGCCGCACCCCGCCCGTATAGCCGGTGTGCTCGGCGAGGAGCCGCGCAGCCTTGATCGCGAGGTTGCTGTCGTCGGTCGGGAGCGCGCTCGTGTCGATCGTGCCGCCGAAGCTCACCGAGAAGTCGTCGGCCGGGTACGCGCGGACGTCCTCGTACAGCGAGACCGCCTGGTAGGCCGTCGCGACATCGTGGTAGCCGTCCTCCATGACGGCGCCGACACGCATGAAGACGTTGATCTTGCCCGGCGCGCGCACATGCACGACGTCCGCGTCCCACCCCGCATCGACCATGCTTCAAACCTACACAGTCGCGGCGGACCGGACGTGTCGCCGGGCGGTGGCCGTCACACGCGCGCGGCGGCGAGTCGCGCGAAGTCGTCGAGGGTCAGCTGCTCGCCGCGCAGCGACGGCTGCAGGCCGGCCGCCTCCAGCGCCTCCGCGGCCGCGGCCGGCTCGCCGTAAACGCGGGAGAGCGACTGCCGGAGGGTCTTGCGGCGCTGCTGGAACGCGGCGTCGACCAGTTCGAAGGTGCGGCGGCGCAGCTCCTCGTCTCCCGGAGGCTGATCGTGCCGCTCGAAGCCGACCAGCACCGAGTCGACGTTCGGCACCGGCCAGAAGATCTGCCGGCTGACGTTGCCCGCGGTGCGCCAGCGGCCGTACCAGGCGGCCTTGACGCTGGGCGCGCCGTAGACCTTGGAGCCGGGGTCAGCGGCGATCCGGTGGCCGACCTCCGCCTGCACCATCACGACGCCGGAGCGCAGCGACGGGAAGTGCTCCAGCAGGTGCAGCAGCACCGGCACGGAGACGTTGTACGGGAGGTTCGCCACGAGCCGGACGGGCTGCTCCGGCAGCTCGGTGACCGCAAGCGCGTCGCGGTGCACGACGGTGAGCCTCGACGCGGCGTCGGGAGCGAGCTGCGACACGGTCACCGGGAGCTGCTCCGCGAGGCGACCGTCGATCTCGACGGCGACGACACGAGCGCCCGCCTCCAGGAGGCCGAGGGTGAGCGAGCCGAGGCCGGGGCCGACCTCCACGACCACATCCCCCGCCTCCACCTCGGCCACGCGCACGATGCGGCGCACGGTGTTGGCGTCGATCACGAAGTTCTGGCCCAGCTTCTTCGTCGGCGTCACGCCGGTCAGCTCGGCCAGGTCGCGGATCTCGGCGGGGCCGAGCAGGCGCAGCTCGCTCACGCGATGATCCCGATCGGCTGCGTCGGCGGCGGACCGACCGGCTCGCTGTCCCAGCGGCCGTAGACCAGCTCGGTGTTGGAGTTGACCTGTGCGGCGAGCGTGGAGGGGTCCGTGCCGATGATCTCCGCCATCGCCCGGAGCGTGTGCGGGATCAGATACGGCGCGTTCGGCCGGCCGCGGTAGGGCGTCGGAGTGAGGAACGGCGCGTCGGTCTCGACCATGATCAGGTGGCGAGGAGCGGCCTCCAGCGCCTCCCGCAGGTTCGGCGCGTTCTTGAAGGTGATGTTGCCGGCGAACGACATGTACCAGCCGTTGTCGGCGCAGACCCGGGCGAGCTCGGCGTCGCCCGAGAAGCAGTGGAACACCGTCCGCTCCGGGGCCCCGACGCGCTGGAGGGTCGCGACGACCGCCGCGTGCGCGTCGCGGTCGTGGATCTGCAGCGCGAGGTCGTTCTGCTTGGCGATCTCGATGTGGGCCTCGAACGACCGGAACTGCGCGTCGCGTCGCGGCCCCGCCTCGGTGCGGAAGAAGTCGAGCCCGGTCTCGCCGATCGCCCGCACGCGCGGCCGGGTGGCGAGCTCGGCGATGATCGCAAGCGCGTCGTCCAGCTCCCCGCGCTCGGCGTAGTCGGGGGCGTCGTTCGGGTGGAGGGCCACGGCCGCGAGCATCCGCGGCTCGACGGCCGCCGTCTCGGCCGACCAGCGCGAGGTCTCGACGTCGGTGCCGACCTGCACGACCCCGCGCACGCCGACGCTGGAGGCGCGGTCGAGGTGCTCGCGGTAGTCCAGCGGCTGCTCGCCGTCGGCGATCTCGAGGTGGGTGTGGTTGTCGTAGACCGGGACGGTCAGCGCCTCCGGCAGCGGCGGGTACGCGAGGTCCCGGCCGTCGGTGACGTGCCGCTGCCGGATGAACGCCGGGTCGGTCATGCTCCCGGCACCGCGTCCGCGTCGATCCGGGGGAACAGCGCCTCCAGCGGGCTGACGGTCGTGCCCGGCGGCAGCTGCCCCCAGTCGCCCGCACTGCGCAGACGCTGTGCGTCGAGGGCGCCGAGCGTGCCGGAGACGCCCAGCGCCTCCCACAGCTTCGCCGTCGCCTGCGGGACGACCGGCGAGAGCAGCACGGCGAGCGCGCGGAGACCCTCCGCGGCGGTGTACAGCACCGAGCTGAGGCGCTCGCGGTTGGCCTCGTCCTTGGCGAGGGTCCACGGCTCCTGCGCGGTGATGTACCCGTTCAGCTCGTCGACGACCGTCCACACCGCGGTGAGGGCGTCGTGGATGGCGAGCCGGCTCATCGCGGCGTCGGCGTCGGCCGTGGCCTTCGCGACGACGCGCTGCACGGCGAGGTCGGCCTCCTCGTACTCCGCCGGCGTGGGGACCGCCCCGCCGAAGTACCGGGTCACCATCGCGACGACGCGCGAGGCGAGGTTGCCGAAGCCGTTGGCGAGCTCCGCCTGGTAGCGGGCCGAGAGGTCCTCCCAACTGAACGAGCCGTCCTGCCCGAAGGCGATGGCGCGCATGAAGTAGTAGCGGAACGCGTCGGAGCCGAAGGTGTCGGTGATCTGCGTCGGTGCGATGCCGGTGAGCTTCGATTTCGACATCTTCTCGCCGCCGACGAGCAGCCAGCCGTGGCCGTACACCCGGTGCGGCACCTCCAGCCCCGCGGCCATCAGCATCGCGGGCCAGATGACGGCGTGGAAGCGGAGGATGTCCTTGCCGACGATGTGCGTCGCCGGCCAGCGGCGCTCGAACGCGGCCTCGTCCTGGCCGTAGCCGATGGCGGTGATGTAGTTGAGCAGTGCGTCGAACCAGACGTAGACGACGTGCTCCGGATCCCACGGCACCTTGATGCCCCAGTCGAAGCTGGAGCGCGAGATGGAGAGGTCGCTGAGCCCCTGGCGCACGAAGCTGACCACCTCGTTGCGCGCCGACTCCGGCTGCACGAACTCCGGCCGCTCCTCGTACAGGGCGAGCAGGCGGTCGGCGAAGTCGCTCATGCGGAAGAAGTAGTTCTTCTCCTGCAGCAGCTCCAGCGGCTTCGAGTGGATGGCGCACACCTTCTGGCCCTCGTACTCGCCGACGCCGTCCACGATCTCACTCTGCGGCTTGAACTCCTCGCAGCCGACGCAGTAGAGCGCCTCGTACTCGCCCGCGTAGATGAAGCCGTCGTCGTACAGCTTCTGCAGGAACTTCTGCACGTTCTGCTCGTGCCGCTCGTCGGTCGTGCGGATGAAGTCGTCGTTGGCGATGTCGATCGTCTTCAGCAGCGGCAGCCACTCGTTCGTCACCAGCCGGTCGGCCCACTCCTTCGGGGTCGTGCCGTTGGCGGTGGCCGTGCGGAGGATCTTCTGCCCGTGCTCGTCGGTGCCCGTGAGCAGCCACGTGTCGTCACCCGCCTGGCGGTGCCAGCGCGCGAGCACGTCGGCCGCGACCTCCGTGTACGCGTGCCCGATGTGCGGGACGTCGTTCACGTAGAAGATCGGCGTTGTGATGTAGAACGAGGAGCCGTCGGACATGCTGACCATCCTACGGGCGGATGGAGGGCGGGCCGGGTGTGTTACCGGCAAGCGGCCCAGGGTGTCGGAGCTGAAGCTGGTATCATCAGAGCCGAATAGGAGGATTCGGCGCTATGAAGACAGAAGAAGAGCTGAAAGGACTTCCGCACGTCCCGATCAGCACCTTCAAAGCGAACCCGGCGCATTACCTGGAGACAGGCGCGCTCATCACGACCCACGGTCACGTGCGAGCGGCTTTCGTGCCGATGGACGAGCCGGACGAGCTGCCCGGACTCGACTCCGTGAAGGCGCAGCTCAAGCTCCTCAGCCGCATGCGTCAGCCCGACCATGTCGCGGAGGAGCTGCGCGACCTCCGGCGGACCCGGGACTCCGAGGACGTCGGAGAGCCTCGATGACCCGGGAGGCTCGCACGGCGTCGTCCCGGCCGGCCGGACCGGCGCTGCTCGACACCAGCGTCCTCATCTCCGGGCTCTCCGAAGAGATGATCGACCGCATCGAGCTGTACCGGTCGTCGATGATCTGCCGTGCCGAGCTGGCACAGGGGCTCGCCGCCTTCGAGAAGGACCCCTCGCGATTCGCGCAACTGGCCATCCGCCGGGAGCTGCTGCGGCTGCTCGACTCGATCCCGGGCTTCTGGTTGGAATTCGATCGTGCCGCCTCCGACGCCTATGGATCACTCACCGCCGAACCGAAGACGGCGCTCCCGCTGAAGGATGCCCTGATCGCTGCCCACGCTCTTGCCGCCGGGCTCCCGCTGTTGACCGAGGATGCGGGGTTCAGCCGCTTCCCCTCCGTCGACGTCCGACGACTCCGGTAGCCCCTACCCCTCCTTCCTGCGCTCCAGCGCCGCCTGGTAGAGGTCGCGACGGCCGAGGCCCGTCGCCTCGGCGACCTCGGCGGCGGCGTCCTTGAGGCGGGTGCCGGAGGCGACCAGCGCGAGCACCTGCTCCAGCGCCGAGTCGGGGTCGGCGGAGCGGCGGGGCGCGCCGGCGACGACGATCGCGATCTCGCCGCGCACGCCATCGGCCGCCCAGGCGGCGAGCTCGGCGGCGGTGCCGCGGCGGACCTCCTCGTACAGCTTCGTCAGTTCGCGGCACACCACGACGCGGCGGTCGGCGCCCAGTTCGGCGGCGAGGTCGGCGAGGGAGGCGGCGAGCCGGTTCGGCGACTCGAAGAACACCATGGTCCGGGGCTCGGCCGCCAGTGCGCGCAGAGCGGACCGCCGCTCCCCCGGCTTGCGCGGCAGGAAGCCCTCGAACGTGAAGCGGTCGGTGGGGAGGCCGGAGACGGCGAGCGCCGTCAGCACCGCGCTCGGGCCGGGCAGGGCCGTGACGCCGACGCCCGCGGCGGCCGCGGCCTCCACCAGGTGGAATCCGGGGTCGGAGACGGTGGGCATGCCGGCGTCGGAGAGCACGACGACGTCGCCGTCGCGGGCGAGGTCGACGAGCTCGCCCGCGCGGTCGCGCTCGTTGTGGTCGTGGAGGGCGATCAGCCGCGGGCGGTTGGCGACGCCGAGCCCGGCGAGGAGGCGCTGGGCGACCCTGGTGTCCTCGGCGGCGACGACGGCGGCCTCGCCGAGCACCTCGATCAGGCGGGCGGAGGCGTCGCCGAGGTTGCCGATGGGGGTGGCGGCGAGGATGATCATGCGATCCAGTGTGCCAGGCGGGGTCGGCCCGAGTTCTGCACAGCGAGGCGCGGGACCGCGGCTCTGCACAGATCGTGCGCCTCCAGCCGATCCCTGGGTGCCGCGCCCTAGCATGGCGTGGTGACCTCCCTTCCGCTCACCGATCCCGCCCCTGCGCCGGCGGCTCCGGCCGTGCCGCTCGGCAGCAGGCTCGACGACTGGTGGGCGCGCGTCCTGGGCACGCCGCTGCGGCTGCGGCTCTGGTACTGGGGGGCGCCGATCGGCGTGACGCTGCTGGCGGCGATCCTGCGGCTGTGGGGCCTGGGCACTCCGCACGCCCTCGTCTTCGACGAGACCTTCTACGTGAAGGACTCGTGGACGCTCCTGCACCTCGGCTACGAGGGCAGCTGGCCCGACAAGGCGGACCAGCGGTTCAACTCCGGGTCGGTCGACATCTTCGAGAGCAGTCCGTCGTTCGTGGCGCATCCGCCGCTCGGCAAGTGGATCATCGCGCTCGGCATGGCGGCGACGGGGGCGGGCAATGCGTTCGGCTGGAGGCTGTCGACGGCGATCGTCGGCATCCTCGCTGTCTTCGTGGTGTTCCTCATCGCGCGGGCGCTGTTCCGGTCGACCATGATCGCGACCATCGCCGGCTTCCTGCTCGCGATCGACGGGCACGCGATCGTGATGAGCCGGGTGGCCCTGCTCGACAACTCGGTCATGTTCCTCGCCTTGCTGGCGTTCGGCTGCCTCCTGCTCGACCGGAGGTGGCACGCCGAGCGACTGGCCGCGCGGATCGCCGCCGAGCGGTCGCAGGGACGCGACCCCGCCTGGGGGCCCGTGCTGTGGTGGCGGCCGTGGCTGATCGCGGCGGGGCTGCTGTGCGGGCTGTGCGCGGGGGTGAAGTGGAGCGGGTTCTACTTCCTCGCCTTCTTCGCCGTCTACACGGTCATCGTCGACGCGGTGGCGCGGCGGCGCGAGGGCATCGCCTTCTACGCCAGCGGTGCGCTGCTCAAGCAGGCGCCGGCGACGTTCGTGCTGATGGTCCCCATCGCCTTCGTCGCGTACGTGGCCACGTGGACCGGCTGGATCGTCACCGACGGCGGCTACTACCGGCACTGGGCGGAGTCGGTGCACTCGCAGTGGGGCGGGCTGCTGTCGTGGGTGCCGCTCTGGGTGCAGAACCTCTGGCACTACCAGACCGAGATGTACAACTACAGCATCAACCTCCACGTGCCGCACCCGTATCAGTCGAACCCGCTCACCTGGCTGCTGCAGATCCGGCCGACGAGCATGTATTACGTCGGCACCACGCAGGGGCAGGCCGGGTGCATGGACTCCAGCTGCTCGGCGGCGATCACGTCGCTCGGCAACCCGCTGATCTGGTGGGCGGCGACGGCGGCGGTGCTGTATGTGATCTACCGGCTCGTGCGCTACCGCGAGTGGAGGCTGGGGCTGATCCTCACGGGGCTCGCAGCCGGGTACGTGCCGTGGATCCTGTACATGGGCCGGACGATCTTCACGTTCTACTCGATCGCCTTCGAGCCCTACCTGATCCTCGCGCTGACGGCGGTGATCGCGCTGGTGCTGGGATCGCGGCGGGATCCGGAGCCGCGGCGGAGGGCGGGGATCGCCTGGGTGACGGTGTTCCTCGTCGCGGCGACGCTGGTGAGCGCCTTCTTCTGGCCGATCTGGACGGCGCAGCAGGTGCCGTTCTGGTTCTGGCAGATCCACATGTGGCTGCCCAGCTGGGTGTGACGGCCCTACCCCGCAAGACCTGTCGAGGTGTCGGGGGCCGGTGGTAGACCGAGGGGTATGACCGACGACGAGCGCAACCACCCCGCCCCCAGCGATGCCGAGCTCGACCGGCTCGACCTCGTCCCGCTGCCCGGCAGCGAGCGGCCCGCCCGGCCGGGCTTCCGGGCGCACGGCGCCCTCCCGCCCGAGGCCCCCGTCTCCGCGACGCTGGTGCTGCGGCGGCGGGCCCCGCTCACGGACGACGCCTTCTCGGCGCCCCTCAGCCGCGACGAGCTCGCCGAGCGGTACGGGGCCTCCCCCGACGACATCGCGGTCGTCACCTCCACGCTGGAGCCGCTCGGGGTCGCCGTCGAGGAGGTGAGCGCGGCCGAGCGGCGCATCCGCGTCTCCGGGCCGGCGCGGGTCATCGCGCGGGTGTTCGGGACGGACCTCGCCCAGTCGCTCCCCGAGGTCGAGGGAACGGCCGACGAGGAGGCGACCCCGCCCTCCCCCGCCTACCGCCAGCGCACCGGCGGGCTGAGCGTCCCCGCACCGCTGGCCGGGGTCGTCACGGCCGTGCTGGGGCTCGACGACCGGCCGCAGGCGCGGGCGCAGCTCCGGCTGGTCCGGCCCGCCGCGGTCTCCACCAGCTACACGCCTCCCCAGCTCGGCGCCGTCTACGCGTTCCCCGAGGGAACGGACGGCAGCGGGCAGAGAATCGCCATCATCGAGCTGGGCGGCGGCTACGTGCAGGAGGATCTCGACACCTACTTCGCCTCCCTCGGCATCCCGACGCCGACGGTGCGCGCGGTCGGGATCGACGGCGGGTCGAACAAGCCGGAGGGCGACCCGAACGGCGCCGACGGCGAGGTGATGCTCGACATCGAGGTCGCCGGCGCGCTCGCGCCCGGCGCTGAGATCGTCGTCTACTTCGCGCCCAACACCGACGCCGGGTTCCTCGACGCCGTGAGCACGGCCGCGCACGCCGAGCCGACGCCCGCCGCCATCAGCATCAGCTGGGGGCAGTCGGAGGACCAGTGGACCGCGCAGGCCCGCACCGCCTTCGACGAGGCCCTGCAGGACGCCGCAGCGCTCGGCGTCACCACCACCGCCGCGGCCGGCGACGACGGCAGCAGCGACCGCGTGGGCGACGGCCGGGCGCACGTCGACTTCCCCGCGTCCTCCCCGCACGCCCTCGCGTGCGGGGGCACCCGCCTCGAGGCCGACGCCGACACCGGGGCCGTGCGCTCCGAGACGGTGTGGAACAACGGCGCGGGAGGCGGCGCGACCGGTGGCGGCGTCAGCGCGGTCTTCCCCCTCCCGTCGTGGCAGAGCGGCGTCGGCGTGCCGTCGGGCGAGAACGGCGATGACCAGGGCGGCGCGGCCAACGGTCCCGGCGGACGCGGCGTCCCCGACGTGTCCGCCGTGGCGGACCCGCAGACCGGCTATCGCATCCGCGTCGACGGCCGGGACACCGTCATCGGCGGCACCAGCGCCGTGGCCCCGCTCTGGGCTGCCCTCGTCGCGCGCATCGTGCAGTCGACCGGGCGTCCGCTCGGCCTCGCCCAGCCCACGCTGTACGACTCGGTGCGCGCCGGGCAGGTGGCCGCCGGGTTCCGCGACATCACGGTCGGCGACAACGGCGCCTACCGGGCGGGCAACGGCTGGGACGCGTGCACGGGCCTGGGCGTGCCCGACGGAGCGGCGCTGCTCGGGGCGCTGTAAGGCGGCTCCTCGCGCCGCTCGGCAGCACTGCAACAGCACGGGTGCGACTCCGCCCGTCACCCCGCCGGCCCACGCACCCCGAACGGGGGTGAGGCGGGCGTGCGCGGCGCGCCGATACGCTCGCGGCGTGCATCCACACCCGAATCGGCGCCCCGTGCGCTCTGCGCCTTCCGCGCGCCCTGCGCGCCGTGCGCGCACCACGCGCTCCGTGCGCTCCGCCCTGCTCGGCGCCGCCACCGCGGTCGTCACGCTCGCCGCACTGGCGACCGCTCCCCTCCCCGCCTCCGCCGCCAACACCTACGGCGTCGGCGGAACCATCACGTACGCCGTGCCCTCCTCCGCGGCGAAGACCGTCGTCCGGCTCTACCCGGTCAGCGGCACCCCGGCCGCGGCGGGCGGCAAGTACGCCACCACGGCGAGTGGAGGCCACTGGGGCATCACCGGCGTCGCAGCCGGTCGGTACCGCGTGCTGTTCAGCGCCTCCACCGGGGACAACGCCGCCAACGCCGCCGTGTGGCTGGGCGGGACGCCGTACGAGGACAAGGCCAGAGTCATCGACGTCGGCCGGCAGGCCACCAACGACCTCGCCGTGACGCAGCCGGCCGCCGGCTCCATCAGCGGCACGCTCACGCTGCCCACCGGCCAGAACGACCGCCGGGGCGTGCAGGCGTGGCTGTTCAACCACGACACCGGCCTCTACGAGCGGGCGCAGGGCGTCACCACCGGCGCCGTCACGAGCACCGGCAACTACACGGTCCGCGGGCTCGCCGCCGGCGACTACATCGTGCGGTTCGCCGACCGCAACGGCATGAACCCGCGCTTCGCCACCCGGTACTACCCGGGCGGCGAGTACCAGTGGGACTCGGACCAGGTCACGGTCACGGCGGGCGCCGAGCGCACCGGGATCGACGGCTCGACCGGCCCGTGGGGCTGGTACAGCGGGCGACTGGCCGGCGCCGACCGGTTCGCGACGTCCGCCGCCATCTCGTCCGCGTACTGGGCCGCCGGCACGAGCGGCGACAGCCGGGTCGTGTTCGTCGCGAACGGCACCGCGTTCCCCGACGCGCTGAGCGCGAGCGCGGCCGCCTCCGTGCTGGGCGGCCCCCTGCTGCTCAGCCGGCAGGACTCGCTGCCCGACACCACCTGGAAGGAGCTGCAGCGCTACAAGCCGAGCGTGGTCGCCGTGATCGGCGGCACCGCCTCCATCGGCGACGCGGTCTGGAAGCAGCTCGGCCGGCTCGGCGCGGTGACGAAGAAGGAGGTGTCCCTCGTGCGCCTCGCGGGTGCCGACCGCTACGAGACCTCGCGCAAGGTCGTCGACACCGTCTTCGGCGGCGCGCCGGTCAACAGCGTCTTCATCGCCACCGGCACCAACTTCCCCGATGCGCTCGTGGCGGGCTCCGCCGCGGGCTACCGCTGGGGACCGCTGCTGCTGGTCAACGGGTCGGCCGGCAAGCTGGACGCCCCCACGAAGGCGCTCATCGCCTCCCTCAGCCCGTCCCGCATCTACATCGTGGGTGGGGTGAACTCGGTGTCGAACGGCATCCAGGCCGACCTCGCCACGCTGAACCGGCCCGAGGTCCTGCGGCTCGCCGGTGCCGACCGGTTCGGCACCGCGCAGGCGGTCAATCGCGAGGTGTTCCCGTTCGCCGACGAGGCCTTCGTCGCGAACGCGCTCACCTTCCCGGACGCACTGTCGATCTCAGCGGTCGCCGGCAGCCTCGGCGCCCCGCTGCTGCTCGCGCCTCCGACCTGCATCCCGTACGGGGAGGTCGTCGACGCGACCGCGCTCGGCGTCTCGACGTACTGGGCGGTCGGCGGCACCGCCTCCCTCAGCACGGCGGTCACCGACCTCACCATGTGCGACAAGGGCCAGTACGGGATGTCGTCGGCGCTGTCGGCGGAGGTCGGAGTCCCCGAGACCGGCGCGGTGCAGCCGGCGGACCCGTCGACGCAGATCGACCGGCGCACGGCCGCGGAGACGCGGTTCGGAGCCGGCGACGCCGCCAGACCGAGCGCCGACCGGCTGACCACCGGGGGCTGAACCGCAGCCGTCCGATGACGGAGGACTGCGGAGTGCTCGCCAGAATGGATCGGTGAGCACTCCGCAGAATCCGCCGCACGAGCGGATCCGTCCCCGCCCGTCCGTCCCGTGGCTGCCCGGCGTCGCCGTGGCCGCGGTCGCGGCGGCAGCGGCGTGGGGCGTGCACTGGCTGGTGCCGGCGGTCCCGCTGCTGACGGCCGCGGTGGTGCTCGGCATCGTGGTCGGACAGGTCCCGGCGGCCCGCCCCGCGCTGAACGGCGTGCTGGGGCCGGGGCTCTCGCTCAGCGCGAAGCGGCTGATGCGCATCGGCGTCGTGCTGCTCGGCCTCAAGCTGAGCCTCGGCGATATCGCCGGCCTCGGCTGGGTGACCATCGCGACCACCGTCGGCATCGTGCTGCTGTCGTTCGCCGGCACCTTCTGGATCGGGAGGCTGTTCCGCCTCCCCGGGCACCAGCCGCTGCTGCTCGCGACCGGCTTCTCGATCTGCGGCGCGTCGGCGATCGGGGCGATGAGCGGTGTCGTCAAGCCGAAGGACGAGGAAGCCGCCACACCGGTCGCGCTCGTGACCCTGTGCGGCACGCTCGCGATCTTCGTGCTCCCGCTGCTCTGGCATCCGCTCGGGCTGAGCGCCGTGCAGTTCGGGCACTGGGTCGGCGCGGGCGTGCACGACGTCGGCCAGGTCGTCGCGACGGCCCAGCTCGCCGGCCCCGCGGCGCTCGCGGTCGCGGTCGTCGTCAAGCTCACGCGGGTGCTGATGCTCGCACCCGTCGTCGCCGTCGCCGCGGTGGTCGAGCGCCGCCGGCACGTGGCAGGCGACCCGACCGTGAAGCGGCCGCCGATCGTCCCGCTCTTCGTCGCCGGGTTCATCGCGGCGGTGCTGGTGCGGTCGTTCGTGCCGCTGCCTCCCGTAGTCCTCGACGCGGCGGACACCCTGCAGACCGTGGTGCTGGCGATGGCGCTGTTCGGGCTGGGGACGGCCGTGCGCCTCCGCTCGCTGCTCGGCACCGGCTGGCGCGCCCTGGCGACCGGGCTGCTCTCGTGGGCGCTGATCGCCGCGCTCGCGCTCGGCGCCGTCTGGATCTCCTGACCTCCCTCCCTCGCCCTCCCCATCGGTTTGTCACGACATGCCGCGCGCGGCCGGAGCCGCACGGCGTGTTGCGCCAAATCGATGCAGGGGCTGTGGAGAAGCGGCTCTGCAGAAGAAAGACGGACGACTCAGTGGTCGACGAGCTTCAGGCCCACCACGCACGCGACCAGGCCCAGGATGAGCAGCACCCGCACGAGCGAGAAGCCCTCGCCGCCGAAGATCATCGCGTAGAGCACGGTCAGCGCGGCGCCGATGCCGACCCATACCGCGTAGGCGGTGCCGATCGGGATGCTGCGCATCGCGAACGCGAGGCCGGCCATCGAGCCGGCCAGCCCGACCACGAAGACGACCGACGGCCAGAGCTTCGTGAACCCCGCGGATAGACCGAGCGCGGTGGCCCAGACGGCCTCCAGGACGCCGGAGAGGACGAGGATGATCCAGGACATGCTGACTCCCATGGCCAGTCTTGTCGCTCACCGGGTACTGATCCGTCGTCCGGGACCGCCGTCGCGGGGGTCTGCGACCAGGCTAGCAAGGCACCCTGTGCAGGTCCCGGGCAGCCGGGTACCGCACCCGCCGGCGCCGCGCCTCCCCCGGTTGCGGCGTGTTACAGCGTGCGGGAGGCGCCCGGCGCGCTCTCGGGTAGCGTGACCGCATGGCAGATCGCGAATATGGCTTCCGCACGCGTGCGATCCACGCGGGCAACATCCCCGACCCGGTGACCGGCGCCCGCGCCCTGCCGATCTACCAGACCAGCGCCTTCGTGTTCGACGACTCCGCCGACGCGGCCGCGCGCTTCGCACTGCAGAAGTACGGCAACATCTATTCGCGCGTCGCGAACCCGACCGTCGCCTCCTTCGAGGAGCGCATCGCGAGCCTCGAGGGCGGCCTCGGCGCCGTCGCCACCGCCTCCGGTCTGAGCGCGCAGTACATCACCTTCGCGTCGCTCGCCGGCGCGGGCGACCACATCGTCGCCTCCGCCAACCTCTACGGCGGCTCGATCACGCAGCTCGACGTGACGCTGCGCCGCTTCGGCGTCGAGACCACGTTCGTGCAGAGCGCCGACCCGGCCGACTACGCCGCCGCGATCACCGACCGCACCAAGGTCGTCTTCGCCGAGACCGTCGCCAACCCCTCCGGCGAGATCGCCGACATCGAGGGGCTCGCGGAGGTCGCCCACGCTGCCGGCGTGCCGCTCGCGATCGACTCCACGATCGCCACCCCGTACCTCAACCGGCCCATCGAGTGGGGAGCCGACATCGTCATCCACTCGGCCACCAAGTTCCTCGGCGGGCACGGCACGACGCTCGGCGGCGTGGTCGTGGAGAGCGGGAGGTTCGACTGGGACAACGGGAAGTTCCCGCTCTTCCACGAACCCGTCCCGTCCTACGGCGGGCTGCAGTGGTCGGGGAACTTCGGCGAGTATGCCTTCCTCACCCGGCTGCGCGCGGAGCAGCTGCGAGACATCGGACCGGTGCTGGCGCCGCATTCGGCGTTCCTGCTCGCGACCGGTGTGGAGACCCTCCCGTACCGCATCCAGGCGCACATCGATAACGCGCGGAAGGTCGCCGAGTGGCTCGACGCCGACCCGCGCATCGAGAAGGTGTACTGGGCCGGGCTCCCGGAGCACCCGCACCACGACCGCGCGCAGAAGTACCTCGGCGGCAACCCGGGCAGCGTCTTCAGCTTCGTCGTGAAGGGCGGCCGCGCGGTCGGGCAGAAGCTGATCGAGTCGGTGAACCTCGCCAGCCACCTCGCCAACATCGGCGACGCCAAGACGCTCGTGATCCATCCCGCCTCCACCACCCACGCCCAGCTGACGGAGCAGCAGCTGCTCGACGCGGGCGTGCTGCCGGGCGTCGTGCGCATCAGCGTCGGCATCGAGGACGCGGACGACATCATCTACGATCTGGACCAGGCGCTCAGCATCGCCGTGGAGGAGAACGCATGACGATCACGGACACCACCGCCGCATCGGGCGAGACCGCGGACGTCCAGCTGGTCAACGGCCTGAGCTGCTCGGTCCCGGCGGACTCGCCGCTGGCGAAACTGCTGCGCACGCAGCGCACCTGGGTCGGGCCCGACGCGAAGGAGCGGCTCAAGATCCTCCGCTCGGCGAAGTCGGTCGCGATCGTCGGCGCCTCGCCCAACCCGGCGCGGTCGAGCTACTTCGTCGGCACCTACCTGCAGCAGTCGACGGACTTCCGGGTGTACTTCGTGAACCCGAACGCCGACACCATCCTCGGCGAGAAGGCGTACCCCGACCTGGCGTCGCTTCCGGAGGTGCCGGACATCGTCGACGTGTTCCGCAAGCCGAGCGACATCCCCGCCGTCATCGACGAGGTCGTCGCGATCGGCGCGCCGACCATCTGGGTGCAGCTCGGCATCTGGAACCAGGAGGCCGCCGAGTACGGCGAGTCGAAGGGCCTGACCGTCGTCATGGACCGCTGCATCAAGATCGAGCACGCCCGCTTCCACGGCGGCCTGCACCTGCTCGGCTTCGACACGGGCCAGATCACGGCGCGCAAGACCATCCGCTAGCTCCGCCGCGCTCGCGCAGCCGCGCAGCCGCCGGGTACGCGAGGGGGCGGGGAAGCGGGCGCGGGTCAGGCGCGGGCGATCACGTGGAAGACGTGCCAGTGCTTCGGGCCCTCGAAGGACATGCCGCGGCGGTCGTCCTCGACGAGCTGCAGCACCTCCATGCCGGCGAGCATGCCCTCGACGCCTGCCCGGTCGTGGAAGTTCATGCGCGGGCGGCCGAACCAGTCGTCGTGCGGGCCGAACAGCTCGCCCGCGACCAGTCCACCCGGCCGCAGCGCCTCCCGGATGTCCGCCCACAGGTACGGGAAGTGCCCCGGTTCGCAGAACGGCAGCGCGAAGCCCGCGTACACGAGGTCGGTCTCGGGCAGCGGCCCCAGCTCCTCGAACGAGGTGCGCCGCACGCGGACCCGAGCGGCCGCCTCCGCCGGGAGCCCGGCGAGCACGCGCTCCTCGACCCCGGCGTCGGAGTCCGTCGCGAGCACGGTCCAGCCCGACTCCGCCAGTGCGCGGGTCTCGACCCCGTCGCCGCAGCCGAGGTCGACGGCGTCGCCGGGCGGCGCGTCGCTCCGCAGCGCGAGCGCACGCTCGAAGGTCGGACGCACCCCGCGACCGCCCTGCTGCTCGTAGAAGCGGGACCAGTCGAACGCCATGCGGCCGAGCCTACGCGCTGCCGGCCCCGCGGTGCCGTCCGCGCTGGCTAAGATCACCGGGTGGAGTCCGCCCCTTCGTCGAGCGACGCCGTCCCGAGCGACGCCGTCCCGAGCGACGCCGTCCTCGGCATCGCCACGCCCCGGGTCGCCGTGCTGGGGCCGGTGCTGGTGGAGGACCGCGCCGGCAGGCTGGCCGAGCCCACCGGAACGCTCGGCAAGAGCCTCATCGTCGCGCTCGTGCTCGCCCGCGGCGCCGCATCGGTCGCGTCGCTCGTCGCCGACCTGTGGGACGACGCCCCGCCGCGGCAGGAGCGCGCCGCCCTCCAGACCCTCGTCTCGCGCCTGCGCACGACGGCCGCCGACGGCCTGCTGCGCTCGACGCCCGGCGGCTACGCGCTCGCCGTCACGGCCGACGCGACCGATCTCGGTCTCGCGCGCCTCCACCGCGACCGCTCCCGCGCAAGCCTCGGCGCCGGAGACGCACCCGAGGCGGCGCAGGAGGCGACGGAGGGGCTTGCCCTCTGGCGCGGCGAGCCGGGCGCCGAACTCGGCGGCTCCCCGCTGGCCGACGAGCTCGCCCGCACCGCCGCCGACCTGCGCGAGGAGCTGCTGCTGGTCCGCGCCCGCGCGCGCGTCGCCGCCGGCGACCCCGAGTCGGCGCTCGCCGACCTCCGCCCGCTCGTCGCTGCCCGGCCGCTCGACGAGCAGCTGCGCGCCGAGTGGATGCGCACCCTCGCCCGCGCGGGCCGCCGCAGCGAGGCCCTGCTCGCCTTCGCGGAGATCAAGGAGGCGCTGCTCGACCGGCTGGGAACGCGTCCGGGTCCGGAGCTGGTCGCGCTCAACGCGCGGCTGCTCAGCGAGGAGGAGCCGGGAGGAACCGTCCTCGGCGCCGACGGGCCCGCCGCGATCGCATCTGACGAAACCGGCTCGGTCGACTCCACCGCCGACGACGCCTCCGCGCACGACGCCTCCGCGCACGACGCCTCCGCGCACGACGCCTCCGCGCACGACGCCTCCGCGCACGACGCCTCCGCCGCCGGCACCGTCGCCACTCCCGCCGCTCCGTCCCGCCGCCTCCGCATCGGCCTGCGCTCGGCGCCGAACCCACTGCTCGGGCGCGACGGCGACCTGGCGGCCGTCGAGGAGCTGCTCACGACCTCCCGGTTGGTCACGGTCCTCGGCGCCGGCGGCCTCGGCAAGACGCGGCTGGCGCTGGAGGTGGGCCACCGGGCGAGCGCGCTGCCGGCCGTCGTGGTGGTCGAGCTGGCGGGCGTGCGCTCGGGCGACGACCTCGACCTCGCCTTCGCGACGACGCTGGGCATCCGGGAGCAGCGCAGCGGCCGGGCCGCCGAGCCGGGCGCCCAGCTGGACCTGCGCTCCCGCATCCTCGGACTGCTCTCCGAGCGGGAGACGCTGCTCGTCGTCGACAACTGCGAGCACATCGTCGATGCCGCAGCGGCGTACGTCGCCGACATCCTCGACTCCACCAGCACGGTGCGGGTGCTCGCGACGAGCCGCGCACCGCTCGCGATCGGCGCCGAGCAGGTGTACCCGCTGGCGCCGCTCGCGAGCGCCGACGACGGTCCGGCCGTGCAGCTCTTCATGCAGCGGGCGCGGGCGGCCCGGCCGGGTGTCGTGCTGCAGCCGGAGGTCGTGGCACGGCTCTGCGACCGGCTCGACGGCCTCCCCCTGGCCATCGAGCTCGCCGCCGCGCGCGCCCGCTCGCTCGCGGTGGAGGAGATCGAGCGCCGGCTCGGCGACCGGTTCGCGCTACTCACCGGCGGCGAGCGCACGGCTCCCGAACGTCACCGCACCCTGCTGGCGGTCATCGACTGGAGCTGGAACCTGCTCGACCGGTCGCAGCAGGCGCTGCTGCGGCGGCTGTCGATCTTCCCCGACGGCTTCAGCGCGGAGGCGGCGGAGGCGATGGAGGCGGCGGAGGCCGGGCAGGCCCACCCGGACATCCTCGACGACCTCGATGCGCTCGTCGCGCAGTCGCTCGTGACCGTCAGCGAGGATCCCGAGACGGGCATCCTGCGCTACCGCATGCTCGAGACCGTGCGCGAGTTCGGCGACCGGGAGCTGGAGCGCGCCGGCGAGACCGCGCTCGCCCGTGACGGCATGGACGCGTGGGCGCGCGCGTTCGCGACGGCGGCCATCGAGCGCATGCACGGGCGTGACCTCGTGCCCACCTTCGCCCGCGTCACCTCCGAGCAGGACAACCTGCTGGCGGTGCTGCGCTCCGCCCTCGAGAGCGGGCGGCCCGGCGTGGTGGCGCACGTGTACGCGGTGCTCTCGTACTACTGGTCGCTGCGCAGCGCGCACTCCGAGGTGCTCGCCTTCGGAGGTCCGGTCATGGACGCGCTGCGCGGCTGGGAGCCGGACGCCGCGGACCGCGACGCAGCGGCCGTCTGCTTCACCGTGATCGGCGGGACGTTCCTCTACGCCGATCTGCGCACCTCCGCCCGTGCGATCTCGCGGCTCAAGCGGCTGCAGCGGACGTCGGCGTTCGGAGACCCGCGGCTGGAGGCGATCGCCGCGCTGGTCGCGAGCGCGGGCAACGTCGACGCCGGCATGGCCGTGCTCGCCCGGCTCAGCGACTCCCCCCAGCCCGAGCTGGCCGTCATGGGGTGCCTGCTGTCGACGCAGCTGAAGGAGAACGCGGGCGAGCTCGACGAGGCGCTGGCGACCGCCGAGCGCGCCTACGGGCTGGGCCTGCGGTCGGAGGACGCCTGGGCGACCGCCTCCGCCGCACAGGCGCTGGCCCAGCTGTACAGCCAGCTGGCGCGCCCGGTGGAGGCGCTGGTCTGGGCCGAGCGCGCGCACGACGGACTGCGGCTGCTGGGCGCGGCGGGCGACCTCCGGCAGCTCGACTGGCTGATCGCCGTCAACGCGATCGGCACCGGCGACCTGGAGCGCGGGCGGGCACTGCTCGAGGGCTACCTCGACGCGGAGATCGACCGCACCGGCTTCGACTACGTCGATTTCTACGGCACCGCCTACAGCGGCCTCGCCGAGATCGCGCTCGCCGAGGGCGACCTCGCGGGCGGCATCCGGCTCTACGGCCAGGCCGTCGGCGTCTTCACCGACGAGGCGACCGCCGAGCGGGAGGCCCTCGCGGCGCCCTGGCTGACCATCCTCGGCGCCGCCCACCTCGCCGTGCTGATCCGCGCGCACCACGAGCTGCCCGACGCGGTCGACTGGACGCAGACCGACGACACCGCCCGCCGCCTCCGCACCCGCCTGCTCGTGAACTCGCGGCTGAACCCGGCGTACCTCGACAAGCCCGTGGTCGGCGCGGGGCTGCTGGGCTATGCGGTGTGGATGCTCGACCCGCGCACGGTCGCGGAGCATGCGAGCGCATCCGCGGGGCGTCGCGACTGGCTGTCCCTGGGCCTGGAGCTGTTCGCCCTCGCCGGCCAGGCCAACTCCCGGCAGGACCTCGCGAGCCTCGACCGCGCGACCCTCTCGGCACGCGTCCGCGAGGCGTGGGGGGCCGAGCGGCTGGAGGCCGCGATCGCGTCGGTCTCCGGGCTCGGCCGCGACGCGGCGGCAGTGCGTGGGCTGGAGCTGCTGGCGGCGGCGCGGGGGTAGACGCCATCGCTCCCGGACTTCTGCACGTCCGCGAGCGGCGTGTCGCGGGCAGAAGTCCAGGAGCGATGGTGTGGCGTCGTTACGCCTTACGCATGTAGGCGCGGACCGTCAGCGGCGCGAACACCGCGACGATCACGGCGGCGCCGAGGAGCGCCAGCCAGGCGTCGGCGCCGAACGTGCCGTGGTTGGCCAGCTCGCGCACCGCGGTGACCAGGTGCGACACCGGATTGATGGTCGCGAACCAGCGCAGCCAGCCGGGAAGGGTGTCGAGCGGCACGTAGGCGTTCGAGAGGAACGTCAGCGGGAACAGCACCAGGAACGAGATGCCCTGCACCGACCCGGCCGTGCGCGCGATGACGCCGAAGAAGGCGAAGATCCAGCTGATCGCCCACGAGCTGACGATCACGAGCAATCCGGCGGCGACGACCCCGAGGATGCCCCCACCCGGGCGGTAGCCCATCAGGAAACCGACGACGAAGGTGATCGTCGTGGCGATCGTGTAGCGCAGGGTATCGGCCAGCAGCGCGCCCGAGAGCGGCGCGATGCGGGCGATCGGCAGCGACTTGAAGCGGTCGAACACGCCCTTGTCCATGTCCTCGCGCAGCTGCACGCCGGTGACGACGGAGGTCGTGATGACGGTCTGCACGAGGATGCCGGGGATCAGCTGCGGCAGGTACGACTGGACGTTCCCGGCGATCGCGCCGCCGAAGATGTAGGCGAACATCAACGTGAAGATGATCGGCTGCAGCGTGACGTCGAACAGCTGCTCGGGCGTCCGCTTGATCTTCAGCAGGCCGCGGTAGGCCATGGTGACCGTGTTGGCGAGCGTCTGGCTGACGCTGACGTGGTTCTTGAGGTTCCGCTCGGCGGGCGGGGTGATGGTGGCGATGGCGCTCATGCGTCGACCTTCTCTGCGTTCTTCGCGGTGTCCTCGCCGGGCTCGCCGGCGCTCTGGTCCTCGGCTCCGTGACCGGTGAGGGTGAGGAAGACCTCGTCGAGCGTCGGCTTCTGGACCGACATCTCGCTCAGGTGGATCCCGGCCTCGCGCAAGGTGACGAACAGGTCCGTCACCGCGTCGGCGTCGCGCATCGGCGCGGTGATGCGCGACCCCTCCGGCGAGACCACGCCCTCCACGCCGAGCACGCTCAGGATGGCGCGCCGGGCGTCCTCGAGGTCGGCCGAGTCGGTGAGGCGCAGCTGCAGCGACGACTCGCCCACGGACGCCTTCAGCTCGTCGCCGGTGCCCTCGGCCACCACGCGACCGCGGTCGATCACCGCGATGCGGTCGGCGAGCTGGTCCGCCTCGTCGAGGTACTGCGTCGTGAGCAGCACCGTGGAGCCGGTGGAGACGAGCCTCCGGATGGTGTCCCACATCTGGGCACGGGTGCGCGGGTCGAGGCCCGTGGTCGGCTCGTCGAGGAAGATGAGCGGCGGCTGCGCGATCAGGCTGGCCGCGAGGTCGAGCCGTCTGCGCATGCCGCCGGAGAACTTCTTCAGCGGACGCTTGGCGGCCTCCGACAGCCCGAACTCCTCGAGGAGCTCCGCGGACTTGCGCTTGGCCTCCGCCCGGCCGAGGCCGAGCAGGCGCGAGAAGATGACGAGGTTCTCGGTCGCCGACAGCGTCTCGTCGACCGACGCGAACTGCGCGGTGACGCCGATCAGCTGGCGGACGACCTGCTGCTCGCGCCGGATGTCGTGGCCGAAGACGAAGGCCTCGCCCGCGTCGGGGCGCAGCAGGGTGGCGAGCATGGAGATGGTGGTGGTCTTGCCGGCGCCGTTCGGGCCGAGCACGCCGTAGACGGTTCCGGCGCGGACGCTGAGGTCCACGCCGTCGACCGCGCGGTTGTCGCCGAAGACCTTGACGAGCCCGTGGGCTTCGACCGCCCACTCGGAGCTGCGAGTCATGGTGTCCTTCCTTCAGGATGGGGTCCCGTTTCATCGGGTGATGAACCGATGCTGACGCGGGCCGCTTGCACGGCGCTCACGCGGCGCTTGCACGGCGCTTGCACGGCGCTTGCACGGCGCTCGCACGGCCTCCAGAACCGCCGAACGGTCAGGCCGCCCGCGCCGCCTCGGCGAGCGCCGAGCGGTCGATGCCCGCGAGCTCCAGGGCGCGCGGCACGGTGCCGAGCTCCAGACCCGCGAGGGCGGCGAGGACGTCGGAGGGCGTGGTGGCGGCGGCGCGGCCGCGGAGCAGGCTGATCCGGTGGGCTCTGACCAGCACCTCCCGGGCCGAGGTCCCCCAGCGCGGGCGGCCGACGCGCGGGGAGGCGGCGAGGCGCTCCTCCGGCACCGGCTCCACGCCGGCCGCGCGCAGACCGGCGGCGCGCTCGGCACGCAGAGCCGCCTCCACCCGTTCCCGGTCCAGGCCGGCGTGCCGGAGCACGGGTCCCACCGGAGAACCGGGGTCGGCCGTGAGGGCCAGGAGCAGGTGCTCGGCCTCCACGAGGGAGGCGTTGCGCCCGCGGGCCTCGTCGATGGCGGCGACGACGAGCGCACGGAAGGCGCGGGACAGACGCTGCCCGCGGACGGGTGCGGGGAGGTCGCCCTGGTGGGAGCCGGGCTGCGAGGACTCCGGCTCGGGCTCGGGTGCGGTTGCGTCAGACATTGCGTCTCCTCAATTCGACGCCGGCGGCGGCCACCCGGCGCAGGTGCTTCTTATGCACCGCCTGCCGGGTGACACCGAGGGCGTCGGCGATCTGGCTCCAGCTCCAGCCGTCGCGGAGGGCGCGCTCGACCTCGGCGTCCTCCAGGCGGTCGGCGAGCTCGCGCAGCGCGACGACGGCCGCGAGACCGTCTGCGACACCGCCGAGCGGAGCAGGAGCGGGGGTGATGGGGGTCATGAGAGCAACTTTAGTTGCTTATAGCTATTTGTCAACTCTAGTTGCTTTGGCGACGGTTGTAGGCTGCCCGCATGGAGCTCGGCGTCGGCGTCACGGTCTGGTACGACCGGCGGCCGGGCGTCGTCGTCGAGGGGCCCGATGACGGCGGGCAGTTCCTGATCGAGTTCACCGCGGCTGACGGCGACCTCGACACGGTCTGGTGCGCGCCGGGCGACGCCGGCGTGCAGTTCCGCCACTCCTGACGGCGTGCGGCGCAGCAATCCCGCGCGTGTGCTCCTCTGCGCGCAACGGGCTCATCGCCTCCGACGTACACTGGCTGCGTGACAGCGTACGTCTCGGCCTTCGACCTCTTCTCGATCGGCATCGGCCCCTCGAGCTCGCACACGGTCGGGCCGATGCGGGCGGGGCGCGCGTTCGCCGAGCGGCTGCGCGACCAGGGTCTGCTCGACCGCGTCGACCAGGTGACCTGCACGCTGTACGGCTCGCTGGGCTCCACCGGCATCGGTCACGGCACGCCCGACGCCGTCGTCGCCGGACTCTCCGGGCTGGCTCCCGAGACCTGCTGGCCCGAGCAGGTGCGCGGCGCGTGGGCCGACATCGACCCCGCCGCCGGGCGCAGCCTCCCTCTCGCCGGGGAGCGCCCGCTGCCGTTCGCGAAGGACGACATCGCCTTCGAACCGCGCACGCGTCTCCCCGGTCACCCGAACGCCCTCACCCTGCGGGCCTGGGGCCGCTCGCCCGACGGGGTGCGGGAGGCGCTCCCGCTGGCCGAAGAGACCTTCTACTCGATCGGCGGCGGCTTCATCCGGCGCGAGGGCGAGGAGGCCGACCTCGCGGCCCGCGCACCGCATCCGCTCCCCTACGACTCGGCGGCCGAGCTGCTGGCGATCTGCGAGCGGCTCGGCATCCCGATCTGCGAGGTCGCCCGCCGCAACGAGGAGGCGCTGCACGGAGCGGACGCCACCCGCGACCGACTCGACCTCATCTGGGAGGCGATGGCCGAGTGCGTCGCCCGCGGGCTCGCCGGCGACGGCACCCTCCCCGGCGGGCTCGGTGTGAAGCGGCGGGCCGCGATGATGCGCGAGCACCTCGAGAGCGTGCAGGACGAGCCCGGCCGCGCCACCGCGCTGGAGTGGCTGCACGCCTTCGCGCTCGCCGTCAACGAGGAGAACGCGTCCGGCGGGCGCGTCGTCACCGCGCCGACCAACGGCGCGGCCGGGATCGTCCCGGCCGTCGCCCACTACTACCTGCGCTTCGTGCCCGGCGCCTCCGCCGAGGGCATCCGGCAGTATCTGCTGACCGCCACCGCGATCGGCTCGCTGTTCAAGGCCAACGCCTCCATCTCGGGCGCGGAGGGAGGCTGTCAGGCCGAGGTCGGGTCCGCCTGTGCGATGGCGGCGGGCGCCCTGTGCGCGGTCCTGGGCGGTACTCCCCGGCAGGTGGAGAACGCGGCGGAGATCGCGATGGAGCACCACCTCGGCCTGACCTGCGACCCGGTCGGCGGCCTCGTGCAGATCCCGTGCATCGAGCGGAACGCGATCGCCTCCTCCACCGCCGTGTCCGCCGCCCGGCTGGCCCTGCACGGCGACGGCTCGCACCTCGTCTCGCTCGACACCGTGATCGAGACGATGCGCCAGACGGGCCTCGACATGTCGACGAAGTACAAGGAGACGAGCGAGGGCGGCCTCGCCGTCAACGTCATCGAGTGCTGAGGGCTCGCCTCGAGTCGTGACTCGTTGCGGGTTGCGGCCGAGAAGCGACCTGATGTCACGACTCGCGGGGGTTGCGGCGGCGGCTCACGACTCGACGGGCGGGCGCCGGCGAATTACGCTCGCAGCATGACCCTGATGGACATCCCGTTCCACACCATCGACGGCGCCGAGACCTCGCTGGCCCAGTACGCCGGCACGGTGGTCCTCGTCGTGAACGTCGCGAGCCGCTGCGGGCTCGCGCCGCAGTACGAGAAGCTCGAGCAGCTGCAGGAGACCTACGGCTCGCGCGGTTTCACCGTGATCGGCTTCCCGAGCAACCAGTTCCTGCAGGAGCTTAAGACGACCGACGCCATCAAGGAGTACTGCTCCACGACGTGGGGCGTGACCTTCCCGATGATGGAGAAGGTGCGGCTCAACGGTCGCAATGCCCATCCGCTGTACGCCGAGCTCACCACGCACCCGGACGTGGAGGGCAAGGCCGGGCGGGTCACCTGGAACTTCGAGAAGTTCCTGCTCACGCCGGACGGCGCGGTGCACCGGTTCCGGCCCACGACCGAGCCGGACGACCCTCGGATCGTCGGCCTGATCGAGGAGTCGCTGCCCGCGGCGGCGTAGCGGGCCACGCGGGTCCGCGTGGTCGCACCCTCGACCCGCGCCCGCCCCTCACGCCCTCCGGAACCAGCGGCCGCCGACGCGCTCGGTGAGCCTCCACGCGTCGACGTCGGCGAGCGCGCGGAGGGCGGCGACCGTGTGCTCGGCCACGTGCAGCGCGCCCGGCACGTCGTCCGCCATGAACCGGACGGTGAGCCGCGCCTCCCCGCGCACCACGTCGATGCTCGACGCCTCGACCACGGTGAGTTCGGCCGCGGCGTCGGCGGCGGCGGGCTGGACGGCGGTGGGTGGAACACCCGGGCGGAGGAGGCCGACGGTGGCGATCACGCGGAAGGAGGGCACGCGACGAGCCTACGGCGACCTCCGCGGACGACCTGCGAACGGCTCTCGCGGCCGCGACGCGCGGAGGCGGATTGAGCAGGCTCCCAGGTGACCCGGGCGTACCCTCGACAGGCAGACGGAAGGGGGTGCGCATGCACACCGACGGAATCGACACGGGGGCGATCAGGGCCGGCGAGGTCGCCGGCGCACTGATCGAGAGGGATGCGCTCGACGCCGAGCTGTCACCCGGCGGGCTGACCGAGCGCGAGCTCGCCGAGTTCGCTGAACTGATCGAACAGCGCCGCCATGACGACATCGCCGAGGCGGAACGGCTGGCGGAGTCGCTGGGCGTGCTGCTCGCGTCGCGGTCGGAGTCGACCGCCGACGACGAGCACGACCCGGAGGGCCCGACGTTGTCGTCGGAGTGGAGCCGCCTCCAGGCGCTCCGCGTCGACGCCACCCAGGATCTGACGGCCGTCGACGCGGCACGCCAGCGCCTCGAACACGGCACCTACGGGGTGTGCACCCGCTGCGCCCGCCCGATCGGCGTCGACCGGCTGCGCGCCCGCCCGACCGCGGAGCTGTGCATCAGCTGCGCGATCGCCGTCGAGCGGTGACGCCGACCGTGCGCTGACGCGCGCGCAACCTCAGCGCGACCTCACCGCGACGCGCGCGCCGCCCGGTACACGGCCTCCGTGCGGGTCGAGGCGCCGACCTTGCGGAGGATGCTCGAGACGTGCACGCTGGCCGTCTTGGCGCTGATGAAGAGGCGTTCGCCGATCTGCTTGTTGCTGAGGCCCTGCTCGATGAGGGCGAGCACCTGCTCCTCGCGCTCCGTCAGCGGGGCACCGGCGGCCCCGGCCGCTCCGGCGACCGCGCGAGTGCCGCGGTGGGCCACCAGTCCGGCCGCGGCGGACGCGATCAGTCCGAAGCCGAAGCGGTCGGCCTCCTCGCGAGAGGCCGCCGCGAGACGCTCGGCCGCGGGTCTGTCGCCGGCGGCAAGAGCGGCGCGGGCGGCGCGCAGCAGCACGTACGGGTGGAGGTGGGCGGGAGCGAGCGGAGACCGTGACGCGTCGACCGCTGACGACCATGCCTCGACGGCCAGGGCCAGCCGGCGCTCGTGGTCGGTGTCGGAGGCCGCGGCCACGGCGCGGGCGGACGCCAGCTCGGCTTCGACCAGCGGGGCCCAGATCGGGAACGTCGGCCAGTCGCCGAGGGCGGCGAGCACCGTCTCCAGCCGCAGCGCCTCCGCGCTCACGTCGAGTGCGTCGGCGGCATCGAGGTCTCCGGCCGCGCCGGCAGCCCGCCGCGCGACCGCACGCTCGGCCAGCGACCGCGCGGCCACGGCGAGCACCGGGAGGTCGTAGCCCGGGATCGTCGCGAACGGCTCCGACCCGATGCCGCCGGCCTCGCGCCACGCCTGCTCGGCGTCGCCGCGGGCGAGGGCGATCTCTCCCGTGATGCGGGCGATGCTCAGCCGCGCCTGCATCTCGAGCTCGCCGAGGATGCGCAGCGACCCGCGCCAGCGACGCAGCAGCTCCTCCGCCCGGTCGACGTCGCCGCGCCAGAGCGTCAGCCAGAGCTTGTTGCGCTGCAACTGCGCGCGGAAACTGGGCGGGGCGTCGAGCGCGAGCGCGGCGTCGAGCAGCTCCGCGGAGCGGTCGAGCCGGCCGAGGGCGAGCAGCGGCTCCGCCGTGTTGGAGGAGAGCATGACGCCAGACGTGCGCTCGACGCCGCGACGCCGCGCCTCGCGGGCGCCGGCCTCGGCGATGCGGACCGCGTCCTCGTAGCGGCCGACGCTGTTGAGTGCGTCCGAGGCGTTGACCGCGTGCCGCAGCAGGGCGCTGGCGTCGCCGTCGGCGAGCCGGCCGGCGATGTCGAGCTCGGCGAGTCCCTCCTCCACCCGCCCCGCCGCGGTCAGCGAGCTGCCGAGGATGTTGTGCGCGACGCTCTGCAGCGACGCCGGAGCGTGGTCGGCCTCCGCGATCGCCTGCCCGGCCATCGCGATCGCCTCGTCATACCGCGCCGCGATCATGAAGCGCGCAGCGAGCTCGGTGAGCAGGTGCGGACGCAGCGGATCGCCGTCGGCGACCGCCTCGGGCGGCACCACCGCGAGAGCCTCCTCGAGGAGCTCGGCCGAGCCGGGACGGCTGAGGTTGGAGAGGTACTGGGCCTTGTCGCGCAGCAGCCGCGCGTGCCGTGCCGGCGAGATGCCGCGCAGGTCGGCCAGTGCGACGTCGACCAGGGCGAGCGCCCGCTCGTTGTCGCCCGCGTTGCGCAGCGCGGAGGCCGTGCGCGCGATCACCGCGATGCGGTCACGGCCGGCCAGCTGCTCGGCGTCGGGGACGCCGTCCCACATCTCGAGCACGCGGTCGCCCATCGCGGCGGAGGTGGCGTACGCGTACGACAGGCGGGCCTCGTCCATGGCCTCCACCGAGGCGAGGAAGGCCCGACGGAGGTCGTGCGCGGCCAGCCAGTGCGAGGAGAGCTGGATGGCGGAGCGCTGCGGGCTCGCCTCGAGCGCCTCCGCATACCGGGTGTGGAAGCGCGCCCGCTCCCCCGGCAGCAGGTCGGCGTGGATGGCCTCGCGCACGAGCGCGTGCCGGAACGAGTACTCGGTCCCCTCGGCCGTCAGCACATTGGCGACCACGGCCTCCCGCGCCGCCGCGTCGAGCTCGTCGGGCGATCCGTCGTACACCGCGACGAGGAGGTCGTGCTCGACGCACACGCCGCCGGCCGACAGAACCCGCAGCAGCCGCTGGGCACCGTCACCGAGACGCTCGTAGCGCGCGAGCAGCAGCTCGCGCAGCGTCTCGGGCAGCTCCTCGCCGGTGTCGAGCCCGTCGATGCCGACCAGCTCCTCGACGAAGAACGGCACGCCCTCGCTCAGCGCGTAGACGCGGTCGACCGTCGCGAGGTCGGGCTCGCCGCCCTGCAGGTGCTCGATGAGCGCGGCGACCTGGTCGCGCTGCAACCGTGCCAGCTCCCAGCGGGTGACCCGGCGGGTGCGCTCCAGCTCGGCCAGGTACGAGCGCAGCGGGTGGCCGCGCGAGACCTCGTCGCTGCGGTAGGTGAGCAGCACGAGCACGCGGCCGCGCTCGGTCATGCGCACGATGAACCGCAGCAGTTCGAGCGTGGAGCCGTCTGCCCAGTGCACGTCTTCGACCGCGAGGATGAGCGGCCGCTCGGCCGACAGCGTCTCGAAGAGGACCGTCACGACCTCGTACAGCCGCTCGGCGCCGGTGCGGGCGGGGACCGCGGAGTCGTCGGCCAGCTCCGGAAGCAGAACCGACAGCACGCCGGCTCCCGGGCCCGCCGCGCGCAGCACGGTGTCGAGCCCGACCTGCTGGATCAGCCGCCGCAGCACGGCTGCGAACGGCGCGTACGGAGCGCCGTCGCTGCCGAGATCGACGCAGCGCCCGAGCAGGACGGTGGCCGACCCCTCCGACTCGGCCAGGAACTCACCGAGGAGGCGCGACTTGCCGATGCCCGCCTCCCCGCCGATCACCACGGCGCGGGGCCGGCCGGCGTCGACCGAGCCGGCCGACGCCTCCCCCAGCTCGGCACGCAGGGCCTCGAGATCGGACTCCCGCCCGATCATCGCGGTGCTCGACGCCGGTGATCGCATGGCCTCATCGTGCCACGGGCCACCGACATCGGGACCGGCTCTGATGCAGGCCGCTGCGACCCCGCGAGAACCGGCAGCGGGACCGTCCCGTGAAGGAGGCTCACCGACGAGTGCCGGCCAGCTCGCGCCCGGCCGCCGCCCCCTCCCGAGCCCCCTGATCCCCCTGCTCCACCGCCGCCGGCACCGCAACGCCCTCAGGAACCGCCGCAGCCGCACCCCCGGCCCGCCGCCCCCGCGCGCGCCCGTCGCCGATCCGCTGCCACCAGTGCCGCGCCGGCACCGCCGCGAAGCGCTCGTGCACCACCCGGATCAGCTCCACGTCCTGCACCAGTGCCGCCGCCTGACGGGCGGTCACCATGCTCTGCACGTAGTCCTCCGAGAACATCATCCGTTCATCCCTCTCGTCGTGTGCCGGACCCCTCTCCGACCCTCCTCAGACTGCTCGCTGAGGCGGTGGCCGAGCATCGGGCAGATGCCCTATTTCCGTCGGCGGAGGCGCGCTCAGGACGACTGAGGAGGGGGTTCACACGCACCGTGGCGGGGAGCAAGCTGGCGGCATGGCAACGATCAACGAGCTCCAGCCGCCGTACAAGGTCGGCTACTTCGTCGGCAGCATGTCGGCCGCGTCCATCAACCGGACCCTGTCGAAGGCGCTGCTCCGGCTCGCCCCGCAGGATCTCGTGTTCACCGAGATCCGCATCGGCGACCTCCCGCTCTACAACCGCGACTACGACGGCAACTACCCGAAGGTGGCGCGCGACTACAAGGCGTCGATCGCGGCGCAGGACGCCCTGCTCTTCGTCACCCCCGAGTACAACCGCTCCCTCCCCGGCGCGCTGAAGAACGCGATCGACTGGGCGAGCCGCCCCTACGGCGAGAACGTGATCGCCCGCAAGGCGTGCGCGGTGATCGGCGCCTCCCCCGGCGCCATCGGCACGGCCGTCGCGCAGCAGCAGCTGCGCAGCGTGCTGAGCTTCCTGCAGGCGCCGCAGATGAACGCCCCGGAGGCCTACATCCAGGCGCGGCCGGGGCTGTTCGAACCGGACGGGACCGTCACCGACGAGGGGACGGAGGCCTTCCTGCGCGGCTTCATGGGCTCGTTCTTCGAGTTCATCGAGCGCGTGCTCACGGTCGTGCCGGCGCCCCGGTGATCCTGCGCGACGCGGAGGGCGGCCGCACCGTCGAGCTGCGGCCGACCGGCTACGACGCCGACGACCGGGTGCTGGTCGAGGCGACGGTGGAGGATGCCGGCCACCGCTGGGAGCTGGCCGAGCCGTGCCTGCGCGCCGATGAGGCCGACGAGCTGGCCGGCTGGCTCGACGGCCTCGCGACCGGAGCCCCGGCGGCCGCGCAGGGCGGGGTGGAGATCGCGGCGGACGAGTACACCGCCGCAGCGGCGCCCGCTCGGGAGACGGACGGCGGCGCACCAGGCGACACCACCGACGACGGCGGCTGGTCCTCCCTCGCCTTCAGCGGCGGCGTGCTGTCCCTGAGCGGCCGGCGCACGGGCGACGACCGGGTGGAGCTGCGCATCGCCATCCTCGGGATGCGCACCTCCGCCACCGGCACCACCGACGTCGTGGTCGGGCTGGACCTCGCCGCGGACGAGGCGCGCGCCGCCGCCCGCGACCTGGCGCTGGAGCTGGCGGCGCTGCCGCGCGGCTGAGCGGCTGAGCGGCTAGCGCCGCCAGCCGCCGAGCCGCCGAGCGGCCTACGCCGCCGCGCCTCCTACCTCCCGCCCTCGCGCTTGCGGTGCCGCTGCGCGACCGCCTGCTCGCCGTACGGGTACACCTCGGCGCGGGGGGTGCTGACGTCGTCGAGGCGCGTGCGCAGGTCGTCTGGCAGGTCGAGGTCTGCGGCGGCGAGGTTGTCCTCCAGCTGCTCGACCGTGCGGGCGCCGAGGATCACGGAGGTGACAGCGGGACGGTCCGCCAGCCAGGCCAGCGCGACCCGCGACGGCGTGCTCCCGAGCTCGTCGGCGACCTCGCGCACCGCGTCGACCACGCGCCAGGTGTGCTCGTCGGCGTTGCGCGCCTCCCACGCCTCCATGCCGCGGGTGGGGTTCTCGCCGAGCCGGGTCGCGCCGGTGGGAGACTCGTCGCGGCTGTACTTGCCGCTCAGCCAGCCGCCCGCGAGCGGCGACCACGGCAGCAGTCCCACGCCCGCATCGAGCGCGGCCGGCACGACCTCGTGCTCGATGCCGCGCACCAGGAGGCTGTACTGCGGCTGCAGCGTGACCGGCGGCGCCCAGTTGTGCGCGGCGGCGACGCCGACGGCCTTGGTCAGCTGCCAGCCGAGATAGTTCGAGAAGCCGTAGTACGAGATCTTCCCGGCGGCGACGGCGTCGTCGAGGAAGCGGAGGGTCTCCTCCAGCGGGGTCAGCGCGTCCCAGGCGTGCAGCTGGTACAGGTCGATGTGGTCGACGCCGAGCCGGCGGAGGGAGGCGTCGAGCGCCGCACGAAGATGCGTGCGCGAGAGGCCCAGATCGTTCGGCCCCGCCCCCATCGGGAACCGGCCCTTCGTAGCGATCACGATGCCGTCGCGGCGGCCGTGGTTGCGCGCCAGCCACCGGCCGATGATGGTCTCCGAGACGCCGGCCGAGTAGACGTCGGCCGTGTCGACCAGGTTCCCGCCGGCGTCGAGGTAGCGCTCGAGGATGGCGTGCGAGGTCTGCTCGTCGGCCTCCGCGCCGAAGGTCATGGTCCCGAGGGCGTACTCCGAGACGATCGTTCCGCTGCTTCCGAGGGTGCGTAGCTCCATGCCGCCGACGCTAGCCCCGCGCGGCCGGTTCGCCTACTGTGCGCTGCGTGGACGACGCTCTGAGCCTTCTCATGATCTCCGACACCCATGTGCCGAAACGCGCCAGGGAGCTGCCCGCGCAGGTGCTCGCGGCGATCGACGTTGCCGACGTGGTCATCCACGCGGGCGACTGGGTCGACGTCGCGACGCTCGACCTGCTGGAGGCCCGCGCCCGGCGGCTCATCGGCGTCTGGGGCAACAACGACGGCCCTGAGCTGCGCCGCCGGCTGCCGGAGGTGGCGCACGCCGAGCTGGGCGGCCTCCGCTTCGCCGTCGTGCACGAGACCGGCCAGGCGGCGGGGAGGGAGGCGCGGGCCGAGCGCGACCACCCCGACGCCGACGTGCTGGTGTTCGGACACTCGCACATCCCCTGGGACACCGTCTCGCCGCGCGGACTGCGCCTGCTGAACCCCGGCTCCCCCACCGACCGCCGGCGGCAGCCGGAGTGCACCTACTTGACGGCGGTGGTGCGGGAGGGGCGCCTTGACGACGTCACCCTGGTCCCGGTGCCGCGAACCCCCTGATCGAGTTGCGGAGACGTCAGCGCGTCGGCAGCAGCAGCATCCCGTCCCCGACGAGCCCGCGCACCGCCGGGAGGAGGTCGTCGCTCAGCGCGCCCTCGTCCACGTCGAGCAGCTGCGCCAGCGCCCCGACGATCGCGGCGATGCTCAGCTCGCCGTCGCATGCCCCCACGAGCGCGGCGAGGCCGGTGTCGGCGGCGACCGCGCGGCCGAAGCCGCCGCCCTGCCGCAGCAGGATCGCCGTCGGAGCGTCGGCGCCCGGCCACAGGTGCCGCTCCTCGGTCACATCGGGCGCGACCGTCAGCCTCAGCATCCCGAGCGCCGCGTCGTCGAGGGCGGCCTGCGCATCGTGGGCGGTGAGGCACGCGTCGAGGTGCACGCCGAGCCCCGCCTCGTTGGCGCCGAGGGAGCCGTGGAGGCGCTCGAACCTCCGCAACGTCGGCTCCCCCTCCGCGCGCCGCAGCAGCAGGTAGCCGAAGCCGACCGCGCTCACGTCGCGGGCCTCGAAGTCGTCCAGCCAGGCGCCGAGCAGCCGGTCGAACGCGGGCGTGCCCGGCCGAGTGCCTCCGTCGCGGATCCACGTCTCGGCGTACCGGACCGCGTCCTCCGTGTCGCGCTCGATCACCCACGCGTCGAGCGCGGTCGGCGACGCGTCGACCCAGCCGCGCACGCGCATGAGGCCGTCCTCGGTCGGGCGGTACTCCCAGTTGCCGAGCAGCTGCGCGACGCCTCCCGGTGTGAGGTGCTCGCCGCAGTCGCGCACGAACGCGGCGACCACCGCGTCGCCGACCATCCCGCCGTCGCGGTACTCGTAGGCGGGCACGCCCTCCACGCGCGGGGTGATCACGAACGGCGGGTTGGAGACGATGTGGTCGAACCGCTCCCCCGCCACCGGCTCGAACATGCTGCCGAGCCGGAACTCGATGCCGTCGATGCCGTTGAGCTCGGCGTTCAGTGCGGCCAGTTCCAGCGCCCGCGGGGAGATGTCGGTCGCGACGACGCGGTCGGCGTGCCGGCGGGCGTGCATCGCCTGGATGCCGCAGCCGGTGCCGAGGTCGAGGGCGGTCTCCACCCGCCGCTGCAGCATGAGCCCGCTGAGGGTGAGCGAGGCTCCGCCGACGCCGAGCACGTGATCCTCCGGGAGCGCGTGGCCGAGCGCCAGCTCGCCCAGGTCGGAGACGATCCACCACTCCGCCTCGCCGCGCGCGTCCTCGAACGCGTAGGGGCGGAGGTCGACGGCGGGGGCGACCACACCCTCCGCCTCCCGCACGAGCCCGAGCGCCGCCGCGCCGGCCACGCCCAGCGACGGGAGGGCGGCCTCCACCTCGCCTACCGGGACCGGCACCCCGAGCACGAACAGCCGGGCGAGGGTCGGGAGGGCCGACGCACCGCCCGTGGCGACATCACTGGCGACGTGCCGGGCGACCGCCCGCTCGGCGGGGACCCGCTGCCCGCGGTGCAGCGCCTCCGCCGCCTCCGCACCCCACAGCGCGTCCAGCGCGCCCACCGAGAACCGGGCGGCGGTGAGGTCGGCGCGCAGAGCGGCGATCAGGGCGGAGCGGTCTGCTGACGGGTTCACCCGACCATTCAACCAGGGCACAATGGGCCGCGTGATCCGCAGGAGAGCCATCGTGACCGGAGTGGTGCAGGGCGTCGGGTTCCGCTGGAGCGCGCGCGAGAAGGCGCAGGAGCTGGGCGTCACCGGCTGGGCCAGGAACCGCCTCGACGGCACGGTCGAGACCGAGGTCGAGGGCGAGCCCCCGGCGGTGGAGCAGATGCTCGACTGGCTGCGCGCCGGCCCTCCCGGCTCGGCGGTCGAGCGGGTGGACGTGGCGGAGGCGACTCCGGACGGCGACGACGCGTTCCGCATCCGGGAGACGGCGTAGCCGACGCGCCACGCGACGCCGGCGACACGGAGGGCCACAATAGGGCACATGACCCGTGCGACCCTCCTCACCATCACCGCGCCCACCGGAACCCCCGCCGAGGGCGACGCCGGCTTCGCGCTCGCCGACTTCGACGCTCCGCAGGTGCGCATCACCGACCTGTCGGTCACCCGCGGCGACGGCGTCTTCGAGACCATCGCGGTGATCGACGGGCACCCGCAGGCGCTCGAGCCGCATCTGGCGCGGTTGGCGCACTCGGCTCAGCTGCTCGACCTCCCCGAGCCCGCCGCCGCGGTGTGGCGGGAGGCCGTGGCCGCCGGCGTGCGCGACTACCGCGAGCGCAACGGCGAGGCGGGCAGCGGCGAGCTGTTCGCCAAGCTGATCTACACGCGCGGGGTGGAGGGGTCCGGGCGGCCCAGCGGGTGGATCTTCGTGGACGAGGGCGAGGACTTCTCTGCGCAGCGACGCGGCATCCGCGTCGTCACGCTCGACCGCGGCCTGCGCCACGACGTGGCCGAGAGCGCGCCGTGGCTGCTCGCGGGCGCGAAGACGCTCTCGTACGCGGTGAACCGGGCGGCCCAGCGGGAGGCGGTGCGCCGCGGTGCGGACGACGTGATCTTCCTGAGCTCCGACGGGTACGCGCTGGAGGGGCCGACCTCCAACGTCATCCTGCTCGCCGACGGGGTCGTGCGGACCCCGCAGACCGACCAGGGCATCCTCGCCGGGACGACGCAGGCCGCGGTCTTCGCCTTCTTCGAGGAGCGCGGCCTCGCCACCGAGTACCGGGAGATCACCGCCGACGAGCTCCGCGACGCCGACGCCCTCTGGCTGGTGTCGAGCGTGCGGATGGCCGCGCCCGTCACGGACCTCGACGGCCGCGAGTACCCGGTCGACGCGGAGCTGACGGCCGAGCTGAACCGGTACCTCCTGTCGCGGACGGAGTGACGGGCCCTGAGCGGCGCAGCCGCATCGCGCAGGCCCGGCGCCACGCGGGTAACCCGGCGATTCGCGGTCGTCCCGACCTCCGCTTAGGCTGTACGCACTGCACCGGCGACGAGGCCGGTGCCGCTCGCGGCGAGGGGAGGGTCACGTGAACGAGCAGGTGCCGCGCAGCATCGAGGTGCTGCGTCAGCAGGCGCGCGACGAGCTCGGCGCCATCATCGAGCACCGCTGCCGCGCGGGCGAGGACCCGTGGCAGTTCATCCCCGACCTCCCGAGCGTCGACGAGCAGGTCGTGATCGCGCTGCGCGCGGGCGCCATCGAGGACTTCGACCTCGCCGAGGAGCAGTCCCGCGCCCACCATCCCGCCGCGGGCCGCGACTCGTTCGCCCGCTTCGAGTACACCGTGCTGCGGCGCATCGCGCTGGAACACCCGGAGCTCAGCGAAGCGGTGTGGGGCATGCTCGACCGGGTCGAGCGCGCCTGAGCGACCGGCACCCCTGACCCTGGCGGACCCGCCCGCCCGCCGCTAGCGTGTCCGCATGGGTATCGTCACCGCCGACATCGCCATCTCGCTCGACGGCTTCGCCGCAGGCCCCGACCAGACGCTCGACGAGCCGCTCGGCCACGGCGTCGAGAACCGGCTGCACAGCTGGATGTTCGAGGAGGCCGAGCAGCACGCCGAGGAGATCGCCGCGATCACCACGGCCGGCGCCTACGTGATGGGCCGCAACATGTTCGGCCCCGTCCGGGGCGACTGGCCCGCAGACGGCGAGCGCTTCTCCGACTGGCGCGGCTGGTGGGAGGAGGACCCGCCGTACCACGCGCCGGTGTTCGTGCTCACCCACTACGAGCGCGAGCCGATCCCGATGGAGGGCGGCACGACCTTCTACTTCGTCACCGACGGAATCCACGCCGCGATGGACCTCGCGCGCCAGGCCGCCGGCGACCGCGACATCTCGATCGCGGGCGGTGCGGAGACGCTCAACCAGGCGCTGTGGGCCGGCGTCGTGGACGAGCTGCGCCTCCACGTCGTCCCGCACACCCTCGGCGCCGGCGAGCGCGTGTTCGACCGCGTCCCGTCGCTGCAGCTGGAGCTGCTGCGGTCGCGGGTGACGCCGTCCGTGGCGCACCTCACGTACCGGGTGCTGCCTCCAGCGCGTCCGGAGTCGTGACCGGCAGCCGGCACACGAAGTCGCGGCAGAGGTAGGCGGTCGGGAGGCCGTCCCGAGTTCTCCGGTCGGCGTACAGCTCGAAGCCGTCGGCGGCGAAGGCGCCCGCGGCGTCCTCGGCGGCGAACGCGACGAGCGGCGCGGGATGCCGTCGCGCGGCCCGCACGAGTCCCTCTGGGTCGGTGGAGGCCGCGCTCGCGTTCGTGGCAGACCCCGCGCTCGGCGTCACCACGACGAGCTGCTCCGCTCCCCCGTCCAGCCGCGCCATCAGCGCAAGCGCCGCCCCGAAGGCGCTCGGCGTCTGCACCGCGGGCAGCGCGACCAGCCGCATCGCCTCCCGTGCGGCCCGCTCGTAGCGGCGCTCGCCGGTGAGCAGGAACAGCGTGTGCGCGGCCGACGCCATCGCCGACAGCCCCGACGGGTACGCGCCCTCGGACGGGTCGACCTGCACGGCGAGCCCGGTCGCGGCCAGCACCGGATCGCCGCCTCCCGGCGCCTCGAAGGGGCACGATCGCTCGGGCGTCCCGGCGGCCGCGTCGAGGCACAGGTCGACCAGGTCCCGGGCGGCGCTCGCCGCGGCCGGGTCGCCCGCGGCGAGCGCGAGCTCGAGCAGGCTTCCCGCGAAGGCGCCGTAGTCCTCGAGTGTGGCCCCCGCCTCCGACACCCGGTCATCGAGCGAGACGCGCAGCAGCGTGCCGTCCGCGCGGCGATGCCGGTCGAGGAGGGTGTCGGCGGCCTCCTGGGCCGCAACGATCCAGGCGGGCCGGTCGAGGATGCGCCCCGCGCGCGCAAGGGCGGAGATCGCCAGCCCGTTCCAGCCGGTGAGCACCTTGGCGTCGACCGGCGGCGGGTCCAGCCGGGCGCGCTCGGCCGTCGGCCGGCGGTAGTACTCCCCCTCGACGCGTGCGCCGTCGATCGTGCTCTCGGAGTCCTGAGCGGACGCGAACCCGCCGCCGGGCCGGCGCAGCACCCCGAGCAGGAAGGCGGCGACACCGTCGGCCGTCTGCTCCGCCCACGCCTGTCCGGTCTGCTGCCAGGCCGTCGCGTACGCGTCGAGCAGCAGCGCGTTGTCGTAGAGCATCCGCTCGTAGTGAGGGTCACCCCAGTCGCGCCGGGTCGCGTAGCGGAAGAACCCGCCGTCGACCGGGTCGCGCAGCGGGGAGTCCGCCATGCGCCGCAGCGTCCTGGCCGCCAGCTCGTGGCCGGCCGGGCGCGACTGCAGGAAGCCGAGCACGGGCGCCACCGGGAACTTGGGCGCAGTGCCGAAGCCGCCGAACTGCGGGTCCTCCGCCGTCGCCAGCTGCGCGATCGCCGCGTCCAGGGCCCGTCCGTCCGGGAGGTCGGAGGCCGCCGTCGACGCCTCCGACGCAGCAGCGAGGGCGGCGGCGACCCTCCCCGCGTCCGATTCGACCTGGTCGCGACGCTGCAGCCAGGCGTCCTCGACAGCATCGAGCACCTGCCGGAAGGAGGCGCGCCCGCCCACCGGCAGCGGCGGGAAGTACGTGCCGGCGAAGAACGCGCGACCGCTCGGCGTCGCGAACACGGTCAGCGGCCAGCCCAGATTGTCGGTGAAGGCGCTCGCCGCGGTCAGGTAGGCGGCGTCGACCTCGGGGTGCTCCTCCCTGTCGACCTTGATCGCGACGAACCGCGGGTTCAGCTCGGCGGCGAGCGCCGGGTCCGAGAAGCTCTCGCGCGCCATCACGTGGCACCAGTGGCAGGTGGCGTAGCCGATGGAGATGAGGACGGGCACGTCGCGCCTCCTCGCCTCCGCGAACGCCTCCGGCCCCCAGGGGAACCAGTCGACCGGGTTGTCCGCGTGAGCACGCAGGTAGGGGCTGATCGCGTCCGCGAGCCGATTCGCCATGCGCACACCCTACGACCTGAGCCGGTGGGGGCAACCGGTCGACCGCCCCCGCTGCGCTGGTAGCGTGGAGCACATGGTTGCAAACGCAAATATCCCCACCCTGACTCTGAACAACGGCACCACGATCCCGCAGCTGGGCTTCGGCGTCTTCAAGGTCGACCCGGCCGAGACCACGCGCATCGTCACCGACGCGCTCGAGGTCGGCTACCGCCACATCGACACCGCGGCCATCTACGGCAACGAGGAGGGCGTCGGCCAGGCCATCGCCTCCTCCGGCATCGCCCGCGAGGAGCTGTTCGTGACCACCAAGCTGTGGAACGACCGGCAGACCGACGCCGAGGCGGCGTTCGACGAGTCCCTCGCCAAGCTCGGCCTCGACGACGTCGACCTGTACCTGATCCACTGGCCGACGCCGCAGAAGGACACCTACGTGCAGGCCTGGAAGTCGCTGGAGAAGATCTACGCCTCCGGTCGCGCGAAGGCGATCGGCGTCTCAAACTTCCTCGTCCCGCACCTGGAGAAGCTGATCGCCAACAGCGACATCGTGCCCGCCGTCAACCAGATCGAGCTGCACCCGGCGCACCAGCAGCCCGAGGTGACCGCGTTCGCGCGCGAGCACGGCATCGAGATCGAGGCCTGGGGCCCGCTCGGCCAGGGCAAGTACCCGCTGTTCGAGGCCCCGGAGGTCGCCGGCCCGGCGGAGGCGCACGGCAAGACGCCCGCTCAGGTCGTCATCCGCTGGCACCTGCAGAACGGCAACATCGTGTTCCCGAAGTCGAACCGCCGCGAGCGGATGGCGGAGAACTTCGACGTCTTCGACTTCGAGCTCACCGCCGACGAGGTCGCCGCGATCACGGCGATGGAGCGCGAGGGCCGCGTCTCCGCCCACCCGGACGAGGTCAACTGAGCCCCGCCGCTGCCGGTCCCGCCCGCCGGTCCCGCTAGGCTCGCGTCGTGCGCATCACGACGATCACGGGGAAGATCGCTTACATCATCGGCGGCTACGCGCTGCTGCTGGTGCTGAACCTCTTCGTCTTCATGCAGCTGGTCAACCCGACCATCGACGTGATCATCGTGACGCTGCTCAACTTCGCCTACGTCGGGATCGGCGTGCGGACCTTCCGCGGGGCGGGCGAGAACCGCTCCGACCCCCGGGTGTGGTGGCGCGCCACCGCGAGACCGGCCGCCGGATACTGGATCGGCGGCGGTCTCGCGGCCGCCGCCTTCATCTCGGGCGTCGGAGCCCTCGCCAGCCGCCCCGAGAACTCGTTCGTCCCGACGATCGCGTGCGTGTCGTACGCCGTGATCGCCGCCTTCTACCTGCACTCGTCGTACCGGCTGCACAGCATGGATGTGGCGTAGAACGCCACAGGACCTCAGTCGCGGGCCTTCTCCCCCTCGGCCGCCAACTGTCGGATCCAGTCCTCGGTCTCGCGGCCCGCTCTCCGATCGAATGCGACTCGGACCTGTGCCGCAGCGACAGCCTCTGCCCGGGTGACCGGATAGCCCGCTGGTGACATCCGGACCTCGGTCATGGGATTCTTACGGAACATCTGCCGCCTCCAGTCCATATGTTTGAGGTCTGTATGCCTCATCGTAATCCCTTCGTTCCCAAGAATCGTGCCGGCTTGCGAAACGCCGACACGGCGTTGTCCATTGCGGCGGCGACGAGACCGGCCTCGTGCTCACCAGACCATTCGCCGTCGGCCAGAGACTTCAGGACGCCGTATCCGACGATGCGCCGTTCGGCGTCGTCCTCCATCAGGAGGTCGAGCGCCCAACGTGCACGAGCCCACCACTGGGCCCTGCGCTCCGCCTTCTCGCGCTGCTCCCGTGCGCCGGGGCGACTGTTTCCGATGAAGCATGACGCGAACGTAGTCACCTGCATCACGGCGTTGCGCCGGCCACACGGATCTGTGGAAACCTCGGCCGCTCACAGCCTCCGTGCGCATCGCGTCGCCCGCTAGACTGGAGGGCTCATGTCTGCGCCCGCCGCCTCCCTCCCCCGCATCGTCTTCCCGCCCGAGCTGCCCGTCTCGCAGAAGCGGGAGGAGATCGCGCGCGCCATCCGCGACCACCAGGTCGTCATCGTCGCCGGCGAGACCGGGTCGGGCAAGACGACGCAGCTGCCCAAGATCGCGCTCGAGCTGGGTCGCGAGCGGATCGGGCACACCCAGCCACGCCGCATCGCCGCCCGCACCATCGCCGAGCGTATCGCGGAGGAGCTGGGCCAGCAGGTCGGCGGGCTCGTCGGCTACCAGGTGCGGTTCACCGACCGCGCGTCGGCGGAGACGCGCATCAAGCTGATGACCGACGGCATCCTGCTCAACGAGATGCACCACGACCGGCTGCTCCGCCGGTACGACACGATCATCATCGACGAGGCGCACGAGCGCAGCCTCAACATCGACTTCCTGCTCGGGTACCTCAAGCAGCTCCTCCCGCAGCGGCCCGACCTCAAGCTCATCATCACGTCGGCGACCATCGACCCGCAGAGCTTCGCGGCCCACTTCGCCGCGGCCGACGGCACGCCGGCGCCGATCGTCGAGGTGAGCGGCCGCACCTACCCGGTGGAGGTCCGTTACCGCCCGCTCGTCGCCGAGGCGATGGACGACGAGGACGACCCCGATCCCGTCCCCTCCGCCGACCGCGACTACCTGCAGGGCATCAACGACGCCCTCGACGAGCTGGCCAGGGAGGCGCCGGGCGACGTGCTCGTCTTCCTCTCGGGCGAGAACGAGATCCGCGACGCCGCCGACGCCGTCCGCGGCCGCAACCTCCCCGGCACCGAGGTGCTGCCGCTGTACGGGAGGCTGTCCGCCGCCGAGCAGCACCGCGTGTTCCAGCCGTCCAGCGTCCCCGGTGTGCGCCGCCGCGTGATCCTCGCCACCAACGTCGCCGAGACCAGCCTCACCGTGCCCGGCATCAAGTACGTGGTGGATGCCGGCACCGCGCGCATCAGCCGCTACAGCGTGCGCGCCAAGGTGCAGCGCCTCCCGATCGAGGCCGTGTCGCAGGCGAGCGCGAACCAGCGCTCCGGCCGGTCGGGCCGCACCAGCGACGGCATCGCGATCCGGCTGTACTCGCAGGAGGACTTCGAGAAGCGCCCGGAGTTCACCGAGCCCGAGATCCTGCGCACCAACCTCGCCGCGGTGATCCTGCAGATGATCTCGCTCGGGCTGGGCGACATCGCCGCCTTCCCGTTCCTCACCCCGCCCGACTCGCGCGGCATCAAGGACGGCCTCGACCTCCTCACCGAGCTGGGCGCGATCACGAAGGGCAAGGACGGGCAGAACGCGCTCACGAAGGTCGGCCGCTCGCTCGCCCTGCTTCCGATCGACCCGCGCTTCGCCCGCATGGTGGTGGAGTCGAAGCAGCACAACACCTCCCGCGAGGTCATGGCGATCGTCGCCGGGCTCACCGTGCAGGACCCCCGCGAGCGCCCGGTCGAGAAGCGCGGCAGCGCCGACGAGAAGCACGCCCGGTTCGCCGACCCGACCAGCGACTTCCTCACCCTGCTCAACCTCTGGAACTACCTGGAGGAGAAGCAGAAGGAGCTGTCCTCCAGCGCCTTCCGCCGGCTCTGCAAGGCCGAGTACCTCAACTTCCTGCGAGTGCGCGAGTGGCAGGACGTCTACCGGCAGCTGCGGCAGCTCGCCAAGCCGGTCGGCCTCACCATCGGCGACCCGCGCGTCGACCCGGACGGCATCCACAAGTCGCTGCTCGCCGGCCTCCTCTCGCACATCGGGCTCAAGGACCTCGCCGCCTCCGGCAACAAGGGCGGCGCGCGCTCCCGGCAGTCGGAGTACCTCGGGGCGCGGCAGGCGCGGTTCGTGATCTTCCCGGGGTCGACGCTGGCCAAGAAGCAGCCGGCGGCCTTGATGAGCGCCGAGCTGGTCGAGACGAGCCGCTTGTTCGCCCGTATGAACGCCGCCATCGATCCGGCCTGGGCCGAGCCGATCGCGGGCGACCTGTGCAAGCGGCAGTACAGCGAGCCGCACTGGGAGAAGAACCAGGGCTCGGTCGTCGCGTACGAGCGCGTGACGCTGTTCGGCGTGCCGATCATCCCGCGCCGCCGCATCCAGTACTCCCGCATCGACGCGGAGCTGTCGCGGGAGCTGTTCATCCGCCACGCGCTCGTCGACGGCGAGTGGGACTCCAAGCAGGCCTTCGACCGCGCCAACCGCAGGCTGCGCGACGAGCTGCGCGAGCTGGAGGAGCGCACCCGCCGCCGCGACATCCTCAGCGACGACGAGGTGGTCTTCGAGTTCTACGACAAGCGCGTGCCCGCGCACGTCGTCTCCACCCGCTCGTTCGAGGGCTGGTGGAAGAAGGCGCGGCACGAGACGCCCGACCTGCTCACCATGACACCGGAGTCGCTGCTCGACGAGGAGGCCGCGGAGGTCGACGAGGACGCCTTCCCGCCGGTCTGGCGTCAGGGCGACCAGCGGCTCACGCTGCGCTACCGGTTCGAGCCGGGAGCCGAGGACGACGGCGTGACCGTGCAGGTGCCGCTGCCGCTGCTCGCCGGTCTGCTGCCGGACGGGTTCGACTGGCAGGTGCCCGGGCTCCGGCACGAGCTGGTCACCGCGCTCATCAAGTCGCTGCCGAAGGCGATCCGCCGCCAGGTCGTTCCCGCCGCGGACTGGGCGCAACGCCTGCTGGGTGAGCTGGCGGGCACCGCGGGGATGCGCGCGCACGAGGGCGAGAAGCCCGCCGCCTCCCTCGTGGACACCCTCGCCGCCGTCATCTCGCGGCTGACGGGCTCGCGGGTCAGCGGCACCGACTTCGACCTCGACCGCCTCCCCCCGCACCTGCGGCCCACGTTCCAGGTGATCGGTGAGCGCGGGAGGCCGCTGGCGGCCGGCAAGGACCTCGCCGCCCTGCAGGACCGACTGCGCTCACGCGCCCGCGACTCGGTGGCGAAGGTCGCGGAGGCGCGAACACCGAACGCGATCGAGCGCTCGGGCATCACGACCTGGGACCTCGACGAGCTCCCCCGCTTCGTCGACTCGACCACGAAGGGGCCGGGCGGCTCCACGAACACGATCCGGGCCTACCCGGCGCTCGTCGACGACGGCCAGAGCGTCAGTATCCGCCTCATGAGCACGCCCGCCGATCAGGCGCGCGAGCTGCCGGGCGGCGTCAGGAGGCTGCTGCTCGCGAGCATCCCGTCTCCGGTCGCGTACGTGCAGCAGCACCTGACCTCCAACGAGAAGCTCACCCTCGCGGCGAGCCCCTACCCGAGCACCAAGGCGCTCTTCGACGACTGCCTGCTCGCGGTCATCGACTCGGTGCTGTACCGGATGAAGCCCGACGGCCAGGTGTTCATGCGCGCCGAGTTCGAGGCGGTGCGCGACCGCGTCTCGGGCATCGTCATGGATTCGATGTTCGAGACGGTCGCGCTGGTGTCGCGCATCCTCACTGCGGCTCGCGCTGCCGAGAAGGCGATCGCGGGGACGACGGCACTCCCGTACCTCGGCGCGCTCAACGACGCGAAGGCGCAGCTCGCGGGGCTGGTCTGGGCTGTCAAAGGTTCAGGGCCTGGCTTCGTGTCCGCGACGGGCCTCGAGCAGCTGCGCCACCTCCCCCGCTACCTCAACGGGATCACCCAGCGCATCCAGGCCCTCCCGGTGAACCCGGGTCGCGACCGCGCCTGGCAGACGCAGGTGGAGACCGCGGTCGCCCTCTATACGGACGCCGGCGGCCGCATCCCGCTCGCCCCGCACTCCCCCGAGAGGATCGTGCACGCGCGCTGGATGCTGGAGGAGTTCCGCGTCTCCCTCTTCGCCCAGTCCCTCGGCACGGCCGAGACGGTCTCCCTCCAGCGCATCCGCAAAGTCCTCGGCAACTAGCGGCCGGGCCGGGCTCAGACGGGCAGGTGGAAGCCGCCGTTCGACTGGAGGAGCTGGCCGTTGATCCAGCCGCCGCGGTCGCTCAGCAGGAACCCGACCAGGTCGGCGGTGTCCTGCGGGGTGCCCAGGCGACCCAGGGCGGTCTCGGCGCGCAGCGACTCCGCCAGCTCGGGCGTCATCCAGCCGGTGTCGATCGGGCCCGGGTTCACCAGGTTGGCGGTGATGCCGAGGTGCGCCAGCTCGACCGCCGCCGCCTGCACGATCCGGTCCAACGCACCCTTGCTGGCGCCGTACGGGAGGTTGTGCGCGGTGTGATCGCTCGTGAGTGCGACGATCCTCCCCGAGCCGTGGGGTTGCTCGAACTGCTCGGCGAACGCCTTGATCAGCAGCCAAGTGCCTCGGGTGTTCACCGCGAAGTGCCGGTCGAACGCCTCCACAGAGGTGTCGAGGAGGCCGGAGTCGACCGAGTGCGCGTGGCTCGCGACGATCGCGCGCACCGGGCCGAGTCCCGCTCGCACGCGGTTCAGCGCCAGCGCGGGCGCCTCCGGGTTGGCGAGGTCGACGGAGACGGGGAGGGCCTGCGCACCGAGCGCACGCAGCGCGTCGGCGAGCTCCTCGTGCGTTCCCGACCCCCACGGCATCGACGCGTCGTAGTCGTCCCAGAAGGCGAAGGCGACCTCCCAGCCGTCGGCGGCCAGCCGCCGGGCGATGCCGTCGCCGATGGACCCGGGCCGGCTGGCCCCCGTGATGAACGCGACCGGACGCATCCCCCGACCCTATCCGTTCCGGACTTCGGCCCGCGACACGCCGGGGGCGAGCGGGCAGAAGTCCGGAACGGAGGGCGGGAGGCTAGAGCACCTTCGAGAGGAACGCCTGCGTGCGCTGGTGCTGCGGGTTCGCGAGCACCTCGCGCGGGTCGCCGGCCTCGACGACCACGCCGCCGTCCATGAACACCAGCTCGTCGGCGACCTCGCGGGCGAAGCCCATCTCGTGCGTGACGACGATCATCGTCATGCCGGATCGCGCCAGCTCCTTCATCACGTCGAGCACCTCGCCGACCAGCTCGGGGTCGAGCGCGGAGGTCGGCTCGTCGAACAGCATGAGCTTCGGGTCCATCGCCAGCGCACGGGCGATGGCGACGCGTTGCTGCTGGCCGCCGGAGAGCTGAGACGGGTAGTGGTCGCCCTTGTCGGCGAGGCCCACCCGGGCGAGCAGCTCCTTCGCCCGCTCGACCGCGCGCGCTTTCGGCAGCCCCTTCACGCGGATCGGCGCCTCGATGATGTTCTCGAGGGCCGTCATGTGCGGGAAGAGGTTGAACCGCTGGAACACCATGCCGATCTCGCGGCGCTGGCGGGCGGCCTCCTTCGGCTTCAGCTCGTAGAGCTTGTCGCCGTGCTGGCGGTACCCGACGACCTCGCCGTCGACCGAGAGCCGGCCACGGTCGACGACCTCGAGGTGGTTGATGCAGCGCAGGAAGGTCGACTTGCCGGAGCCGGACGGGCCGATGATGCAGAGCACCTCGCCCGGTCGCACCGACAGCGAGATGCTCTTGAGCACCTCGTTGCTGCCGAAGCTCTTCGAGACGCCCTCGGCGAGCACCATGGGGGTCGTGGTCACGTCGGTCATCCCTTGCCTCCGAGGTCGTTGCCGTCCGGTGCGCCGGCCGCGGGCAGCGCGCCCGTCGCGAGGGCGGGCTCCTGCCGGTCGGGGCGGCGCGCGTTCACACCGCGGGAGTACCGCTTCTCGAGGAAGTACTGGCCCACCATCAGGATGGAGGTGAACAGCAGGTACCACAGCGACGCGACGATCAGCAGCGGGATCGGCGTGTAGGTGACGGCGGAGATGTCGCGCGCGACGCCGTACAGGTCGGTCGTCAGCGGGATGGCCGCCACCAGCGAGGTGGTCTTCAGCATCGAGATGACCTCGTTGCCCGTCGGCGGGATGATCACGCGCATGGCCTGCGGGATGACGATCCGCGTCATGGTCTGCCACCACGACATGCCGAGCGCGGTCGCCGCCTCCTCCTGGCCCTGGTCGACCGAGAGCAGGCCGGCGCGCACGATCTCCGCCATGTAGGCGGACTCGTTGAGCGCGAGACCGATCACCGCGATGACGAACGCGTTCTGCATGAAGCCGAGGTCGAAGTCGAACCCGATGTCGGTCCACGGCACGCCGAGGAACAGCTGCGGATAGATCAGCGAGAACAGGCCCCAGAAGACCAGCTGCACGTAGACCGGGGTGCCGCGGAAGATCCACAGGTAGAGCCACGAGATGCTCTTCACGACCGGGTTCGGCGAGAGCCGCATCACCGCGAGCACGAGGCCCAGGACGATGCCGATGACCATCGAGTAGACGGTGAGCTGGAGGGTGACGAGCGCAGCCGCGCTGATGCGCTTGTCGAACACGTACTTGCCGACGTACTGCCAGCCGTACGCTTCGCGCTGGGAGGCGTCGACGATGAACCACACCAGCAGGAGGATGAGCACCGCGGCGAAGACGATCCGCCACGGGTGCCGGAGCTTGATGGCCTTGATGGGCTCAGAGGCCGGCCGGGGGTGGTGCCCTGGGACATGCGTGTCAGCCCTTCGAGGCGGCGTTGACGTCGGCGGTCTCGACCGCGCCGTCCTCGACGCCCCACTTCTTCAGGATCTTGCCGTAGCTGCCGTCGTCGATCAGCGCCTGGACGGTCTTCTGCAGCACCGGGGTCAGCTCCGAGTCCTTGGCGACGGGGAGGCCGTAGGGCGCCTCGTCGAAGGTCTTGCCGGCGGCCTCGAGCTTGCCGTTCGACTTCGAGATCGCGTACAGGGTGACGGGCGAGTCGGCGCTGAGGGCGTCGGCCTTGCCCAGGATGACCGCGTTGGTGGCGTCGTCCTGGGTGTCGTAGCGGAGGGCCTGGATGGCCGGCTTGCCGGCGTCCGTGCACTTCTTCGACTTGGCGGGGACCTCGTCGGTGTCCTCGTACGTGGTCGACTGCACCGCGACCTTCAGGCCGCACGCGTCGTCGGGGTCGATGCTCTTGCCCTTCTGCGCCGCCCAGAGGATGCCGGCCGAGTAGTAGTTGACGAAGTCGACCTGCTGCTCGCGCTCGGTGGTGTCGGTGAAGGACGACATGCCGAAGTCGTCCTTGCCGCCGGCGACGCTCGGGATGATGTTGTCGAACTTCGCGATCGCGAAGTCGACGTCGACGCCCAGCTTGGCGGCGATCGCCTTGGTGAGGTCGACCTCCCAGCCGACAGGCTTGCCGTTGTCGTCCTTGTACTCGTTCGGCGGATACGTGTTGTCCATGCCGACGACGAGCTTCCCGGCCGACTTGACCTTCTCGGGGAGCTGGTTCGCCAGCGAGTCGTCCTTCTTGACGTCGACGGCAGCGGCGCTCGACGTTGAGTCGCTGCTCGGCGTGGAGTTGTCGACGCAGCCCGTGAGGGACAGGGCCGCGACGGCGGCGATGGCGGCGATGGGCGCCGCGGATCGGATGCGCATGATTGTTGTCGTCCTTCTTCCTGGTGCAGTGTGTGTGCAGGAGGGGTAAGGGGAGGATACCCCAGGCACAGCCGGGTACCTTCACACTAATTCGCGCGTGCGTCGCAGCTTTTCCTGCATGTTTCGGACAGATTTCGCGAATTCCTGCGCGGAATCCGTCGTGCGGATGCGGGCGCGGCGGCGGCATGGGCGCTCGGCGCGGCCTGCGGTTATGGTCGATGCGTGATGCAACCGATACCGCAGCCTCCGACACCCCTCGCCGATCGGGCGACCGTCGTCGTCACCCGGCCCGACGACCCGCTCGCGGCGCCGCTGGTCGAGGAGCTGTCGCGAGAGTACGACGAGCGGTATGGCCTCAATGACGGCATCCCCTCGTCGGCTGAGCTCTCGCGCTACCCCGCCGAGCGGTTCACGGAGGAGGAGGGCGGCACGTTCCTCCTCCTCGTCGACGACGGCCGCCCGGTCGCGGGCGGCGCCTTCATGCGCGAGGACGACACGACGGTCGAGATCAAGCGCGTCTGGACGCACTCCGGCTTCCGCCGCCAGGGCCTCGCCCGGCGCGTCATGGCGGAGCTGGAGCGGGAGGCGGCGCGCCGCGGCATCCGCACCGTCGTCCTCACCACCGGCGCCCGCCAGCCCGAGGCGGTCGCCCTCTACCTCGCGCTGGGCTACAGCCCCCTCTTCGACCTCGACGGCGACTGGGAGCAGGTGTCGTACCTGGGCTTCCGGAAGGAGCTGTAGCCGGGAGGCTGCTAGCAGGCGCGCATGCCCTGGACCGCCGTCCCGAGCGACGCCGTCCCGCCGATCAGGGTGACGGCCTGCGTCTGCCAGCTCGCCATCGCGTTCAGCACGGGACGCTCCACGCAGCCCTGCTGCGTGATCAGCAGCGGCTGGTGCTTCTTGCCGGCCAGCACGGAGCCGGCCAGCGCGTCGGCGAAGCCGACGCCGTTGGCCAGCAGCATGGTGCTGCCGTTGGGGAAGACCGCCTTCGCGAGCAGCTGCGAGGTCTCCCAGCGCGTCGCGCCCCCGACGCGGACCGTCTTCGCCTGGCCCGCGAGCTGCTTCGCGATCCCCGCCGAGACGGAGGCGGTGCCGCCGACGATCGTGATCTTCTGGGGCTTGAGCCGCTGGATCGCCTGCAGGGTCGCGGTGTCGACCGCCCCGTTGCTGCCCGGCACCGTCAGCACGGGCGACCCGTCGGAGGCTCCGGCGGCGGAGGCGGCGAGCGAGTCGGGGAAGCCGATGCCGCTGGCGACGTAGAGGTTGGCGATGCCGGCCGTCTTGTAGACCGACGCGACGAGCTTGCGGGCGGTGTCGTAGCGGTCGCCGCCGGCGATCCTGCTGACGTTCGGGACGATCGTCCTGAGCTGATGCTCCGTCCCGGCCGAGATGGCCTGCGCGCCTCCGACGACGACGATCCGCGTCGCCTTGAGCCGGCGGATCTCGTCGGCGACGCTCTTGGGCAGGCCGGCGGCGAGCGGCGCCAGGAGGACCGGCCCGTTCTGGGTGACCGCGGCGGGTCCGGTGACCAGCGCGTCGGGGAAGTTCCAGCCGTTGGCGACGTAGACGACGCTCGCTCCCGACGGGTACGCCTGCTTCGACACCTGCACGGAGGTCTCGGAGCGGTCGGCGCCGGCGACGCGCGCGGTCGTCATGTTGAGGGCGAGCCTCCACCCCGGGTGCGTCGCCGTGAAGCTCTGGGAGGAGCCCTGCAGCGGGTAGACCGCCGAGAACCCATCCGTGTCGGTGCACTGGGCCGTCGTCCATGCCCCCGACGAGTTGATGCCGACCGCGTACGTGCCGATCATCGCCGCGCCGCCGCTGTCGCCGTGGTACATGCACATGCTCGTGGCGACGGAGTTGACGGTGGTGATCCTGCCGGAGGCGTCTCCGACCTCCTGCTGGTAGTTGACCGCGAGGACCTTGCCGCACGTCCACCCGGTCGTCCGGCCCGACTTGCAGATGGGCGCGCCGACGGTGGCGGTGATCATGCCGCGGACGGGGACGGTGCTGCCGTTCCAGGTGGAGGTCGCGGGCTTGAGGTTCACGGCGGCGTTGGTCGCCATGATGAGGCCGCCGTCGTTGCCGTTGCCGTAGCGGAAGGACGCCTGATCCAGCGGGCCGATGACGGCTCCGATGGCCCCGCCCTGATTCGGGCCGGTCTGGTTGACCATGGAGGCGGTGATCGTCCCGCCGGGCGCGGGGCCGTCGGCGAGCAGGCAGTGCCCGGCCGTGGCCACCGAGCGGGCGTTGGACGCGGTGAAGCCGTTGAAGCCGGTGGAGCAGAGGACGCCGTTCTGCGTCCAGCCGGTCCCGTTGAGCAGGTCCGCGTACGCCGAAGCGCGCCGGGAGAGATCCGGGGCTGCGGGAGGCTCGGCGACGGTCGGGGTGGCGCCCGCGTCCGCCGCCGCCTGCTGCTCCTCCGGGGTGGAGACGTGCACGTTGATGGTCGTGTCGTCGAGCCAGACGTCGGCCGGGTCGATGCCGGCGCCCTCCAGCTGCGGGAGGATGTCGGAGGCCTTCGCGGCGGCGTCCGCGCTCGCGAGGTACTGATCGGGGGTGAGGTCGAGGTCGCGCTCCAGGGCCTGGGTCAGCCCCTCCGGGATCGCACCGGGCCCCTCGTCGCCGGAGCCCTCCGCCGGGCCGACGGGCGTCGGCGCGACATCGCGGCCGGACGGGTCCACCGGAACGGCGGCCGCCGGCGCGGCCTGCACCGCACCGGCCACGAGCATGACGGCGAACGCGGCGGCGAGGCCGCCTCCTGGTGCACGGCGCACGGACATCCCTCCTCGGATCGGCGCGGTGCCGTTCCGAGGCGACCTTAGCCCAGCAGCCGCCCGACCTCGGACACGAGGCGGGCGGCCGGTGTCCGCGTGTTGGCGGACACGCGGATGGCCGCGGCGAGCGGGCCGGTGCCCGCTCCGGTCGGGCTCGCCGCGCCTGCGTCGGCCGTGCCGAGCAGGTCGACGGCGTGCAGCGCCTCGATCGCGAGCACGTCGCGGGTGAGCGCGAGCGACCGCTGCGCGAGGCGCAGGGCGGGAGCCGCGAAGGAGGCGTGGTCCTCCACGCCCGAGAGCGTCGTGCTGCCCAGTGTCACGGGCACGGCCAGCTGCTTCAGCTCTGCCGTGTCGGAGGCCGCTGTGTAGAGCAGGAGGCCGGGGACGGTCGTGCGACCGGCGGCGCGGGCGGGTGCGAGCGCGAGGGACAGCGCTGCCGTCCGCCGCTCCGCCGCGCTCGCGACGTGGGCGAGCGCGAGCCGGAGCGCCTCGAACGCGAGCGCGAGCGGGAGCGCCTGGAAGTTGCCGCCGGACACCATCGCCCCCGACGGGACGTCGACCACGGGGTTCTCGGAGCGGGCGGCGAGTTCCAGCTCCAGCTCCGCTCGCAGGCGGTCCACCGCCTCCCGCAGTGCTCCGTGGAGTTGCGGCGCCGTCCGGAAGGCCAGTGGGTCCTGGACGGTCGTCTCCCGGCTTGAGGCGAGCACGCGCCCGCCCGCCAGAGCCGCCCGGATCGCGGCCGCCGACGCGCGCTGCCCTGCGCCTCCGCGGGCCTCGGTCACGACCTCGCCGTACGGGCTGGGGTTGCCGGCCGGCCCGGTCGCGGCGACGGCCTCCAGCGAGAGCGCGACCGCGCGGTCCGCCGCCTCGGCGAGAGCGGCGGCATCGCGCAGCGCGAGCGCGCCGACGCCGATGCTGTACGCGTTGGAGCTGAGGGCCGCCAGCGCCTCGTGCGGCGCCAGGGCGAGCGGGCTCAACCCTGCCGTGGCGAGCGCCTCGGCCGCGGGCAGCTCCTCGCCGTCCGGCCCGATGACGAGACCTTCCCCTGTGACGACGGCGGCGACCTCGGCGAGCACCGTCAGGTCGGCGGCGCCCACCGAGCCCCGCGAGGGGATGACAGGGGTGATGCCCGCGTTCAGCAGCGCGGCGTACGCCTCGGCCAGTTCGGGGCGCACCCCCGCTCCCCCGCGGGTGAAGCCCGCGAGCCGCGCGGCGACAACGGCACGCGCCTCCGCGACCGGCAGCGGGTCGCCGATGCCGCCCCGGTGATTGGCGATCGTCCGGCGCTGGAACGCGTCGAACTCCTCCGGATCGACGGCGTCGTCGCGGCCGGCGCCGAGCCGGCGGTTGAGCCCGTACACCGGCTCGCCCGATGCGATCGCCCGCTCGACGACGGTTCGGGAGGCGGCGAGCGCCTCCAGCGCCTCTGCCGTCAGCTCCACCCGCTCACCGTCGGCGATGGCCGCGATGTCGGCGGGCGTCGGAGCCCCGGCGCCGAAGCGGATCGTCATCAGAAGTCCAGCAGGTTCTGCCGCAGCCCACCGTTGCCGAGCTCGGTGCGGATGAGCCCGCGGCGGCGCAGCGCGGGGACCAGCCGGTCGAGCGTGCGATGCACGTTGGCGGGGTGCACCTGGCCGGTGAACAGGAAGCCGTCGCCGCCGACCGCCTCCCCCAGCTCCCCGAGCCGGTCGGCGACCTCGTCGGCCGTGCCGATGATCGCGAGGCCGTCCTTCTTGGCCCGCGTCGCGAGGATCTCGCGCAGCGTGGAGCCCTCGGGCGCGGACCGCACGAAGTTGTCGAGCGTGCCCTGGTTGCTGTTCGTGGTGAGCGCGGGCAGCGGGGCGTCGAGGTCGAACGTCTTGAAATCGATGCCTGTCAGGTACGAGATCGACTGCAGCTGCTCGTCGATCGCGGCCTGCGTCAGCTCCGAGCGGGCGAGCGTGACGGTCGCGGTCTCCTCCGCATTCGCGGTGATGATCGGCTGCACGACGAAGAGCACCTTCAGGCTGTCGGCCGGGCGGCCGTTCGCGACCGCGACCTCCCGGATGCTGTCGCGGTACTCCCGCATCCGCTCGGGCGTCGACGCGAGGGCGAGCACGACCTCGGAGTTCTTGCCCGCGAAGTCCCGCCCCCTGCCGGAGGCGCCCGCCTGCACCATGACCGGGTCCTCGGGCGCGGGAGCCGTGTTGAGCGGGCCGCGGACCTTGAAGAACCGGCCATCGTGGTCGATCGTGTGCACCTTGCGGTAATCGGCGTAGACCCCGTTCTCGACGTCCTCGAGGATCGCGTCCGGCTCCCACGACCGCCACAGCTTGCGCACCACATCGACCCACTCGTCGGCGCGGTCGTAGCGGAGGTCGTGCTCCACCTGCTTGTCGAGCCCGTAGTTCTGCGCGGCCAGGTCGGAGCCGCTGGTGACGACGTTGAAGCCGAGACGGCCGTGCGCGAAATGCTGGAGGGTGCTCAGCAGCCGCGCCGCCGTGAACGGCTCGTAGAAGCTCGCGCTGAGCGTCGGCACGATGCCCAGCCTGCTCGTGGCGCCGAGGAGGTATGGGACGAGCGGCAGCGGGTCGTGCTTCGGCACGAAGCGCGCGGCGGCGAGATTGACCTCGGCGCTGCCGCCGTACGTGTCGGGCACGGTCACGCCGTCCTCGATGATGAACAGGTCGAAGCCGTTGGCCTCGAACGCGCGCGCCGCGTCCTGGTAGACGGGCGGCTGCCGCCAGTCGTAGCCGATGCCGTAGCTCGGGTCGCCCCAGCCCTGGACGCCGAAGCCCGCGCCGAGGAACCAGCCGAAGTGGAGGAGTGCCATGGATGTCCTTCTGTCAGTGGGGCGGGTGTCGGTGCGGCTCGTGTCGGTGCGGCCTGCGCGTCGGCGGGCGGCTCAGTCGAGGCCCGCGGCCGCCAGCCACTCGGGGGCGAACGCCTTCGTCAGATAGTTGATACCACCGTCCGGGGCCACGGCGACGATGAGGGAGCCGGGAGGCGCGTCCTGCGCGACCCGCAGCGCCGTCGCGACCGCGAGCCCCGACGAGGGGCCGAGCAGCAGCGCCTCCTCGCTCGCCAGGCGCCGCACGGTGCGGTAGACCTCGGCGTCGTCGATCGTGTGCACCGCGTCGACGATCGCGTGGTCGAAGGTGTCGGGCCAGTAGTCCCGCGGCCATGCGGTGCCGACGCCGTCGACCAGGATGCGCCCGGCCGGTCCGCCGCCGTAGGTGGATCCCGTGGGGTTGGCGCCGAAGACGCGCACGGCGCCTCCCGTCGCCTCCTTGAGGAAGCGGCCGGTGCCGCTCACGGTGCCGCCGGTGCCGATGGACGCCACGAAGTGGGTGACGCGGCCGCCGGTCTGCCGCCAGATCTCCGGGCCCGTGCCGCGGTAGTGGGCATCGGGGTTCGCCGCGTTGGCGAACTGCGCCGGACGCCACGCGCCCGGCGTCTCGGCGGCGATGCGGTCGGCGACCGCGCGCGGATTCGCCGGGTCGTCGGGGGCCGCCTCCCAGTCCGCCTCCACCAGGCGGGCGCCGTAGGCCGCGAGCACGGCCCGCTTCTCGGCCGAGATGTCGGAGCTGTGCACGATGACGACGGGATGCCCGGTCAGCCGGCCGATCAGCGCCAGGCCGATGCCCGTGTTGCCGCTGGTCGCCTCCACGATGGTCGCACCGGGCGCCAGCGCACCGGCCGCCTCCGCGGTGCGGATCATGTTGAGCGCGATGCGGTCCTTCGACGAGCCGCCGGGGTTGCGCCCCTCCAGCTTGACGAGGACGCGGGCGTCCAGACCGCGGGTCAGCGAATGCAGCTCGACCAGCGGGGTGTTGCTGATCAGCGCCGCGACCGAGTCGCACACCTCGACCTCCGGCAGGACGCCGGGGGTCTGGTGCGGAAGCGCGTCGATCGTGGTCATGCAGGAACGATAGACAACCCACCTGGGCGTCCGGTCGGCTGTTGCGACGTATTACAGGGTTTCGGGATCACGCGGCGCCGAGCTCCACCGGCCGGGCCGGGTCGTTCGACCAGGCCGAGAAGGAGCCGGGATACAGCGCGGGCATCGGCAACCCGGCCGACACCATCGCGAGCGCCTCGTGCGCCGCCGTCACGCCGGACCCGCAGTAGACGCCCACCACGACGCCGGGCCGGACGCCGAGCGCTGCGAACCGGTCGGCCAGCTCGACGGGCGGCAGCATCCTCCCGTCGCCGCCGAGGTTCTCCGTCGTCGGCGCGCTGACCGCGCCCGGGATGTGCCCGGCGCGCGGATCGACGGGCTCGACCTCCCCACGGAACCGCTCCCCCGCCCGCGCGTCGAGCAGCACGCCGTGCTCGGCGGTGTCGGCAGCGCCGTCGGCGTCCAGCGTGGGCAGCGCGCCGTACTGGAGGTGGATGTCGCCGCGTGCGGTCTGCACCGGCCCCGCCTCCAGGGCGCCTCCCGCCGCGACCCAGGCCGCGAGACCGCCGTCGAGCACCCGCACGTCGTCGACGCCCGCGTGCCGGAGGAGCCACCAGGCGCGCGCGGCCGAGGTACCGGAGAAGTCGTCGTAGACGACGACGGCGTCACCGTCGCGCATCCCCCAGTCGCGAGCGGCGGCCTGCAGGTCGGCCTCCCCGGGCAGCGGGTGGCGCCCGTCCGTCGGCTCACCGTGACCGGCGAGCTCAGTATCGAGGTCCACGTAGACGGCGGTCGGCACGTGCCCGCGCTCGAACTCCGGCCGGCCGGGATGGCCGCCGAGCTTCCAGCGGACGTCGAGCACCCGCGGCGGGTGCGGCAAGGCGAGAGCGGCGGCCAGCTCGGCCGCGGCGATCAACGGGGAGGTCTGCGGAGCGGTCACCCGCCCATTCTGCCGCGTCATCCCCGCTGAACCGGAAGGGCCCCGACACGCCGTGCGCCTCGCGGGGAGGCGGCGTGTCGGGGCCCTTCTGCGGTTCGCGGTTCCGCGGTCAGCGGCCGGTGGACGCCTTCGCGTTCGACTCGTACGAGGTGTTGGTGGACTCGAAGAAGTTCACCAGCTCGAGCGTGTCGTTGGCCGTCGCCATCCACTTGGCGGGGTTCGAGACCTTGTACTCGGCCTCGAAGCCCAGCTCCTCCAGACGGCGGTCGGCGAGGTAGCGGACGTACTGGTTGATGTAGTTCGCGTTCAGGCCCAGGATGCCGCCCGGCAGGAGGTCGCGGTTGTACTGCTCCTCCATCTCGACGGCGTCGAGGATCATCTGCTTGATCTCGGCGGCGAACTCCGGCGTCTGCAGCTCGGGGTTCTCCTCCAGGACCGTGAGGATGAGGTTGATGCCGAACTTGAGGTGCAGCGACTCGTCGCGCACCACCCAGTCGATCAGCGAGCCGAAGTTGCGCAGCAGGTTCCGCTGACGGAACGACAGCGCCACCATGAAGCCCGAGTAGAACCAGATGCCCTCGAGGATCACGTTGTACGCGACGAGGTTGCGGATGAAGTCCTGCTTGCCCTCGGTCGTGGTGATGTCGAGGGTCTGCTCGGTCATCCGCTTGATGAAGCTGACCTCGAACTCCTCCTTCTTCGCCATCGACGGCACGTCGACGTGGGAGTTGTACGCCTGCTCGCGGTCGATCGGGAACGTCTCGAGGACGTACTCGAACGACATGCAGTGGTTCGCCTCCTCCCACATCTGCTTGGCGAGGTAGAGGTGCGCCTCGGCCGCGTTGATGTAGGGGTACACGCCGAAGGCGAGGGCCTTGTTGACCAGCAGCTCGTTCGGGTTGAAGTAGCTCATCAGGAAGGTGACCGCGTGACGCTCCTCGTCGGTCATCTTCTTGAAGTCGGCGATGTCCTCACCGAGCTGGATCTCGTTCGGGAACCAGGTGTTCGCGACGGCCTGGTCGTACAGATCCATCGCCCACTGGTACTTGACCGGCTTGAGCAGCAGGCCCTCTTCGATCCCCGTTCCCAGGATGCCCATCGTGTTTCTCTTCTCCTCTATTCGGCTCTGGTTACTGGCAGGACTCGCACTGGAGGTCGTCCATCGGGTCGACCGGCACGTAGTAGTCCTCGATCTTGGTGCTGTTCATCAGTTGTCACCTCCGGCCTGCGTGAGTCCGCCGAAGCCGAAGCCACGGCGTGCGGGAGCGGCGGGGGCCGGTGCGGCGGCCGGGGCGGCTGCCGGAGCAGCGGCGGCGCCCGCGGTCGCGAAGCCCTTGCGGCCTCCGGCGATCTCCTCGGACTTGTTGACCTTGACCGTCGACTGCTCGGCCTGGTGGCGCGGCTTCATGTGGAGGTAGTACGTCGTCTTGACGCCCTTCTCCCAGGCCGCGGAGTAGATGTCCATCATGTCGCCGAGGTCGCGGGTCTCGAGGTACATGTTGCGGCTGATCGCCTGGTCGATCCACTTCTGCGCACGCGCCGCGACCTCGATGAAGGCGTAGGGCGAGAGCTGGAAGCTCGTCTTGAAGGCGGCCTTGATCTCGTCCGGGATGGCGGCGATGCCCTGGATGTCGCCCTGCGAGCGCAGGATCGCCTCGCGGGTCTCCTCCCACAGCCCGCGCTCCTGCAGCGCCGCGACCAGGTTGCGGTTGACCTCGAGGAACTTGCCCGAGGAGGTCGACCGGCTGAAGATCTGCGAGAACTGCGGGTCGAAGCCGGGGGTGGTGCCGGCGACGAGGCCGATGGAGGCCGTCGGCGCGATCGCCATGAGCGTCGCGTTGCGCATGCCGCCCTTGACCTTCTCGCGCAGGCGGTCCCAGTCGAGGCGGATCGTGCGGTCGACCGTGATCGGCGTGCCGCGGTCGGCCTCGGTGAGGGCGATCGAGTCGTAGGGCACCAGGCCCTGCGACCAGCGCGATCCCTCGAAGTTCGGGTAGGCGCCGCGCTCCTGCGCGAGGTCCGCGCTCTCGTCGATGGCCGCGTACGAGACGTGCTCCATGATCTCGTCGATCAGGGCGTACGCCTCCTCGCTCTCGTAGGAGAGGCCGAGGCGCTCGACCAGGTCGGTGAAGCCCATCACGCCGAGGCCGATGGCGCGGTTCTGCTGGTTGGAGAAGTCGGCCTCCGGCACGCTCGACACGGTGATGTCGATGAGGTTGTCGAGCTGGCGCACCGCCTGGCGGGCGCTCGCCTCCAGACGCTCCCAGTCCATCTGGCCGTCGATGCCGAGGTGACGCGACAGGTTGATCGAGGCCAGGTTGCACACCGACACGTTGTCGCGGTCCTGCGGCAGCGTGATCTCGGTGCAGAGGTTCGACAGGTGGATCGTGCCGGTGTTGTTGTTCAGGGCGCGGTTGTTGATGGTGTCCTTCCAGGTCAGCCACGGGTGGCTGGTGGTCTGGAGGCTCATCAGGATGTCCTTGAACTGGGCCCGGGCGCTGATCTTCTTGAACATGCGCAGCTCGCCGGCCTCGGCCTGGGCCACGTACTCCGCGTAGCGCTCCGAGAACGCCTTGCCGTAGAGCTCGTTGAGGTCGGCGACCTCCAGCGGGTCGAAGAGGTACCAGTCCTCGTCGTTCTGGACGCGCTTCATGAACTCGTCGCTGATCCACACGGCGGTGTTCGCGGTGCGGGTGCGGCGGTACGGGTCGCCCGAGTTCTGGCGGAGGTCCAGGAACTCCGGGAAGTCCATGTGCCAGTTCTCCATGTAGAAGCAGAGGGCGCCGAACTTCTTGCCGCCGCGGCTGACCGCGCGCAGCACCGAGTCGATCGTGTGCATGAACGGGATCGGGCCGGTGGAGGTGGTGTTGTTCGAGCGGATGGGCGAGCCCTGGGCGCGCAGTTTGGTCACGGAGAGGCCGATGCCGCCGGTGCCCTTGGTCAGCCACATCACGTCGCGGACGCTCTTGGCGATGTGCTCGATGTCGTCCTGCATCTCCATGACGAAGCAGTTGGAGAGCTGCGGGTAGGCGGTGCCCGCGTTGACCAGCGTGGAGCCGGCGGCCAGGTACTCGAGCTTCGACATCTTCTCGTAGAAGGCCAGCGCGTGGCTGGTCGGGTCGGCCTCGTTGAGCGAGAGGCCCATCGCGATGCGCATCCAGAAGTACTGGGGCACCTCGAGCGAGTCGCCGTTGCGGGCCTTGATGCCGTAGCGGTTGTTGAGGGTGACGACGCCGATGTACTTGAGCAGCTCGTCGCGCGACGGGTCGAGGGCCGCGGCGAGCCGGTCGAGGTCGAAGGCGACGGTGAAGCGGCCGTCGAGGAGGGTCTCGGCGACGCCGCGCTCGATGTAGGCGCGGAAGCGGTCCTTGTGGAGGCCGAGCAGCTCGTCCTCGCCGGCGTAGTCGCCGAGCACGCGCTTGTAGATGGTCTTGAGGAGCAGGCGCGCGGCGACGGTGTCGAACGCCGGGTCGTCCTTGACGTTCTGGAGGGCGACCTGGATGACGGCCTCGTCGAGCTGCTGGGTGGTGATGCCGTCGAACAGCGTCAGCTCCAGCTCGCTCGCGATCTGGGTCACCCAGGTGATGTTCTCGTCGAGCCCCCTGGCCGCGTGCTCGATGGCCAGGTTGATCTTGTTGGCGTCGTACGGCTCACGCTCTCCGTTGCGCTTGACGACAGTGATTGCCACGTTGTCTCTCCCTCTAGGACCGGTGCCGCGTCCGGCGGCAGGGACCACTATATAGCGGGCCTCCGACATTTCCACGCCCCCACATCTAGTGGGCGTGTCATCCACAGGTGTGGAGAAAGTTATACACATTTCCACACCCATTTCGGGTGCCGCGGGAGCCCTCGGCGCGCCGGTGGCGCCCGATAGAGTGGCATGTCGTGAGCACGTATTCGAGCCTCCTCAAGACGTCGGGCGTCGCGCGCATCATCGCCGCCCAGCTGACGGCGAGGTTCCCGTTCGGGATGCTCTCGCTGGCCTTCCTGCTCCACATCGAGCGCATCCACCACAGCTACGGGGCCGCCGGTCTGGTGCTCGCCGCCATGAGCATCGGCCAGGCGATCGCCGGACCGATGACCAGCCGGCTGATGGGCGTGCTGGGGATGCGGGTCGTCCTGTGGACGACGCTCGTCGCGTGCTCGGCGGCCGTCGCGGCCATCGGCGTGTTCGTCATGCCCGTCCCCGTCACCATGGCGGTCGCGTTCTTCGCCGGGCTGAGCATGCCGCCCATCCAGCCGGCCGTGCGCACCATCTACCCCAAGATGGTCAACTCGCGGCAGCTGACCCCGCTGTTCTCGCTCGACGCCTCCGCGCAGGAGATCATCTGGATCGCCGGGCCGGTCGTGATCACCTTCGTGGCGACCCAGGTCGGCACGGTCGAGGGCATCCTGATGGCGGTCGCCATCATGCTCGCGGGCGGCGCGTGGTTCATCGCCTCGCCCGAGGTGGGCCGGGTGCGCATCCCCCGCTCCAAGCGCCGGTTCGGCGTCGTGCTCGCCCGCCCGCCGGTGCTGCTGGCGACGGTCGTCGGCTTCCTGCTGATCGGATCCTGCGCGGCGGTGGAGGCCGGGGTCGTCGCGAACTTCGGCGAGGGCTCCCCGTTCTCCGGCATCGTGCTCGCGATCTGGTCGATCGGCTCCCTGGTCGGCGGCCTCGCGATCGGGCACGTTCCGATCGGCCCCTGGGCGACCGCGCGGCGCATGCTGATCGTGACCGTCGGCGTCGTGATCTCGACGTTCTTCCTGTGGTCGTGGTGGGGTCTGTCCCTGACGCTGCTCATTGCCGGCGTCGGCATCGCTCCCGCCCTCGCGGTGCTGTTCGCGATCGTGTCGGCGAGCGTGAAGTTCTCGGACACGGCGGAGGCGTACGGCTGGGTCGGCACCGGCCAGCTGATCGGCGCGGCACTCGGCTCGGCGCTCGCGGGCTTCCTCATCGACGGCACGGGCCCCGCCGGAGCGTTCTGGATCGCGGCCGCGTTCGCCTTCGTCGGCTTCGTGGTCGCCGCGCTCGCCCACCGCGTGCACCCGGACCTGCGCGGCCGCGACGCGTCGCCCATCCCGGACACGGAGCCGGTCCCGGTCGTCCCGTCCTGAGGCCCGCCGAGTCGTGACTTGATGTCACTTCTCGGCACCGCAACCCGCATCTACTCACGACTCGGGTGGAAGGGTGTGGATAACGTGAGCGGTGCGAACGCTTGCACTGCCACGGTGACCGGATGGCACCACACGCTCGCGACCTCCCTCACGCTCTCCGCCAGCACCCGTTCCGCGTCGACGACGCGCTGAAGCGAGGCGTGTCCGGCAGCCGGCTCCGCGCGCACGACCTGACCACGCCGGTCCGCGGAGTACGGATGGTCGCCGATGAACTGAGCCTCCGGCGCCGTTGCGAGGCACTCCTCCTCCATCGGCCCGACCGGATGGTGTTCAGCCATGTCACGGCGGCGGCGCTCTACGGTGCGCCTCTGCCGATGCAGTTCGAGAACGAGAGCGACATCCATGTCACAGTGCCTGCAGGCGGTCGCGCGCCGCAGATCGCAGGGGTCCGGTCGCATGTGCTCGCAGCCTGGCGGGCAGCCGAGGTGAGCGGGCTACCGGTGACGACACCGGAGCAGACCTGGCTCGACCTCGCGCCGATCCTCGGGCAGGCCGCGCTCGTCGCGGTCGGCGACTTCTTCGTCTCTCGGCGTGATCCGCTCACCGACGTCGTACGGCTTGCCGCGCACGTCGGCGGGTCCTCGGGTCGCCGTGGGATCGCGCGAGCACGCCAGGCCATCGGCCTCGTCCGCGAGGGGTCGGAATCGGCGGGCGAGACGCGGCTTCGTCTGCTGCTGGCCGGCTCCGGCCTTCCCGAGCCCGTGGCGAACCTGGAGCTGCGCGACGACCGAGGGGTCTTCGTGGCGCGCGTCGATCTGGCCTACCCGGCGGCGCGGCTGGCGCTCGAGTACGAGGGCGACATCCATCGCACCGATCGGGCGATCTGGCACCGCGACATCGCTCGCCGCGAACGCGTCGAGGATCTGGGATGGCGCGTGGTTCGCGTCACTTCCGCGGACCTCCGAGCACCCGAGGAACTCATCCCACGCATCCGCCACCTCCTACGCACTCGCGAGTCGTGAGTAGATGCGGGTTTCGCCGCCGAGTCGTGACATCATGTCACGACTCAGCGGGACAGCGACTACCAGCGCGGGTGCACCGCCGCGCGGAAGTAGCGGTCGTAGATGTCGTGGACGGCCGCGTCGAAGTCCACCGGGAGGGTGACCGCGGCGGCGGCCGCGTTCGCCCGTGCCTGCTCGGGGTTGCGGGCTCCCGGGATGACGGTGGTGACGCCGTCCTGGGCGATGACCCAGGCGAGCGCCGCCTGGGCCGGGGTGACGCCCTCCGGTACCAGCGCCGCGAACTCGCGCGCGGCCCGCACGCCCTGCTCGTAGTCGACGCCCGAGAAGGTCTCGCCGACGTCGAACGCCTCGCCGTGGCGGTTGAAGCTGCGGTGGTCGTCGGCCGCGAACTCGGTCTGCTCGGTGTAGCGGCCGCTCAGCAGCCCCGACGCCAGCGGGACGCGCGCGATGATGCCGACCCCGGCCTCCCGCGCCGCCGGCAGCACCTCGTCGAGGGGCTTGAGCCGGAAAGCGTTCAGGATGATCTGCACGGTCGCCGTGCCGGGGTGCGCGATCGCCGCGAGCGCCTCGGCCGTCGTCTCGACGCTCACGCCGTAGTTGGCGATCGCGCCGTCGGCGACGAGCGTGTCGAGGGCGTCGTAGACCGCTTCCGTGCTGAAGACGGGTGTCGGCGGGCAGTGCAGCTGCACGAGGTTCAGGGTGTCGACGCCGAGGTTGCGGCGCGAGCGGTCGGTCCACTCGCGGAACTTCGCGAGCGTGAAGTTGGCGGGGTCCTGCTCCTCGCGCCGCCCCATCTTCGTGGCGACGGTGAGCGGGACCTCCGGGTGCTCGGTGACGTACCGGCCGATCAGCTGCTCGCTGCGGCCGTCCCCGTACACGTCGGCGGTGTCGAAGAGGGTGACGCCCGACTCGACGGCGGCCTGGAGCACGTCGAGCGCGGCGTCCTCCGAGACGTCGCCCCAGTCCGCGCCGAGCTGCCAGGTGCCGAGACCGACGACCGAGACGCTGCGCCCGGTCCCTCCGAGGATGCGCTGTTCCATGCCCCCAGCGTAGGCCGCGCCCGCGTCAGGTGCGGCGGCCGCTCGCCGCCCGGCCCCGTCAGGTGCGGCAGGCGGCCGCGACCACGCGGGCCGTGCGCTTGCGGATGATGTGGTCGGCGGCCTCCACGCGGTGCATCGTCACGTGGCGCATCGCCTCGATGACGGCGAGGCTGCCCGGCGCGATGAAGGCGTCGAGCGCGCCGTACACGACCTGCACGGGCACGCGCACGCGCGCGAGGTCGCTGACGACGGTCTGGTGCTCGATGCTGTTCTCGAGCGAGAGCACGAAGGGGCGCCAGTTGCGCTCGGTGAGGTCGAACACGCCCTTGATCGGCATCAGGCGGGCGACGACCGCCGCGTTGGCCAGCGTGAAGTCCTTGTTGGTGCGCAGGTACTCGTAGGCGCGCAGGTAGGCGCTGACCCGCGAGCGCACCCTCCGGTCGCCGATGTCGGTCGGCGTCTCGTACACGGGCGGGCTCACCAGCACCAGCCGGCTGAGGGCTCCCGGGTTGTCGGCCGCGTAGCGCGCGACGATGAGGCTGCCGAGCGAGTGGCCGACGAGCACGAACGGCTCGCGCAGCCGCAGCGAGCGCAGCGTGCGGGCGAGGGAGGCGACGTGCTCCTCGATCGTGTAGGTCGCGTCGGCGGGCGCCGGCGACCGGCCGAAGCCGAGGATGTCGACGGAGATCACCCGGTGGTCGCCCTCGAGCAGCGGGACGACGTTCTTGAAGGTCAGGGAGGAGGAGGCGATGCCGTGCACCAGCACGACGACCGGCCCGACGCCCTCGTCGCCGGCGATGTGGAGGAGCGGCGGCCGGCGCCGCAGCCGGCTCCACAGCCTCCGCCACCTCTCCCGCAGCCGCGCGATCATACGGTCGCCGGCCACCAGCTCGGGGCCGCACGGCCCACCAGGGCGAGGAACGCCTCCACGTCGCGCGGCCGCGGGCGGCCGAGCCACACGTCGATGGCGCCGATCGTGCCGTCGGCGATGTAGCGCGAGACCGCGTGGCGCTCGTGCTCGTCGGCGACCGGCACCGAGACGCTGTGCTGGTCGAGGAGCAGCTCGATCGAGCCCTGGAAGTGCTCGCTGAGCATCGCGTGGAGGCTGGCGGAGCCGCTGTCGGGGCCGAGCCCGCGGCGGTAGATGGCGTCGTAGTGGTCCACGTGCTCCAGCACGGCCCTGGTGACGCCGACGATCGCGGCGGAGGCGTCGGCGGGGGCGACATCCAGGAGGTAGGAGGCGCGGAGCGCGTCGAGCTCGTCGCGCAGCACGTCCTCGAGCAGCTCGACCGGCGAGGCCGCGTAGGTGTACACCGTGGAGCGGTGGACCCCGGCGACGGCGGCCAGCCGGGAGACCGTCACGGCGGTGACCGGCCCGGCGGTCGCGAGATCGAGGATCGCCGCCCTCAGGCGTGCGGTCGACTTCTCCTGCCTCGCATCCACGAAACGATCGTACAATGTAGATATCCGACAGATGTTGGATAACTGGAAGGAGAAGTCCATGGCTCAGTACGACGTCGCCGATCGGTCCGCGATCGTGACCGGAGGCGGCTCGGGCATCGGGCGCGCCGTCGCGCTCACCCTCGCGGCGAGCGGAGCGGCGGTCCTCGTGACCGACCTGAACGAGGAGAACGCGCAGGCCGTCGTGGCCGAGATCGAGGCAGCGGGCGGCACCGCCCGCGCACTCGCCGGCGACGTGACCGACCCGGAGTTCGCCGCAGCGAGCATCGCCGCCGCGAACGAGCTGGCCCCCGTGCGCATCGCGGTCAACAACGCCGGCATCGGCGGCCCCGCCGCACCGGTCGGCGACTACCCGCTCGACGGCTGGCGCAAGGTCATCGAGGTCAACCTCAACGCCGTGTTCTACGGGATGCAGGCGCAGCTGGACGCGATCGCCCAGAACGGCGGCGGCTCCATCGTCAACATGGCGTCCATCCTGGGCAGCGTCGGGTTCCCGAACTCGGCGGCCTACGTGACCGCCAAGCACGCCCTGCTCGGCCTCACCCAGAACGCCGCCCTCGAGTACGCCGACCGCAAGGTGCGCGTCACGGCCGTGGGCCCCGGCTTCATCCGCACCCCGCTGGTCGAGGCGTCGATGGACAAGGACGCCCTCGCCTTCCTCGAGGGCAAGCACGCGCTCGGCCGCCTGGGCGAGCCGGAGGAGGTGGCCGCGCTGGTCGCGTTCCTCGCCTCTGACGCCGCCAGTTTCATCACCGGCAGCTACCACCTGGTCGACGGCGGCTACACCGCGCAGTAAGGCCTCTTACGGGGGCACTCCCACCCCTGCCGTGCCCGGTCGCGCTCCCCTAGGCTGAGGGGCGTGACCGAGCACGACGACCTCGCCGACCGGCTGCTCCCCGACGACCGGCTGGAGCGGTTCCGCTCCCGCGCGGCCGGGTACGACGCCGAGAACCGCTTCTTCACCGAGGACTTCGCCGAGCTGGCCGACGCCGGCTATCTGAAGGCGCTGGTGCCTGAGGAGCTCGGCGGACTGGGCCTCGGCCTCCAGCAGACCGCCCGCCTCCAGGTCCGACTCGCCGGCGCGGCCCCTGCCACCGCGCTCGCGGTCAACATGCACCTCGTGTGGACCGGCGTGGCGAAGATCCTCCGCGACCGCGGCGACGACTCCCTGGAGTTCCTGCTCCGGGAGGCCGGTCAGGGCGAGGTGTTCGCGTTCGGTCTGAGCGAGGCCGGCAATGACCTCGTCCTCTTCGGCTCGACCACGGAGGCGCGGCCCCGGGAGGACGGCTCGTACGCCTTTTACGGCCGCAAGATCTTCACCTCCCTCTCCCCCGCCTGGACGCGGCTCGGCACGATGGGCCTCGACACCACGAGCGCCGACGCGCCGAAGATCGTCTACGGCTTCATCGACCGCGCCGCGGGCGGCTTCGAGATCAAGCAGGACTGGGACACGCTCGGCATGCGGGCGACGCAGAGCAACACGACCGTGCTCGACGGCGCTGTCTCCCCCGCCGACCGGATCGTCCGCCGCCTCGACCCGGGCCCGAACCCCGACCCGCTGGTGTTCGCCATCTTCGCCGCCTTCGAGACGCTGCTCGCCGCGGTCTACACGGGCATCGGCGCCCGGGCGGTGGAGCTGGCGGTCGCCGCCGCGCACCGCCGTACGAGTCTCAAGAACGACGGCCGCTCGTACGCGGCCGACCCCGACATCCGCTGGCGGGTGGCGGAGGCGGCGATCGAGCAGGACGCCCTGCTCCCGCAGCTCGACGCGGTCGCGGGCGACGTCGACGCGCTCGCCGACCACGGCGCGTTCTGGTTCCCGAAGCTCGTCGGCCTCAAGATCCGCGCCACCGAGACCGCGCGCCGCGTGGTCGACCAGGCCGTGCGCGTCTCCGGAGGCTCCACCTTCTTCTCGGGCAGCGAGCTCGGCAGGCTGTACCGCGACGTGCTCGCCGGCCTGTTCCACCCGTCCGACGCCGAGTCGGCGCACAACACCGTCGCGAACGCCTGGCTGGGGCCGATCCCGGACTGATCAGACCCGCACCGGCGAGCGGCACCGCCCGCGCGACGGCCGCGAACGAACGGAGGCACGCATGCAGCAGCTCACCGCACGGCACTTCGCCGACCGGCTGGAGCGCGGCGCCGCCGAGGCCCGCGCCGCCGGGTACGACGGCCTCGTGATCGCGCCGGGGCCCGACCTCTCCTACTTCGCCGACTACCTGCCCGTGGCGACCACCGAGCGGATCACCCTGCTCGTCGTCCCCACCGACGGCGACCCTGCGATGCTCGTGCCCGCATTGGAGCGCGAGAGCGCGGCCGGCACGCGCGCCTCCGCCGCGATCCGCCTGGTCGACTGGCGCGACGGGGAGGACGAGTACGTGCCGGCCGCCGCCCTGCTGAAGCCCGACGGGAGGTACGCCCTCTCGGACGCGCTGTGGTCGATGCACCTGCTGGGACTGCAGCAGCGCCTCCCCGGAGCCCGCTTCGAGGCCATCTCGCACGCGCTGCCGATGCTGCGCGCGGTGAAGACGCCCGACGAGATCGATCGGCTGGCCGCCGCGGGAGCCGCAGCGGACGCCACCTTCGAGGACATCCTCGGCGTCCGGTTCGCCGGCCGGCGCGAGCGCGAGGTCGCCGCCGACCTCGCCCGGCTGCTGCGCGAGCACGGGCACGCGCAGGTCGACTTCACGATCGTGGCGAGCGGCCCGAACGCCGCCGACCCGCACCACGACGCCGCCGACCGGGTGATCGAGGAGGGCGACATGGTCGTGCTCGACTTCGGCGGCCTCCTGGAGGGCTACGGCTCCGACACCACGCGTACTGTGCACGTCGGGGAGCCGACGGACGAGGAGCACGAGGTGTACGAGACGGTGAAGCGGGCGCAGCAGGCGGCCTTCGAGGCGGTCGCCGTCGGCGTGCCCTGCCAGGAGATCGACCGGACGGCCCGCGCGGTCATCCGCGACGCGGGCTACGGCGACTACTTCATCCACCGCGTCGGCCACGGCATCGGCGTCACGACGCACGAGCCGCCGTACCTGGTGGAGGGAGAGGAGCGGCCGATCGAGGCCGGCATGACGTTCTCCATCGAGCCGGGCGTCTACCTGCCGGGGAGGTTCGGCGTGCGCATCGAGGACATCGTCGTCGCCGACCACGACGGCGGCCACCGGCTCAACAACTCCAGCCGCGAGCTGCACCTGGTCGCGTGACGGAGACCGCCACCGCGGGAGCACGCGACGCCGCCCTGCGCGACGCCGAGCGCCGCGACGCCGAACGCCGCCTGGCCCTGCGGCGTATGAAGACCCTCGCGACCGCGCTGCTCATCCTCGCCGCCGTCGTCTTCACCGTCTCCTTCGCGCTCGAGGACCGCTACCCCTGGCTCGGCTACGTGCGTGCGGCGGCGGAGGGCGCGATGGTCGGCGCCCTGGCCGACTGGTTCGCGGTGACGGCGCTGTTCCGGCATCCGCTGGGGCTGCGCATCCCGCACACCGCGATCATCCCGACCCGCAAGGACGAGATCGGCGCAGCACTCGGCGAGTTCGTGGAGACGAACTTCCTCTCCGACGAGGTGGTCGCCCGCAAGCTCGGCTCGATGGACCTGGCCGGCGCCGGCGCCTCCTGGCTGGCCGAGCCCGCGAGCGCCCGCCGCGTCGTCGCGGAGGCGTCGCGGGGGCTCACCGGCCTCGCCGCCCTGCTCGACGACGAGCGGATGCGGGACGCGGTGGAGGCCGTGGTGCGCACGCACCTCGTCGCACCGCTGTGGGGACCTCCGCTCGGCCGGCTCGGTGAGCGCGTGCTGGACTCCGGCGGCCACCTCGAGGCCGTCGACCTGCTCCTCGACCGCCTCGACGAGTGGCTGGCGGCGAACCCGGAGGCGTTCGCGTCGGTCGTGTCCCGGCGCCTGCCCTCGTGGATGCCGTCGTTCGTCGACCGGCTGGTGGACGAGCGGCTGCACTCGGAGGCCCGCCGCTTCGTCCGGGACGTGCGCGACGACCCCGAGCACCGCCTCCGCCGCTCCCTCGACGAGTACCTCGCCCAGCTCGCCGACCGGCTGCAGCACGACGAGGCGACCATCGAGCGGCTGGAGGCGGCGAAGGCGCGCGCGTTCGACGACCCCCGCATCCGCGACCTCGCGGCGTCGGCGTGGACGGCCGCACGCACGGCGGCCGTGGAGGCGCTGAACGACGAGGAGGGCGAGCTGCGGCGGCGTGCCGAGGCGTTCGTCGGCGACGCCGCCCGGCGCGTGCTGGCCGACGAGGAGCTGCGCGCCTCCCTCAACGCCCGGCTGACCGGCGCCGCGCTGCACCTCGTGACGAGCTATCGCGGCGACATCGCGCACGTCATCACCGAGACCGTGCAGGGCTGGGACCCGGCCGAGACCACGGACAAGATCGAGACGCAGGTCGGCCGCGACCTGCAGTTCATCCGGATCAACGGCACGGTCGTCGGCGCGCTGGCCGGGCTCGCGATCTACGCGGTGGCGACGGGGGTGGCGGCGCTGTTCTGACGGTCCAGGGTGTGTGTAAAGGGCGTCCGTCCGCACGTACTGAGGCCCCAACGTACTTATGCTTCCGGGTCGGGCAACGGTACTCAATCTGGCTTGCGCGGCCCCGCAAATGCGTCATCAGCTCGGCCGCCGACCACGGCCGATCGACTGACTCGACTCAGCGCGAGTTACGTGCAGGGTCGAGGACAAGGATCGCGCCGGCGACGGGTCGCAAAACTCCGTCCACTCCATTCAATGAAGAACGGAGCATCGAACGATGCGGATGATCAAACGGCTCGGGGTTGTCGGCGCCCTCGTGCTTGCCACGGTGCTAGGAGTAGGAGCTCAGGCAGCTAACGCGGCTGGTGCAGCTCCATCGAACGTTCACGTGAGCCTTTACAACAAGAGTGAAACGGTCGGGTGGAGCGCTGTCCCCGGAGCAACGTCGTATACGGTCATCGTGTCCCGTGACGGATACGCGGGTCCGTACGCGGGCTTCACGACCACCTCGACGTCGATCAACATTTCCTACGCCAACTTCCCCTACAGATCTGCAACGGGAGGTAAGGCGTATCGCTTCTCAGTCGGCGCGAAGGGCGCCGGGTGGTCATCCACCACCAAGAGCGTCAAGGTGATGGCGAACGGAACGCTTGTTTCTACGAGCAACACCAATGTCGCGTTGAAGAAGATCGCAGACTGCAACCACCAAGGATCGGCTGCGGCGCTCGTCGTTGGCGGGGCTGGAGGCGTAGCCGCGCTTGTGACGATTTGGATTCCTGGTGTTGACGTAGTAACCGCTGGTGGACTTGCCACCGCAATGGCGGCGACTTACGTCGCGACATCTGTGGTCTGCGTGCTCAGCTGAAGGGGAACTAGAATGACTAAAATGAGCGCTAACGACGCGAAGCCGGGCAGCATTCTCGGCGCGAGCTTGCTCCTCGCAATTACCGTTGGAGTCGTACTCGCGTTCTTCGGAACGAGTGTCGGATGGCCCGTCTGGGAAACGATTGTGGTCCCGCTGTTCGTGGCGGCGATCGCCTTTACGGGTAACACCCTTTTCGCTCGGGCGAGGCGTCGCAGCTGAGTGCTTGAGATTCGGGCCGCCACTTCGCGGTCCGAGTCTCAACGACTTACCACCGTCGCGAGTCAATTACTCACGGCCCAGTCGCGAAACAACGTTGCTGAATCGCGCACCCGAGTAGAGGGAACGGCGCAAGAGATTTGTGCAGCCCTCGGTTCTATGTCTCGGTTTTCCTCCGCTAGCAGGCGGCCTACTACGCGGTGGCCACGGGCGGCGCGGCGCTGTTCTCACGGCCCCGTCAGCGCGCCGGCTGCTAGTGCAGCGCCGTCAGCGATGCGGCCTCCCGCCGCAGCCTCCGGCGCCGTGCGAACGGGAGCGCGATCAGTCGCCAACCGACCAGGAAGACGCCGAGCACGACCGCGGCCACCGCGATGAAGCTCGGCTGCACGCCCTGGCCGCAGGCCGTGCGGATCAGCATGCCGAGCGCGACCGTCATCAGCCAGATCGGGATGCCCGGCCAGACGATCGCGAGCGGACGCGTCCAGGCCCACGTGACGAGCCAGCCGACCACCAGGCCGACGAGGAACGGCCAGAGGGTGGTGAGCAGTCCGGAGAACCCGGCGCTCTCGCCGTGGCTGCTGCGGCCGATCAGCACGAAGAGGAGGACGAAGGCCGCGTCCAGCACGAACGCCAACGCCGCAGTCCTCCAGGATTTCACCCGATGATGCTACGGGGACGCCCCGTGCGTTGCCTGGGTGCGAGGTGGGCAGCGCCTCCTCATTAGACTGGCCTCACCCGTCGCAGGCGACCCGCCGCCGACCGTCCTGGAGTGCTCCGTGCCGAACTTCGACTTCCTCGCCCAGCCCTCGCTCCCGCGGCCCGACGTCACGGCCGACGACGCCGTCGCCATCGCGGCGGCGCGGTTCGGACTGGAGGGGCGGGTGACCGAGCTCGGCAGCCAGCAGGACCGCAACTTCCTCATCGACACCGGCGACGACCGGTACGTGCTCAAACTCGCCAACCCGGTCTTCTCGGCCGACGAGCTGCGCGCGCAGAACGCCGCGCTGGAGGCGCTGGCCGGCTCCGGCATCCGCATCCCCGCTGTCGTCCGGGCGCTCGACGGCGCCGACCTGGTGGAGGTGGAGGCGCAGGGCCGCCGCCTGCTCGCCCGCGTGCTGCGCTACCTCGACGGCGACCCGCTGACCGGCGTCGCGCGGCCGACGACCGAGCAGCTGCGGACCCTCGGGGCGCTCGCCGGCACGGTCGCGGCCGGACTCTCCGAGCTGCGCCACCCCGGCCTCGACCGCACCACCCAGTGGGACGCGCGCGTCAGCGGCGAGGTGGTCGACCTCCTCCTCGAGCACGTGGAGCAGCCGGCCAAGCGCGCGGTCGTGCGCAGCGCCGCCGACGACGCGCTCGCCCGGTTGGAGCCGCTGCGCTCGCGCCTGCGCGTGCAGGCCGTGCACGGCGACGTGACCGACGACAACATCGTGCTCGGCGAGGGCGGCCCCGGCGTCATCGACTTCGGCGACGTGGCCGACGGCTGGCTGGTGGCCGAGCTCGCGGCGACCGTCACGAGCGCGCTGCACCACGTGCCCGACGACCCGATCGACGCGGTGCTGGAGGTCGTGGCGGCCTTCCACGCGCAGGCTCCGCTCGACGACGCCGACCTGGCCGCGCTCTGGCCGCTCGTCGTGCTCCGCGGCGCCGTGCTCGTCGTGAGCGGCGAGCAGCAGGTGGCGCTCGACGGCGACAACGCGTACGCCGACGAGAACCGCGCCCACGAGTGGGTCGCCTTCGACGTGGCCCGCCGCCTGGACGCGACCGAGGTGGAGGCGCTGATCCGCGCCCGGCTGCAGGCGGGCTCCCCTGCCCCAGCGCCCGCCCTGGGCCGGCTGGTCGCCCTCGACACGACCGCGGCCAACCTCACCGACCTCTCGGTGCTCGGCCGCGACCAGGACTCCGGCGCGTGGCTGGAGGCGGGCGCCGAGGAGGCCGTGCTCGCCCGCGTCTGCCGCGAGGCCGGTCACGCGGTGACCCGCTACGGCGAGGCCCGGCTGACGCGCGCGCGGGTGAACCGCACCTCCGCCTCCGCCACCATCGCCCTCGCGGTCACGCTGGAGGCGCCGGAGGGCGTGCCCGTGCTCGCACCCTTCGCCGGCGAGCTCGCGCTGGTGGGTGGCGCCTGGCTGCTGCGGGGCGACGGCGTCGAGCTGTGGCTCGACGGCCTGAGCCGCCCGCTGACCACCGCCGCCGTAGCCGCCGGCGCGGAGATCGGCACGGCCGTCCGGCTCACAGCCCAGCTCAGCCGCCTGACGGGTTGGCGTCCCCCGGCCTTCGTCACCCCGGCGTTCCCCGTCGAGCGCTGGGCCGACGTCTCCCCCGACCCGTCTGCCCTGTTCGGTCTGCCGCTCGCGGCGCCGCAGCCCGATCCGGCCGCGTCGCTCGCCCGGCGCGACGCGACGTTCGCGCAGGTGCAGGAGCACTACTTCGCCGAGCCGCCGCTGATCGAGCGCGGCTGGCGGCACCACCTCCTCGACACCCGTGCGCAGAGCTACCTCGACATGGTGAACAACGTCACCCAGCTCGGTCACGGGCATCCTCGGCTGGTGGAGGCCGTGCGCGACCAGTGGGCGCGCCTCAATACGAACTCCCGATTCCACTATGACGAACTGTCGCGGTTCACCGAGCGGCTGGCCGCGATCGCGCCGGAGGGGCTCGACACGGTCTTCCTCGTCAACAGCGGCTCCGAGGCGGTCGACCTGGCGCTGCGGCTGGCGCAGACGCACACCGGCCGCCGCACGATCCTCGCGGTGAAGGAGGCATACCACGGCTGGACGGTCGGCGCCGACGCCGTCACCTCCTCCCTCGGCGACAACCCGCGGGCCCTGGGGACGCGGCCGGACTGGGTGAGGCTCGTCTCGTCCCCCAACATCTTCCACGGCGCCCACCGCGGCGTGGACTCGGCGCCGGCCTACCTGGCCGAGCTCGACGCCGACCTGGCCGAACTGGACGCGGCCGGCACCGGCGTCGCCGGGTACATCGCCGAGCCGGTGTTCGGCAACGCGGGCGGCGTGATGCTCCCCGACGGTTACCTGGCCGGCGTCTACGAGCGCGTCAGGGCCCGCGGCGGCGTGTGCATCGCCGACGAGGTGCAGGTCGGCTACGGGCGGATGGGGCACTACTTCTGGGGCTCCGAGCAGCAGGGCGTCGTCCCCGACGTGATCACGGTCGCGAAGGCGATGGGCAACGGCCAGCCGCTCGGCGCGGTGATCACCCGGCGGGAGATCGCCGAGTCGTTCGCCGCAGAGGGCAGCTTCTTCTCCTCCGCGGGCGGCAGCCCGGTGAGCGCGGTCGTCGGCCTCACCGTCCTCGACATCATGCGCGACGAGCGCCTCCAGGAGAACGCGGCGGTGGTCGGCGACCACCTCGCGGACCGGCTGCGCGCCCTCGGCGAGCGGCACCCGCTCGTCGGCGCCGTCCACGGTCTCGGCCTCTACCTGGGCGTGGAGCTGGTGCGCGACCGGGAGACGCTGGAGCCGGCGACGGAGGAGGCGCACCTCGTCTGCGACCGTCTCCTGGCCGAGGGCGTGATCGTGCAGCCGACCGGCGATTACAAGAACGTGCTGAAGATCAAGCCGCCGCTGTGCATCACGCAGGAGAGCGCCGACCGCTTCGCGGACGCGCTCGACCTGGTGCTCGCGACGCTGTAGGCCGCAGGCGCTCTGCCGCCCCCGCGGCGATCGCCTCGGCGACCGCGCTCAGAGCGGACGAGCGCAGCGACCACTGGTGCCAGTACAGCGGCACGTCGACCGCGCCCTCCGCATCCAGGACCACCAGGCGACCGTCGGCGACGAGCTCGTCGGCCTGCAGGTCGGGCAGCATCCCCCAGCCGAGCCCGAGCAGGGCCGCGGTCACGAACTGCGTGGACGCGGGCACGTAGTGGCGCGGCGGCCTGGCTCCGGGCGTGAACCGATCGAGGTAGCGGTCCTGCAGCGCGTCCTTGCGGTCGAAGACGAGCATCGGGGCGACCGCGGCGGCCTCCGGCGTCCACCCCTCCGGGGCCCAGCGCTCGACGAAGGCCGGACTCGCCGCGGCCCGGTAGGTCATCGACCCGAGCGGGGACACCGTGCAGCCCTGCACCGGCTCGGGGTCGGAGCTGATCGCGGCCATCGCCGTGCCGTCGCGCAGGCGGTCGAGCGTGTGCTCCTGGTCGTCCAGGGTGATGTCGAAGGCGAGGCCCGGCACCGTGGCGAGCGCCGGCAGCGCCCAGGTGGCGAGCGAGTCGGCGTTGATGACGAGCGGGATGCCCGCGGTCGCGCCCACCTCCCCCGCCAGCTCGGCCGCGGCCTCCGCCTCCAGCAGGGCGAGCTGCCGGGCGAGGCGCAGCAGCACGCTCCCCGCCTCCGTCGGCTCGATCGGCTTGCTGCGGCGCAGCAGCACGCGGCCGCTCTGCTCCTCGAGGGCGCGGACGCGCTGGCTGACCGCCGATGGCGTGATGTGCAGCGCGGCGGCGGCCCGGTCGAAGGTGCCGTGGTCGACGGCGGCCGCCAGGGTGCGGAGGTGCTCGGCGTTCGCTTCCATCGACAGCGATGCTAACGGTCGGGGCGGTTCATGAACCAGGCTGATGGAGGTTGCGGGCAGGGAAACAGCACGTCACGGAAGGGTCCGCTGCCGTTCACGGACGGGTCACAGCGGATGCCTAGCGTTATGAAGTCTCTCAGGAACCTGAGAGGCCACGCAGACCGATCCCCCGATCGAGAACAGGAATCCTCACCAGTGGCATCCCCCTCCCGACGACAGTCCTCGCTGTCCTCCCGCGTGCGTCGCACGGTCGCCGCGGCGACGCTCGGCGCGCTCGGCCTCACCGCCGCGGTCGCCGCGACCGCCGTGCCCGCCAGCGCGGCGCCGGCCCCCGCGGCCGGCGACCTGGGCTCGCGCTTCACGCTCGCGGTGCTCCCCGACACGCAGTTCTACTCCCGCTACTCCGCGGACCAGTTCACGCCGCGCTACGGCACCGACCCGTTCGCCGTGCAGACCGACTGGCTCACGAAGAACGCCGACGCGCTCCAGATCCCGTTCGTCACCCACCTCGGTGACGTCGTGGACCAGGTCCACAGGGACGTGGAGTGGCAGGCCGCCGACCGGGCGATCCAGACGCTCGACGACGCGAAGCTCCCCTACTCGATCCTCGCGGGTAACCACGACGTGCGGAACAGCAACGACAACCTCTACGACGACCAGTACAACCTGGCGAACGAGCCGTTCCTGAAGTGGTTCGGCGCCGGCCGCGCGGCCGGGGTGTCGACGTTCGAGGGCAGCGACCCGACCGGGTTCAACCAGTTCCACATCTTCGAGGCCGACGGGCAGCAGTACCTCGTGCTCGCCCTGTCGTGGCGCGCGTCCGACGCGACCCTCGCGTGGGCGAACCAGGTGCTGAAGGACCACCCGACGCTGCCGGCCATCCTCACCACCCACCAGGTGATCAACATCGCCGCCGACGGGGAGACGCCGCTCGAGACCGACTACGGTCTGCGGCTCTGGGACAAGCTGATCCGGTCGAACGACCAGATCTTCCTCACCCTCAACGGCCACTTCCACGGCGCCTCCCGGCTGACCAAGACGAACGACTTCGGCCACGCCGTGACCGAGGTCGTCATCGACTACCAGATGGCGTACGAGGGCGGCGACGGCTACCTCGGGCTGTACGAGTTCGACCTCACGAACGACCGGATCAACGTGCAGACCGCCTCGCCGTGGGTGAAGTTCAAGCCGCAGGACGCGCTGACCCGCTACGACCAGCTCTTCCAGGAGGGGCCGCAGCAGCAGTTCAGCATCCCGATCGACTTCTCGGAGCGGTTCAAGGGCTTCGCGCCGGACTTCGCGGCCGGCCCCGCCGACACGCCATCGCTCGCGCAGAAGGCCCGCAGCATCCTGGAGGACGGCTTCACCGGGCCCGACCCCATCTCGACCGAGTTCCCGGGCGCCACGGCCGACTTCCCCGAGGTCGACGGCACGCTCGCCCACTGGCGATTCAACGGCGTGAAGGGCACCGTCGGCACTGAGACCGTGATCGAGGACGTCGCCGGCGACAACGACCTGCACCGCGCCGACCCCGCGGCCACCAACTCGGTCGGCACAACGCTGGAGGATGTGACCGTCGCGTCCGGCGACGTCCACGGCTACTCCTCCGACGGCTCGGCGGCGTGCTTCGCGAACTCCAGCGGCTCGCGGTACAGCTACCTGACGACGGCGGCGGACGCCCCCGTCAACGACGCCGACCTCTCGAAGGGCTTCACCATCGAGACGTTCGTCAAGATGGACGCGTCGTGGGACGCGGCGGCCAACGGCTGGTCCAAGTTCCTCGTGCACACCGGCAACCGCTCGCGCATCGACGGCTTCGCGCAGACGCCGTGGGACTACACCGCGTCGCCGACGGCGCTCGGCATCTCGAACCTCCGCGAGTTCCAGTGGACGGGCGTGCCGCAGGACCCGACCAAGGGCGACCGCACGGCCTGGTCGGGTGAGATCATGCCCGGCGCGTGGTCGCACGTCGCGATCGTCGGCGAGGAGGACGGCACGCTGACCATGTACGTGGACGGCGCCCCGGTGCTCCGCAACACCAGCGACGCCCTCGGCCTCGCCGCCAACCCGCACATGCCGTGGATCATCGGCGCGGACTGGGTGGACGACGCGGCCCGCAACGGCTGGAACGGCTGCGTCGGCGAGACCCGCATCATCGACCACGCGACCGGGCCGGACGAGTGGCTGACCGCGCGCGCCGACCTGACCGGGCTGACGCTGACCGGCGCCCCGACGGGCCAGCTGCCCGCCGGCAGCACGGTCGCCGCGCTGTCGGGCACGGGCCTCCCCGGCGCGACCGTGACGGTGCGTCCGGCGGGTGCTGCTGCCGCCGCCGTGGCCGCCACGGACGTCGACGCGGCCCGTGCGGCGGTCGCCGTGGCGGAGACCACGGCCCTCGCCGCCGACGCCTCCGCCACCGCGGTGGTGGGCGACGACGGGAAGTGGACGGCCCGTTTCGCGCAGCCGCTGACCGCCGGATCGTACGATCTGGCCGTGGCGCAGTCCCTGGGGACGCGCTCCGCGGACCCTGCCCGGGTGACCTTCTCGATCGCGGCCGCGCCCGGTGAGGTTCCGCCGGGCGAGACGCCGCCCGGCCAGACCCCGCCCGGCCAGACGCCGCCCGGCGGCGAGGTGCCCGGCGGCCAGGTGCCCGGAGGGGACGCGCCCGGAGGCGACGAGTCCGGCACGGACGACCCGGCGACCGCCGACCCGGCGGCCTCCGCGCAGGACGAGCTGGCCTCTACCGGTTCGGACCTCGTGCTGCCGGCGATCCTGGCCCTGCTCGCCCTGGTCGCGGGTGGTGCCGGCGTGATTCTGGCACGCCGCCGTCGCAGCGCCTGAGGCATGAGCACAGGAGGCCGTCCCGGTTCGCCGGGGCGGCCTCCTTCCGTGACACGATCTTTAGAGCAGCTGATGCTACGTAAGGAACGTGAGCTGTACTTATGGTAGGTCGCTGCCGTAGCGTCGAACCGATGTTCAGCAGCACTCTCGGTACGTTCCTGGCCGGCCTCGGCTCCTCCGCCTCCCTCATCGTCGCCATCGGCGCGCAGAACGCGTTCGTCCTCAGACAGGGGCTGCGCCGGGAGCACGTGCTGCCGATCGTCGCCGTCTGCGTCCTCAGCGATGCGCTGCTGATGGGCGCGGGAGTCGCCGGGATCGGCGTCCTGGTGAAGAGCGCGCCCGTCGCCCTCGAGATCGTGCGCTGGGCCGGCTTCGCGTTCCTTGTCGGTTACGCCGTCTTCGCCGCGCGCCGGGCCCTGAAACCGGGCACCCTCACCGCGGGGACGGGAGCCTCCATCTCCCTTCTCGCCGCCGTCGGCACCTGCCTCGCCATCACCTGGCTGAACCCGCATGTGTACCTCGACACGGTCCTGCTGATCGGCTCCCTGTCGGCGGCGCACGGCGACCCGGGCCGCTGGGTGTTCGGCGCTGGAGCCGCGACCGCGAGCCTGCTCTGGTTCACCCTCCTGGGCTATGGCGCCCGCCTGGCGGCGCCGGTGTTCGCCCGCCCGGTGGCCTGGCGCGTGCTCGACGCGGGCATCGCCGTGCTGATGCTGGTGCTGGCGGTGCTGCTGGTCGTCTGAGACAACGGCTCAAAGAGCGGAGGTGCTCAGCCACGACCGACGGGTGTTGGCGTCATGCAGGACGACGTGAATGAACGGTGCTATCCGCCCCCGCTCGGCTGGGTCCGCAAACTCGAGGAACTTGTCGCGAACATCGTCTGCACTGAGCCGATCGGCACCTCCGTTGAACCAGTACAGGATCAGCTCGGGCGAATATGACGGCATACCGTCCTCACGCTGGCGGTCCTGACCGAGATGGTCGGCAATGTTCTTCCACCACCACTTGTCGGACTCGCCAAGCGAACAGCCGAAGACGATGAACAACTCCGTGTCGTCGAAGAGGTGGCGGTACCGGAGGTCGTTCTGCGCCCAGAAAGGCTTCGCCAGCCTGAGGGCAGGATCTTGGTTACCGCGAACACTATTGGGCATGTCGATCCCGAACAGGAGTGAACGCGGGATGCTCTGATGGCCGTGGGGGTGAACGACCTCCGACGTGACATAGGAGTAGAAGATGTCTCCCCAGTCTCGTTCAGACGCACCTGGGTCAATCTTGAAGTGGAAGTTGCGGTCCACCGTCTTGTAGGGCCGTGGGTCGAACTGAACCTGGTCCAGGTAGACGAAGTCGTCGAGCAAAGACGTGTAGTTGAAGTTGATGAACAAGAAGTTGAACACGTCGAAGTTCCGGATGCCCTTCGGAAACCGGAGCGAGGCATACTCCGCCGGTTCGAGGTCACCCAAGAACTCCTGCAGCGAAGTGACCGCTGCCCCCGCCTTCATCGAGTCGGCGCCGAGGCGCACGAGTAGCGACGCCGGGACGGCGAGTTCCAAGAACTGGGAGAATTGCTCTTGGATGCGCCTCAGCGCGTCGGCCAGATCGATGGCTCGCGTCCGGTCGGCTCGGAGCATGCCCTCCACGGCCGCCTCGACGTCGCTCCAGTTCTTCTCATCTGCGTCCCGGAGCCGCTCCATCTCACGAAGGATCGGGTTGGACGGGTCAAAGGACCGCAATTTCAAGAAGTAGTAGAAGCTGGTGTACCGCGTGTCCACCGGCATCGCGTAGTCGTCGGCTACCTGGAGGTCGAACCCGTTACCGACGAAAGCCATGATGTTGTGCTGCATCTGTGAAGCGTCGAACAATTTCGTGTAATCCCGATGACCCATTTGGCGGTTTCCTTCTCACTGGCACCGCCCAGCGCGGCACTCCGACGCTACAGCCGGACGGCGCTCTGGAAAGCCACACATTATCCCTTGGGCGCGAATCCCCCCCCCCCCCCCCTCTCTAACCGGCCAGGAGCGCACTCACGTACGCGTACGCCTCGCGCGCATACCCGCTCCATCCCCCTGGCGTCTCGGCCGGCAGCGCCACCCACTCCTTCATCGTGCGCGTGCCCATGGTGACGTCGCCGGCGACGCCCGCTGCCATCAGCGCTACCGCCCGTTCGCGCGGCAGCTTCACGATGAGCCGGTCGCCGTGGCCGAGGAACGCGAAGATCTTGCCGTCGACACGGAGGCCGGGGCTGCGGAACATCGTGCCGAAGCGCACCCGCGGGTCGTCCGCGTACTCCGCCGCCAGCGCGTCGAGCGCCTCCCGGCCGGCCGTCGCCTCATCCACGAGCACAATGTAGAGCCCCGAAACGCCGGAAGGCCACCCTCTCGGGTGGCCTTCCGGACTTGCCTGGTGGAGCTAAGGAGATTCGAACTCCTGACCTCTTCGATGCGAACGAAGCGCGCTACCAACTGCGCCATAGCCCCGGGGAACTGCTTAGAAACAATAGCACCCGAACGGGTCCAGATCGAAATCGAGCACCGCTCAGCTCGCGGCCCGGCGGCGACGGAGCACGGCGTCGAGGTCGAGAGCGCGGTCGTCCATCCCGTCGACGATGCCCATGCTCGCGTAGCGGCTCGGCGCCTCCACGACCGGGGCAGCAGCGACGGGAGCAGCGGGTGCGGCGGCCGAGGCGACGGGCGCCTCCGCAACGCCGGCAGCGGCAGCGGGCGCCGCCGCGACCGGGCGCAGCGGCACAGGCGCGGGCGCGGCAGGAGCGACCTCCGCGGCCTTCCGCTCGAAGTCCGCGCGGGCCGCGGCCCGGCGCAGCTCGGTGGCGGCGTCGATCGACGCCATGGCGGCGGCGGCCACGGTGCCCGGAGAGAGGTGCAGCGGCTTCGGCAGGGGCTGCGGCGTCCAGCTCTGCCGCAGGCGCTCCTGCACCGGGAGGTCGTGCTGGGCGTCGTCGTACAGCTCCGGCGCGGGAGGCGAGTACGGCGCGACGATGGACGCCGCGGGCACGGCCTCCTGCGGACGCGCCAGACGGGTCAGCATCCCGACCGACGCGACGCCGAGCGCGGCCGACAGCGCCGGCACGAGCCAGATGCCGGTCGACGCCATGAGTGCGGTGCCCCAGGCGACGCCGACGGCGGCGACCACGAGAGCGAGAGTCGAGAGCGAGCGCGCGCGGCGCAGGCGACGGCGGCGCTGCGGGGAGAGTGTGGAGGGGCGGGTCGCGGCGGCGAGGACGCGTGCGCGCTGCGCAGCGGCGGCCCGGGCGGCGCGCTCGACCGCGATCGCCTCGGCGGCGGCACGCTCCGCCTCCTCGGCGGCACGACGGCGCTCCTCCGCGATCGCCTGCTCACGGCGGGCATGCGCGGCGGCCTCGGCGCGGGCGACGGCCATGCGCTTCTCCTCCGCCTTGCGCAGGATGCGCTGCTGCTCGGCGACCGTGCGCGCCGTCGCCTCCATCCGCACCTCGGCGGGCAGCTCGCTCGTCTCCGCCAGGATGCGCAGCGTCTGCTGCAGCCGCACGGCGTTGCGCTCCGTCGCGAGGTACTCGCGCCGGCGCAGCCACACCGGGATCAGATAGGCCACCCAGAGGGCGGCCGCGATGGCGACGACCACCCCACCGCCCATCACATCCCCGTTCATGCCTCTACGGTAGAGGCCCGGGGGCGCGCGCCCCCGGCAGTGAACGGGTGTGTCTTCCCCTCAGCGCCCGTGGAGTGGACGTTCAGCGAACGCGCGCCACCGGCAGAGGGTTGGCGGAGGCGGCGCGGTCCTCCGCGGTGATGGTCGCGGCGTCCGCCGGCGCGTTGCCGTCGAGCCAGCGCCGCAGCACGCCCTGGGTCAGCTCCTCCGAGACGAGGCCGAAGCAGAAGTGGTCGCGCCAGTCGCCGTTGATGTGGATGTAGCGGCGGCGCAGCCCCTCGTAGCGGAAGCCCAGCTTCTCGACCACGCGGAGGCTCGGGGCGTTCTCGGGCCGGATGCAGATCTCCATCCGGTGCAGGCCGAGCTGGTAGAAGCAGTAGTCGGTGGCGAGCGCCACCGCGGTCGGCGTGATGTTGTGGCCGGCGAACCGCTCGGCGATCCAGTAGCCGATGGTCGCGCTCGACAGCGACCCGTACGTGATCGACGACACGTTCAGTTGGCCGGCGAGCTCGCCGTCGTACTCCACGATGAAGGGGAGGCCGTGGCCGGCGCGTGCGTTCGCCAGCAGGGAGCGGATGCTCGCCCGCGTGTCGAAGGCTCCCGCCGAGTAGGGGCTCGTCGCCTCCCACTGCCGCAGCCACGAGCGGTTCTCGAGCAGGGAGCGCTCGAGCGCACGTGCGTCGCGCAGACGGATGGGCCGCAACCCCACCCGGCCCTCGCCGAGCGTGGGGATCACGATCGCCACGTACTCCTCCTTCGTCGTCTGTCGATCCTCCGCCGCTGGTGGCTCAGCTCTCGGCGGGCTCAGGCTGCTCGACCGGCGCCACGGGCTCGGCCGGCATCTCCTCGACGACCTCCTGCGGGGCGTCCTCGAGGCCGTCCGTGAACTCGCGCAGCCACGGCCGCAGCTCGGGGCCGAGGTCCTCCCGGTCGATGGCGAGCTGCACGATCGCCTTGATGTAGTCGAGCCGGTCGCCGGTGTCGTAGCGGCGGCCGCGGAAGACGACGCCGTAGACGCCGCCGGTCCAGTCGGGCGCCTCCGCCATCGACTGCAGCGCGTCGGTCAGCTGGATCTCGCCGCCGCGCCCCGGCTCGGTGCGCTCCAGCACGTCGAAGACCTCGGGGCGCAGCACGTAGCGGCCGATGATGGCGAGGTTGGAGGGGGCGTGCTCCTTGTCCGGCTTCTCGACGAGACCGGTGATCCGCACCACGTCGTCCTCGTCGGTCGGCTCGACCGCGGCGGCGCCGTACAGGTGGATGCTGTCGGGGTCGACCTCCATCAGCGCCACGACCGTGGTGTTGAGCCGGTGCTGCACGTCGAGCATGCGGGTCAGCAGCGGGTCGCGGTGGTCGATGATGTCGTCGCCGAGGAGCACCGCGAACGGCTCGCGGCCGACGTGCATCTGCGCGCGGAGCACGGCGTGGCCGAGGCCCTTCGGGTCGCCCTGGCGCACGTAGTGCACGTCGGCGAGCGAGGTGGAGTAGTTGACCTTCTGCAGGCGGTCGGTGTCGCCCTTCTTCTGCAGGGTGTCCTCGAGCTCGGCGTTGCGGTCGAAGTGGTTCTCCAGCGCATTCTTGTTGCGGCCGGTCACCATCAGCACGTCGTGCAGGCCGGCGTCGACCGCCTCCTCGACGACGTACTGGATGGCCGGCTTGTCCACCACCGGAAGCATCTCCTTGGGCATCGCCTTCGTCGCCGGGAGGAACCGGGTGCCCAGACCCGCCGCAGGGATGACCGCTTTCGTCACGTGGTTTGCCATGCCGCCTACAGTATCCGCATTTCCGGCGGTCACAGGGTCGGTCTTCTAGGATTGCGGTATGGACCCGGATACCGCCGAGCACCGCAAACGGGCGCTCCGCGCCGAGCTCCGCGAGCGCAGGCAGAACCTCACCACGACCGAGCGCTCCGGCGCGACGGCGGGCCTCACCCGCAACCTGGTCGACCTGGTGACCGATCTCTCCGCCCGCTCGGTGGCCGCCTACCTGTCGACGCCCATCGAGCCGGACACCCGCCCCTTTCTCAACTGGGCGCACGCCCAGGGCCTGCGGGTGCTGCTGCCGATCTCGCGCGAGGACGGCCTCCTCGACTGGACCACCGGCGACGGCGAGACCGAGACGGAGGGGCTGTTCGGGATGCCGGAGGCCGTCGGCGAGCTGCTCGGCCCCATCGCGATCAACGACGTCGACCTCATCCTCGTGCCGGCGGCCGCCGTCGATGCGAGCGGGATGCGCATGGGCTGGGGGCGCGGCTATTTCGACAAGACGCTCGGCAGCATGGAAAAATGTCCACCGGTCTACGCCGTCCTGTTCGACGGCGAGCTCGTGGACGAGGTCCCGCGCGAGCGGCACGACCAGCCCGTCGACGGCGCCGTGACGCCCAGCAGGATCGTCCAGTTCTCCTGACCCACCGGTCCGCCCCGCGGACCCGACCGACCACCGGAAGAAGATGCCCACCTACTCGTACCAGTGCCGCGACTGCGGTCACGCCTTCGACATCCAGCAGGCCTTCACCGACGACGCGCTGACGGTGTGCCCGAACTGCGGCGGCTCGCTGCGCAAGGTCTTCGGCGCCGTGGGCGTCACCTTCAACGGGTCCGGGTTCTACCGCACCGACTCGCGCGGCACGAAGTCGGCGGGGGCGGGATCGGCGTCGTCTTCGTCGTCGTCGTCGGGTTCGTCGTCGTCGGGTTCGTCGTCCTCCTCCGGCTCCGCCGCCTAGTCAGCACCACCCCTCCTGCAGAAAGGACCGGTCATGCTCAAGGGCTTCAAGGAGTTCATCCTCCGCGGCAACGTGATCGACCTGGCCGTCGCCGTCGTCATCGGCGCGGCCTTCACCGCGGTCGTCACCTCGATCGTGAACAACCTGATCAACCCGCTGATCGGCGCCTTCTTCCAGGCGAGCACCCTGGATGACGCGCTGGTGGTCACCCTGAACGGCTCCGACGTCAAGTTCGGCGCGGTGATCGGGGCGATCATCAACTTCCTGATCGTCGCGACCGTGGTGTACTTCGTCTTCGTGTACCCGCTGAACGAGCTCAAGAAGCGCGCCGAACGCCTCCGCAAGAAGGGCGTGGTCGAGCCGGAGGCCCCGGTCACCGAACTCGACGTCCTCACCGAGATCCGCGACCTCCTCAGCGCCCAGCAGTCCCCGCCGTCGGGCACCGGCAAGCACGCCGACCCGTCGGTCTGACCAGCCGCCCGACTCACCAGTGCGGCGGGACGTCCCGCCGCAGCCGCTCGTCGTTCGACCCGAACGACGGCGCGTGGTCGCTGTCGGCAGCGCTCGGCTCCGGCGCCGACGGCAGCGCCGGCGACGGGTCCGCTCCGGGCGCGCCGGGTCGCTGCACCCGCCGGCTGCGCCGCGGACGCGAAGCCCCGGCAGAGCCGGAGGCGGCACGCGCGTCGGGGTCGGAGGTCACCCCTCCAGCGTAACCGCCGCTCACCCCACCGGGATCGTGATCGGCGCCGTCTCCGTGCCGACCTCCGCGCCGATGAGCTTCGCGATGCGCGAGGCGACCGCGTCCGGGTCGGCGAACAGCTCGAAGCTGTGCACGCGGAGGTAGTGCCAGCCCAGGCGGCGCAGCACGTCCGGGCGGAGGCGGAGCGATTCGCGGAGGCTGCCCTTGTTCACGTCGTCGTCCGTCTCGATCGCGACGGCGCGGCCCTCGTGCGAGGCCACCAGGGTGATCTTGCCGCGGTAGCCGAGGTGGACGTCGAGGCCGCGGCGGACCAGGCGCTTGGCGAGGTCGAGGACCATCGGGTCGGCGTCCTGGCTCAGGTACTCGGGCGCCGCCGCCTGGAGCTGGTCGGCCTCCCCCAGCACCTGGGCGAGCGCCGCGATGCCGTGCCGCATGCGCGACTCGTCGATGTCCTCCGGCTTGAAGCACGACACGATGTCCATGCCGCGGCGCGCGCGGGTCATGCCGACGGCCAGCAGGCGGTCGCCGCCCGGCTCGGCGAGCGCGCCGAAGTTGGACAGCAGGCGGCCGTGCGGGGTGCGGCCGTAGCCGATGCTGAAGATCGCGCGGTCGCGGCTCTGCCCGACCGACTGGTCGAGGGTGACGACGGTGAACGGCTCCGCCCGGTCGCCCAGGATGAAGTCAGCCAGCTCGCTCCGCTTCGAGAACGCCGCCAGCACGGCCTGGTTGACCCGCACGGCGTGCCGTTCGCTCGCGGTGATGACCATGAGCGACTCCCGCGGACGCTCGGTCGCGTGCTTCAGGACAAGGTCGACCACGGTCGCGACCTCGGCGTCCGTGCTCTCGACGGCGCCGGTGTCGGAGTCGGGCATCCCCTGGCCGCCGGTCACGTAGTGCAGCGCGAGGCTGCCGTGACCGAGGAACGTGCCCGCCCACGGGAACGAGTCGATCATGCCGCCGTAGAAGCGGCGGTTGACCAGCTCGGCGAGGTCCTCCCCGCCCGCGCGGTAGCTGCGCGAGAGTGTGTAGACGGGCAGCAGCTCCGAGAGCCGGGCGAGTGCGGAGTCGGCGTGCATGGCGTCGAGGTCGTCGGCGTCGACGGTCGTGCCGTATTCGTGCACGCCGATGTCGAACCGCGACGGGGTCTGCGTCACCGGGTCGCCGAACGCGACGACCTGCTTGGCGCGGCGCAGCACCGGGACGTTCTCGGCCAGGCTGGAGGCCCCGGCGTCCACCAGCAGGACGGCGTCGAAGGCGACCTCCCGGCTGATGTGGGGCACCTCGTACGGCGAGACCAGCCAGACCGGCGCGAGCGGCCGGGCCAGGTGCGGTGCGACGGCGTTGAGCGACGCGGCGGTCGGGTTCTCGGTGGTGAGGAGGCGCTTGAGCGCCGCGGCCTCGTCCGGCCAGTCCACGATGCCGATCTTCCAGGTCTCGGCGAGCATCCACGCGAGCTGCTTGCCGGTGGCGGAGGCGTGCGCCTCGTCCACGAGCCGGAAGTCGGCCTCCAGCCGGTCGAGCACGCCGGTGTTGGCGCTGAGCAGCGCGCGGTCGGAGGCGAGCAGCGTCTCGAGCACCGACTGCCACCAGGCCAGCTCGAGCTCCGCGCTCACCTGCGTCTCGGGCACGTGACGGATGGAGAGGTCGGAGAGCAGCGGGTCGAGCTCCAGCTCGCGCAGCTGCCCGAGCAGCGCCGTGCGCTCCTGCAGGTTGGCGAGCACCTCCGACTCGGCGGCGAGGCCCGCGATCTGGCGGGTGAGGATCTCGATGGGCAGCGCGGCGAGGGAGTTCGGGGTGCCGGTGCGGCGCAGCGGGATGTCGAGGCGGGCGAGGTCCTCCGCGACCCGCTGGTAGGCGACCTGGACGTCGGCGATGCCGACCGGCACCTCCGGCACGACGCCGGCGACGGCGAACCGGTTCCAGAGGATGCGCTGCTGCTGGATGCGGCGCAGGCTCTCGTTGAGGTCGGTGACGTGCACGCCGGGCCGCACGTACTCGAGCGCGAGCTTGCGCAGGCGGCGCCGGTTCGCTCCCGACATGGCCGGTGAGTCGCGGCGCGAGGAGGTGGCGGCGATCAGCTCGGCGAGCGACCGGTCGAACACGGCAGGCGTGAAGCGGTCGAGCGTCTCGCGGATGTCGGCGAGCAGCCGCAGGTACACACCGAGCTCGGCGATCGACTCGAAGGGCCGCATCCGCGTCTGGCCGATCAGCGCGTTGGCGCGCTCGATCAGGCGGGGCAGCTCGGCGCGGTTGAGCTTCTTGGCCAGCTCGTGCGCGGCCTTGCCCTCCTCGGTCGTGGTGAACGAGGCGCCGTACCACGGCGAGTCGTTGGGCCCGTAGCGGAACTCGCCCAGCCGGGCGGCGCGGATCAGCGCGTCGGCGGCGGAGGCGCGGTCGTGTGCGAGCGCCTCGATCGAGTGCCGGCCGAGGCGGGCGGTGGTGGAGGGCGGAGCCGGCAGCAGCGACAGGTGCGACAGCTCGCGCAGCGCGTCCAGCACCGACACCTTCAGGACCGGGTCGCGGCGGGTCAGCGCCGCGCGGTAGTCGAGCAGCACCTTGCGGAGGCGGACGAGCGCCTCGTCGACGTCGGTGACGCGCGGCTGCTCCGCCTTCTCGTTGCGGCCGATGGCCTGGATGAGGTCGCGGCGCAGCGTGCGCGGCGTGACGGCGAGGCCGGGGAGGCCCGCGCGGGAGAGCCGCTGGGCGATGTCGTCGAGGCTCGACCGTCGCGGGGTCACCACGAGCACGCGCTTGTGCTGGCCGACGAGGGCGCCGATGGCGTTCACGATGGTCTGGGTGCCGCCGGTGCCCGGCAGCGTCTTCACGACGATGGAGTTGCCGGCGGCGATCTGCGCGACGACGTTCTCCTGCGTCTCGTCGGCGTCGAGCAGGAGGGTGTCGGTCGCGGGCGGCCGCTCGTCCTGCTTGATCGGGTCGACCGGGTTGAAGGCGCTCTCGACCGTGGTGCGCGCGGTCGGGTTGCCCGCCAGCGCATCCAGCATCACGGCGTCGAGGTCGTCGGCCTCCGCGCGCAGGGCGGGCGCGACGTCGGCGAACGACGAGACGACCAGGCGCGGCTGCACATTGAACCACGGCAGGTGGGAGGTCAGCCCGCGCAGGCGGTCGATCACCGGCTGCGGCTTGAACACGCCGTTCTGCACGGCGAGCGCCACGAACGCGTCGGCGTCGAGGGTGATCTGGAACTGCTGGGCGAGTGCCTCCGCCAGCTGCGGGTTGAGGAACGGCTGCCCCTTGAGCTTGAGCTCGAAGTCGCGGCCGTACCGGCGGATCGCGAGCGGACGCAGCAGGATCGGGGCGAAGAACTCGTCGCCGCCGTGCCGCCACTGGGCCAGGCCGATGGCCAGATGCACCGACTCGATGCCGCGCACCGAGCGCAGCTCGATGCCCTTGGCCGTGATCGCGTTCGCGGCGGCGCGCGCGGTGCGCAGCGCCAGCTCGTCGCGGATCAGGCTCGACAGCAGGGTGCTCTTGCCGGTGATGAACTGCGGCAGGCCGCCCGGGTGCGTGGTGCTGAGCTCGATGCGGGTCCGCGGGCCGTCCTCGAAGTGGAGGAGCGGGGAGGTGCCGCCGATCGCCGCGATCTCGTCGCGCCAGCGCTGCCACACCGGCTCGGCGATGTTGCCCGCCGTGAGGGCCGGGTCGCCGAGGCTCAGCATGTGCGGAGCGGTCGTGTTGCCGGCGGGATGCAGGGCATCGTCGTCCCTGAGGTCCGACGCGAGCGCGTCGTCCTCCGTCTTCCTATCCAGTCGCCACACACGGACACCCTACGTGCCCCTCCCTGGAATCCCGGGCAATTCGGGCGGGTTTCGCGGCGATCCGCTACGATGTGGCGCTCGGCTGCGTGGTCTGGGCGGCCGGCGGGGCCTCCGGCTCGCGCACCCTCCCGTGTCCGCGGAGGAAGACCAGCGCGAGCACCCCGCACAGCGCATAGAGGACCGCCTGGGCGTCGAGCACCGGCACCGCGCCGACCGTCTCGGCGAGTGCGCCGCCCGCCAGCAGGCCGACGCCCTGCGCCGCACCGCCGAGCGTCGTGACGGCCGCGATCACGCGCCCGAGTGCGGCGGGAGGCGTCGCGCTCTGCACGACGGTGATCTCGCCGGTGCCGGTGGCGACGGCGGGGATGCCCATGGCGATGAAGAGGCCCGCGTAGACGGCGAGCGCGGTCGTGATCGGCGCGAGGTTCCACGTGACCAGCAGCAGGCCGGCGAAGACGAGGAAGCCGACGCCGACGACGGCGCGCTCCCCGAACCTCCGCAGCAGCCTCCCCGTCACGAGCCCGCCGAGCACCCCGCCGACCGCCTGCAGGCCGCGGACGAGACCGACGCCGGCGTCGCCCGCGCCGACATCCTCGGTGAGGTACACGATGAAGAGGACGAGGAAGATGCCCTGCGCGGCGCCCGCCAGCACGGCGATGGCCGTCATCGTGCGCAGGGTGCCGGAGGCGAGGAGGGTGCGCAGCCCCTCCACCCATTCGCGCAGGAGGCGGCGCTCCGTCTGCGCGACCGGCTCCTCCCCCGTCTCCGCTTCGACCGCGGTCGCCGGCGCGCGGCCGATGCCGCGGCGCGTGCCCAGCACGAGCAGGGCCGTGACGACGAAGGTCGCCGCATCCACCAGCACGATGCCGCCGAGCCCCCAGAAGGCGAAGGCCGCTCCGCCGAGCGGCGACCCGATCAGCCGGGCGAGGTTGTCGCTGACGGCGATCAGGCCGTTCGCCGCCCCCAGCTCGTCGGCGCCGACGATGCCGGGCACGATCGCCTGACGGGCCGGGTTGATGATCGCGCCGAGCACCGCCTCCACCGCTGCGACCGCGTAGACGATGCCCATGCGGTCCGCGGAGGCGGCGAGCAGCGGCAGCAGCGCCAGGGCCTGCAGCAGCGCGACCACGATGATCGTGCGCCGGCGGTCCCAGCGGTCGACGAGCACGCCGAGGAGGCTCCCGAGCAGCAGCATCGGTATGAGCTCGGCGAGGAAGACGGTGGAGGCGCCGAGTGCGGAGCCGGTCGCCGAGAAGGCGAACAGCGGCAGCGCGATCATGAGCAGCCAGTCGCCGGTGTCGGACACGAAGCCGGCCGACCACAGCAGGCCGTAGTCGCGGCGCAGGAGGAGGTGGCGGCGGCTCACGACTCGGCCTCCCCTGCACGCGAGTCCTTCGCCCGACCGACGGCGAGCGCGTCCGGGTGGCGGAAGGCGTTGAGGTGGAGGGCGACGACATCGGCGTCGTCGGGCGCATCGGCGCGGGTGAGGGCGATGTAGGGCCGGATGAGCGCATCCAGCTGCTCCCCCAGCGCGCGCAGCTCGGCGGCCGAGAGCCGCAGGGCGTAGCCCGACAGCATCGACGCCTCCCGCCACTCCCGCGGCTGCTCGTCGCGCTGGGCGATCGCGCGGCGCACCAGCGCGGCCTCGTCGTCGACCTGGCGGTCGGCGAGGGCGCGCTCGATCGTTCCCGAGCCGAGCTCGGCGTCCGGGTTCTCGGTGTCGCCGTAGCTCAGGCCGGTCGCGACCGAGCGCCACGGGCGTTCGCGGCCGTCCTCGGCCTCCACCGCCTCCACCAGCCCGAAACGTGCGAGCGCGCGCAGGTGGTAGCTGCAGTTGGAGGGCGTCGAGCCGAGGACCTCTGCGCACTCGCTGGCCGTGCGGGGGCCGAACGACATCAGGTGGTCGATCAGGGCGACGCGGAGCGGGTGGGCGAGCGCGCGGAGGGCGCGCGGGTCGGTGACCGTGCGGCGCTGCTCCTCGCGAGATTCGAAAGACATGTTTCAGAGTATTGCGAAAGACTTCTTTCACGTCAAGAGCGGGAATGTCCGCGACGGTCCCGCATGTTGTTGCTCTGCGTGAACCAATCCCGTGCGAACTCCGCGACCAGGGCGGGCGTCGGCTTCCGCTCGGAGCGCGGCCCCATCCTGATCGCCCTCATGCTGACGACGGGCCTCGTGGCCATCGACTCCACCATCCTGGCCACCGCGGTGCCGTCGATCGTGAGCGACCTGGGCGGGTTCGCGCAGTTCCCCTGGCTGTTCTCCATCTACCTGCTCGCGCAGGCGGTCTCGGTGCCGGTCTATGCGAAGCTGGCCGACACGGTCGGGCGCAAGCCGATCGTGCTGATCGGCATCGCCCTGTTCCTGCTCGGCTCGGTGCTGTGCGGGTTCGCGTGGAGCATGCCGGCGCTGATCGTGTTCCGCGCCATCCAGGGCCTCGGCGCCGGGGCGGTGCAGCCGATGGCCATCACGATCGCCGGCGACATCTACACGGTCGCCGAGCGCGCGAAGACACAGGGCTATCTCGCGAGCGTGTGGGCGATCTCGTCGGTCGTCGGGCCGACCCTCGGCGGCGTGTTCTCGCAATTCCTGTCGTGGCGGTGGATCTTCTTCGTCAACGTGCCCCTCTGTATCCTCGCCGCGTGGATGCTGATCCGCACCTTCCACGAAAGCATCGAGCGCAAGCGGCACCGCATCGACTACGCGGGCTCGACCCTGCTGACCGTCGGAATGAGCCTGCTCATCCTCGCCGTGCTCGAAGGCGGCCAGGCGTGGGCGTGGGACTCGGTGTGGAGCATCGGGGCCTTCGCTCTCGGAGCACTGCTGCTCGTGGCGTTCGCGCTCGTGGAGCGCCGGGCGGCCGAGCCGGTCCTCCCGCTCTGGGTCTTCTCCCGCCGGCTGCTCGTGACGACGACGCTCGTCTCGCTCGGCATCGGCGCCATCCTGATCGGGCTCACCTCGTACGTGCCGACCTACCTCGAGGGCACGATCGGCTCCGCACCGCTCGTCGCCGGTCTCGCGGTGGCGGCCCTCACCCTGGGCTGGCCGCTCGCGGCGAGCCAGTCGGGGCGGTTCTACCTGCGCATCGGCTTCCGCAACACCGCGCTGATCGGCACCGCGCTGGCTGTGATCGGCGCGGTCGCGCTGGCGGCGACCTCCCTCCAGCCGAGCGTCGTCTCGGTCGCGATCAGCTGCTTCGTCGTCGGGCTCGGGATGGGCCTCGTCGCGACGCCGACGCTGATCGCCGCCCAGTCGAGCGTGCCGTGGAACGAGCGCGGCGTCGTGACCGGGACCAACATGTTCGCCCGCTCGATCGGCAGCGCGGTGGGCGTCGCGGTGTTCGGCGCGATCGCGAACGCGATCATCGCCGGCACGGCGAACGGGGAGAAGGACCCGGGGACCGTGCAGGCCGCCTCCACCGCCGTGTTCGTGGCGACCGCGATCGTCGCCGCGCTCACGATCGTCGCCGCCCTCACGATGCCGCGCGCACGCGTGGAGGACGTCGAGGTGGCGGCCGCGCCCTCCCCCGCCGAGTAGCGCACCTCCCCCTCCCTCACTCCCCTCTGGAGCCGCGTGCTAATGTGGTCGGACCACATGGTCGGACCACAGCGAGGGAGCAGGAGGGGCGCGTGATGACGGAGCCGAAGGCCTGGGAGGGCGTGCTCGCCCATATCGAGGCGCGGCTCGTCGACGGCCGGTTGCGCCCCGGCGACCACCTCCCCGCCGAGCGCGCCCTCGCCGCCGAGCTGGGCGTCGCGCGTTCCAGCGTGCGCGAGGCGATCCGGGTGCTGGAGGCGATGGGCCTCGTCCGCACGCAGACCGGCTCCGGCCCGAGCTCCGGCGCGATCATCGTGGCCCGCCCGGTCGGCGGGATGCAGGCGCTCATGCGGTTGCAGGTCGCGGCCAGCGGCTTCCCCGTCGCCGACGTCGTCCGCACGCGTCTGCTGCTGGAGACCGCGGTCGCCGCCGACCTCGCGGAACGACCGGGCGTGCCGGGCGAGCTGGCCGACGCCCGTCACCTCCTCGACGCCATGGACGACCCCTCCCTCACCGCCGAGGAGTTCCTCGCGCTCGACGCGCAATTCCATCTGGCGCTCGCCGACGCCTCCGGCAACACCGTCGTCGCCGCCACCATGTCCGGCCTGCGCAGCTCGATCGAGGGGTACGTGCTCGAGGGCGCGGCGCGCGTTCCCGACTGGGCCGCCATGGCCTCCCGCCTCCGCGCCGAGCACCGCGGGGTGATGGAGGCCATCGCCGCCGGCGACCCCTCCGCCGCGCGCACCCGCATCCACGACCACATCAGCGGCTACTACCGCGACGCATCGCCGGTCACCGGCGACGCGTCCTCTCCGTCCCCCGTCCACGAACACCGTTAGGAACCGTCATGGTCAACCGCCAGTTCCCGAAGCCCGTCGAGCTACTGGAGCTCATGCAGTTCAAGAAGCCGGAGCTCGACCTCAAGAAGCGCCGCCTCGAGAACGCCCTCACCATCGAGGACCTCCAGCGCATCGCGAAGCGCCGCACTCCGAAGGCCGCGTTCGACTACACCGAGGGCGCCGCCGAGGGCGAGCTGTCGCTGGCCCGTGCCCGCCAGGCCTTCCAGGACATCGAGTTCCACCCGTCGATCCTGCGCGACGTGTCGACGGTCGACACCTCCTGCACGATCTGGGGCGGCCCCTCCGCCCTCCCGTTCGGCATCGCGCCCACCGGCTTCACCCGGCTCATGCAGACCGAGGGCGAGGTGGCGGGAGCCGGAGCCGCGGGTGCCGCGGGCATCCCGTTCACGCTCTCGACGCTCGGCACCACCTCCATCGAGGGCGTGAAGGCCGCCAACCCGACCGGCCGCAACTGGTTCCAGCTCTACGTGATGCGTCAGCGCGAGATCTCGTACGAGCTCGTCAAGCGCGCCGCCGCGAACGGGTTCGACACACTCTTCTTCACCGTCGACACCCCCGTCGCCGGCGCGCGCCTGCGCGACAAGCGCAACGGCTTCTCGATCCCGCCGCAGCTGACCCTCGGTACGATCATCAACGCCATCCCGCGGCCGTGGTGGTGGTACGACTTCCTCACCACGCCGAAGCTGGAGTTCGCGTCCCTCTCCTCCACCGGCGGCACGGTCGGCGACCTCCTGAACGCGGCGATGGACCCCTCGATCAACTTCGAGGACCTCGAGATCATCCGCAGCATGTGGCCGGGCAAGATCGTGATCAAGGGCGTGCAGAACGTCGAGGACTCGAAGAAGCTGGTCGACCTCGGCGTCGACGGCATCGTGCTCTCCAACCACGGCGGCCGCCAGCTCGACCGCGCGCCCATCCCCTTCCACCTCCTCCCGGAGGTCGTCAAGGAGGTCGGCGCCCACACCGAGATCGCGATCGACACCGGCATCATGAACGGGGCCGACATCGTCGCCGCCTACGCGCTCGGCGCGAAGTTCACCCTGATCGGCCGCGCCTACCTCTACGGCCTGATGGCGGGAGGCCGCGCGGGCGTCGACCGCACCATCCAGATCCTCACCGACCAGGTCGTCCGCACGATGAAGCTGCTCGAGGTCTCCACCCTGGAGGAGCTCACCCCTGCGCACGTCACCCAGCTGACGCGCCTGGTGCCGCTCGGCCGCCAGGAGGCGACGGCGCGGGCGCTGGCGTAAGCGTAGGCATCGGAGTCACTCACCGCGGCGTCAGCACCCGGACGGGGGTTGCTCTCACACCCCCGTCCGGGCCCCGGTACAGCCGCTTCATAGCAACTCCCTAATACGATCATGAGGAAACTGTCACCTGTCGATGGGATGAGCTGAATGGCAACGGGGAGAGGGGCGTCCAGCCCGTCCAAGCGGGATCGCCGCGAAGAGGCGCGGGAGACCGCCAGGAAGATGCGCGAGGAGGCCGCCAAGAAGGCCAAGCGCCGCAAGGTGATCGTGCAGAGCTCCGTGATCGTCGGCATCGTCGCGGTGCTCGCCATCGTGGGCGTCGTCATCTTCACGAGCGTCAGCGCCTCCAGCAACGTCGCCAACCCGAAGAACATGCTGAGCGGCGGCATCCTGCTCGAGAAGGCGGACAAGGCCGTGACCACCCCGGCGATCGCGTCCGGTGCCGAGCCGACCGCCACGAAGCAGACGCTCGACGGCAAGACCGCGCACATCCAGATCTGGCTCGACTACCAGTGCCCGTACTGCAACCAGTTCGAGACCACGAACTCCGACCAGATGAAGCAGATGATGGCCGACGGCAGCGCGACCCTCGAGATCCACCCGGTCGCCATCCTCGACTCGTCGCAGAACAAGGAGTACGCGACCCGCGCGGCCGCGGCCGCCTCCTGCGTCGCCAACTATGAGCCCAACAAGTTCTTCGACGTGAACAGCGCGCTGTTCGCCAACCAGCCGGACGAGCAGACCGGCACCGGCCTCACGAACGAGCAGATCCTCGGCGTGTTCAAGGACGCCGGCGTGGAGTCCGACGCGATCACCAAGTGCGTCAACGACCAGACTTACGCCAAGTTCATCACCAACCGCACGCAGTCGGCGGTCAAGGACAAGCAGCTGGTCAACCCGAGCACCGGCAGCTTCGGCACGCCGACCGTGTTCGTGAACGGCCAGCGCTACCAGGGCGGGTTCACCGACGCCGACCAGTTCAAGGCGTTCGTCGCCGCGGCCGTCAAGGACGCGGGCGACAGCGGCTCGGTCACGTTCCCGACGCCGGGCAAGTAGCCCGCCACGCGGATCCGAAGGGTCCCGACACGCCGTCCGCCTCACGCGGTCGCGGCGGGTCGGGACCCTTCTGCGTTCGCGGTGTACCGTCCGAGGCGACCACAACGAGAGGAGAACCGGATGGACGACCGCATCCCCGAGGAGGGCGTCGAGGACGAGACCATCGGCGAGGGCGACGCCGGCGACACGGCGGGCTGGGCCGACACCGACTCCGGCGACGTCGACTACGCGCTCGACGACCCGATCGCCGAGAAGGAGTTCGCCGACGACCTGGTGACCAACGACGCCGTGGCCGGCGAGACGGTCTGGTCCGGCGCGGGCGACGGCAATGACGGACCGACCGGAGGCTCCCCGCGCGAGGCCGAGCCGGTCTACGACGAGCACGACCCGCAGGGCGACCTCGACGACGGCGTGCTGACCGAGGAGGACGTGGAGGACGAGGGGATCTAGCCCTCCGCCTCCACCGCCTCCACCACTCCGCGCGCGCTGCGCTCCAGGAAGCCGACGATCCGCTCGGCGAGCAGATCCGTGCCGAGGGCCGTCTCGACGAGGGCCTCTTCGGCGAAGGCGATCCAGGAGCGCAGCGCGATGCGCAGCAGCGGCGTGTCCGGGACGCCCAGCTCGAGGAACACGGCCACGACGCGTTGCGCCTGCTCGGCGCGCGCCTCCTCCACGACCGCCCGCACCTCGGTGTCGACGCTCGCGACGCCGCGCACCAGTGAGTAGAAGGTGCCGCCGTGCTCGCGCACGAACGCCACGATCCGGGCGAGGGTGTCGTGGAGGCGCTCCAGCGGCGGCAGATCGGGCACCGGCTCCGTCGCGTGCAGCATGCTGTCGCGTGCGGTGCGCACCACCTCCCGGTGCAGTCCCTGCTTCGAGCCGAAGTAGTGGAACAGGAGGCCGCGCGAGACGCCGGCACGCGCCGACAGCTCCTCGATCGTCAGCTCGTCGAGCCGGCTGTCGGCGAGGAACGCGACCCCGAGCGCGACGAGTTGCGCCCGCCGCTCGTCGGGCGTGAGCCGCGTGCGCCGGTCCGCCTCCATGCGTCGAGCCTATCCGCGAGCGGGGCGACGGCCGCTGCTCGGTTCGCGCACGGGTCGCCGCCGAGCGCTATTGACAGCTCGTCAATAGCGGCTAGGCTCGCACACGGACCTGGCCGCGCCGGTGCTGTCAAGTCCCCGAACAGGAGGATCGATGAAGTTCCGTTCCCTGACCCGCAGCCACGGCGGCCGCATCGTGCTGGCCGCCGTTCCCGTCGCCGTGGTCTCCACGCTGCTCATGACCGGAGTCGCGCAGGGCGCCGTGCCCGTGTCGTTCGCGGTCTCCGGCAGCCAGTTCCAGATCAGTGCGTCGAAGCTGGAGGGCAGCGGCTTCTCGCAGTACGCCGGCGTCGCCCCGGACACCGCGGGCACCCAGCACCAGGTCGCGATCGCCAACATCAAGACGGCGACCCTCTCCGACCTCTGCCAGTCCGTCGTCACGGACACGCCGCTCGGCAAGGCGGGCATCCTGATCACCGCGGGCGGCGGCGGGACCCCCGCCTCGGCCTCCGACCTGCAGATCGGCATGACCGACCTCCAGGGGAACTCGGAGTTCTCGAACATCCGCATCGGCGTCGATGCTTCGACGGTCGACACGACGGCGAAGGGCACCGCGGGCGACTTCGCGCAGGACGCCGACGGCATCTCCATCACCGACCTCAAGCAGACGGCGTGGTCGACACAGGCGTCGGTGTTCACCCTGACCGGCATGCATGTGCAGCTGACGGACGGGACCAAGACGTGCTTCTGACGGCGAGCGAAACGCGTTCTGTGCGCGCCTCGCACGCCGCGCGCGGCGACGGCGGCGGCGCCGAGGGCCGGTCCGGCAGGTCGAGCCGGTGGGCCCGGTTCCGCGCCTGGCGCCGGCGTCGGCCCTTCGTCGGCGGGCTGCTCACCGCGCTGGGCGGGATCGAGCTGTTCTTCTCGGGCCAGCTCGACATCGGCCGCATCCACGTGCAGCTCGGCATCGAGGGGCTGCAGGCGACGATCATCCCGATCCTGCTCGTGGTGCTCGGCGTGCTCGCGATCGCGATGCCGGCGCATCGCATCTTCTACGGCGTGATCGCGCTGGCGGTCGCGGTCTACTCGCTCGTCGGTGTGAACCTCGGCGGCTTCTTCATCGGGATGCTGCTGAGCACGGTCGGAGGGATCCTGACGGTGGCGTGGATGCCGAAGGGCGGTGCTGCGGAGGGCGCGGAGGCGCCTGTGGCGGAGGCATCCGTCGTGGAGACACCTGTCGCAGAGGCACCTGGCACCGATGGGTCGCCCGCTGATCGGGAGGCCGAGCACCGGAGCGGCGAGGCGTGAGACGGCGTCGACCCGGGCGGCTGTTCGGTGCCCTCGTCGCGTGCGTAGCGGTGGCGGTGGCCGGTCTCGGCGCGGCCCGCGTGCCGGCGGCGGCGCCGAGCGCGCTGTGCATCCCGATCCTGCTGCCGTGCAGCTCCCCGACCCCGACGCCGACACCGACCCAGAGCGATGGAGGCGGTGCCGCCGACCCGTCCCTGCCGACACTCCCCCCGCCGCCCGGCACCGGCTCGGGCGGCTCCGGAGGCGGGAGCAGCACCTCCACACCGACACCAGGACCGCCCACCGCTCCCGGAGCCCCGGCGACCCCGACCCCCACGCCGACCGCGACACCGTCGGGGCCGGCTGCCGGAGCCCCCGTCTTCACGCAGCCGCCCGCGCAGCTCGGCAGCCGCTCGCTGTCGTTCACGGGCATCCCGCTCGTCGCCGTCGTCACGGTGCCGCTCGCGGACGGCAGCCGCATCCCCGTGCTCGAGCTCAGCGCCGACGGCATCACCGTCGACGGCTTCAGCCTCACCGTGCGCAAGGAGACCGGGCCGGTGCTCGCCACGACCGCCGACCGGATGGCGTTGCGCGGCAAGGTGCACGTCTACGTGAACTCGCTCACCGCCACGGACGCGGACGGTCGCTCGTGGACACTCGGGGCGACGACTCCCCCGCCGGCCGACGGGCTCCCGCCACAGCTGGTGAAGGTGACGCTCGGCCTCGTCGGCGTGACCGCCGACTCCATCGCGTTCGACAACCCGCACCAGCATCTGACCGAGTAGGCGCCGGCGCTCGGCGCGGGGTCCCTCAGCGACCGCGCCGCAACCGTCGACGTTCGCGTCTGCTCAGGGCCGCGAGCGCCTCCTGCTCCGCCCGGCGGCGAGCCTCGGCGTCGCGGAGGCGCTGGGTCCGGCGCTCCTGCCAGGCCGCGATCTCCGCGTCGACGTCGCGGGTCGGCGTGACGACCGGCGGGCCGCCCTGCAGCTGGCGCCGCGCCTCCACGACCCGCCGGTTGAAGTCGTGGAGGTGGTCGCGCACGGCCCGCTCGGAGGGGAGGCCGTCGAGCTTCGCGTGCAGCTCCTTGTCCTCGGCGCGCAGGGTGAGCGCGGGAGGGCCGAGGCCGGTCAGCTGCTCGCGCTCGATCTTGCGGCGGATCCACCAGTCCGGGTCGTGCGTGCCGGTGAGCCCGGGCAGCGGCTTGCCCGCGCCGGGAAGGTCGTCGAAGTCGCCGCGACGGATCGCCTGCTGGATCGCGTTCTCGATCACGTGCGCGCGCTGGTCCATCGAGGGCTGGCCGGCGTTGACCTCCTCGACCTCCTCGCCGCGCGCCTCCGCGTCGCGTCTCAGCCGGTAACGGACGGCCTCCACCCGCGGATCGCTGTCGCGCGCAGGATCGCGCGGGGTGCGGTCGGGCATGCCCCCACAGTACGCCGCGGAGTCGGGGCGTTCGTCGCTCGCTGGTGTCGGCGCCTCCCGATCCCCACTGTCGGTGGACCGCGCTACCGTCGCGGGATGCAGGAGTTCCGTATCGCCGTCCCCGACGCCGCCCTCGACGATCTCGACCGGCGGCTGGACGCCACCATCCTGCCCGAGCCGACGCCCGGGGTGGACTGGTCGCGCGGCATCCCGCCCGCCGTGCTCGGCGAGCTGGTCGCCCGCTGGCGCGACCGATTCGACTGGCGCGCCCACGAGCGCCGGCTCAACGGATACGGGCAGCGGCTCGTGGAGGTCGACGGCTGCACGGTGCACGCGCTGGTGGTCCGCGGAGGCAGGCCGGGACGGCTGCCCGTCGTGGTGACGCACGGGTGGCCGTACTCGTTCGTGTCGATGCTCGCGCTCGCGGAGCGGCTGCGCGGTGAGCTCGACGTGGTCATCCCCTCGCTGCCCGGCTACGGCTACTCGGACGTCCTGCCGGTGCCGTTCACCGGCTCCGCGGTCGCCGCCCGGTGGCACGGCCTGATGGAGGCGCTGGGCTACCCGCGGTACCTCACCTACGGCGAGGACGTCGGGGCGGAGGTGAGCGACTGGCTCGCGGCGACCCGGCCGGGCGCGGTCGCCGGCATTGTCGCCTCCCACGCCTCCTTCTCTGCCCGCGACCGGCCCGGGGTTGAGCTGAGCGACGAGGAGCGGGCGTTCCTGCGGAGCGTCGCCCCTCCGGCGGAGTCCGGGTACGCGCACCAGCAGGGCACGCGGCCCGACACCCTCGCCGCCGCCCTGATCGATTCGCCGAGCGGCCTCCTGGCCTGGATCGCCGAGAAGGTGGCGGTGTGGAGCGACGGCGAAGGTCTCGAGCGGATCGATACCGACGACCTCCTGCTGAACGTCGCCGTCTACTGGTTCACGCGGTCGATCGGCACGAGCTTCCGCCCCTACGCCGAAGGTGACGCCCAGGAGGGACCGCACCCGCTGATCGAGGTGCCCGCGTCGATCCTGATCCAGCGCCATGAAGCGGGCTACCCGCGCAGCCTCGCCGAGAAGACCTACACCGATATCCGTGCCTTCGAGCGGCTGGAGGCGGGCGGGCACTTCACCGCGTGGGAGGCTCCGGAGCGCGTGGCCGCCGCGATCATGTCCCTGGAGGCGGAGGTCCGCTGAGGGCCTGACGCTCGTCATGCCGCGGCGTTCTGCCTCGTTAAAGACAGCGGCGGCGGCGGACTTACCCGAAAAGTCCACCGCCGCCTACCGGGAACGCAGTACTGCCGTCCGCCCCCTAGCGGTTCGGCCTGCCATCCGGTTGCTTAGTGCACACAGTAAACGCCTGTCATGAGATGTCAACCCGTCGCAGACGATTTTCTTCGCGGAGGACGCAGAACGCCCCGCTCCGGTCGGAGCGGGGCGTTCGAGCGTGCGGGCGGCAGCCGTCAGGCGCGCGCCGCCCGGCGGCGGCGCGCCACGAGCAGGCCGGCGCCGACGAGCAGCAGCAGAGCCGCTCCCGCGACCGGCAGAGCGATGTCCGAGCCGGTGTCGGCCAGCATGGCGCCATCCGTCGCGGCGGTGGCCGCCACGGCGGCGACCGTGAACGAGACACCCGCGACGAGGCCGGTCGTCTGTCCGACGACGACGAGGGTGTGCGGACCGGCGCCGAGCTGGGCGAGCTGCGCGGAGGTGAGGGTGATCTGCGCGACACCGTTCACGACCGGGAACGTGCCGACGAGCACGGGAGTCGAGTAGGCGTACACGTCGACGTAGGTGTCGTGCGCCGCCCAGGCGAGCTTCGCCTCGTACGACTGCGCCGGGTCGAGGCTCTCCGGAAGCTGCGCCGCCGAGGGCGACTGCACCGTGACGCCGTTCGCGGCGAAGTACGCGGGAAGGTCCGCCGACGAGGCGGCCGGAGCCGGGATGGCCGGCTTCTGCGGCGCCGGGATCCAGTCGGTGAGGTTGCTGTTCACCGCGGTGTCGGCGAAGCCGTCCTTGTGTCCGGTGACGCGGACGCCGACCTGCAGGCCCGCCTGGGCGTCGGTGATCGTGTAGGTGGGAGCGTCGGCCGCGCCCTCGATCTCGCCGCCGAACTGGCCGCCGCTGTAGAACCACTGGTAGCTGAAGGTGGTGCCTGCCGGCCATCCCGCGGTCGTCGCGGTCAGGGTGGCGCCGATCTTCGACTCCCCGGCGATGGTCACGGTGCCGGCGGCGAGCTGGTCCTGCGCGAAGGTGTAGGTCGCGTAGTTCCAGCGGATGCTCGTGACCGTGCTGGACGTGCCGTCCTGCGTGAGCACGCCGAAGCCCAGCACCTGCACCGTGTTGATGTCGAGTGCGGCGAGGATGTCGCCGAGGGCGGCGGGCGTGTTCGCGGGCAGCTCGGTGGCGTTCGCGTCACTCGCCGGGATGGCCTTGCTGCTGACCCACTGCTGGTCGCGCGAAGCGGTGTTGTCGCCGGCGACGGGCTGCGCGGGGCGGAGGGTGGTGAAGCCGCCGCTGCCGTAGTTCACCGGGATCTGGAAGAACGCGGGGTCGCTGGCAGCCGTGCTCGACCACGCCACCTCACCGTCATCGATCAGCGAGAGCAGCTGGTTGCCGGGGAGGCGCTCGGTGTCGGTGTAGCCGTAGATGATCTGGGACGCGTCCGTGAGCGCCAGACCCTCGGCGGTGATGGAGGCCTTGTCGGCGGCGTTCGCGTAGCCCTGGTGCCAGCCGGGGTAGGTGGTCTCGTCGGGACGGATGTCGCCCGGGTGGACCACGGTGGTGTCGTCGGCCGAGGCCGGAGCAGCCGCGACGAGGGCGACGCCGCCGGTGAGGGCGAGGGTGATGCCGAGGGAGGTCGCGCGGACCGCCCAGGAGCGTCGGGAGTTTCGGGTCTTCACGTGATGTGCACCTGTCAGGTCGTCGTCGAACACTGCCGGGAAAGCCTGACGCGACGACCGGAACCCGCCGAGAATTCCCCTCACAAATCATATGGGAACGTTTGTGATGGGAAACACCCCCGAGCGAGGGGGCTCGGGGGTGTCTCCGGGCGGTGTCACGGCATCATGGGCCCGATGATCGTGCGCGCGTCGCAGCTCTGGAGTGATGTCTCCTCGGCGACGGCGGCAGGTCCGCCCAGGAAGATCGCATCGGTCAGCTTCAGCGCCTGGGCCGTCTTCGTCACCTCCGGCGGCATGCAGATGTCCGGGACGATGAAGAGCGGCTGTCCTTGGCTGCCGGCGACGGAGGATCCGACGAGGGCGTCGGGGAAGTTCTGCCCCGAGGCGATGTACGCCCGCGTCGCACTCGTCCAAGTGGCCCCGACCGCTGCCGCGGTCGCGTAGCGATCCGTGCCGCCGAGCCTGGTCACCGTCGCTACCGGGCGCACGGACGCGAGCAGCTTGTCCGGGATCACTGCGGCACCACCGACGGCGTAGATCGTCGTCGGCTTCATCCGCTTGATGAGCGCTACGACGGTGGAGTGCAGCGTCGGCGCTTGTCCATCGACGAGCAGGACCGGCGCCCCGTCCCGCGCTGCCGCCGCGCCCGCGGAGAGGGCGTCCGGGTAGTCCGCGGCCGTCGCCAGGTACACCGCGGGCACGGTCCCGGGGAACGCCCGGTCGGCCAGCCCCCAGGAGGTGGTGTACCGGTTGGCACCGCCCTCGCGCACGACGGAGGACGCCAGCGGTACGACGGTCCGCTCGACCGCCGCGGAGATGCTGGACGTCCCGCCCACGAGCACGATCCGCTTGGGCTTGAGCCGCTCCAGCTCCGCGCGGACGGGCAGCGGCAGCCCCCACGGCGTCGTCAGCAGCAGCGGAGCCTTCGCCCGGGCGGCGATCGGACCGGCCGACAGCGCGTCCGGGAAGTTCAGCCCGCTGGCCAGGTAGACCGTGTCGGCCGTGCCCGGGTAGGTCGCCCGGGAGGCCGCGACCGCCGTCGCGTAGCGATCGTCGCCCTGCAGCCGGCTCTTCTCGTGGAGGACGAGCGGTGTCCCGCCCTCGTTGTAGTCGAACTCGTAGGCGGCGGCCGGCCCGGCGGCCGCCAACGCCGTCACGACGACGGCGGCTGCCGCACAGGCGCTGAGAATGCGTCGGATCATGAGACTCTTCTCCTTCGTGGAGTGGTGGAGGGAAACGCGGAGGTCGGTCAGGCGCACAGCTGCATCTCTGCGACCGCGGCGGTCAGCGACGTCGTGCCGCCGACCAGGGTGAAGGTGCGGGTGCCGAGCCGTCCGAGCTCGGCGAGAACACCCTTGGGAACGCAGGTCCCCGGCGACAGGAACACCGGCGATCCGGTGCGCGCCGCGAGCGGCGGCGTCACGATCCCGTCGGGGAAGTTCATCCCGTTGACGATGAACGCCCCGCTGGATGTGCTGAAGCCGTCCTTGCTCAGCGCGATGGCCGTCTCGAACCGGTCCGCACCGTAGACCCGCTTCGTGTCGGCGACGGCCGCCTTGACCGTGTTCACCGTCCCGTCGGCGACCGCGGCCGTTCCGCCGGCCACCCGCACGCGGGTCGTCTTGAGCTTCGTCAGCAACGAGGCCGTCGGCGCGTCGATGCCGGCATTCGCGGCGGTGTTGACCAGCAGCAGCGGGCCGTTGGCGCGCGCAGCCGCAGCACCCGCCCCGAGCGCGTCGGGGAACGCGTCACCCGAAGCGACGTACGCGCTGCCCGCGGAGGCGAAGGCATACGTCGCGAGGCGGCGGGAGGTGTCGTAGCGGTCGACACCACCCACTCGCGCCATCGTCGTGGTGAGCTTGGCGAGTGCGGCGCACACGGCGTCGGAGACGGAGGCTGTGCCTCCCGCAACGACGATCCTCGCCGGCTTGAGCCGTGCGATCTCGGTGGCGGTCGCCGCCGGGAGACCCGCGGCCTGCGTGAGCAGGAGGGGCCCGCCGAGCTTGCTCGCGACCGGCCCCGCGGCGAGCGCGTCGGGGAAGGCGTCGCCGTTCGCGACGACCACGACCGGCGCCGTCGACGGGAAGGCGGCGCGCGAGACCGCGGCGGCCGAGGCGTAGCGGTCGGCACCCTGGATGCGATCGACCGCGACGGCGCCCGCGGCGGTGACGGGGCGGCACTGACCGACGCCCTGCCACGTGGTGAGAGGAAAGTTCTTCACTGCGACGCAGACGATGTGCGCGCCCGCAGCCATGGTGACGGTGATGTCGAAGCCGCGCGGGGTTCCGACGATCAGACCCAATGCGCTGTCGACGTCGGGCCGACGTACGGTGGTGGCACGCTCGGCAACCGTCGCACCGTCGATCGTCACGCGGACGGACGCGGCGGCGAACTGATCGGGATCGACCCCCCAGCCGACAACGCGCGCGGTTCCCGGCGAGAGGACCGTGACCGAGTCGAGACTGCCACGCGGCGCAGCGCCGGTGAGGTATGTCAGCCCGGCGATGTCGCCCTTCTGGTAGGTCTTGGCGGTGTAGTCGGACGGATGCATGACCTGATAGCTACCCGCGAAGCTGGCGCTGTAGTGGTCGAGACCCAGGACATGCCCGATCTCGTGCGCGAGCACATGGCGACGATCGACCTCGGCGTAGCGGTCGACCATGGGCACCACCCACACGTAGCCGGCGCTGGCCAGGTACTCACCCGGGCTCGCCCGCGGGACGACGAGTGGTTGAGCGCACGCTGCGGATCCCGTTCGGCACGGCACCTGCGGCTCCGTGAGGACGTAGATCTCGTGCTCGCGCGGCTGCTTCTCGGGGAACTGCCCGGCCACGATGTTGAGGTTGGCCACGCCGAGACCTCGGAGTTCGTCGGCGACTGCCTGCATCGGCGCACGATAGAGCTCGGCGCGGCTCGACGTCACGAATCGGACGGTGTAATCACGCACGTTGGCGCGAATGCCGGCGTAGGTCAGGAAACCCGCTGTCCCTCCCAGCGACAAAGGGCCCTCCGGAATCCGGTGGCCCGTCTCGAGGTCGACCGCCGGGAGAGCATCGTCGTCGAGCCCCTCGACCGCACCCGCCGGCAGCGCCCCGCCACCTGCGAGCACGAGTCCCGCCAGCACCGCGACCACGGCGACAGCACCGCCTCCTCGTCGCTTCGTTCGTATCCCCATACGTGTTCCTTTCTTCTGCCGGACGACCCTCGTCACACCGCTCCCCCGCCGATCCCGCGCCCGCTCAGCAGCGCGGCCGGGTCCACCTCGAGCCAGTTCGCGACGAGCTCCAGCTCGCTCAGGCTGAACTCGAGGTGGCCCTGGCGACGGCGTTGCGCCGCGCGCTCGCTGAGGCCGAGCACCTCGGCCAGCTCGCGGTTGGTCGCGCGGCGGGCCGCCATCAGCATCCGGACGCGTGTCGCGACCCGTTGCGAGAGGGAGGCCGCCCTGTCGGTGGAGGCGGGGAAGATCGTCATGAAGGCAGTCTTGCGTTCCTAGAACGGCATTGTCAATGTTTCACGACGCATTTCAGCGACGCCGTCTCGACACGTCACCGCCTCCCGGACTCCGCCCGACATGATGGGGACATGGCACGTCACAAGCAGGACCCGCCGAGTCATTTCGGCGACCTCGTCGCCGAGGCGATCCGGCGCGGGATGCGGCAGCTCCGGCTGTCCGGGCGCGGGCTCGCCCACGAGCTCGGGAGGTCGGAGACCTACGTCCGCGACCGCATCAGCGGCAAGTACGAGTTCTCCCTCGCCGACGTGGAGGCGTTCGCCCGCTTCCTCGGCACCCAGCCGGAGGACTTCATCGCCCGCATCGACAGGGAGGTGCTGGAGGCGTCGCTGCGCTCGCGCGGCACACCGCCGCCCCGCGTGGTCCCCCTCGTCGACGCCGCGACGGGCGGTCGCGTCCGGCCGCGCGGCGGCTCTGTCGGTGCCGCCGGGCATACTCTCCCCGACGCCGACGACTTCGACTACGCGGACGGCGGCGTCTCCACGGGGGACGTGGGCCTCGCCGCCAAACCGGAGGGGAGGACGACGGAGCGCGACGCACGCGGCTGACGCGGGGCGCCGCCGGAGCAGCGCGCCGCACGGCGCGCGGAACAGGGGGAACGATGCGGATGCTGCTGGGGATGGCGGCCGACCGGGGGCTGCGGGTGTGCGCCGCGCACCTCCCACCGGGGATCATGGGGTACTACTCGCCCGACGAGTCGCGGATCTACTTCGACGTCGGGCTCACGCCGTCGGAGCGGCGCACCACGATCGCGCATGAGCTCGGCCATCACGACTACGGGCACCGGGGCAACAGCTCGCGCGCCGAGCGCCTGGCCGACAGCTACGCGGCCGACCTGCTGATCGACCCGTACGACTACGCGGCGCTCGAGCTGGTCAACCCGGACATCGCGCACATCGCCGAGGAGCTGTGCGTCACCGAGCAGCTGGTGCGCCACTTCCAGGAGAACTGCCTGCAACGGGTGGGCGATCGGGTCATGCGGGTACAGGGCGCGCTGTAAGGGCGAGGCGGCTGTCCGCCGGCCGCGGCAGCGCGCCCCGCCTGGCTCACTCGGCCGAGGACGCCCCGAACCAGCGTTCGAGAGCTCGGTCGAGGGCGCCCTGGTCGTCGCCCAGCCAGGCGACGTGGCCGTCCGGCCGCAGCAGTGCCGCCGGCGCGGGGAGGGCGACCCCGGCATCCACGAGCAGGTCGACGCGATCCGCCCATCCGCCCGTCGACAGAGCGCCGCTGCGGTCGAGCACCAGGCCCCGGCCCGCGTGGAGGTGCTCGTAGAGCCGGCCGCCGGCGAGCGGAAGGTCGCGCAGCCGGCGGCCGAGCAGTTCCGCCTCCCCCGTCGCCCCACCGAGGTCGTAGCGGATGCCGATGCCGCTGATCCGCTCGGCGATGAACCGGGCGGCGTCCGGGAACGCGAGCACCTCGGTGAGCACCCGGCGCACCGCCTGCGGTCCCGGCTCGGGCGAGATCAGCTCGCTCTGCGCACGCGTGAGCGTGAGCACCTCGGCCGCGACCGGCCGGCGCTCCTCGCCGTACGAGTCGAGCAGCCCCTCCGGCGCCCACCCGGCCACCGCGGCCGCCAGCTTCCAGCCGAGGTTGAACGCGTCCTGGATGCCGAGGTTCAGCCCCTGGCCGCCGAGCGGCGGGTGCACGTGCGCGGCGTCGCCCGCCAGCAGGACGCGGCCCACGCGATACCGCTCGGCGAGGCGGGTCGCATCGGTGAACCGCGTGAGCGAGCGTGGCGAGTGCGCGCCGAAGTCGGTCCCCGCGAACGCGGTGAGCCGCTCGCGGAACTCGTCGAGCGTCGGGGCGACCGTGCGGTCCTCCGCCACCGTCGCGGCGGGCACCACCGCCCGGTACAGGCCGTCGCCCGCCGGACCGATGCCGAACCCGCGGTGCGTCGCCCTGACCCGTTCGGAGATCGCGGCCACCTCTTCGGGCGCCGTGGTGACCTCCACCTCCCCGAGCAGCCACTCCGTGGTGGCCGCATCTCCCGGGAAGTCGACGCCCAGGTGCCGCCGGATGCGGCTGCGGCCACCGTCGCAGCCCACCAGCCAGCGCGCCCGCAGCCTGCCGCCGTCCGCCAGCTCGACGCTCACGCCGCCCTCGTCCTGCTCGAAGGACGCCAGCTCGGTCCCGCGCCGCACGTCCGCCCCGAGCTCGATGGCGCGCTCGGCGAGCAGCCGGTCCGTGACCGGTTGCGGGAGGCCGAGCACGTACCCGTGCGCGGTGTCGAGCTCCACGGGATGCGGCGGCACGATGCCGGCGAAGCTGCCGCCCGCCCCGGGGTAGGCGGTCCCCTCGGCGAGGAAGCGCTCCAGGAGGCCCCGCTGGTCGAGGATCTCGATGCTGCGGGGATGCAGCCCGAGCGACCGGACCAGTCTGGTCGGCTCCGCGTCCCGTTCGAGCACGACCACCTCCACGCCGTGCAACCGCAGCTCTGCCGCCAGCATCATGCCGGTCGGGCCGCCGCCGGCGATGACCACGTCGAACTCGTCGGAACCCATGCGTTTCCTCCCGTCGGCGCAGGATCCGCCCACCGAATCCTGCCAGGACCGGCCATTATGCCGGGCTCAGGTGGCCTTGCCGCAAGCGGGGCGCCGACCGGTATCCTGGAGATGCGGGCGGGAGCCGGTCAACCGGGTTGCGGCGCCGCGCTCCGCGACTCCGCCGTCCGCCCGGGCAGGAAGCCCGAGACGACCGCCCCTCCCACCGCCACGACGACGAGCACGACCATCGCGAGCACGTAGCCGCCGGCGCGCTGCCCCGCACCGAAGCCCAGCACCGTCGCGACGATGGCGGTGCCGAAACTCGACCCAAGGTTCGAGACGCTGCGCGAGAGCCCGGAGATCTCGCCCTGCTGCTCCTCCGGGAACGCGGACTGCACCACGTTGACGCTCGGTGTCAGCATCACGCCGACCCCGAGGCCGATGACCAGGAGCCCCGGCACGTACGGCCAGCCGCCCGGCAGCTCGCCGACGAAGAGCAGGAGCACCGTCCCGATCGCCGTCACCACGAATCCGCCCAGGATGAGGGTGCGCTGCGCGACGAGTCGCACCAGCCTCCCCGCCGCCAGCGACGACACGAGGATGCCGATGGTCGCCGCCGTGAAGATGACCCCGGTCTGGATGGCGTCGTACTGCCGCACCACCTGCAGGTGACTGGACACCAGGAACGAGACGCCCATCAGCAGCAGCCACTGGAAGTTCTGCGTGATGAGACCGAGGTCGGAGACGCGATTGGCGAACAGCGACGTCGAGATCAGCGGCTCGCGCCCCTGCCGCTCCAACCTCCGGATCCATGCGATGAACCCGGCGATGATCGCGGCGCCGGCGACGAGCAGGGCGACCGCGAAGAGCGGCGTGCGGTCGATGGCGAGGATTCCGGCGACGAAGACGACGAGGCCTCCGCCCGACAGCAGGGCGCCGACGCCGTCGTAGCTGCGGCCGGGGTCGGCGGGCAGCGGATCCTTGAGCCGCAGCGCGAACACGATGATGACGACGATGACGAGCGCCTGGAACAGGAACGCGGCGCGCCACGAGATGGTGCTGCAGATCCAGCCGCCGATCAGCGGGCCGGTCGCCGCGCCGATCCCGCCCGCCGCGCTGACGAGGCCGAACGCGCGCGCCCGCCCCTGCACGTCCTTCCAGTAGAGCGTGACGAGGATGTACACGGGAGGGATCAGCAGCGCGGTGCCCGCCCCCTCGAGCACCGAGTTGCCGAGGATCAGCAGCCCGAGCCCCGGCGACAGCGCGCTCAGCACCGCCCCCACCCCGTACACGCCGAGGCCGAGCAGGAAGCACACCTTGCGGCCGAGCAGATCGGTCAGCTTGCCGAACGGGACCATCAACGCCGCCATCGTCAGCAGGAACAGCGTGATGGAGAGCTGGATGCCCGACACGGTGGTCCCGAGATCGCGGCTCATGTCGTTGAGCATCACGTTCATGTTGGAGCCCGCGAACGAGCAGATGAACTGTGCGAGCGCGAGCGGGAGGAGCGTCCATCCCGCCGCCGTGCGGGCCGTACCCGCGCCTGTCCCCGCCATGCTGCGCCCCTCTCGCCGCGGTGTGTGTGTGGCGAGCGAACGCTAACGCCGCGGGTGGGCGGGTGGCTACGGGGAAGGTGCGGCGGGCATCACGGGCGGACGCGGACGCTGCGCCCCTCGAAGGTGACGACGTCGCCGAGCTGCAGCTGGCGTCCGCGTCGGCGGTCGACCTCGCCGTTGACGCTCACGTAACCGTCGATGATGGCCTCTTTGACGTTGCCGCCGGAGTCGAGGAGGCCCGCGAACTTCACGAACTGCCCGAGGCGGATGCCGTCGCCGCCGATGCTGACGTCCTCGATGGGAGCGGATTCGGTCATTCCGAAATGCTAACGCTTGTCACTAGGTTGAGGGCGAGGGAGGCGACGGGATGCGACCACTGCGCTATGCCATCAACGTCACGCTCGACGGCTGCGTCCACCACGAGGCGGGACTTCCTCCCGACGAGGAGTCGATGCGCTTCTGGACCGCGGAGATGGAGCGTGCCGATGCCCTGATCTTCGGCAGGACCACCTACGGCATGATGGAGGCCGCCTGGCGCCGCCCGCCCTCGGGCGAATGGCCCGAGTGGATGAGCGCGTCGGACATCCCCTTCGCCGAAGCCATCGACGGCGCGAAGAAGCATGTCGTGTCGAGCACGTTGACGGAGGCCGACTGGAACGCCGAGCTGGTCCGCGGCGACCCGCGCGAGGCGATCGTGCGGCTCAAGCAGGAGCCGGGCGAAGGCCTCTTCGTCGGCGGGGTGACGCTCCCCCTCGCACTGGCGGAACAGGGTCTGATCGACGAGTACGTGTTCGTCGTGCAGCCGGTGCTCGTCGGCCACGGACCGCGGCTCCTCGACGGCTTGACGGAGCGCATCGAGCTGGAGCTCGTGGAGCGGGTGGAGTTCCGGTCAGGCGTCATCGCGCTGCGGTTCCGGCCGCGGGGCTAGCCGACGACGCTTCGGTCACCCGGTGGTGCCCCTGGAGGGACTCGAACCCCCAACCGTTTCCTTAGGACGGAACTGCTCTTCCATTGAGCTACAGAGGCTGGCCCACCGAGTCTACAGGGGTGCTCAGCCGGCCAGTTGCAGCTGGTGGCGGCGCCAGGGGGTGGTGTACTCGTCCCACTGGGGCTCGTTCCAGCGGAGGCTGATCAGGGAGGCCATGTCGAGGTCGGGCTCACGCAGCTCGAAGGGGAGCTTCCAGCCGAGCTCTGCGAGCAGGGAGTCGGACTTGTGGTTGTTGCAGCGGAAGCACGCCACCACGACGTTGTCCCAGCTGTGCGTGCCGCCGCGGGCGCGCGGGACGACGTGGTCGAGGGTGTCGCCGTACTTGCCGCAGTAGGCGCAGACGTGGCCGTAGCGCTCGAGCGCGGACTTCCTGGTCAGGGGGATGCGGCGGCGGGGCACCTTGATGTACTGGTTCAGCAGCACGACGCTCGGCGCGTCCATCACGACGGACCGGCTGTGCAGCAGCGCACCCGATGCGGCGACGGTCGACGCCTTCCCCGACAGGACGAGGAGGATCGCGCGGCGCGTCGAGACGACGCCGAGCGGTTCGTAGCTCGCGTTGAGCACCAGTGTCTTCATCTGCGACCTTCCGGGGAGGCTGGGCAAACAAAAAGGGCACTGTCCGTGCGGACAGCGCCCTGGATGGCGGCGGCATGGTGGTGGTGACGCACCACATGCTGGTGGAGGCAGGCCTCCACATGGTGACGGCAGGCGAGGTAGTCCTGCGGGCGACCGGCGGAGCCGTCGACCGGCCGGAGACCGCGCTCGGTCCGCGCGGTCACCCTGAGGGACCGAATCCGTGGCGTCTCGGCCATCGGATCCTCCGATCTGCGCGGACGCGGGTGCGTCATGACGGGAGAGTCAGGGCATCAGAGTAACGCAGAAACGGCGCGCCACCTATTCGTGGCGCGCCGCTGCTGGTAGAGCGTCACCCGCTGTTCACCGCGGGTTCCTGCTCGGATCGTCAGATGCCGAGGCGGACGATGTAGTAGTCGCTGGTCCAGATGGGCCGGATGGAGACCGACTTGCCCTCGGTCGGGGCATCGAGGATGTTGCCGTTGCCGGCGTAGAAGCCGTCGTGACCGGGCATGATCACGAGGTCTCCCGGCTGGGCGTCCTCGATGGAGATGCGGGTACCCGCGGCGGCCTGTCCCGACACGGAGTGCGGGAGCGAGATGCCGAACTGCGAGTAGACGAACATCACGTAGCCGGAGCAGTCGAAGCCGGCCGGGGTCGAGCCACCGTACACGTACGGGGTGCCGATGTACTGCTGGGCGACCGAGAAGACCGACGAGAGCGAGAAGTTCGGGTACGCCGGGTTCGCCAGGAAGTCGGAGGCCGACGGGCCGGCGTAGCTGTTCGCGTAGTTGGTGAGCTGCACGGCGGCCTGCTGGCGGGCGGCCTCAGCGGCTGCTGCTGCAGCGGCGGCCGCGGCCTCGGCGGCCTTGCGCGACTGCAGCTCGGTCTCGCTGGTGGCGGAGGCCTCCTCGCGGTTGACCGCCGCGGAGGCGACGCCGCCCACCTCGACGCTCTGCGACTGGGCCTTCTTCATGGTGTCGGAGGCGCTCGGGCCGAACCCGGCCTTCTCGGCGCCGTCCGGGTTGAACGCGAAGGCGGGGAGCGACATCGTGGCGATGAGGCCGGTGGCGACGGTCATGACGCCGACGTTGACGATCCAGCCGCCCTTCTTGCGGGCGGCTCCGCTCTTGCCGGCGGAGGGTGCGGGCTTCGCCGCCGCGGCGCTGCGCAGGGCGCGGCGGGAGGCGGGGGAAGCGGTTTCGAGAGATGTTTCGTTCGGGTGGTCCTGGGAACCGGGCGTGCCTGGGTTTGCCAAGGTGCGACCTCCAGCGCTCCGGCAGCACTAGGGAGCTGCCCCCGTCCGCATGCATCGGCTTCGGCGTCCGACCGGGAGACGGGTTCAGGGGGTTGGAGCGTCCCGGACGGGGTCCTGGTGGGCCGGCTTCTGGCCCGTTCGGACTACCCGAGCCTAAGGGACGACCCGGGCTTTGTCACATCTTTTCGCGAGTTTTTTAACGAATCGGTAACGGCGTTCAGGCGTCGACGAAGATGTGCGCCGCCAGCTCGTTGGGCAGCTCGAGGCCCGTCTCGAAGCCGTCGATCTGCACGGCGACGTATGATCCGGCGGGAGAGAAAGTGCCGGTCGAGCCGGGAAAAACGCCGGCCTGCTTGAGCTGGAGGAGCAGCTCGGGGTCGACCTGCGCCGGCTCGCCCAGGCGGCGGATCCTGGCAGTCACCCCGGAATCAGCGCCGCGGACCACGTCGACGAGGTTCACGAGATTCTCAGTGGTCGTGGAGGGGTCCTGCGCGCCCAGCTCGCCCAGTCCGGGGATGGGGTTGCCGTACGGCGACTCCGTCGGGTGCCCGAGCATGGTGATCAGCTTGCGCTCGACCTGCTCGCTCATCACGTGCTCCCAGCGGCACGCCTCCTCGTGGACGTACTCCCACTCGAGCTCGATGACATCGCTCAGGAGCCGCTCGGCGAGGCGGTGCTTGCGCATGACGTGGACGGCCTTGCGGCGGCCGTCGTCGGTGAGCTCGAGGTGCCGGTCGCCCGAGACGACGACGAGCCCGTCGCGCTCCATGCGCCCGACGGTCTGCGAGACGGTGGGGCCGGAGTGACCGAGTCGCTCGGAGATGCGGGCGCGCAGGGGGACGATGTTGTCCTCCTCGAGCTCCAGAATGGTGCGAAGGTACATCTCCGTCGTGTCGATCAGATCGGTCATGAGTCCCTCCACTCCCGGCGCACGGATGTCGCAGTGAAGCCTACTTGGTGCGGATGACCAACGCGCGCAGGCCGCTCCCGCACGCGCCGGGCGGGAGCCACTGGTGCAACCATCGATACACTGCACTTATGCCGGACGTGACGATCCCCTCTGACCTCCTGCCCGCCGACGGACGATTCGGCTGCGGCCCGTCCAAGGTCCGTCCGGAGCAGGTCGCCGCCCTCGCCGGGCCCGGCGCCGCGCTGCTCGGCACCTCCCACCGCCAGGCGCCCGTGAAGAACCTGGTCGCGAGCGTGCGCGAGGGCCTGTCGGAGCTGTTCGCGCTGCCGGAGGGCTACGAGGTCGTGCTCGGCAACGGCGGGTCGACCGCGTTCTGGGACGCCGCCGCCTTCTCGCTGATCGAGCGCCGCAGCCAGAACCTCGTCTTCGGCGAGTTCGGCGGCAAGTTCGCCAAGGCCGCGAAGACCCCGTGGCTGGAGGCGCCGCACGTGATCGAGGCGCCCGGCGGCTCGCGCAGCGAGGTGGAGCCGGTGGAGGGCGTGGATGTCTACGCCTGGCCGCACAACGAGACCTCGACCGGCGTGATGGCACCCGTGAAGCGGGTCGCCGGTGACGCGGGCGCGCTCACGGTGATCGACGCGACGAGCGCCGCCGGCGGCGTCGCGATCGACGCGGCGGAGGCCGACGTCTACTACTTCGCGCCGCAGAAGAACTTCGCCTCGGACGGCGGCCTGTGGTTCGCGCTGTTCTCCCCGGCCGCCATCGAGCGCGTCGAGCGGATCGCGGCGGGCGACCGCTACATCCCCGAGTTCCTCAGCATCAAGAACGCGGTCGACAACTCCCGCCTCAACCAGACCCTGAACACGCCCGCGGTCGCGACCCTCGTCCTGATGGAGGAGCAGATCGCCTGGATGAACGGCAACGGCGGTCTCGCCTGGGCCGACGCCCGCACCCGCGAGTCGTCGGGGCTGCTCTACGACTGGGCCGAGGGAGTCGACTACGCGACGCCGTTCGTCGCGGAGCCGTCGCACCGCTCGCAGGTCGTCGTGACCATCGACTTCGCCGACGGCATCGACGCCGCGCAGGTCGCGAAGACGCTGCGCGCCAACGGCGTCGTCGACACCGAGCCGTACCGCAAGCTCGGCCGCAACCAGCTGCGCGTCGCGACGTTCACGGCGATCGAGCCGGACGACGTGCGCGCGCTGATCGGCTGCGTCGAGTACGTGGTCGAGCGGCTGGGCTGAGCGGAGCCGGCGTGCGCCTCTGGCTCCGCGACGACGAGCGCCGGCCGGACCCGGTGCCGGTCGCGACCGACGACCGGGCGGCCGTGCTCGCCGGCCTAGCGCTGTGGGTCGTCGCCCTCGTCGTCGTGCTGATCGTCGCCGGCGCCCTCGGAGCCGCTCTCGGCCTCTGGCTCTGGACCATCGGCGTCGGCATCGCCCTCGGGCTCGTCGGACTCGTCTACCTCGGAGTCGCCCGGCGCCGAGGCTGAGTCGTCGGCGTCGTCCTGGTCGTCTTCGTCGTCGGCATCGGCGAGGGCCGCCTCCTCCTCCGCCGCGAGGTCGAGCGTGACGTCGGTGTCGGCATCGGAGTCGACGCCGTCGAGCTCGACCGCGTCGATGTCGACGCCGTCGACGTCGTCGTCGAGGTGGAGGTCGTGCACCTCATCGTCCTCGTCGTCGTCGAAGTCGTCGTCATCGTCGTCCGAGTCGTCGTCATCGTCGGAGTCGTCGTCCGAGTCGTCGTCATCGTCGGCGTCGTCATCGTCGTCCGAGCCGTCGTCGTCGTCGGAGTCGTCGTCGTCCGAGTCCTCCTCGTCGTCATCCGACTCGTCCTCGTCGTCATCGGACTCGTCGTCATCGGACTCGTCGTCCTCGGACTCGTCGTCCTCCTCCGACTCCTCCCCCGCCTCCGCGGCCAGCGCCTCCTGCGCCGCCTGGTACTCGGCGAGACGCTCGGACCACGGCACCCACTCGGGAGCGAGGAGCGCGTCGTCGCCGGGCATCAGCTCGACCTCGAGCACGGTCGGCGCCGCGTCCTCCTCGGCGCGGCCGACCGTCACGGTCCAGCGCCACCCGGGGTAGCCGGGCAGGCGGCTCTCGAACAACAGCGAGACGACGCCATCGCCCTCGACCACATGGCCGAGCGGCTCGCCGATCGAGGACGCGGGCGTGATCTCCTGCAGCGCCTCGCGGGCGAGCGGGGCGGCGGCGAGGAGGTCCGCGATGTCGTTGTCAGGCATCCAGCTCGTCCGCGACGCGGCGGAGCACGGCGGCGATCTTGGCGCCGTGCTGCTTGTCCGGGTACTTGCCGCGGCGCAGGTTGGCGCCGACGCCGTCGAGGAGCTTGACCAGGTCCTCCACGATGATCGCCATGTCGTCCGCCGACTTGCGCTTGAGCTTCACCAGGCTCGGGGGAGCCTCCAGCACCCGCACCGACAGCGCCTGCGCGCCGCGCTTGCCGTCGGCGATGCCGAACTCGAGGCGGGTCCCCGCCTTCACGACGGCTCCGGCGGGGATCGCCGAGGCGTGCAGGAAGACCTCCTGGCCGTCATCGGAGCTGATGAAGCCGAAGCCCTTCTCGTCGTCGTAGAACTTGACCTTGCCGGTTGGCATGGGAACCTCACTTCACATGGGGGATCGAATGACCAACCTCAATTATCCTTGATTCCGTGACCCAGCAGACCCCGTCTCCGACATCGCGGCTCCAGCGCGTCCTCTCCTACATCGCGGCCGCGCTCGTGATCGTCTCCCTGGTCTGCATCGCGGCCATCCTGATCGGCACGGCCGTGAACGGTTTCGCCCAGCAGAGCTCCGGGCAGGGCCTGTGGCCGGCCGTGTTCACCTTCCCGCTGATCGCACTGCCGATCGCGTTCGTGCTGATCATCGTGTTGATCATCGTGAGCGGTCGTCAGCGCAGCCGGGCCGCCAAGGAGGCGGCGGGCCGGACGACCGGCAAGGGGCGCCGCTAGTCCCCGCGGTGAGCCGGACCGGCGCGATGACGACGACGCTCGCCCTGGCCTCGCGGCTGCGGGCGATGCGCGACGACGACCTGCTGGCCGGGTTGCACGCGCGCAGCTACCGCCGTGCCGGCGTCTCCGACTTCTTCGACCTCGCCGAGGCGCTGCTCGACGCCGACGCCGTGCAGGAGGCGCTGCTCCGGCTCGACCGCATCGAGCTCGCGGCGCTGGTGGCCCTCGGCCGGGCCGATGTGCCCCTCGGCCCGGGTGCGGTCGCCGAGACTCTGCGCGGTCATGCCGCGACGGCGGAGGTTCCACGGGAGCGCGTGGAGGCCGCGGTCGCGCTGCTCACCGACCGGCTGCTGGTGCAACCCGCCGACGAGGGGGCGCCCGGCGACGCCGCGGTCGCGCCGTACGACGCGGTGATCGCGCGACTGGAGGCGTGGGAGGCGGGCGGCCTGCCCTCCCCCGACGCGCTCCTCGACACGGCGCCGCCGGATCCCGACCCTGCCGCGGACGCCACCCGGGAGGCGGGCGATCGTGCCGCGGGTGACCGCCTCGCGGCGGAGCGCGCCTTCGAGGCGGTGACCGCCGTCTCCGAGCTGCTGGCGGAGCTCTCCCGCGAGGGCGCGCGCGAGCTGCAGAAGGGCGGCCTCGCGCTGCCGGCGGCCAAGCGGCTCGCGGAGGCGCTGGCCGTCGACCAGGCCGCCGTGCCGGTGGTGATGAGCGTCGCCTCGCGCGCCGGGCTGATCGCGATCGAGGACGCGGCCTGGCTGCCGACGGAGGGTGCACGCGGCTGGCTGCGCGGCGCGACCCCCGAGCGGTGGCAGCGCCTCGCGGACGCGTGGCTCGCGACGCTCCCGGGCGACGTGCGCACGCTCCTGGAGGCGCACGCCGCCGACCGCTGGGGCGCCGCGCTGCGCGAGCACGCCGCCTGGCTGCACCCGGGATCGCCGCGGGAGGCGCAGCAGCGGCTCGACGCGCGGCTCCGCGACGCTTTGTGGCTGGGACTCGCGACGACGGACGCCGCTCCGGGCGGCCCGACGGGGGCGGCACGCACCGCGCCGTCGCGCGACCTGACACCGAGCACGCCGGGCACGGCCCTCCTCCGCGACGGGAGCGACGCCGCCCGCGCCGCCCTCGCTCCGCTGTTCCCGGGCGAGGTCGACCGGGTGTACCTGCAGCACGACCTCACCATCGTCTCCCCGGGGCCGCTCGCCCCCGCCATCGAGTCGCGCCTGCGAGGCATGGCCGACATCGAGAGCCGGGCGCTCGCCTCCACGTTCCGCCTCTCCCCCGCCTCGGTCGACCGCGCGCTGACGGCCGGGGAGACGGCGGAGGGAATCCGTGCGTTCCTGACGGAGATCTCGCTGACCGGGCTGCCGCAGCCGATCGAGTATGTGATCACCGACGCCGCCGACCGGCACGGACGCGTGCGGGTGCGCGACGCAACGGGCGACGGTGTGCGATCGGCGGTCCGGTCGCCGGATGCGACGCTGCTGCGCACGATCGAGGTCGACCAGTCGCTCGCGGCGCTGCGGCTCGTGCGGTCGGGCGAGTCGCTGGTGAGCCGCTTCGCGCGGGATGTGGTGTTCTGGGCGCTGGCCGACGCCCGCTACCCGGTGCTCGCCGAGGACGCCGCCGGCCGGCCGGTACCGCTGCGGCGCAACCGCGTCGCTCACCCGCGACCCGCCTCCGGCCGCGACCAGGATGCGGAGCTGATCGCCCGGCTGCGCGAGCACGGCTCCGCGGGCGGTGACGACGCGGGCGAATGGCTCGCCCGCCAGCTCGACCAGGCCGTGCGCGCCCGCCAGACCGTGGTCGTCCAGGTCGCGATGCCGGACGGCCGCACGCTCGACCTGGTGCTCGAGCCGACCGGCGTGGGCGGCGGGAGGCTGCGCGGCCGCGACCGCACCGCCGACGTCGAGCGCACGGTGCCGCTGTCGAGCGTGCGCGGGGTGCGGCCGGCGGACTGACGCCGCGCCCAGGCTGCTGACACCCGCGCGGCGTAGACTCGCCTGTTATGTCCGATGGCCCCCTGATCGTCCAGAGCGACCGCACCGTCCTGCTCGAAGTGGCGCATCCCGCCGCCGAGGACGCCCGCCACGACCTCGCCGTCTTCGCCGAGCTCGAGCGCGCGCCCGAGCACATCCACACGTACCGGATCACCCGGCTGGGGCTGTGGAACGCGCGCGCCGCCGGCCACACGGCCGAGGACATGCTGGGCACGCTGGAGCGCTACTCCAAGTTCCCGATCCCGCAGACGGTGTCGGTGGACGTCGCCGAGACCGTCGCGCGCTACGGCCGCCTGGTGATCGAGCGCGACGAGGAGGGCACGCTGCTGCTGCGCTCCGACGACCTCGCCGTGCTGACGGAGGTGGCGAGCGCCAAGCGCATCGCGCCGCTGCTGGAGGAGCGCCGCGACGACACGACGTTCGTCGTGCAGGCGTGGGCGCGCGGCCAGCTCAAGCAGGAGCTGGTGAAGCTCGGCTGGCCCGCGGAGGACCTCGCCGGGTACACGCCGGGCACCCCGCACCCGATCGACCTGCGCGAGGACGGCTGGGCGCTGCGCGACTACCAGCGCAAGGCGGTCACCAACTTCTTCGACGGCGGCTCCGGTGTCGTCGTCCTCCCCTGCGGCGCAGGCAAGACGCTGGTGGGCGCCGGCGCGATGGCGACCTCCAAGACGACCACGCTGATCCTCGTCACCAACACGGTGTCGGCGCGGCAGTGGCGCGACGAGCTGCTGCGGCGCACGAGCCTCACCGCGGACGAGATCGGCGAGTACTCGGGCCAGCTGAAGGAGGTCAAGCCGGTCACGATCGCGACCTACCAGATCCTCACGGCCAAGCGGAAGGGCGAGTACGCGCACCTGGCGCTGCTCGACGCGCTCGACTGGGGACTCGTGGTCTACGACGAGGTGCACCTCCTGCCCGCTCCGGTGTTCAAGCTCACCGCGGAGCTGCAGGCCCGCCGCCGACTGGGCCTGACGGCGACGCTCGTCCGCGAGGACGGCCGCGAGGGCGACGTGTTCAGCCTGATCGGGCCGAAGCGCTTCGACGCGCCGTGGAAGGAGATCGAGGCGCAGGGCTTCATCTCGCCGGCCGCCTGCTATGAGGTGCGGATCGACCTCCCGGCCTCGGAGCGCCTCAGCTACGCGGCCGCCCCCGACGACGAGCGCTATCGCCTCGCCGCCACGGCGCCGGCGAAGCTCGACGTCGTGAAGCAGCTCGCCGACCGGCACGCGGGCGAGCGCATCCTCGTCATCGGCCAATACCTCGACCAGATCGACGAGCTGGCGGAGGCGCTGGGCGCGCCGCAGCTCACTGGCGCGACGCCGGTTGACGAGCGGGAGCGGCTGTTCCAGGAGTTCCGCGACGGCCGCACGCCGGTCCTCGTGGTCAGCAAGGTCGCGAACTTCTCGGTGGATCTGCCGGAGGCGACGGTCGCCATCCAGGTCTCGGGCTCGTACGGCTCGCGGCAGGAGGAGGCTCAGCGGCTCGGGCGGCTGCTGCGCCCGAAGGAGTCGGGGCTGTCGGCGAGCTTCTACACGCTGGTCTCGCGCGACACCGTCGACCAGGACTTCGCACAGAACCGGCAGCGCTTCCTCGCCGAGCAGGGGTACTCGTACACGATCCTCGACGCGCACGCGCTGGCGGCGGCGTAGGGTCTCCCGCATGGGCATCCGCTTCGAGAACGTCGGGATCGCCGTGCGCGATCTGGACGCCGCCATCGCCTTCTTCACCGACCTCGGGCTGACGCTGGCCGGTCAGGACACCGTCAGCGGCGAGTGGGCCGACACGGCTGTGGGCCTCGACGGCAACCACGCGCGGATCGCGCTGCTGCAGACGCCGGGAGGCGACGGGCGGCTGGAGCTGTTCGAGTACCTCCACCCCGACGCGATCGAGACGGAGCCGGCGCGGCCGAACGACATCGGCATGCACCGCGTCGCCTTCCAGGTCGACGACCTCGACGCGGCCCTCGCGATCGCCGCCCGGCACGGCTGCCACCCGCTGCGCGGTGTCGCGAACTACCAGGATGTCTACCGGCTCACCTACCTGCGCGGTCCGAGCGGCATCCTCGTGATGCTCGCGGAGGACCTCAGAGCGGGCTGACCGGCCCGGTCGCGGCGAGGCGCGCGAGGGTGTGCAGCGCCTCCGCGTGGTCAGGGCGGTCGCGGACGGTGATCGCCGCCTTCCACAGCGCCCAGCCCGCGGCGCGTGCCCAGGTCGCGTCTTCCAGGCCCACCGCGTCGCGGAAGACGTCGGCGGCGGGAGGGTCGAGGAAGGTCCAGAACGGCACCAGGTCGCACGCGGGGTCGCCGACCCCGGAGGTGCCGAAGTCGATGACGGCGGAGAGCCTCCCGTCGCGCATCAGCAGGTTGCCCACCGCGACATCGCCGTGGAACCACACGGGAGGCGCACTCCAGGTCGTCGCCGTCGCGTCCGCCCAGATGGCGTGAGCCCTGCTGCGCGTGAGGGAGGCGCCGGGCACCCGGTCGAGCAGGTCGAAGGCGGCGAGCGCCTCCTCCTCGTAGACCGCGGGCGGGGCACCGCGGAAGAAGTTGTGCGTGCCCGGCGCCGGCCCGCCCTCCGCGGGTGCCGCCCGCAACGCGTGGAGGAAGCCGGCGACGTCCTCGGCGAGGGCCACGGCGTCGACGCCCTGCTCGAGCACCAGCGGGCGGCCGGGCAGCCAGCGATACACCGACCACGGCCACGGGTAGCCCTCCCCGGGCACGCCGACCGCGACCGGCGACGGGATCGGCAGCGGGAGGTGCGGGGCGAGCCGCGGCAGCCACTCCTGCTCCTTGGCGACCTGTTCGCGGTACCCGGCGGCGCTGGGGAGGCGGACGCTCAGCTCGTCGCCGAGCCGGAAGGTGCGGTTGTCCCAGCCGTCATGCTCGACCGGGCGCAGCGGGAGCGACCGCCATTGCGGGAACTGGGCGTCGACCAGCCTCCGGGCGAGGCGGGCATCGATCACCGGCTCAGGAGCGGACATACCTCAGCAGCAGCGTGTCGCCGCCCTGCAGCACGTGGGCGAGCCGCATCCGCTCGGGCACGATCGGGGCCGCCCCGGTGGCGATGCGGGATGCTCCCCCTGCTGCGAGCATCGGGCTGACCGTCAGGCACAGCTCGTCGACGGCGCGGGCCGCGACGAGGTCGGCGAAGAGGCGCGGGCCTCCCTCGCACTGGATGCGGGTGAGCCCACGACCCGCCAGCTCGCCCACCAGCCGGGCGGCGTCGACGTGCTCACGGCCGCACACGACGACATCGGCGACCTCGGAGAGCGCCTCCCGCGCCTCCGGCCGCGCCAGCTCGGTCGTGACCACGATCGCGCGCTCGGGCGCCTCGCGGAAGATCGGGCTCGCCGGGTCGAGGTCGAGGCTCGCGGAGACGATGGCGAAGACGGGATGCTCCGTCATGCCCGACTCGCGGCGTGCCCGCTGCGACTCCTGGTCGACGCGCATCGGTCCGTAGCCCTCGGCGCGGACGGTCCCCGCGCCCACGACCACGACGTCGCAGAGCCGGCGCAGCAGGTCGAAGACCCGTCGGTCGGCCGCGTCGGAGAGGCCGCCGGAGAGCCCGCTGACCGTGGCCGCGCCGTCGACGCTGCTCACGAAGTTGACGCGCACCCACGGGTCGTCGGAGCCGGCTGCGCCGGCGGTGCCCGCGCTGTACAGCGCCGCGATGTCGTCGTCGGTCAGCGCGTCCTCCGACGGCACCGGGTGGAGGCGGGCGATGGCGGGCTCAGTCATTCACGTCTCCCATGTTGTGCTTGAGGTAGGCGGGCTCGCGGAGGCCGAGGATCGCCTCCGTCATGCGGGCGGCGGCGACCGACGCGCGCACGTCGTGCATCCGGATGATGCGGGCGCCGTTGACGATGGACACCACGGCCGCGGCCAGCGACCCCTCCAGCCGCTCCGAGCGCGGGGCGTCGAGGGTCTCGCCGATGAAGTCCTTGTTCGACACCGCGGCGACGGTGGGGAGGCCCAGGTCGGCGATCTCGCGCAGGCGGCGCGTCAGCTCCAGCGACTGCAGCGTGTTCTTGTTGAGGTCGTGGCCGGGATCGACGATCAGGCGCTCCTCGGGGATGCCCGCGGCGGTCGCGCGGTCGACCCGGTCGCGCAGGAACGCGGCGACCTCCGCGGCGACATCGTCGTAGTGCGGCCGCGGGTACGGGGTGCGCGGGCGGGCGAGGCTGTGCGTGATGACGAGGGTGGCGGCGCTGACGGCCACGACCTCCACGAGTCGCGGGTCGCTGAGCCCGGTGGTGTCGTTGATCACGGTCGCGCCCGCCTCGATGGCGTGGCGCGCGACCTCCGCGTCGAAGGTGTCGACCGAGATGACGACGTCGGAGCCGGCCCGCAGCGCGGCGACCACCGGGACCACCCGCTCCACCTCCTCCTCGACCGGGATGGGCTCGCCCGGCGCGAATGGCGCCCCGCCGATGTCGACCCAGTCGGCGCCGAGCGCGACGGCCTCGAAGCAAGCATCGACCGCGCGGTCGAAGGCGTAGGTGCGGCCCTGGTCGTAGAAGGAGTCCGGCGTGCGGTTGACGACCGCCATGATCGCGACGCGGCGGGAGAAGTCGATGGTGCGGTCGCCGATCGTGCGGACCGGGATGCGCAGCGGCGGGAGGTAGGGCTCGGACGGCGACGACTCAGACGGCGGCAAGGTCCACGCTCTCGTCGGTCAGCCGCTGCTCGTCGATGCGGTCGCCGTCGCGGATGAGGCGCTGGATGTCGTCCTGCACGTCCCACACGTTCACGTTCATGCCGCCGACAACGCGGTCGCCCCGCAGCCAGAAGGCGATGAAGGCCCGCGCCTCCACGTCGCCGCGATACACCACCCGCGCGTCCGCCATGAGCGGCGCGTACCCGGAGAACTCCATGCCCAGATCGTATTGGTCCGAGTAGAAGTACGGGATGTCGTCGTACGACGCCCGCTCGCCGAGGATCGCCCGCGCCGCGACCGTGCCGCCGGCGATGGCGTTCGCCCAGTGCTCGTTGCGGAGGTGCCGGCCGATGGCGGGGAGGAACGGGTTCGCGACGTCGCCGACGGCGTACACGTCCTCGGCGGAGGTGCGCATCGCCTTGTCGGTGAGGAGGCCGTTCTGCACGCTCAGTCCCGACCGCTCGCCGATCCGCGTGTTCGGGGCGGCGCCGACCCCGGCGACCACGAGGTCGGCATGGAGGCGCTCCCCCGACGCGAGGACGACCTCCGCCGCGTGCTGCTCGCGCGTCGCGCCCTCGACCGCGACGACGTGGTCGCCGTTGCGGAAGGCGACGCCGTGATCGGTGTGGAGGCGCTCGAAGACCGCGCCCGGGCCGCGCCCGATCGCCGCACTGAGCGGCACGGCAGAGCGGCCGACCACGGTGACCTCGTTGCCGAACCCGCGTGCGGCTGCCGCCACCTCCATCCCGATCCAGCCGGAGCCGACCACGACGATGCGGCGGCCGCCGACCTCCAGGGCCGCGTAGAGCCGCTGGCTGTCCTCGATGGTGCGCAGCTGCAGGACGGCGCCGTGGCCGCTGCCCGGGACGGACAGCGGCCGGGCGCTCGCTCCTGTCGCGAGCACCAGGCTGTCGTAGGTGAGCCGGCCGCCGCCGGCGACGAACAGCTCGTGCGCGCCGGGGTCGAATGAGCCGGCCTCCGTGCCGGGCAGGAACTCCACGTCGTGCTCGGAGTACCACTCGCCGGGCTTGACGTAGGCGGCGTCGATGTCGGCCTCGCCCTTCAGGTACTCCTTCGACAGCGGGGGCCGGATGTAGGGGTGGTGCTCCTCGGCGCCGAGCAGCAGGATGCGGCCTTCGAAGCCGCGCTCGCGCAGCTCGACGGCGGTGGTGGCTCCGGCGAGACCGGCGCCCGCGATCACGACGGTACGTCTGGACATGGCGTCCTCCTCCCTCACAGCATCCACGCTGCCCTCGGCGAGCGCCAGCCCTGCACACGACCCGCGCACGTGCCGTCCACGCACTCCGCACCGATCGCGCACCGACGGCTCACAGGGAAGCCCCAGCCGATGCGCAGATAATATTTCCCATGAACGCAGGACCCCGCATTCTCATCGTCGACGACGAGCCGAACATCCGCGATCTGCTCACCACCAGCCTCCGCTTCGCCGGCTTCGCCGTGCGCGCGGTGGGCAACGGCGCACAGGCGATCTCCGCGGTCCTCGAAGAGGAGCCAGACCTCATCATCCTCGACGTCATGCTGCCGGACATGAACGGCTTCGGCGTCACCAAGCGGCTGCGCGGGGCCGGCTACACGGCTCCCATCCTGTTCCTCACCGCGAAGGACGACACCGAGGACAAGATCACCGGCCTCACCGTCGGCGGCGACGACTACGTGACCAAGCCGTTCAGTCTCGACGAGATCGTGGCGCGCATCAAGGCCATCCTGCGCCGGACCATGCAGGCCGACGAAGACGCGGTGATCCGCGCCGGCGAGCTCACCATGGATCAGGACACGCACGAGGTCTTCGTCGGCGACACCGCGATCGAGCTCAGCCCGACCGAGTTCAAGCTGCTGCGCTACCTGATGCTCAACCCCAACCGCGTGCTGTCGAAGGCGCAGATCCTCGACCACGTCTGGGAGTACGACTTCAACGGCGACGCGGGCATCGTGGAGTCGTACATCTCGTACCTGCGCCGCAAGGTCGACGCGCACTCCAGCGAGCCGCTGATCCAGACCAAGCGCGGCTTCGGCTACATGCTCAAGGCCGCGAAGGCGTGAGGGCCGGGGCACTGCTCCCGCACATCCCCGGCTCAGCTTCTGCTGCGTAGACTGGCGCCCTGATGCACGCACGCTTGCTCGATCGGTGGAACGCGATCTCCCTGCGCACCAAGATCACCGGGGTGACCGTGCTGATGCTGACCCTCGGGCTGCTCGTGACGGGCATCGGGACGATGTCGATGCTGAAGCCCGTCCTGCTCGACCAGCTCGACGCCCAGCTCTCCGCCGCCTCCGGGGCGAACTACCTCAACACGTACCTGTACGGCACGTCGTCGGACAGCCAGAAGATCGCCACCGACGCGAGCCCGTCGGACTACTTCGCGGCGCTGTACGACTCCAACGGCGACCTGGTGAAGACGAACTGGTCGAACATCCCGTTCTCGCACCGCCCGGCCATCCCCGAGTCGCTGACCGTCGCCGAGGGCAAGCAGCTGCCGGCCGGAGGCTACCCGCTGCTATCGAACGACGGCCGCACCACGTACCGGGCGCTGGCTCAGACGGTCACCCTGACGAACCCGCCGGGCGCGCTCGGCACGGCGATCGTGGCGACGACCACGACGCAGATCGACACGGTGATGGCGAGCTTCCTCGCGATCTTCCTCGGCTTCGGCGTCATCGTCATCATCGTCGGCGCCGGCCTGACGCGCATGCTCGTGACGACGACGTTCTCGCCGCTGCGCGAGGTGGAGCAGACCGCGGCCGCCATCGCGGACGGCGACTTCAGCCAGCGGCTCGGCGGCGCGACGCCCAACACCGAGGTCGGGCGGCTGAACCGCTCCCTCAACACCATGCTCAACCGGATCGACCGCGCCTTCACCGACCGCGCGCGCACCATCGACCAGATGCGCCGGTTCGTCGGCGACGCCTCCCACGAGCTGCGCACGCCGCTGGTGTCCGTGCGCGGCTACGCCGAGCTGTACCGGATGGGCGCGCTGCAGACCCCCGAGGACGTCGCGCAGGCGATGGACCGGATCGAGAAGGAGGCCATCCGCATGGGCCTCCTCGTCGAGGACCTGCTGGAACTGGCGCGCCTCGACGAGACCAAGCCGCTGGACCTCCACCCCGTCGACCTCGTGCAGATCGCGCGCGACGCCGCGATGGACGCGATGGCCGGTGCGCCTGACCGCGTCGTCACCGTGCTGACGCCGCCCTCCATCGCCGAGCCGGAGCCGGTCGACGACGAGGAGCTGTCCTCCCTCGACACGATGCCGATGCCCCTCGCCGAGCAGCCGTCGCGGCCGGTGCCGTCGCGGTCGGCCAACTCCACCGGCCCGATCGCGTTCGCGGGGGCGACGATCGCCCGCCTGCGCCGCGGTCGCGGACGCCGGGGCGGCACGGACACCCTCCCGATCAGCACCACGGAGCAGCTGACGCTCGCCGAGCCCGATCCGGCGCCCGCAGAGCCCGCGATCGTGCTCGCGGAGGAGAACAAGCTCCGCCAAGTCGTCACCAACCTCATCGGCAACGCGCTGCGCTACACCCCGGAGGGCTCCCCCATCGAGATCGGCGTGCAGGTCGACCACCGCACGCAGCGCGCGACCATCGAGGTGCGCGATCACGGCGAGGGCATCCCGCCGCAGATCCGCGAGAAGATCTTCCAGCGGTTCTGGCGCGCGGACACGTCGCGTACCCGCGAGACCGGCGGCAGCGGCCTCGGGCTCGCGATTGTCGCCTCCATCGTCGCCGCCCACCAGGGCACCGTGGAGGTCGTGGAGACCGACGGCGGCGGCGCCACCTTCCGCGTCACCCTGCCCCTCGCGGACTCGGCCGCGGCCCCCAAGGCCGGCGCGTAGCCTCCCCTTTCCCCCTCGGCGGCGGGGAAACGGCGCGAGAGGAGACCGCCCGAGAGGAGACGGCGCGAGAGGAGACGGCGCAGACGCGGAGAGGGCGCCTCCCGTGCGGGAGACGCCCTCTCGTGCTAGTGCGGTGCTGGACTCAGAAGTCCATGCCACCGGTCGGGTCGGCGGCGACCGGAGCGTTCTTCTCCGGCTTGTCGGCGACGACGGCCTCGGTGGTGAGGAAGAGGCCGGCGATCGACGCGGCGTTCTGCAGCGCCGAGCGGGTCACCTTCACCGGGTCGTTGATGCCCGACGCCAGCATGTCGACGTACTCGCCGGTCGCGGCGTTGAGGCCGTGGCCGACCGCGAGCTCGCGGACCTTCGCGACGACGACGCCGGCCTCGAGGCCCGCGTTGATCGCGATCTGCTTCAGCGGCGCCTCGATGGCGACCTTGACGATGTTCGCACCGGTGGCCTCGTCACCGACGAGCTCCAGCTTCTCGAACGCGGTCTTGCCGGCCTGGATGAGGGCCACGCCACCACCGGCGACGATGCCCTCCTCGACGGCGGCCTTCGCATTGCGGACGGCGTCCTCGATGCGGTGCTTGCGCTCCTTGAGCTCGACCTCGGTGGCCGCGCCCGCCTTGATGACGGCGACGCCGCCGGCGAGCTTCGCGAGGCGCTCCTGGAGCTTCTCGCGGTCGTAGTCCGAGTCGGTGTTCTCGATCTCGCCACGGATCTGGGCCACGCGGCCGGCGATGGCCTCGGGGTCGCCCGAGCCCTCGACGATGGTGGTCTCGTCCTTGGTGATGACGACCTTGCGGGCCTGGCCGAGCAGGTCGAGGGTGACGTTCTCGAGCTTGAGGCCGACCTCCTCGGAGATGACCTGGCCGCCGGTGAGGATCGCGATGTCCTGCAGCATGGCCTTGCGGCGGTCGCCGAAGCCCGGGGCCTTGACGGCGACGGACTTGAAGATGCCGCGGATCTTGTTGACGATCAGCGTGGCCAGGGCCTCGCCGTCGACGTCCTCCGCGATGATCAGGAGCTGCTTGTTGGCCTGGATCACCTTGTCGACGATCGGCAGCAGGTCCTTGATGGAGGAGATCTTCTGGTTGGCGATGAGGATGTACGGGTCCTCGAAGACCGCCTCCTGGCGGTCCTGGTCGGTCACGAAGTACTGCGACAGGAAGCCCTTGTCGAAGCGCATGCCCTCGGTGAGCTCGAGCTCGGTGCCGAAGGTGTTCGACTCCTCGACGGTGACGACGCCCTCCTTGCCGACCTTGTCGATCGCCTCGGCGATGATCTCGCCGATGGTGGTGTCGCCGGCGGAGATGGAGGCGGTCGCCGCGATCTCCTCCTTGGTCTCGACCTCCTTGGCGCTCGCGATGAGCTCCTCGGTGACGGCCGCGACGGCCTTCTCGATGCCGCGCTTCAGGGTGATGGGGTCGGCTCCGGCCGCGACGTTGCGCAGGCCCTCCTTGACGAGCGCCTGGGCGAGCACGGTCGCCGTGGTGGTGCCGTCACCGGCGACGTCGTCGGTCTTCTTCGCGACCTCCTTGACGAGCTCCGCGCCGATCTTCTCGTACGGGTCGTCGAGCTCGATCTCCTTCGCGATGGAGACGCCGTCGTTGGTGATGGTCGGCGCGCCCCACTTCTTCTCGAGGACGACGTTGCGACCGCGCGGGCCCAGCGTCACCTTGACCGTGTCGGCCAGGGTGTTCAGGCCGCGCTCGAGGCCGCGGCGCGCGTCCTCGTCGAAAGCGATGATCTTTGCCATGTGTTTCTCGTCCCTCCCGGACGTCTGCGAAAGATTCCGATGATTAGCACTCGATCAGATGGAGTGCTAAAAGCGATTCTGGCACTCAGGACCGGCGAGTGCAAGCGAGCGGGGAGGGGACGCAAAGAAGAGGAGCGCCACCCCGAGGGGCGACGCTCCGTGGTCTTCCGATCGCTGCGTACTACAGCGGACGCACCGACTCGGCCTGCGGGCCCTTGTTGCCCGTACCGACCTCGAACTGGACCTGCTGGCCCTCCTCGAGCACCTTGTAGCCGTTCATGTCGATCGCGGAGTAGTGGACGAAGACGTCCTGTCCCCCACCATCGACGGTGATGAATCCGTAGCCCTTCTCAGCGTTGAACCACTTCACGGTCCCGTTCGCCATGCATTACTCCCATTGCTGTGTCGCCGGCGCGGTCCAGCGCCGCGCGTTGACTCCCGATCCTAATGCGTGCAATGCCAGTATTCGCCAGTGTTTTCGGGAAGAAATCGCGAATCCTGCGGAAGTTAAACACGCGCGAAACAAAAACGGGCGTGCGCTGCCCCGATGCGGGCTCAGCCGGCGTTGTCGGCGCCGACGACGACCGTGATGTCGGCGCCCGAATCGGCGAAGTCCTGCGTCTGCTGCACGGCGGCCCCGGGAAGGGACTGGGCGACGCCGAGCGCGGCGGCCTGGTTCGCCGGATCGGCGTAGTAGACGACGGTCTGGGCGATGTCGGTGCGGTCGGCGTTCGCGAGCGCGCCGATGGTCCAGCCGGCGGCCTTCAGCTTGTCGCCGATCGTGCCGGCGAGCCCCTCCGTGCTAGTGCCGTTGAGCACGTTGACGCTGAGGCTCGGGTCGACGGTCGGCACGATCGTCGGGGTCGGCGTCGCGCTGGGCGTCGGGGCGGCGGCGCTGGAGGAGGCGGCACTGGCCGAGTTCGTCGGGCCGCTGAACGAGATGGCGCCGTTGATGAGCGAGAGGCCGAAGATGCCGGCGCCGACGAGCACGATCGTCGCGAGCGCCGCCCAGCCGACGGCGATCCATCCGCGACCACGCGGTCGCGGTGCGCGGTGGGCGCCCACGCGCTCCAGCCCGTCCGGGATCTCGTCGAAACGGTCCGTGGGGAACTTCTCTGCCATCGTCTGGTTTCCTTGGTCAGTCGCCGGGCAGGAGGGTCCTGCTGCGGCGGGCGGCCGTCCTCGTCTCGCGGAGGCGGAGCAGTCGCTTGACGAGCATCGGGTCGTGCTGCAGGGCGTCCGGCCGGTCGATCAGGGCCCCGAGGAGCTGATAGTACCGGGCGGCCGAGAGTCCGAACTCCTCGCGGATGGCCTGCTCCTTGGCTCCGGCATGCCGCCACCAGCGGCGCTCGAAGTCGAGGATGGCGGCCTCCCGGTCGGTCAGACCTGCAGCCTCGGCCACGCGCTCCCGCCTTCTGTTCGCCGTACCGGTGTCGTCTCGCGCCACGCTCGCCGATCATCCTAGGGGCCGGGTCCTGTGTGTTGCCCGTTTGCACGCGGCAGGTCGGAACCCGGCGTCGGAACCTGGCGAAACAGGGAACAGCCCGCGCACCGGGCCCGTTTAGGGTGGTGACTGACCGAAAGGAACACGCATGGACTACAAGGTCTCGAAGACCGACGAGCAGTGGCGCGAGGAGCTCGACGCCGACAAGTACGCCGTGCTGCGCGAGGCCGCCACGGAGCGCCCGTGGACGGGCGAGCTGCTCGACGAGAGCCGTGCCGGCCTCTACACCTGTGCGGCGTGCGGTGCCGAGCTGTTCAAGTCGGGCACCAAGTTCGACAGCGGCTGCGGCTGGCCCAGCTTCTACGAGTCGGTGCGCCCGGAGGCCGTCCAGCTGATCGAGGACACCAGCCTGGGCATGGTCCGCACCGAGGTGCGGTGCGCGAGCTGCGGCTCCCACCTGGGCCACGTCTTCCCCGACGGCTTCGGCACCCCGACCGGCGACCGGTACTGCATGAACTCGATCGCGCTCGAGTTCACGCCCGAGGGCCAGTGACCGATTCTCGCCCGGTGACCGATCACTCCGCGCTGGCGGAGCGCGTCGCGGCGCGGCGGTCGTACTCGCGGGTGACGCCGGACGCTCCCACGCACGAGGAGCTGCTGCCGCTGATCGCGGCGGCCGGCCGCGTCGCCGACCACAGCGCGCTGCACCCCTGGCGGATCATCGAGCTGCGCGGCGATGCCCGCGTGCGCCTCGGCGAGGCGTTCGTCAAGGATGCGAAGGCGAGCGGCCATGACGCCGAGAAGCTCGCCGCGAAGCCGCTGCGCTCCTCTCTGCTGCTCGCCATCGTCGCCGTGCGCACGAAGAGCGAGAAGGTGCCCGGCTGGGAGCAGGACGCGGTCGCCTCGGGCGTCGCGCACCTCCTGAGCCTGCTGCTGCACGACGCCGGGTGGGGCGTGATCTGGCGCACCGGCCACCACACCCGGTCGAAGGCGGTGCACCGGATGCACGGCCTGGCGAAGAACGAGCGCCTGCTCGGCTGGCTGTACGTGGGCGGCATCCCGGAGGAGAGCCGGGAGGGGCACCGCAAGACGATCGACCCGGAGCGCTTCCTCAGCGTGCTCGACTGAGTCGTGCTCGACTGAGTCGTGCTCGACTGAGTCGTGCTCGACTGAGTCGTGCTCGACTGAGTCGTGCTCGACTGAGTCGTGCTCGACTGAGGCCCGCTACAGCTCGCCGGCGGTCCTGCGGCGGCGGCCCCAGCGGATGCTGGCCACGCCGACGGCGACCACGGCGAGCAGCGTCCCGCCGATGGTCGAGAACGGGACGCCCGCCTGCGAGCTGGGCAGCAGGAGGTCGAGCAGGAGCGCCGTGATCAGCTGTCCGGCGACCGTGGCGAGGCCGAGCAGCAGGACGCCCGTGATGCGCACGAGCAGGGCGTTCGCCGCGATGAACACGCAGCCGATCGCGCCGCCCAGATACAGCCAGAGCTCCGAGGGCAGCGGACGCGGCAGGCCGGCGAAGGCGAAGTGCACGAGCATCAGCACGACCAGAACGACGGTTCCGACGAGGAAGTTGATGAAGGTCGCGGTCAACGCGCTCTCGGCCAGCACGCGGACCTGGCCGTTGACGGCCTGCTGCCAGCCCATCCCGAGGCCCGCCAGCAGCGGGAGCACCATGGCCCAGACGGAGATGCTGCCGCCGAGCTGCGCGGAGACGGCCCAGAGCACCGCGACGAGCGCGATCCCCGCTCCGACCACGCGTGAGGGGGTGAGCGGGCGCCTGCCGCCCGGGCCGAGGCCGATGCGATCGAGCACCAGTCCGCTCACGGTCTGCCCGGCGACCACCGACACGGTGAACAGGGCGACGCCGAGCACCGCGGCGACGAGACCCTGCGACAGCACCAGAAAGGCGCCGGCGGCGCCTCCGCAGACGTACCACCAGCGCAACTCGCCGCCGCGCAGCGCGTCGCGCACGCGGCGCAGGCCGCGGCGGCCGGCGGGGGCGACGGCCAGCGCGATCAGCAGGATCACGAGGCCCGAGCCGAACGAGATGGCGGCGGCGGCGAAGCCGTCGCCGAGGCGCTTGCCCAGCTCGCCGTTGATGCGGGACTGCAGGGCGACGCCGGCGCCGCAGACGAGCGCGAGGAGCAGGGCGAGCCAGAGCGGGAAGGTGCGGGAGGGCGTGCGGGCGGTCACTCCTCCCACCCTAAGCCCGCCTGCGCGGGGGCCGTGACGGCGGGTTACGGGGCGGGAGCGTCGCCGTCGGTGGGCTCGGGGTGCGGGAGCCAGTCGATGTTCTCCTCGGGCGCGACCTCCTTCTCCACGCTGAGGTCGCGGTCGTCGTCGTTCTTCTTGTCGCTCATGCCTTCACCCTACGCCGCGGGTGCGGAGGGGGAACCGGCTCCGGCGGCGGAGGCGGGCGGCGCGTCGGCCAGCACGGCGAGCGGCGACTCGATCGCGTCGGCGACCTCGCGCAGGAACCCTGCCGCCACTCCCCCGTCGGTGACGCGGTGGTCGAAGACGAGCGAGAGCTGCACGATCCGGCGTGGCACGACGGCGCCGTCGACCACCCAGGGGCGCTCCAGCACGCGGCCGACGCCGAGGATGGCGACCTCGGGGTGGTTGATGATCGCCGCGCTGCCGTCGACGCCGAGGCTGCCGTAGTTGTTGATGGTGAAGGTGGAGCCGGCGAGGTCGGCTGGCGGGAGTTCGCCCGCGCGAGCGGCGTCGCCCAGCCGGACGATCTCGGCGTCGAGCTGCCGGACGGTCATCCGGTCCGCGCGGCGCACGACCGGGACGACCAGTCCACGCGGCGTGTCCACGGCGACGCCCAGGTTGACGCCGTCGAAGGTCTCCAGGCCGAGGCCGTCGGGCGTGACGCGTCCCGCCAGCTCCGGGCGCCGGGCGAGCGCGGCCAGGGCGAAGCGCGACACGAAGGAGAGGAACGACGGGGTCCGGTCGTCGAGGACGAGGTGCCGGCGCGCGGCCCAGAGCTCGGTCGCGTCGGCGTCCACCCAGACGGTCGCCTCCGGGATCTCGGCGCGGCTGCGCGTCATGGCCTCGGCGACCGTGCGCCGGAACCGGGAGAACGGGGTGGTCGCGGCGACGGCGAGCCCGGTGCGGGGGTCGGCGGCGGGCGACGACGCGGTGGTGGTGGAGGGAGAGGAGGGGGTCGTCGCGGAGCCGAACGCCGCCTCCACATCGTGTCGGGTGACGATGCCGTCCGGGCCGGTCGGGCGCAGGGTGGTCAGGTCGATGCCGTGGTCGCGGGCGAGGGCGCGCACCACCGGGGAGACGACAGGGACGATGCGGGGCGCAGCCGGGGCGGGTGCGGGTGCGGGTGCGACGACGCGACCACCGATCATCGTCGCGACCCGCGGGCGGCGTCGGCCGGTGTGGGAGGTCGTGCCGTAGCCGACGAGCACCTGCCCGGATGCGGAGGCGGGAGCGGGGGCTGCGGATTCGGGTTCTGCAGCCTCTTTCTCACGCTCCTGCGCCTCCACCTCGTCGACCTCGATCAGCGGCGCGCCGACCATGATCGTCTCGCCCTCCGCGCCGTGCAGGGTCGCGACGACGCCCGCGAACGGCGACGGCACCTCCACCACCGACTTGGCGGTCTCGACCTCGGCGATCGGCTGGTCGACGGCGACCTGCTGGCCGGGCTCGACCAGCCAGCGCACCAGCTCGGCGTCGGTGAGGCCCTCGCCGAGGTCGGGGAGGGTGAAGACGCGGAGGCTCATGCGTCCTCCCACTGCAGCGTCTCGACGGCGTCGAGCACGCGGTCGACGCTCGGCAGATAGTAGGACTCGAGCTTCGGCGGGGCGAACGGGGTGTCGAAGCCGGTCACCCGGCGCACCGGGGCGAGGAGGTGGTGGAAGCAGCGCTCCGACACCCGCGCCGCGATCTCGCCGGCCACGCTCGCGAAGCCGGGCGCCTCCGCGATCACGACGGCGCGACCGGTCGCGCGCACGGCCTCGCAGACGGTGTCGTCGTCGAAGGGGACGAGGCTGCGTACGTCGACGACGGCGAGGCTCCGCCCCTCCTCCTCCGCGGCTTCGGCGGCGGCGAGCGCGACCGGGACCGACGGCCCGTAGGCGATGAGCGTCGCGTCGGTGCCCTGGCGGGCGACGCGGGCGCGGCCGAGCTCGGGCAGGGGCGCCGCGGTGTCGACCTCGCCGCTCGACCAGTACAGCTTCTTGGGCTCGAGGAACACGACGGGGTCGGGGAGGGCGATCGCAGCGCGCAGCATGCCGTACGCGTCCTGCGGGGTGGCGGGGCTGACCACCGTCAGACCCGGGGTGTGCGCGTAGTACACCTCGGACGAGTCGGAGTGGTGCTCCACTCCCCCGATGCCGCCCGCGTAGGGGATGCGGATGACCATCGGGAGGCGGACGCGGCCGCGGGTGCGGTTGCCCATCTTGGCGACATGGTCGACGATCTGCTCGAAGGCCGGGTAGGCGAAGGCGTCGAACTGCAGCTCGACGACCGGCCGCATCCCGTTCATCGCCATGCCGACGGCGGTGCCGACGATGCCGGACTCGGCCAGCGGGGTGTCGAAGCAGCGGTTCTCGCCGAAGCGCGCGGTGAGGCCGTCGGTGATGCGGAAGACGCCGCCGAGCGGCCCGACGTCCTCGCCGAAGACGAGCACCGACGGGTCGGCGGCCATCGCGTCGGCGAGGGCGCGGTTGAGCGCCTGGGCCATGGTCATGGTGGCGGTGGAGGCTGCCGCGGGTGCTGCGGCGCCGGCGCGCGGTCCGGGGTCGGCGGTCAGGGTCATCGCACGGCCTCCTCGGCCTCGAGCTCGGCGGCCAGCAGCCGGGACTGCTCGCGCAGCTGCGGCGTGGGGGTGGCGTAGACGTGGGCGAACAGGTCCTGCGGGTGGGGCTCGGCGTCGGCGGTGAGCTGGGCGCGGACGCGGGCGGCGACGCTCTCGGCGTGCGCGTGGGCCTCGGCGTCGTCGCCGTCGCTCAGCGCGCCCTGCGCGGCCAGCCAGGTGCGGAGTCTCAGCAGCGGGTCGCGCGCGAGCCACGGCTCGACCTCCTCCTGGCTGCGGTACCGGGTGGCGTCATCGGCGTTGGTGTGCGGCTTCACCCGGTAGGTCACGGCCTCGACCAGCGTCGGGCCGCCGCCGTCGCGCGCCTCCTGCACCGCCTCGCCCAGCAGCGCGAGCAGTGCGGCGAGGTCGTTGCCGTCGACCAGGCGGCCGCGCATCCCGTAGCCGACGCCCTTGTGCGCCAGGCTCGGTGCGGCGGTCTGCCGGCTCAGCGGCACGGAGATCGCATACCCGTTGTTCTGCACGAGGAACACGACGGGGAGGTGGAAGACGGCGGCGAAGTTGAGCGCCTCGTGGAAGTCGCCCTCGCTGGTCGCGCCGTCGCCGCACATCGCGAGGACGACCGTGTCCTCGCCGCGCAGCCGCGCCGCGTGGGCCACGCCGACCGCGTGCAGCAGCTGGGTGGCGAGCGGGGTCGACTGGGGTGCGATCCGGTGCTCCTTCGGGTCGTAGCCCGAGTGCCAGTCGCCGCGCAGCAGCAGGAACGCCTCGAACGGGTCGACGCCGCGCGAGATGACGGCGACGCTGTCGCGGTAGGTCGGGAACAGCCAGTCCTCGTCGCCGAGCACCATGGCCGCGGCGACCTCGGCGGCCTCCTGGCCCTGCGACGACGGGTAGACGGCGAGCCTCCCCTGCCGCACCAGCGCGTCGGCCTGCTCGTTGAGGCGGCGGCCCAGCACGAGCCTCCGGTAGCCGTCGAGCAGCACGGGGGTGGACGGGAACGGGAGGCGCGCGTGCGGGTGGCCCGTGCCCTCCTGATCGATGAGCCGGAGCGGGGTGTCGCCCGGCAGCAGATCGTCGGCGTGCATCTGTTCTCCTTCGAAAGACGTCGCTGATCATCAGGATGACTTCGCTGGACCGTGTTCGCCACGGGTCCACGTGTTTCGAGACGAATGGGTGCGCTCTGGCGGTTCGCATGTCAGACTGTCTGCCGTCATGGACGACATCGACGCCCGCATCCTGGACGCCCTGCGCGCCGACGGCCGCGCCTCCATCACGGCGGTGGCCGAGCAGGCGCACGTCTCGCGCGCCAACGCCTACGCCCGGGTGTCGCGGCTGGTGGCGGAGGGCGTGATCACCGGCTTCACGGCGAAGGTCGACCCGCGCCTGTCGGGCCGGGGGTCGTCGGCGTACGTCACCATGCGCGTGGAGCAGGCGGCCTGGCACGACCTGCGCGACCGGCTGCGCGCCATCCCCGAGGTCGAGCACTTCGCGCTGGTCGGCGGCGACTTCGACGTGATCCTGCTGGTGCGGGCGCGCGACAACGAGGACCTGCGGCGCGTGGTGCTGGAGGAGCTGACGGCGATCCCGAGCGTGCGCGACACGAAGACGTCGCTCGTCTTCGAGGACCACGACGCCCGCTGAGCCGTGCGTGGCGGCGCTGCGGTTGTGCCGGGGCGGGTGGGATGCGATGATCAGTCGAACTGAACGATCGTTCGGTAATTCAGTCGATCAGCGGTGATCGAGGGGAGAGCACGGATGCCGGAGGCCTATCTGGTGGGCGGCGTGCGCACGCCGGTCGGCCGGTACGGCGGCGCTCTCGCCGGCGTCCGGCCCGACGACCTGGCCGCGCTCGTGGTCGCGGAGGCCGTCGCCCGGGCGGGCGTCCCCGGCCACGCGGTCGACGAGGTCGTGCTCGGCGCCGCGAACCAGGCCGGCGAGGACAACCGCAACGTCGCCAGGATGGCGGTGCTGCTCGCCGGGCTGCCCGACGAGGTGCCGGCCTTCACCGTCAACCGGCTCTGCGCCTCCGGGCTGACCGCGATCACGCTCGCCGGGCAGGCCGTGCGCGCGGGTGACGCCGACATCGTCGTCGCCGGAGGCGCGGAGTCGATGACGCGCGCGCCCTGGGTGCAGGGCAAGCCCGAGCGGCCATGGGCGAAGCCCGGGCCGCAGTACGACACGTCGATCGGCTGGCGGTTCGCCAACCCGCGCCTCCTCGCCCGCGACAAGGCGACCTACACGATGCCGGAGACGGCGGAGGAGGTGGCGCGACTCGACGGGATCACCCGTGACGACGCCGACGCCTTCGCCCTCGAGAGCCACCGGCGGGCCGCCGCCGCGACCGACGCTGAGCGCTTCGCCGACGAGATCGTGCCGGTCGAGACGCCGGGCGGGATCGTCGCGGTCGACGAGGGCATCCGCCGCGACACGGGGATGGAGGCTCTGGCCGCGCTCAAGCCCGTCGTTCCGGGCGGCCACGTGGTCACCGCGGGCAACGCCTCCCCGCTCAACGACGGCGCCTCGGCGGTGGTGGTGGCGAGCGAGGACGCGGTGAGCCGCTACGGCCTCCGCCCGCGCGCCCGGATCGTCGCGGGGGCCAGCGCGGGCGTCGCGCCCGAGGTGATGGGCCTCGGTCCGGTGCCGGCGACCAACCGTGCCCTGCAGCGCGCGGGGCTCGAGGTCGGCGATCTCGGCAGCGTAGAGCTCAACGAGGCCTTCGCGAGCCAGGCGCTCGCCTGCATCCGCCGGCTCGGGCTCGACGAGCGCCGCGTCAACGCGGACGGCGGCGCGATCGCGCTGGGCCACGCGCTCGGGTCGAGCGGCGCGCGGATCGCGGTCACCCTCCTCGGCCGCATGGAGCGCGAGGGCTCGCGGTACGGCCTGGCGACGATGTGCGTCGGCGTCGGGCAGGGCACGGCCCTGATCGTGGAGGCGGTGCGATGACGGACGGCACGCCCGCCACTCTCCGCGTCGAGGAGTCCGCCGACCGTGTCGTCGTCACCCTCGACCGGCCCGAACGCCGCAACGCCATCGACCAGCGGATGGTGGACGAGCTGCACGAGGTGTGCGCCGCGCTGGAGCGCGACCCGCGCCTCCTCATCCTCACCGGCGCAGGAGGCGTCTTCGCCTCGGGCGCCGACATCGCCGAGCTGCGCGAGCGCACGGCCGCCGACGCGCGCCGCGGCATCAACGCGACGGTCTTCACCCGCATCGCCGAGCTGCCGCTGCCGGTGATCGCCGCGATCGACGGCCCGGCGCTCGGCGGGGGCGCGGAGCTCGCGTACGCGGCCGACTTCCGGATCGGGACCCCGCGGCTGCGCATCGGCAACCCCGAGACCGGGCTCGGGATCATCGCGGCGGCCGGCGCGCTGTGGCGCCTCCCCCGGCTGATCGGCGAGCCGCTCGCCAAGGAGCTGACGCTGGCCGGGCGCATCCTCACGGGCGAGGAGGCGCTGGCCGTGCACCTGGTGACCGCGCTGTACGAGCCGGAGGAGCTGCTCGCCGGGGCGCATGCCCTCGCGGACCGCATCGCGACGAACGACCCGCTCGCCACCCAGCTGACCAAGTCCGTGCTGCACGCCGCGCCGCACGAGCATCCCCACGCCGAGCAGGAGGCGCAGGCCGTGCTGTTCGAGTCGCCGGAGAAGAAGCGGCGCATGACGGAGTTCCTCGAGCGGAGGCGGCGGTGACGGACATCCCTGACGGCCGCGGCCTCCCCTCCCTCGTCGGTGTGATCGGCGGCGGCCGGATGGGCGCGGGGATCGCGCACGCGTTCACGATGGCCGGCGCCTCCGTCGTCGTGATCGAACGCGACCGCGCGGCGGCGTCGGCGGCCCGCGACCGGGTGGTGGCCGCCATCGAGCGGAGCGTCGAGCGCGGCGCCGAGCCTCCCGAAGCCGACCGGCTCGCTGTGACGCTCGACTGGGACGCGCTCGGCGGCGCCGGGCTCGCCATCGAGGCGGTGCCCGAGGTCGCCGCGCTGAAGGCGGAGGCGCTGGGCCGTGCCGAACGACTGCTCGACCCGTCCGGGGTGCTCGCGAGCAACACCTCCTCGCTCTCCATCGACGGGCTCGCCACTGGGCTGGAGCGGCCGGGCGCGTTCCTCGGGCTGCACTTCTTCAACCCGGTCCCTGCCTCGGCGCTCGTGGAAGTGGTGACGGGGTCGGCGACGGCGCCCACGGCCGTGGCCGACGCGACCGGCTGGGTGGAGGCGCTCGGCAAGACGGCTGTGATCGTGCGCGACTCCCCCGGCTTCGCCTCCTCGCGCCTGGGCGTGCTGCTCGGCCTGGAAGCGATCCGGATGGTGGAGGAGGGCGTCGCCACCCCCGAGGACATCGACCGCGCCATGACGCTCGGCTACCGGCACCCGGTCGGCCCGCTGCGGCTGACCGACATCGTGGGCCTGGACGTGCGGCTCGACATCGCGGAGCACCTGTTCCGCGAGCTGGGCCCGCGCTTCGAACCTCCCGGGCTGCTGCGGCGCATGGTCGCAGACGGCCGGCTCGGGCGCAAGACCGGACGCGGGTTCTACCCGTGGCCCGACGAAGGAGGAGACCGATGACGACGATCCTGCCCAGCTACCTGCAGGGCGCCTGGTGGACGCCCGGTGGCGGCGCCCCCGGCCTGGCGGGCGACGACGGGGGCGCGGCGAGCGGCACGGAGGTGCGCGACGCCTCCACCGGCACGCCGATCACCCGGGTGAGCGCCCAGGGCGCCGACCTCGCCGGCGCGCTGGAGTACGCCCGCACGGTCGGCCAGGCGTCGCTCGGCGAGCTGACCTTCCACCAGCGCGCGCTGCTACTCAAGCGGATGGCGCAGGAGCTGACCGCGCGCAAGCAGGAGCTGTACGACCTCTCCGCCGCCTCCGGAGCGACGAGGGCCGACGCGTGGATCGACGTGGACGGCGGCATCGGCGCCCTGTTCACCTACGGGTCGAAGGGGCGCCGCGAGCTGCCGAACGCGCAGGTCGTGCTCGACGGCCCGGTGGAGAACCTGTCGAAGGACGGCAGCTTCCTCGGCCGGCACGTCTATACCCGCCTGCCGGGCGTCGCCGTGCAGATCAACGCCTTCAACTTCCCGGTCTGGGGGATGCTCGAGAAGCTGGCGCCGGCGTTCCTCGCCGGCATGCCGACGCTGGCGAAGCCGGCCACGCCGACCGCGTACGTCGCCGAGGCGGCGGTGCGGATCCTGGTGGAGTCCGGCCTCCTGCCCGAGGGGTCGCTGCAGCTGGTGTGCGGCTCGGTGCCCGGGCTGTTCGACGCGCTGCGGCTGGGCGACCTCGTGGCGTTCACCGGGTCGGCCTCCACCGCGGAGTCGCTGCGGGCGCACCCCGCGGTGCAGACCGGCGGGGTGCGCTTCACGGCCGAGACGGACTCCATCAACGCGTCGGTGCTCGGTCCCGACGCCGTGACGGGAACGCCCGAGTTCGACGCCTACGTGAAGCAGCTCGTCACCGAGCTGACGGCCAAGTCGGGCCAGAAGTGCACGGCGATCCGCCGGGCGCTCGTGCCTGCCGCGCTCGCGGACGACGTGATCGGCGCGGTCGAGAAGCGCATCGCCGAGCGGGTCGTGCTCGGCGACCCGCGGGCGGAGGGCGTGACGATGGGGCCGCTGGCGTCGCAGGAGCAGCGGGCCGAGGTGCTGCGGCAGGTCGGCCGGCTGGTGTCCGCGGGCGGCGAGCTCGTGCTCGGCGGCCTCGACCAGCCGACCGTCGTGCACGCCGACGGCAGCCGGGGCGCCGCGGTCGAGGGCGCGTTCGTCGCGCCGGTGCTGCTGCGGTTCGACGACCCGCGGGTGGAGGCCGCGCACACCGTCGAGGCGTTCGGCCCGGTGGCCGCCGTCCTGTCCTACACCTCAGCGGCGGAGGCGGCGCAGCTCGTCGCCCTCGGCGGCGGCTCGCTGGTGACCAGCGTCGCGACCCACGACCCGGCCTTCGCGCGGGAGCTCGTGCTGTCGACGGCCGGGTACAACGGCCGCATCCTCCTGCTCGACCGCGACGACGCCCGCACCTCCACCGGCCACGGCTCGCCGATGCCGCACCTCGTGCACGGCGGCCCGGGGCGCGCGGGAGGCGGGGAGGAGCTGGGCGGCATCCGCGCGGTGCTGCACCACATGCAGCGCACCGCCCTGCAGGGCACGCCCGACCTGCTCACGGCGGTCACCGGGGTGTGGCACGAGGGCGCCGCGGCGAACGCGGACGGGCCGCATCCCTTCCGCAAGCCGCTCGCCGAGCTGCGGATCGGCGACCAGGTGCGCACACCGTCCCGGACGATCTCGCTCGACGACATCGAGGAGTTCGCGACCTTCACCGGCGACACCTTCTACGCGCACATGGACGAGGATGCGGCGGCGGCCAACCCGTTCTTCCCCGGTCGGGTGGCGCACGGGTACCTGCTGGTGTCGTGGGCGGCCGGCCTGTTCGTCGACCCCGCGCCGGGTCCGGTGCTCGCGAACTACGGGCTGGAGGACCTGCGCTTCCTCACCCCGGTGGTGCCGGGCGACAGCATCCGCGTCGCGCTGACGGCCAAGCAGATCACGCCGCGCGAGACCGACGACTACGGGGAGGTGCGCTGGGATGCGCGCATCCTCAACCAGCGGGACGAGCTGGTCGCGTCCTACGACGTTCTCACCCTGGTGGCGAAGTAGGCCCGGCGCCGAGGGACGCAGCTAGCGGGTGAGGGCCAGGGCGACGATGGTGTCGGCCAGGTGCTCGGGGGTCGTGGGGCCCGAGGGCGCGTACCACTCGGTGAGCGAGTTGATCATGCCGAACAGGAGGCGCGCGACGACCGCCGCCTCGGCGTCGGCCCGGACCGCGCCCTCCGCCTGCGCCTCGGCGACGAGCCGCGCGACCGCCCGGTCGAAGGCGCGCCGTCGCTGCAGCGCGGCCCGCTCGACGTCCGTGTTGCCGCGCACACGCAGCAGCAGCGTCACGTAGGGGAGCCGCTCGGCCAGCACGAGCACGGCGCCGCGGAGCACCGCCTCCAGCCGGTCCGCCGCGCTGCCGGTGGTCGCCTCCGGCGAGCGCAGCACCCCTTCCAGCCCGTCGAGTGCCTCGTCGAGGGCGAGCGCGAGCAGCTCCTCCTTGGAGGCGACGTGGTGGTAGATCGCCGACTTCGACAGGCCCAGCCGCGCCGCGAGCATGCCGATGGAGGTGGCGTCGTAGCCGTGCTCGTTGAACGCGGCGACCGCGACCTCCAGGATGCCGCGCTGGTCGTAGCCGGGACGGCCGCGGCGCAGGGTGTCGGTGCTGTCGGTCATGGGCTTCAGTGTGGCACGGCGCACGCCGGGCGGGATATACTTACCGAACGATCAGTCAGTAATGCCGACACGACCGGCAGAACGGGACGGGGAGGGTCGATGGAGACCACCACGGACGCGGACACGACGGCCGACCAGGCCGCGTTCGACGCCCTGATAGCGGCCGACGCGCGCATCGAGCCGCGCGACTGGATGCCCGACGACTACCGGCGCACCCTGATCCGCCAGATGTCGCAGCACGCCCACTCCGAGATCATCGGCATGCAGCCGGAGGCGAACTGGATCACGCGCGCTCCGAGCCTCCAGCGCAAGGCGATCCTGATGGCCAAGGTGCAGGATGAGGCCGGGCACGGGCTCTACCTCTACTCCGCGACGCAGACCCTCGGCATCACGCGCGACGAGATGACAGAGCAGCTGATCGAGGGCCGGGCGCGGTACTCCTCGATCTTCAACTACCCGACCCCCACGTGGGCCGACATGGGCGCGATCGGCTGGCTCGTCGACGGCGCCGCGATCTGCAACCAGGTGCCGCTGTGCCGCTGCTCCTACGCGCCGTACGGGCGCGCGATGGTCCGCATCTGCAAGGAGGAGTCTTTCCACCAGCGGCAGGGCTTCGAGATCCTGCTCACGCTCATGCGCGGCACCGAGGAGCAGCGGCGGATGGCGCAGGAGGCGGTCGACCGCTGGTACTGGCCGTCGCTGATGATGTTCGGGCCGCCGGACGACGACTCCCCCAACTCCGCCCGGTCGATGGCCTGGCGGATCAAGCGGTTCTCGAACGACGAGCTGCGCCGCCGCTTCGTGGCGATGCTCGTGCCCCAGGCGGAGGCGCTGGGCGTGACCCTGCCCGACCCCGACCTGCGCTGGGACGACGAGAAGCAGCAGTACGAGCTGGGCGAGATCGACTGGACGGAGTTCCAGGAGGTGCTCGCCGGCCGCGGGCCCTGCAATGCGCAGCGGCTGCAGCGCCGGCGGGAGGCGCACGAGGAGGGGGCCTGGGTGCGGGAGGCCGCGGCCGCCTACGCGCAGAAGCAGCACGCCGGGGCCGCCGCATGAGCGCCGGGACCGAGGCCGCATCATCCGAGGTCTGGCCGCTGTGGGAGGTGTTCGTCCGGGCCTCCCGCGGCCTCAGCCACGTGCACGTCGGGTCGCTGCACGCACCCGACGAGGAGCTCGCCGTGCGCAACGCCCGCGACCTCTACACCCGCCGCGGTGAGGGCGTCTCGATCTGGGTGGTGCGCTCGGACGCGATCACGGCGAGCGACCCCGACGCCAAAGACGCCTTCTTCGAGTCCGCGGCGGGCAAGAACTTCCGGCACGCGACCTACTACACGGCGTCGGAGGGGGTGAAGCACCTGTGACAGACCCCGATGCCCACGGCCATGTCGAGCTGAGCACGGTGACCCTCTCGGCGGAGTTCGTCGCCGTCGAGTCCGGCACCCCGGCCTCCCCCGACATCGCCGAGTACGCGCTCTGGCTCGGCGACGACTCCCTGGTGCTGGCCCAGCGGCTCGGCGCCTGGATCTCGCGCGCGCCCGAGCTGGAGGAGGACGTCGCCCTCGCCAACATCGCGCTCGACCTGCTCGGCCACGCCCGCTCGCTGCTGCGCTACGCCGGGACGGCCGACGGGCGCAGCGAGGACGACCTCGCCTACTGGCGCGACGAGCCGGAGTTCCGCTCGGCCTGGCTGTTCGAGCTGCCGAACGGCGACTTCGCGCAGACGATCGTGCGGCAGCTGGCCGCCTCCCACTACCTGTCCGAGCTGTACGAGCGGCTGCGGGCCTCCGCCGACCCGGTGCTGGCCGGCGTCGCCGCGAAGGCGGTGAAGGAGGTCGCGTACCACCGCGAGCACGCCGACCTGTGGCTGCTGCGCCTGGCGCTGGGCACCGACGAGTCGCGGCGGCGCACGCTCGCCGCGTTCGAGACGGTGTGGCCGCTGGTGGACGAGCTGTTCCGGGACGAGCCGGTGATCGACCGGTTGGAGGGGGTCGCGCCACCCCCCTCCACGCTGCGTCCGGCCTTCGACGACGGGCTGGCACCGGTGCTGGCGGAGGCGCGGATCGAGCCGCCCACGACCTTCCACTCGGCGGGCGGCGGGAGGCGCGGCCGGCACTCCGAGCACCTCGGGCCGCTGCTGGCCGAGCTGCAGGTGCTGACGCGACGGCACCCGGGGGCGTCATGGTGAATCACTTCGCGGAGGCCGACCTCGCCTGGGCCGCGGCGGCGGCCGTGCCCGACCCCGAGCTGCGCGTGCTCACGATCGACGACCTCGGCATCCTGCGCGAGCTGAGCGTCACCGACGACGGCGTGGAGGTCGTGCTCACGCCCACCTACTCCGGCTGCCCGGCGATGGAGACGATCCGGGAGGACGTCGTGCGCGCCCTCGCCGGCGCCGGTTTCGAGCGGGTGCGGGTGCGCCTCGCCCTCTCCCCCGCCTGGACGACCGACTGGATCAGCCCCGCCGGGAGGCAGGCGCTGCGCGACAACGGGATCGCGCCTCCCGACGGCACCGCTCCCGCGCGCGCGGACCGCCCGGCCGGGCCGGTCGGCCTGCGGCTCGCGGTGAAGTGCCCGCTGTGCGGCTCGCTCGACACCCGCGAGGTCTCGCACTTCGGCTCGACGGCGTGCAAGGCGCTCTACGTGTGCGACGGCTGCGGCGAGCCCTTCGACCACGTGAAGGCGCTATGAGTGGCGGGGTGTCGGGCACCCGGACCCGCCGCGCCCGCTTCCACGAGCTGACCGTCGCCGAGGTGCGCCCGCTGACCGCGGCGAGCGTCGAGGTGACCTTCGCGGTGCCGGACGAGCTCGCGGGCGAGTACGACTACCTGCCCGGGCAGCACGTCGCCCTGCGTGCCCACGTCGACGGCACGGAGCTGCGCCGCAGCTACTCGCTGTGCCGTCCGCCGGCGCAGGGCCGCATCAGCGTCGCGATCAAGCGCGACCTGGGCGGAGCCTTCTCGACCTGGGCGACGACCGCGCTGCGGCCCGGCGACCGCATCGACGTGATGAGTCCGCAGGGCACCTTCACCGTCGATCTCGGCGCTCTCGACGGGCGGCACATCGCGGGCATCGCGGCCGGCTCCGGGATCACACCGCTGATGGCCCTCGCGTCGAGCGTGCTCGCGGCGAGCGCGACCTCCAGCTTCACCCTCGTGTACACGAACCGGACCGCGGTCGACGTGATGTTCCTGGAGGAGCTGGCCGACCTCAAGGACCGCTACCCCGCCCGGCTCGCCCTGCACCACGTGCTGTCGCGCGAGCAGCGCACCGCTCCCCTCCTCTCCGGACGCATCGACGAGGAGCGGCTGCGGCGGATGCTCGACACGCTGCTGCCGCCGGAGACGGTCGACGAGTGGTTCCTCTGCGGCCCGTTCGAGCTGGTCCAGCTGTGCCGCGACGTGCTGGCGACGTACGGCGTGCCCGCGGAGCGCCTCCACTTCGAGCTCTTCACGACCGGAGAGCCCGGGGAGGCGCGCGGCGACGCCGGCCGGCCCGTGGTCGTGCGCGAGGGCGAGCGGACGAACACGATCGAGTTCACGCTCGACGGCCTCACCTCCACCGTCGAGACGCCGGTCGACGCGAACGAGTCGGTGCTCAACGCGGCGCTGCGGGTGCGGCCCGACGTGCCGTTCTCGTGCGCGGGAGGCGTCTGCGGCACCTGCCGCGCCCGCCTGCTCGCGGGCGACGTGCGGATGACCGAGAACTACGCGCTCGAGCCGGAGGAGCTGGAGCGCGGGTACGTGCTGACCTGCCAGTCCCACCCCCTGACCGACCGCGTCGTCGTCGACTACGACGTGTGAAGGAGTCCGCATGATCGAGTACGCGACCGCCGACGGCATCGCCCGCATCACGCTCAACGCGCCGGAGCGCCTCAACGCGCTCGGGCCGGACGACCTCCGGTCGCTGTCCGAGGCGTACGAGCGGGCGGAGGCCGACGGCGCGCGGGCGCTGGTGCTGCGCGGCGAGGGCCGTGCGTTCTGCGCGGGCCGCGACATCGCGGGCGTCGACCCGGCGACCGACGACGTGCCCGGTTACCTCGGCGCCGTGGAGGCGCTGCTGCGGCGGATCGCCGCCTTCCCTGCCCCGACCTTCGCGGCGGCACAGGGCGCCTGCCTCGGCGTCGGGCTGGGCCTGCTGATCGCGACGGACGTCGTCTACATCGCCGAGGATGCGAAGGTCGGCTCCCCGTTCGCCGCTCTCGGCGCCGCCCTCGACTCCGGCGGACACTGGCTGCTCGTCTCGCGCCTCGGCCCGCACCGCGCGCTCGACCTCATCTACTCCGGGCGGCTGCTGTCGGGGGTGGAGGCGGTGGCCGGCGGCCTGTTCTCCCGCGCCATCCCCGCCTCGGCACTCGTGGACGAGGCGGAGGCGGCGGCCGCGCGGGCGGCAACGGGCGCGACCCAGGCCTTCGTCGCCTCCAAGCACATCGTGGCCGCGCTGCGCGACGGCGAGCTGGACTTCTGGGGCTCGGTCGCCGCCGAAACGGAGGCCCAGGAGCGCCTGCGCGCGACGGCGGACTACCGCGAGGGCTTCGCCGCGTTCCAGCAGAAGCGCCCGCCGCGGTTCACGGGTCGCTAGTCGTCGCTATCATCGCCTTCGGTCGCCATTGCGGCTACTCCTTCGAAGTCAAAGGGCAACGAGAAGGGAGGTAACCCCATCTCGCGCGTCATCGTTTCGATTAGCATTCGATGATATGGATGGCTGGTTTCGTGCGCGAGCCCGGTCGTCTGGTTGAGGGCACCCTGTTCCACGTCGAGCTCGGTGATTTCCCTGCTGGCTCGCATCACGACCGCAAAACGGCTAGTTACCTTTCCAAGCGGGGCGGAATCCTCGATCGAGGCATCGAAAGCCGTGAAGATATACTGCGTTTCCACCGCGACTTCGCCGCGCTTCCGGGAATACGACGCTTTGGGGACTGAATAGTCCAACTCCACAGCCAGTGAATCCCACGTCTTACCCTTGCGCGTCAGACGCTCCCAGGATCGCTCGAGATGGACAAGCTCAGTTACCTCGAAGGAAAGATTCTCAATCGTCATCTGTGTCCCCTTGCGTCAAGGGCGTCCATTTCAGTCGCGCGTGCGGTATCCGCTTCGCGGTGATGGAAGCGGCATGGAATTGTCCTTCTGGGGCGTTCGGAGCGAAGCCCTCTGGCACAAAGGTGAAAGAAGGGACGCGCTCTTCACCTCTGACCGCTACACCGATGTATACGTCGGAGTTGATGAACTCACTTTGGTTTCGCGAGGCCGTCCCGACCTCGGGGGCCTCTTGCTCTTTGGACACAAGCTCCGCGTCCCAGTCATAACCAAGGGCGCGCAAGTACCGACCCAGCGTGCTCACTCGAAGGTCGTCATCGCCTCCCAATATCTGTGACACTCGACCCTCGCTCACTCGCAGCTTTTCAGCCAGATCTCGCTGGCTCAAATCAGCACGCGCGGCGAAAGCCTTTGCGAGAAGCACATGGGCCTTGAGCTGCGAATCGGCGGCGGCAAGCTCAATCGAGAGAACTGGGTCCTGCTCAACCATCTCCACTAGCGACCGTCGGTGAGTTCGAGAGACGGGCCGAGACGGCTTCCGTCTAATTTCGCGTGTCATGCGCTATATCCTCACTACGAATGCGGTGCGCCTCATCGATCTCTTTGCGAGGCGTGCGCTGACTGGACTTGGGGAAGCAGTGCGTGAGCCGCACGTTCCAGTCGAACTCCGGGAACTCCCAATATTCTGCGCCCGGCACCGCTTCATCTATGCTCCCGATCCGCAGCTTTGGGGAAAACAACCCAGCGCCGTCGGTGTCAAACATCGGGAATCGTTTACTAGAAACCTTGAACTCCCAAATGCCGTCTTCAAGGTCGTTGAAACTGTGCTTGTACGGCGGCTCGCCATTTCTGGCGAAGTACCTGAGTAGCGACAGCAGCTTCACAACGTCACCGGGCTGATCCTCGTCAGGCCACGGCCCCTCGTCGGGATGGTCCGTGTCCGGATACCAAAGCCCCTCTCGCAGTTCGCCCAAGGCGACAGCGACCGGGGACCACCCACTAGCGTCAACGGCGCACTCGACCACATGGAAGTCATCGTCTCCGCCTCCTGCCAGTAAGTCTCGCACTACTTTAGCCATTGGTAAAGCCTCCCCTTAGCCGAGGATAGCGTAGCTGCGCGCGGGCTTAGATGGTGCCACCATGGGCGCGGGCACCTGCCCACGCGGACTCGCGCTGCTGGTTCCAGGTGGCGATACTCGGCTGAGAGATCCATAGCTCGATCAGCGGCCGAACAAACATAAATTACGCGACGTGACGGAGCGCGTGCGCCAGGGACCTCCATCCCGCATCCTGGAGCGCATGACCCGGCAGATCCGTTTCAACGCCTTCGACATGAACTGCGTCGCCCACCAGTCCTCCGGCATGTGGCGGCACCCCGAGGACCAGGCCTGGCGCTACAAGGACCTCACCTACTGGACAGAGCTCGCGAAGCTGCTCGAGCGCGGGAGGTTCGACGGCATCTTCATCGCCGACGTGCTCGGCACCTACGACGTCTACGGCGGCAGCAACGAGGCGGCCATCCGGCACGGCGCGCAGGTGCCGGTGAACGACCCGATCCTCCTCGTCTCCGCGATGGCGCTGGTGACGGAGAACCTCGGCTTCGGCATCACCGCCGGCACCGCGTACGAGCACCCGTACCCGTTCGCCCGCCGCATGTCGACACTCGACCACCTGACGAACGGGCGCGTCGGCTGGAACGTCGTCACCGGCTACCTGCCGTCCGCCGCCCGCAACATGGGTCACGACGACCAGTTGCAGCACGACGACCGCTACGACCACGCCGACGAGTACCTGGAGGTGCTCTACAAGCTGTGGGAGGGGTCGTGGGAGGACGACGCGGTGATCCGCGACCGCGAGTCCGGCGTCTTCACCGACCCGGCGAAGGTGCACGAGATCGGGCACCGGGGGAAGCACTTCACGGTCCCCGGGATCCACCTCTCCGAGCCGAGCCCGCAGCGCACGCCCGTGATCTACCAGGCCGGCGCCTCGAAGCGCGGCATCTCGTTCGCGGCCGAGAACGCCGAGGCCATCTTCGTCGCCGCATCCACCAAGGAGGGCCTGAAGCAGACCGTCGCCAAGCTGCGCGACGCGCTGGAGGCGGCCGGGCGCGACCGGTACGCCGCCCGCATCTACACCCTCCTCACGATCATCACCGACGAGACGAGCGAGAAGGCGCAGGCGAAGTTCGAGGACTTCCTGCAGTACACGAGCGACGAGGGCGCTCTGGTGTTCATGTCGGGCTGGATGGGCGTGGACCTGTCGCAGTACGACCTGGACGAGCCGATCGGCAACGTGGAGAGCAACGCCATCCAGTCGGCGGTCGCCAACTTCCAGCGGCCCAACGAGGACGGCGGCGAGTGGACCGTGCGCGACATCGGCCGCAACGGCGCCATCGGCGGCCTGGGTCCCTTCATCGTCGGGTCGGCTTCCGAGGTCGCCGACCACCTGCAGGAGTGGGTGGAGGACACCGACGTCGACGGCTTCAACCTCGCCTACGCGATCACCCCGGGCACGTTCGAGGACGTCGTGGAGTTCGTCATCCCCGAGCTGCAGCGGCGCGGCGTCTACCCGACCGAGTACGAGCCGGGCACGCTGCGGAACAAGCTGCACGGAGCGGGCGACCGGCTCCCGGAGGACCACCGCGGGGCGCGGTACAAGATCGGGGCTGCGCAGCAGGTGGTGTGACTCTGATCAGGCCACGCCTTGCACGCAAGCTTGCATGCAAGGCGTAGACTGGCCGCATGATCCCCGCCGCCGAGCACGCGTACGCCCACACCAAGCACCTCATCCTCTCGGGGGAGGCGCCGGGCGGCACGCTGCTCAGCGAGGCGCAGCTCGGGGCGGAGATCGGCGTGAGCCGCACCCCGGTGCACGAGGCGTTCCTCCGGCTCGCGGCGGAGGGGCTGCTCACGCTCGAGCCGCGGCGCGGAGCGGTCGTCGTGCCGATGTCACCGCGCGAGGCGCAGAACGTGCTCGACCTGCGCGAGGCGATCGAGGCGACCGCGGCGCGACGGGTGCTGGACGGTGGAGGCGACGACACCCTCCTCGCCGCCCTGGAGGAGGCGCTCGCCGAGCAGCGGACCGCCCTCGCGGCCGGCGACGTCGAGCGGTTCGTCGAGGCCGACCAGTGGTTCCACGCGGCCGTGGTCGACGGGTCCGGCAATGACCTGGCCGGGCACTTCTACGGGCTGCTCCGCGATCGGCAGCAGCGCATCCGCCACCAGCTCTTCCGGGTGCAGCCGGGCACGCTGGCCGACTCGCTCGCCGATCACGAGGCCATGCTCGGCGCCCTGCGCTCCGGCGGCGACTACGCCGGCCTGCTGCGCACGCACATCGCCCGCAACCAGGGCGCACTGTGAGCCGCGCCGCGCAGAGGGCGCCGTGGCGCCCCGTGTTCGTCGTGATGTTCCTGTGCTCGTGGTGCGGCAACCAGTTCAGCCCGCTGCTGCTCATGTACAAGGACGTGCAGCACTACTCCGAGCTCACGGTCAACATGTTCCTCGGCGTCTACGTGCTCGGGCTGGCCCCCGCGCTGCTCGTCGCCGGCGCGCTGTCCGATCGGCACGGCCGCCGGCCACTGATGCTCGCCGGCGTGATCACCGCATTGCTCGCCAGCGGGAGCCTCGCCTTCGGCGCCCTCGGCCCCGCGCCCATCTACGCCGGCCGGCTGCTCTCCGGGATCACGGTCGGCATCGCCATGGCGGTCGGGACCAGCTGGATGAAGGAGCTGTCGTCGCCCGGCCACGAGCCCGGCGTCGACACGGCGGCCGGGGCGCGGCGCGCCTCCCTCGCCTTCACCCTCGGCTCGGCGACCGGGGCCCTGGTGGCCGGAGGGATCGCGCAGTTCACCGCGTTCGGCGAGGAGCTGCCGTTCGTCGTCCACATCGTGCTGACGCTGCCCGCGCTCTGGCTGGTGCTGCGGGTTCCGGAGACCTCGACCAGCGGCGGCGAGCGCGGTCCGCTGATCACCCAGCTGCGCGTGCCGGCGGCCGGGCACAGGCGGTTCACGCGGGTGGTGCTGATCGCCGCGCCGTGGATCTTCGCCGCCGCCGCGCTCGCCTACGGGTACCTGCCGGTGCTGCTCGGCGACCGCACGGGGTCGTGGGGGCTCGGCTACGCGACCCTGCTGACCGTCATCGCGCTCGGGATGGCGTCCCTGGTGCAGCCGATCGCCAAGCGTCTCCACACCGTCTCCAGCGCGCGCGGCCTGGTCTCGGCGCTGGCGATCATGGCGGTCGGGCTCGCGGTGCTGACCGGTGCGGTCGCCGCCCGGTCGCTGCTGCTCGGGCTCGCCGCCGCGGTCGTGCTGGGAGCGGGGATGGGCGTCGCGCTCGTCTCCGGTCTGCTGGAGGTGCAGCGCATCGCCTCGCCGCGGGATCTCGCGGGGCTCACCGGCGTCTTCTACGCGGTCGCGTACGCCGGGTTCCTGCTGCCGACGCTGATGGCCGCGCTGACACCGCCGCTGCCGACGCTCGTGCTGCTCGCGGCTGTGGTCGTGCTCGCGGTGCTGTCAGCGCTCGCGCTGCTCCCCGCCTCCACCCGCCACCTCCCGCACACGCCCCTCGCCGAGTAGCCGCCGAGTACGCGGAAAATGCTCCCTGAGATCGATCCCGGGGAGCATTTTCCGCGTACTCGGCGGCTGGGGTCTCGGCGGCCGCCTCAGCCGACCTGCTGCGCCGAGAGGAGGCGCTGCACGGCCGTGAACGGGATCGGGATCCACGCCGGGCGATGCCTGGCCTCGTAGAGGATCTCGTACACCGCCTTGTCGAGCTCGAACGCGTCGAGCAGCCGCTGGTGGTCGTGCAGCTCCGTGCCGACGACCGACGCGTACCCGTCGAGGTACGCCTGCCGCGCCCGCGCCGCCCACGCCGAGGCGTCGACGGGAGGCTGCCGCTGGGCCAGCGAGCCCGCGACGTAGTCGAACGAGCGCAGCATCCCCGCGACGTCGCGCATGGTCGCGTCGGGCAGCGAGCGCTCGGCGAGCGGCCGCAGCGGCTCGCCCTCGAAGTCGATGAACTGCCAGCCGCGCTCCCCCGAGTGCAGCACCTGGCCGAGGTGGAGGTCGCCGTGGATGCGCTGCAGCGTCGGCAGCGGCCCCGCGGCGGCCGACTCGTAGACCGCGGCGATGCCCGCCCGCAGCTCGCCGACCTCCGGCACCTCCGTGGTGGTCAGCGTGAGCCGCCGGAACATGCCGTCGAGGGCCTGGGCGATGTCCTCCTGCTCGGCCTCCCTGGTCGGCAGGGCGCTCGCCATGAGGCGGTGCAGCTCGGCCGTGCCGCGGCCGAGGTCGTAGGCGCGGTCGGCGAAGTCCTCGCCGCGCTCGGCGGCGTCGACCGCGAGCTCCCAGCCGTCCTCGGCGCCGGGGACGAAGTCCTGCACCAGCGCCAGCTCCCCGTGCGCGGCGCCCTGGCCGGAGGGCGCCGGCCAGCTGCCGCTCAGCCAGCCGAGCAGTGCAGGGGTGCGGCGCGAGCCGCCCTGCGTCAGGGCGGCCAGGGTGGAGATGTCGGGGTTCTCGCCGTCCTGCACCACGCGGAACACCTTGATCAGCGTGAGCCGGCCGTCGTCGAGCTCGGCGACGATGGAGGTGTTGGACTGCTCCCCGGTCAGCCGGCGCGAGGAGCGCACCGCGATCGTGCCGCCCAGCGTGTGGCCCTGCGCGTGCGCGTCCCGCCCCTCGGTGCGGGCGGCGCCGCCCATCAGCGCGGCGAGCGCCGACACGTACGCCTCCTCGGCGGGGCCGTCGTAGAGGTGGCGGCCTCCCGCCTCGCCGATGAAGGCGGCGGGGTCGCCGTCGCGGTCGTCGCGCGCGACGACGGGCACCTGGTAGACGCGCGGGGTGCGCGGCGCGTCGTCGGCGAAGAAGTGGGTCACGATGCGGACGCCGGCGTCCGCGGGCTCGGGCTCGGTCTCGAAGGAGGCGAGGAGGCGCAGCTTCGGTTCGACGCTCTTCGTCGAGTACCACCGCTGGCGGCGCATCCACGTGCCGACGAGCTCCGTCAGTTCGGTCATGCCTGAACCGTACGCCCGCCTCCCCCGATCTGAGGAGGCCCTTGCGGAACCCACAGGATCACGGCACGCGGGTCCCAGCGCAGGCGGCGGCGCGCGCCCGGCGCTTCAGCGGGTGCCGAGCGCCACCCCGCGGGCCGCGAGGAACGGCAGCGGGTCGATCTGCACCCCGTTCACCCGCACCTCGAAGTGGAGGTGGCAGCCGGTGGAGGCGCCGGTGGTCCCGACCTGCGCGATGGGCTGCCCGGCGGCGACCTGCTGGCCGACGGTCACGCCGATGCCGCCGTCGCGGATGTGCCCGTAGGCCGTCTGCACCCCGCCGCCCTGGTCGATCAGCACGAAGTTGCCGTAGGAGCCGTTCGGGCCGGCCGCGACGACCGTGCCGGCCGCGGCCGCCGAGATGGTGGTGCCGCAGGCCGCGCCGACGTCGTCGCCCGGGTGGAAGAGCGCGGTCCCGGCGGGCCGCGACGGCCGCGGCCCGAAGCCGTCGGTGAGCGAGCCGTGCACCGGGAGCGCCCAGCCCGATCCGGCGGGTGCGGCGCCGGGGTCGACGGTCAGCGCCTGCCAGCCGCCCGCCGCCGAGAGCACGGTCGGCAGGGAGGCAAGGGCCGTCGCGGCCAGGTCGACCTGCGTCTGCGCGGCGGCGACCGCCTGCTCGCTGGAGGCGGTATCGATCGCGCCGACGGCCTCCGTCGCCTGGGAGGCCTTCTGCGCCAGGTCGTCGGCCCGCTCGGCGTCGGCGGACGCGGCGCGGAGGGCGGCGTCACGGTCCGCGGAGAGCGTGCGCAACCGGTCGACGGCGCCCAGCTTGATGAGGAGGTCGCCGCCGGGCGCGCTCAGCGCCGCGGCCAGCGGGTCGGGGCCGGGGAGCCCCGGCTTGCCCGCGCTGCGCAAGAGCGCGGTGGCGAACGCCGCCGACGCCGTCGCCGTCTCGCGCGCATCGGCGGCCTGCGCGGCGAGCTGGTCGGCGGCGGCCTGGGCGCGCTCCCGCTCGCGCTCGGCGCCGCGCGACTGCTCGGTGGCGTCGGCGAGCGCCTGCTGGGCCTGCGCGAGGTCGCTGGCCAGCTCGGACGCGCGCTGCACCTCCACGGGGTCGATCGTGTTCCCGGCCGGGAGGTCGGGGGCGACGAGCGGGACCTCATCGGTCGGCGGCGGGGCGGCGGGGGCGGGGGTGCTCGGGGCGGGCGTCGGCGTGGGCGTCGGAGTCGGCTTGGGGGTGGTCGACGGGGTCGGGGTGGGTGTCGGAGTCGGAGTGGGTGTCGGAGTCGGAGTGGGTGTCGGAGTCGGCGTCGGCGTGGGAGTCGGGGTCGGAGTGGGCGTGGGCGTGGGAGTCGGCGTGGGTGTCGGCGTCCCGTCGCCGCCCTGGTCGCCGTCCCCGTCCCCGTCGTCGCCGTCACCCTTCGGAGTCGGAGTCGGAGTCGGAGTCGACTGCTCCCCCGTCTCCGCGCACCCCGGCTGCTCGCACGTCGTCGCGGTGGCGGCCTGCGGAGCTGCGAGCACCCCGACCGCGAGCACGACGGCGGCGAGCGACGACAGGAGCCGTCCGGCACCAGGCGGGCGCCCGAGTGGCGTGAGCCGTGCGGGATCGACGCGGCGCGGTCGTCCGCGTCGTGCATCCTTCCCGAAGCCTGGGAGTGCGTTCCGCATGGTCACGCGGGAGCCGGCGGTCGCCGGACGACCCGTGTGAAGATGCTCTCACCCTGTACGCGGTACGACAAGGAGCGGGGTGCCGATCGGATGCGTCTTTCAGCCTCCACACGCTAGCGTGATCAGTTGTGACCGACACGACCGCGACCGCACGCCCTCGCCGCTCCTCTCGTCGTTCGGGCTGGAAGTCGCTGCTGCGCGATGTGGTCGTCATCGTCGTCGTCGCCGTCCTGGTCTCGTTCCTGATCAAGACGTTCGTGGCGCGCTCCTTCTACATCCCCTCCGGGTCGATGGAGAACACGCTGCAGATCAACGACCGCATCATCGTGAACGAGCTGCAGCCGAAGGTGTTCCCGCTGGAGCGGGGCGATGTCGTCGTGTTCAAGGATCCGGGCGGCTGGCTGCCCCCGGCGCCCCCGGCGACCGGCAACGCGTTCCAGCAGGGCGTCGGCGCGGTGCTCGACTTCGTCGGCCTCGGCGCCTCGGACAGCGACCAGCACCTGGTGAAGCGCCTCATCGGGCTCCCGGGTGACACGATCAGCTGCTGCAACGCGCTCGGTCAGATGAGCGTCAACGGCGTCCCGCTGAAGGAGCCGTACGTGCTCCTCCCCGCCGGAACGCAGGCGGTCTCGGGCAAGCCCTTCACGGTCACGGTCCCCGACGACAGCGTCTGGGTCATGGGCGACAACCGCTACAACTCCGCCGACTCCCGCTACCACATGGACGACCCGGGCAAGGGCTTCGTGCCGCTCAGCGACGTCGTCGGCAAGGCCTTCGTCATCAGCTGGCCCGCGAGCCACTGGATCTGGCTCGACGACTACCCGGACGTGTTCCGCGGAGTCGAGCGCGAGGACTAGGCGAGCTAGTTCTCCGCCCGCCCCAGCCGCCAATACCCCATGAACGCGACGCGGTGGCGGTCGATGCCGTGGCCGCGCACGAGCAGGCGGCGGATCGCCTTGACCGCGGCCGACTCCCCCGCGACCCAGGCGTAGAAGCCGCCGGGCGCGTGCTCGGGGCTCTCCCAGAGGATCTCGCGGTCGATGTCCACGTCGGCGAGCCGCTGGCGGCGCGGGGCGGCGGCCGAGGCGACGACCTCGGGGTTGGCGGCCAGCCACTGCTCGACCGCGGGCAGCAGCGCGGTGCCGGTCGGCGCCTCGCCGCGGGCGAGCCAGGTGATCGTCACGCCGGCGGGCGCGCGCAGCGGCTGGGCGTCCTCCGCAGAGGGCACCTCGATGAAGACGCGTGCGTGGCAGTCGGCCGGGCGCGACTCCAGGATCGCGGCGATGGCGGGCGTGGCCGTCTCGTCACCCGCCAGCAGCAGCTCGGTGCAGTCGCCGGGGCGCCAGTCGATGCCGGAGCCGCGGACCGGGCTGCGGGAGTCGGGGCCGACGATCACGAGCTCGTCGCCGGGGGCTGCGCCGAGCAGCCAGCGCGCGGCCGGGCCGCCGTCGCCGTGCGCGACGAAGTCGATGTCGACCCGGCGGTCGTCCGGGTCGGCCGTGCGCACCGTGTAGGTGCGGAACGGGTTGCGGCGGTCCTCCGGCAGCGCGCGCCAGCGGTCGTACCAGTCGCCCGCCGCGATCGACTCCTCGTCGTCGAAGCCGAGATCCGAGAACGTGCCGTCGGCCAGCGGGAAGAACAGCTTGATGCGCTGGTCCAGCCCCTCGGTGCCGAAGTGCTCGAACGCGTCGCAGCGGAAGCTCACCCGGGTGAAGTGCGGCGACAGGCTCCGGACGGCCACGACCTCGGCGCGATAGGGGCGGTAGGCGGGACGCTCGAGGCGGGGCGGGGCGATGATGGTCACGCGGGCCGGATCCTCTCGGGTGCGCCGCGCACGGCGGAGCCGGGGCGGGTCGGATGGGAACTAAGGTAAGCCTATACTTACCTGCCCCGGCCGTACCTCCGAGCTTCCTCCGAGCCGGGCGCAGGCGTGAAGCAGTCCCCATGACGCACCGGCCGCGAAGGGCCATGATCGTCGTGTGAGCAGCGGTAGCGAGCACCCGGTCGTCGAGACGCGCAGCGGCGCCGTGCGCGGGACCGACGACGGCCGCACGGCCGTGTGGCGCGGCCTCCGGTATGCGGAGCCTCCCGTCGGCCCGCTGCGCTGGCGCGCGCCAGTGCCCGCCGCACCCTGGAGCGGGGTCGCCGACGCCACGGCGTTCGGCGGGACGGCGCCGCAGATCCCCAACCCCGCGGTGCCGCAGGGCCCCGCACGGCAGGACGAGGACTGCCTCTTCCTCAACGTGTGGCGGCCGTCGCTGCGGGAGGCGCTGCCGGGCGCCCCGCGGCCCGTGATGGTGTGGATCCACGGCGGCGCCTACACCCTCGGCTCCGCGAGCCAGCCGATTTACGACGGGTCGCGGCTGGTCGAGGTGGGCGACGTCGTCCTGGTCACACTCAACTACCGCCTGGGCGCGCTCGGCTTCCTCGACCTGAGCAACGTCGTATCGGGAGGCCGGAGCGGGGAGTTCGACACCAACCCCGCCCTCCGCGACGTGCTCCTCGCCCTCGCCTGGGTGCGCGACAACATCGCGGCGTTCGGCGGCGACCCCGACCGCGTCACGGTGTTCGGGCAGTCGGCGGGAGGCGGCATCATCGCCGCCCTGCTCGCCTCCCCCGCCGCCGCTGGGCTGTTCCACCGCGCGATCGTGCAGAGCGCGCCCGCGACGTCGATGTACGGCCCCGAGCGCGCGACCGCGGTGGCCCGGCGGTTCCTGGAGGCGGCGGACGCCACGGGCGCCACTCCGGACGACCTGCGGGCGCTCCCTGTCGACACCGTCCTGCGCGCCGCCGCGAGCGCCTACACCGACGTCCCGAGGGAGCACCCCGGTACGCTCGCCTTCGCACCCTCCGTCGACGGCGACCTGCTGCCGGAAGCCCCCATCGCCGTCCTCAGCGCCGGCCGCGGCCACCCGGTGCCGCTCGTCATCGGCAGCAACCGGGACGAGGCGACCCTGTTCCGGGTCATGCGCTCGTCGCTCCTCCCGCTCACCCGCCGTGGCCTCGACGCGATGTTCGCGCGGATGCTGGAGGAGAACCCCGGCGTGGAGGCGCCGAAGTGCGACCAGGTGCTCGCCGCGTACGCCGGTCTGCCGCGCCGCGCGGTCGGCGTCGGCATGGCGACCGACATCGCCTTCCGCATGCCGGCGGTCTGGATCGCGGAGGGGCACAGCGCGGTCGCGCCGACGCACCTGTACCGCTTCGACCACGCGACGCCGCTGCTGCGCCTGGCGGGAGTGGGCGCCGCGCACGCGAGCGACCTCTACTACGTGTGGGGCAACCTGGAGGCGACGCCGCGCGACCCGTCGTTCCGGCTCGGCGGCAAGGCAGAGGCGCGCCGCGTGACCCGGCGGGTGCAGGAGCGCTGGACCGCCTTCGCCCACGGCCGCCCGCCCGGGACCGACTGGCCCGCCTACCGCGTACCCGAGCGCGAGACGCTCGTGATCGGAAGCGAGGACCGCGTCGTGCGCGACCTCGACGCCGCCCGGCTGGCGGGCTGGGGCGCCACGGCGCTCACGTTCCGCTGATCAGAACTCGGTGTGCCCCAGCCGCGGCTCCGGCACGAAGACGGCCTCGGCCTCCGCCGCCGCCTCCAGCTCCAGCACGATCAGCTCGTTGCGCCCGGAGCGGGTCACCGGCGCCGGCACGTGGAGGGTCTCCTGCGGCCCGCGCGTCCAGTACCGCCCGAGGTTGAACCCGTTCAGCCACGCCACGCCCTTGCCCCAGCCGGTCGTGTCGAGGAACAGCGTCCCCGGCTCTGCCAGCTCGAACACCGCGCGCGCGAAGACCGGCCCGGCCAGCCGCTCCGGCGCCCCGTCCGCCACGGCGGAGGCGTCGAGCGCCTCCCGTACCGCGGTGAGGGCCGTGAGGTCCAGCGGCAGCGCGCTCCACCTGCTGAGCGCCTCGCCGTTCAGCCGCACCGGCGCGATCAGGCCCTTCGCCTCGCCGATCCGGGGACCGTAGTCGACGCGGCCCTGATCCTCGACCAGCACCGTGAGCGTGCCGCGGGCGGGCGAGAGCGTGATCGCGCTGTCGTGGTGGTCGCGCGCGAGCACACCCACACGCGTGGAGCCGACGAAGACGTACGCGCGGTCGCGCACCTCCCCGAACTCCAGCACGGCCGGCTCCGTCGTGTCGATCTCGGTGCGGTACAGCCCGAAGCCGCTGTAGTGCCCGAGCGTGTCGAAGCTCGGCAGGTCGTCGCGGTGGTCCCAGCGGCCCAGCCGGTCGGCGACCGCGAACAGCGGCACGGAGGCGTCGAACGGCACCGTCAGCGACGGCGCGGCGGCGGCGAGCACCGGCTCCTCCTCCGGCACCGGCGCGTGTTTCGCGATGACCTCGCGGAACGCCCAGAACTTCTCGGTCGGCTCGCCCGCCTCGTCGAGCGGGGCGTCGTAGTCGTAGCTGGTGACGATCGGCTGGTACACGCCCTTGTCGTTGGCGCCGTTGGTGAAGCCGAAGTTGGTGCCGCCGTGGAACATGTAGATATTGACCGACGCGCCCGCGGCGAGCAGGTCGTCCAGATCGGCCGCCGACTGCTCCACCGGCGTGGTGTGGTGGTGGGCGCCCCAGTGGTCGAACCAGCCGTCCCAGAACTCCGAGCACATCAGCGGACCGGTCGGCTGGTGCTCGCGCAGGGTGGCCAGGCGCTCGCGCGAGCGGGAGCCGAAGGAGGCCGTCTTGAGCAGCCCCGGCAGCGACCCGTTCTCGAGCATGTGCGGTTCCGGCTGGTCGACCGTGGTCAGCGGCACGTCGATGCCGGCCTGGAGGGTGACCTCGGTCAGGTGCCGCAGGTACTCCCTGTCGTCGCCGTACGCGCCGTACTCGTTCTCGACCTGCACGAGCAGCACCGGGCCTCCCGCCGTCACCTGCAGCGGGCGCACGATCGCGAGCACGCGCTCCAGATAGGCGGTCACCGCGGAGAGGAAGCGCGGCTCCGAGCGGCGGATGCCGACCTCCGGGTCGGTGAACAGCCACGCGGGCAGGCCCCCGTTGTCCCACTCGGCGCAGATGTACGGGCCGGGGCGCATGATCGCGTGCATCCCCTCCTCCTGCACCGTCCGCAGGAAGCGGTCGAGGTCGAGGCCGCCCTCGGTGGTCCACTCCCCCCGGCGCGGCTCGTGCGCGTTCCACGGCACGTAGGTCTCGACGGTGTTGAGGCCCATCAGGCGCGCCTTGCGGATGCGGTCCGCCCAGTCGTCGGGGTGCACCCGGAAGTAGTGGATGGCACCCGACAGGATGCGGAACGGCTCGCCGTCGAGGACGAAGTCGTCGCCCGCGATCTCGAAGCTGGTCATGACGTGCTTTCTCTAGCGGAGGGAGGCGGTGGTGCGGACAGCGCGCGCGGCCGGCCGCCGAGGCGACCGGCCGCGCAGCGGGCTCACTTGCCGGTGACGGTGAAGCCCTGCTGGTTGCCGTACTCGACCATCGCCTTCTGCCAGGCCTGGAGGCCGGGGTTGAGGCTGCTGTTCGAGGTGTACGACTGGCCGACGGTGTCGCCGTAGATGCTGTTCGCGTAGACCTGGAACGGCAGGTACTGCCAGCCGCTGGTCACGTCCTTTGCGCCCTGCACGAGCACCTCGTTGATCTTCTGGCCGCCGAAGTACTCGGGCGCCGTGGCGAGGAAGTCGGAGGACTCGAGGTCCTTCGTGGTCGACGGGAAACCGCCGGACTCCAGGAAGACCTTGATGCTGTCCTCGTCGTTGTTGAGCCATTTGAGGAAGCCGGCCGCGAGCGCCTGGTTCTTGCTCTGCTTGAGCACGACCTGGCCGCCGCCGCCGTTCTCGGCGTTCGCCGCCTTCCCGTCGTAGGTCGGGATCGGCGCGACGCGCCACTGGCCAGAGGCGTCCTTCACCGAGGACTCGAGCACGCCGGGCATCCACGCACCGGTGATGAGGGTCGCGATCGAGCCGTTGCCGAGCGCCTTGTACCAGTCGTCGGTCCAACCGGTGACCGGCGAGAGCAGCTTGCCCTCGACCAGCTTGTCCCAGGTGCCGGTCCACTTCTTGGTGCCGTCGTCCTGCAGGTCGATGCTCACCTTGGTGCCGTCGACCTGGAACGGACGGCCGCCCGCCTGCCAGATCATCGACGTGGTGAAGCCGGAGTCGCCCGAGTCGCTGGTGATGTAGGCGTTCGGGTCGGCCGCGTGCAGCTTCTGGGCGGCGGCGACGTACTCGTCCCACGTCTTCGGCACCGCGATGCCGTGCTTGTCGAAGACGGTCTTGTTGTAGAACATCGCCATGGGGCCGGAGTCCTGCGGCAGGCCGACGAGCTTGCCGTCGACGTTCACCGAGCTCCACGGGCCCGGGGTGTAGTCCTTCTCCAGCTTGTCGAAGCCGTACTGCGTGAGGTCGACGAGCGCGTCGGAGAGCGCGAACTGCGGGATGGCGTAGTACTCGACCTGCGCGACGTCCGGCGCGCCGTTGCCCGCCTTGATCGCGTTCTGCAGCTTGGTGTACTCGGTGGTGTTGGTGCCCGCGTTGACGAGCTTCACCTTCACCTTCGGGTACTCCTTCTCGAACGCCGCGACCTGCGCCTCGGCGGAGGGGGTCCACGACCAGTACGTGATCGTGCCGCCCTTCTCGAGCGCGGACTCGATGTCGGAGGCGCTGCCGCCGCCGCTCCCGCTGCCGCCGGACGAGCAGGCGGCGAGGGAGGCGCCGAGGACGGCGGTGGTCGCGAGCGCCGCGGCGATGCGGCGCAGGCTGCGGGAGCGCGTCGCGCCCTTCAGGACCTGGTCTTTCATGGTGGTGGGGCCTTTCACTTCGTCGGGAACGGGATGGTGCTGGTCACTGCGTCGGTGCTGGTCACTGCTTGACGCTCCCGGCAGCCAGTCCGGACTGCCAGTAGCGCTGGAGCACCAGGAACGCGATCACGATCGGGACGATGGTGATGAGCGATCCGGTGATCACGAGGTTGTAGATCGGCTGGGCGCCGACCCCGGTCGCCTGCGCGCTCCACTGGCTGAGACCGACCGTGAGGGGGTACCAGGTCGGGTCGCTCAGCATGATGAGCGGCAGGAAGTAGTTGTTCCAGGTGGCGACGATCGCGAACAGCGCGACCGTCACGATGCCGGGGGCGAGCAGCCGCAGCGAGATGGTGAAGAAGGTGCGGAACTCGCCCGCCCCGTCCATCCGCGCCGCCTCCAGCAGCTCGGTCGGGATGGCCTCGCTGGCGTACGTCCAGATCAGGTAGAACCCGAACGGGCTGATCAGGGAGGGCAGGATGACCGCCCAGGGGGTGTTGGTGAGCCCGGCCTGGCTGAACAGCAGGAAGGTCGGGACGGCGAGCGCCGTGCCCGGCACCGCGATCGCGCCGAGCACGACCGCGAAGACGGCGCGCTTGCCCGGGAAGTCGAACTTCGCCATGCCATAGCCGGCGACGGTCGCGAGGAGCGTCGCCCCTCCGGCGCCGACCACCACGTACAGCAGGGTGTTGCCCAGCCACTGCACGAAGATGCCGCCGCGGTAGGTGAAGGTGTCTGCGATGTTCTGGAACAGGTTGAAGCCGTCGCCGAACCACAGGCCGAAGGTCGAGAACAGGTCGGGCTGGCTCTTGGTCGCGTTGACGATGAGCCAGATCAGCGGCACGAACGAGTAGATCGTGAACAGGACCATCACGATCGTCAGGACCAGCGACCGGCGGGGCCGGCGGCCTCCCTCCGTGTGACGGGAGGGCCGGGCGAGGGCACGGCGGGCGACCCGGGGCCCTGCGGCCGCGGCGTCCTGGACGGTGTCGAGCGTCGACATCAGCGCATCTCCTTCCGGGAGCCCCGGAGCTGCACCACGTAGGCGATGACCGCGGTGACCACTCCCATGACGATCGCGACGGTGGCGGCGTAGTTGAACTGCTGCCCGGCGAAGCTGAGGTTGTAGGCGTACATGTTGGGCGTGAAGTAGCTGCTGATCGCGTTGGGGGCGAGCTGCTTCAGGAGGTTCGGCTCGTTGAAGAGCTGGAAGCTGCCGATGATCGAGAAGATCGTCGCGATCACGATCGCGCCGCGGACGGCGGGGATCTTGATGCTGAACACCTGGCGGAACGCGCCGGCGCCGTCGATCTCGGCCGCCTCGTACAGCTCGCCGGGGATGACCCGCAGCGCCGCATAGAAGATGAGCATGTTGTAGCCCATGAACTCCCAGGTGACGATGTTGCCGATCGAGCCGAGGATCCACTGGCCGCTCAGCGGGGCGAAGTGCGTGCCGAACAGTCCGTTGATGCTCGCCGTGAGGCCGAACTGGTCGCCGTAGATGAAGCCCCAGATCAGCGCGGCGACGACGCCGGGCACCGCGTAGGGCAGGAACAGCGCGATGCGGAAGAAGCCGGCGCCGTGGAGGCGCGCGCTGTCGAGCGCGAGCGCCGCGGTCAGCGACAGCACCAGCATGATCGGCACCTGGATCAGGAGGAAGATCGACACCCGGCCGAGCGACTCCCAGAACTTGCCGTCCTGCAGCACCGCGAGGTAGTTGGCGAGGCCGACGAACGCGTTGCCGCCGATCAGCTGCTGCCGGAACAGGCTGAGGTAGATCGCGTAGACCACCGGGGCGATGATCATCGCCGCGAACACGATCATGAACGGGGCGACGAACGCCCAGCCCCGCCAGTCGCGGCGCGGACGGCGGCCGCCCGGCCGTGTGCGGGACGCAGTGCCGGCCTGGCGCGCCGGCGGCGTGATGGACGTCGTTGTCATGGCCTTCCTCGGTGTTCGGATCGGTAGGATGTTCACGTCAACATCCACGGCGGCCACCCTAACATGTTGACGTCAACATCACGCAAGCCCACGGGCGGCGAACATGCACCAGAATGGGGAGCCATGACCGAGTCGACGACCGACAGGGCGCAGGGCCAGCGGGCCCGCGGCAGCAGAGGCCCCTCCCTCGGCGACGTCGCGGCGCACGCCGGCGTCTCCACCCAGACCGTGTCCCGGGTCGCCAACGGCCTCACCAACGTGGAGGCGACCACGCGTGCACGGGTGCTCGCCAGCATGCAGGCGCTCGGCTACCGGCCCAACCGCGCGGCGCGCGCCCTCCGCTCCGGACGGTTCCGCAACCTCGGCGTCGTCATGTTCACGCTGTCCTCGTACGGCAACATGCGCACGCTCGACGCGATCGCGGGCAGCGCCGCGACGGCCGGCTACTCGATCACCGTGGTCCCGGTGGAGCGGCCGACGCAGCAGGACGTGAGCGTCGCCTTCACCCGGCTCCTGGAGCAGGCGGTCGACGGCATCATCATCGTCATCGAGGCGCACATCGTCGACCGCGCAGACGTCGAGCTCCCCGCCGGCCTGTCGGTGGTCGTCATCGACTCCACCGAGCGCCCCGACTACCCCCAGGTCGACACCGACCAGGCGCAGGGAGCGCGAATCGCGACCGAGCACCTGCTCGCGCTCGGCCACGAGACGGTGTGGCACATCTCCGGCCCCGACGACTCCTACTCGGCCGCCCGCCGCGAGCAGGCCTGGCGGGAGACGCTGGAGGCGGCGGGCGCGCCGGTGCCGGAGGTGCTGCACGGCGACTGGTCGACCTCCGCCGGCTACGAGCACGGCCGGCGCATCGCCTCCCGCCCCGAGATCACCGCGGTGTTCGCGGCCAACGACCAGATGGCGCTCGGCGTGCTGCGCGCCCTGCACGAGGCCGGCCGCCGGGTGCCGGAGGACGTGAGCGTGGTCGGCTTCGACGACATGGCCGAGTCCGACTCGTTCTGGCCGCCGCTCACGACCGTGCACCAGGAGTTCGAGGCGACCGGCCGCCGCGCGGTCGAGCTGCTCATCGCCGAGATCGAGGGCCGGCCGGAGCCGGTCACCTCGACGGTCCTGCCGACGCGCCTCGTGGTGCGTGGGAGCACCGCGGCGCCGCCGGCGCGCTGACCCGCCCGATCACGCCGGGCCCCGCCATATACTGAGATCGTCTGGGCGGAGCGACCGCCCAGTGCTCGAAAAATGGGCACGAAGCCGCCCGCGGAGGCGCGGCGCGCGAGACACATACGGACCCCGTCACTCCGTCACGTCTCGAAAGGCACCGCCATGCCCTCCGTCTCCGCCCACGTCGCCCACACCCTCGCCCGCCATGTCGACCACGTCTTCGGGGTCATGGGCAACGGCAACGCCTACTTCCTCGACGCGCTGGAGCGCACCGGCGCCGTCACGTACACCGCCATGCGCCACGAGGCCGGGGCTGTGGTCGCCGCCGACGCGTTCCACCGCGCCTCCGGCCGCCTCGCCGCGGCGACCACCACGTACGGCGCCGGCTTCACCAATACGCTGACCGCGCTGGCGGAGGCCGTGCAGGCGCACATCCCGCTGCTCCTGGTGGTCGGCGACGAGCCGACGTCCGGGCCCCGGCCGTGGGACGTCGACCAGATCGCGCTCGCCTCGGCCGTCGGCGCCCGCACCTACACGGTCGGCCGCGCGGACGCGGCGGCCACGACCGTCATCGCCATCGAGCACGCGCTGGCCTACCGTGTGCCGACCGTGCTCGCGATCCCCTACGACGTGGCGACACGGGAGGCGGGGCCCGTCCCTCCCGCGCCGGAGCCGGTGCTCCCCGCCCCGCTCGCACCGGTCACCCCGTTCGCACTCGGCGCCGTGCGCGAGGCCGCCCGGGCGCTCGCAGAGGCCGAGCGCCCGTTCCTCCTCGCCGGCCGCGGCGCCTGGCTCGCCGGCGCGAGCGCCGCCCTCGGCGAGCTGGCCGACGCGACCGGCGCGGTCACCGCCTCCACCGCCCTCGGCCGCGGGGTCTTCCCCGACGACCGCTACGACCTCGGCGTCAGCGGCGGATTCGGGGCGGAGGGCGCGATGGAGCTGGTGCGGGAGGCCGACGTCGCCGTGGTGTTCGGCGCCTCCCTCAACCACTTCACCATGCGGTTCGGCGAGCTGTTCGCGCCCGGCACGCGGGTCATCCAGGTCGACGTCGCGCCCGCCGCCACGCACCCGTACGTGGGCTCGTACATCCGCGGAGACGCGCGGGAGGTCGCGACCGCGCTGGTCGGCGAGCTCGCCGCCCGCGGCGCCCGCCCCTCCGGCTGGCGGGAGAGCATCGACGCCGCTGCCCTGCGCAGGCAGCACCCCGGCGACGGCCTCGCCCCCGACGGCCGCCTGGACCCGCGCTCGGCCGCGGCACGGCTGGCGGAGCTGCTGCCGGAGGACCGGGTCGTCGTCTCCGACGGCGGGCACTTCATCGGCTGGGCCAACATGTACTGGCCCGTCGCCTCCCCTGACCGCATGATCATGGTGGGCACCGCGTACCAGTCGATCGGTCTCGGGTTCCCGAGCGTCGCCGGGGCCGCGCTCGCGCATCCCGAGGCCACCGTGGTCCTGACCACGGGCGACGGCGGCGGCCTGATGGCCCTGGCCGATCTGGAGTCGGCCGTGCGGGTCGCGGGCGGCCGCGGTCTGGCCGTCGTGTGGAACGATGCCGCCTACGGCGCCGAGGTGAACCTGTACGGCCTGAAGGGCCTCGCGGAGGCGCCCATGCGCATCCCCGAGGTCGACTTCGCCGGCCTCGCGCGCGCCGTCGGCGCCGCAGCGGTCACGGTCCGCACCCTCGACGACCTGGAGGTCGTGACGGAGTGGCGCGCCACCCCCGCCGCCGAGCGCCCGTTCCTCCTGCTCGACCTCCGCGTCTCCGGCGCCGTCATCGCCCCCTACCAGCACGAGATCATCCGGGCGAACTCCTGACCTGACGCCCGCAACTCCGGAGATCCGCCCCGCCCGACCGCGATCCTCCGGTCGAAGCAGCATCCGTACGGCGCGTCGCCCCCGACCTCCGGAGTTACGGTGCAGGCCGGCAATTCCGGAGGCGCACGCGCGAATCCCTCCCCCAGGGCCGTTCACACGGAGATGAGGGAGGGATTCGAGCGGGCCTCCGGAGTTACGGCTTCCCGGCGGCGTCAGGCGCGGGAGGCGCCCACGATCGGGGAACGCTCCTGCTCGGCCTCGTGGTCGGGGCCCAGCGGGATGCCGGAGCGGTCGCGCAGCAGCAGCGTCGCGATCAGGCCGATCACGGTCATCCCCGCCAGGTACCACGTCACCGACCAGGTCGTCCCCGTCGCCTGCACGAGCGCGGTCGCGATGGTCGGGGCGAAGGCACCGCCGAGGATCGCGCCGATGGCGTACGAGATCGAGACGCCCGAGAAGCGGATGGAGGCCGGGAACAGCTCCGCGTAATAGGCCGCCTGCGGCCCGTAGGTGAAGCCGAGTCCGATCGTCAGCACCGCGACGCCCGCGAACAGCGACCACACCGTGCCCGCGTTGACCAGCGGGAACAGCAGGAAGACGCCGACCAGCTGCAGCACCCAGCCGATGATGTAGGTGGTGCGGCGGCCGATCCTGTCGCTCAGCCAGCCCGCGCACCAGGTCGACGCGAGCCAGGTCACGGCCGAGCCGGCGACCGCCCACAGCACCGGGCCGCGCTCGAGGCCGAGCGGCCCGTCGGGGTTCGTGGAGTAGTTCTGGATGTACCCGCCGGTGGTCATGTAGCCGACCGCGTTGTTGCCGGCGAAGATCAGCGCGGCGAGCACCACGAGCAGCGCGTGGCGGCGGAACAGCCGCACGATCGGCGTGCGGGTCTGCTCGCGGCGGGCCGCGATCTCGCGGAAGACCGGGCTCTCGTCGACCCGGCGGCGCACGTAGTAGCCGATCGCGATCAGCACGATCGAGAGGAGGAACGGCACCCGCCAGCCCCACGCGACGAAGGCGTCGCCCGGCGCGAGGATCGACATCAGCGCCATCATGCCCGAGGCGAGCAGCAGGCCGAGCGGCACGCCGATCTGCGGCGAGACGCCGAACAGGCCGCGACGCTTCGTCGGCGCATGCTCGACCGCCATGAGCACCGCGCCTCCCCACTCGCCGCCGGCCGAGATGCCCTGCAGGATGCGCAGCAGGATCAGCAGGATCGGCGCGGCGATGCCGATGGCGTCGTACGTCGGCAGGAGCCCGACCAGCGCCGTGGCCGCGCCCATGAGCACAAGCGTGATCATCAGCACGAAGCGCCGGCCGTGCTTGTCGCCGAGGTGTCCGGCGATGAAGGCGCCCAGCGGCCGGAACAGGAAGCTGATGCCGACCGTGAGGAACGAGAGGATGGTCGCGAACTGCGGCCCTGCCGGCTCGAAGAACAGCTGGCCGAAGACCAGCCCCGCCGCCGAGGCGTAGATGAAGAAGTCGTACCACTCGACGGTGGTGCCGACCACGGTGGCGAAGACCACGCGGCGCCGGTCGGTCGCCGCGGCGAAGCTCCCGGTCGGCGTGAAGTGCGCGCCGGCGGTGCCGGCACTGGTGTCGGGGGTGCTCATGGCAGGATCTCCTTCGATCTGACGTCGTCGTCCGCCGGAAAGTATATGATACGATTTCGGATACGTCGAGAGGCTCCTGTGCGTCGAGCGCACACGCTCCCCACCCTCCCCGGCCGATAGGATCACCACCGATGGCGACCGACGAACCAACGCAGAGCAAGTCGCGCGCCGCCTACGACTGGATCAGGGCGCGCATCTCCCGCCGCGACTACACCCCCGGCTACCGGCTGGTGCTGGGCGCGATCGCGAACGACCTCGGGATGAGCGTCGTGCCCGTACGCGAGGCGCTGCGTCAGCTGGAGGCGGAGGGCCTGGTCACCTTCGAGCGCAACGTCGGCGCGCGCGTCGCGATGGTCGACGAGTCGCAGTACCGCTTCAGCATGCAGACGCTCGCCCTGCTCGAGGGCGCCGCGACCGCGCAGGCCGCACCCGCCCTCGGCGCCGACGACCTCCGCCGCGCCCGCGAGATCAACGAGCAGATGACCGAGACGCTCGGCCATTTCGCGCCCGACGTCTTCACCGCCCTCAACCACGAGTTCCACGAGACGCTCTACGCCGCGTGCCCCAACCGGCGGCTGCTGGAGCTGGTGGAGGCGGAGTGGGCGCGCCTGGGCAACCTCCGCAGCTCCACCTTCGCCTTCGTGCCCGGCCGGGCGCAGGAGTCGGTGCACGAGCACGCCGAGATCCTGACACTGATCGAACGCGGCGCCCCCGCCGACGAGATCGAGTCCGCGGCCCGCCGGCACCGCACCGCGACCCTCGACGCCTACCTCGAGCACGAGCACGCCGCCTCCTGAGCCGGGCCCGCGGCGCTCCGGTTCCGCTCAGGCTGCGCCGGTACCGTGCCCGGCATGACGACCGCGCTCGCCCTGTCCGCCGCCGCCACCCCGCCCGACGAGCTCGGCGGCATCGCGGGCCTCGCCTCCCGCGTCATGCTGCTGCTCGGCGAGGTGGGCGTCGGGGTCTGCTCGTTCGTGGAGGTGGTGTTCCCGCCGATCCCGAGCGAGGTGATCCTGCCGTTCGCCGGGTTCCTCGCCCGCCAGGGGTCGCTGAACGTGGTGCTCGTGCTGGTCGCCGCGACGCTCGGCAGCCTCCTCGGCGCCGTGCTGCTGTACTGGCTGGGCCGCACGCTCGGCGAGGAGCGGGCGATCCGGCTGCTGGCGAAGCTGCCGCTGGTCGACGAGGACGACTTCCGCACCGCCGCCGACTGGCTGCACCGGCACGGTCGCGGCGCCGTGTTCTTCGGCCGCCTGATCCCGCTGGTCCGGAGCCTGATCTCGCTGCCGGCCGGCGCGACCCGGATGCCGTTCTGGGTCTTCGCACTGTTCACCGCCGCCGGCACGCTGGCCTGGAACCTCGTGCTCGTCGGCGCCGGGTACCTGCTCGGCACGCAGTACGAGGTGGTCGACCGCTACTCCGGCGTGGTCGACATCGTGATCTACGTCGCGCTGGCCGTCGCGCTGGTGTGGCTGATCGTGCGGCGGGTGCGTCGGGCGCGGGCGTCGCAGCGGGAGGCGCGGGAGTGACGGAGGCTCCTGCCGAGCAGGCGACCGCCTCGGCCCGGAGTCCATGGCTGCTGCTCGGCTGGTTCGCGATCCCGGCGGTCGTGCTGGTGGTCCCGTACCTCTTGTTCGCGACCTGGGTGCAGTTCGAGCTGGACGCGGCCGGCGTGATCGCGCAGTCGCCCGTGGCGGACGCCGGCGAGGAGGACGTCGGCCTGTTCCTCGGTCTCGCCCCTGCTCTGTTCGTCCTCGCCGCGACGCTGTTCGTGACGCTCGTCACCTTCCCGCGCGGGGCCGGACGGGTGCTCTGGACGGGGATGCTGCTGATCGCCGTCGCGCTCCCCGCCGCCGCGATCGCCTGGCTGCTGATCGCGGGCGCGTGAACGGCGCACGGACGTGATGGAGCCGGCTGCGGGACTCGAACCCGCGACCGCTCGCTTACAAGGCGAGTGCTCTACCAACTGAGCTAAGCCGGCGCACTGGACAGCGTAGCGGAGCCGGGGTCAGCCCGCCGACGGCGTGGGTGTGGGCGTGGGAGATGCCGTGGAGGTGTACTCGTCGCCCTGCGCCTGCAGCACGAACGCCTTGAAGTCGGCGGCGTTGGTGAGCGACCCGGTGTACGGCTTGCCGTTCACGAGCACGAGCAGCGCGTTCGTCATCTTCTGCACGTCGGAGTTCGGGATGGGCCCGCTCAGCGCGCGGTCGCTCGCATCGGTGACCCAGGTCTTGAACCGGCCGTCGTCGATGCACGCGTTGATCTCGCTCTTCGCGTCGGCGCCGGCCGCCGCGACCCGCTGCTTGAGCTGCTGGTCGGTGAGGCCGGGGCTGCCCTCCTTGGGCTGCTTGGCGAAGAGGGAGGCGTTGAACGTCCAGAACGCGCCGGGCGAGTAGTTCGCGACGCAGGCCGCGGCGTTGGCGGCGCGCAGCGAGTACTTCGTGCCCGCCGAATGGCTGGTGTAGATCGCCACGGGGTGCATCTCGACCGTGACGGCGCCCGCCTTCACGAGCGGCTCGAGCTGGTGCAGGTTCGTGCGCTGGAAGTCGCCGCACAGGTCGCAGAGGTAGTCGGCGTAGATGCGGATGTCGACGGTGCTGCCGCTCGGATCGGGCTTGCTCGCGACCGGCTTCGCGTCGGCGGCGAGGGCAGCGGTCGTCTTGACCTTGAGCTCGGAGCCGACCATGACGCCGTCGCTGGCCATGTTCCTCGGGCCGGGGACGGTCGGGCGGATGGCGCTCACGATGACGACGGCCACGATGGCCGCGACGGCGAGCACGCCGACGACGATGCCGCCGCCGAGCAGGGCGCGCCTCCTGCGGTCCTTGCGCTGCTGCGACGTGCGGAGCTGCCGGGCTTTCTCACGTGCCGCGGCGCGCACGTCGCCGGGACGGCCCTCGTCGGGATCGGTCATGCGTATCAACCTCGGGGTGCTTCGGGGACTGCGCGGGGGGACGCAGTGTCGGTGAGTGGCCCGCCGAGCGAGCACACGCAACCGGACGATCGTAGAACGCCTGTCTGGGAATCGACCAGACGCGGGCTGGACGCCGGAGGAGCAGCGGGGAGGCTGCCCCCCGAACGCGGTTCGGAGCACCCTCTCCGATGCCATACTATGGTCGCTGAGGCAGCGACGCCTTCGGACGTCGACGCTACATTCATCCATTCACAACGGATCGTCCGGCACGTACCTGCCGGTGAAGGAGAACGAAAGACAATGGCGACAGTCACCTATGACAAGGCCACCCGGCTCTACCCGGGATCGAACCGTCCCGCGGTGGACTCCCTCGACCTCGAGATCGCCGACGGCGAGTTCCTCGTGCTCGTCGGCCCCTCCGGCTGTGGCAAGTCGACCTCCCTCCGCATGCTCGCGGGTCTCGAAGAGGTCAACGACGGCAACATCTTCATCGGCGAGCGCAACGTCACCGACGTGCCGCCGAAGGACCGCGACATCGCGATGGTGTTCCAGAACTACGCGCTGTACCCGCACATGACGGTCGCCGAGAACATGGGCTTCGCGCTCAAGATCGCCGGCGTCGGCAAGGAGGAGCGCGCCCAGCGCGTCCTCGAGGCCGCCAAGCTGCTCGACCTCGAGCCGTACCTCGGCCGCAAGCCGAAGGCCCTCTCGGGTGGTCAGCGTCAGCGCGTCGCCATGGGCCGCGCGATCGTCCGCTCCCCCCAGGTCTTCCTCATGGACGAGCCGCTGTCGAACCTCGACGCCAAGCTCCGCGTCCAGACCCGCACCCAGATCGCCTCGCTGACCCGCCGCCTCGGCGTCACCACGGTCTACGTCACCCACGACCAGACCGAGGCGCTGACCATGGGCGACCGCATCGCGGTCCTCAAGGACGGCGTGCTGCAGCAGGTCGGCACCCCGCGCGACCTGTACGCGCAGCCGAACAACGTCTTCGTCGCCGGCTTCATCGGCTCGCCGGCCATGAACCTGTTCACGGCCGACGTCACCGACGGCGGCATCAAGTTCGGCAACGCGGTCGTCCCGGTCGAGCGCGACATCCTCGCCGCCGCCGGCTCGACGGTCACCATCGGCGTGCGTCCGGAGGACGTCGTCGTGTCGACCACCGAGGGCAGCGGCCTGAAGGTCACGGTCGACCTCGTCGAGGAGCTCGGCGCCGACGGCTACCTGTACGGCCACTCGGAGGTCGAGGGCAAGCGCACCGACATCGTCGGCCGTGTCGACGGCCGGGTCCACCCGAACGCGGGCGACACGGTCTACATCACGCCGAAGCCGGGCCACGTCCACGCCTTCCACGCGGAGTCGGGCGAGCGCCTCGGCGGCGCGGTCGTCGACTGATCCCCAGGAACCATCCTCACTCTGCCGCAGTCCGCTCGCCGGACTGCGGCAGAGTGCTTTCGCCCGCGATCCACCCCGAGAGGCACCCATGGCCGGATCTGTGAACATCACCGCCGCGACGGTCGAGCCCGCGCTGCTCGACCTCCCCTGGAACCTCCCGCTGGAGGACTGGTCGAGCGAGCACATCGCCCTGCTGCCGAAGGGCATCAGCCGGCACCTCGTGCGCTTCGCCAACCTCTCCGGCTACGTCATCGCCATCAAGGAGACGACGGCCGAGATGGCGCAGCGCGAGTACGACATGCTGCGCACGCTGCAGCGGCTCGACGTGCCCTGCGTCGACCCGTTCGCCGTGATCAAGAACCGGCAGGACGACGACGGCAACGCGCTCAACGCCGCCCTGGTCACCCGGCACCTCAAGTTCTCGCTCCCCTACCGCGCGCTGTTCTCGCAGACCCTGCGGCCCGACACCGCCACGCGCCTGGTGGACGCGCTCGCGGTGCTGCTGGTGCGCCTCCACATCGTCGGCTTCTTCTGGGGTGACGTGTCGCTGTCGAACACGCTGTTCCGTCGCGACGCGGGCGCCTTCGCCGCCTACCTGGTCGACGCCGAGACCGGCCAGCTCTACGACGGCCTCTCGAACGGCCAGCGCGAGAACGACCTCGAGATCGCGCGCGTCAACATCGCCGGCGAGCTGATGGACCTGGAGGCCGGCGGCCGCGTCGACGAGTCGCTCGACCCGATCAAGGTCTCCAACGGCATCGTCGCCGCCTACCGGTCGCTCTGGAAGGAGCTGACCGGCAGCGAGTCGTTCGCGTCGTCCGAGCGCTGGCGGATCAGCCAGCGCGTCGAGCGGCTCAACGAGCTCGGCTTCGACATCGAGGAGCTCGCGATCAAGACCTCCGACGAGGGCACGACCGTGCGCATCCAGCCGAAGGTCGTCGACGCGGGGCACCACCAGCGCCGCCTGCTGCGCCTCACCGGCCTCGACACGGGCGAGAACCAGGCCCGCCGCCTCCTGAACGACCTCGACTCCTACGCGGCCACCCTGGGCACCGAGGGACTCGACGAGGAGGCGTCGGCGCACGAGTGGCTGATGCGCGTCTTCGAGCCCGTGGTGCGGGCGATCCCGGCCGACCTCAAGGGCAAGCTGGAGCCGGCGGAGGTGTTCCACCAGCTGCTCGAGCACCGCTGGTTCATGTCGCAGTCCGAGGGCCGCGACGTGCCGCTGGCGGAGGCCCTGACCTCCTACATCAACGACGTGCTGCGCCACCGCCGCGACGAGGCCACGGTCATCGGGCCGCCGACGGAGTCGTTCAGCGCGATCAGCTCCTCCTCGTCGTCCGCCGACGACGAGGACGCCGACGACTGGCGGTCGAAGGTCTGATCAGCCGGACTCGCGCACGCGCAGCACGGCGTCGAGCGTGCGCCGGACGGTCTCGGCCGGGCGCGGCTCGTCCAGCAGCTCCAGCAGCAGCTCGCCGCAGGCCCGGCCGAACTCGCGCGGCTGGAGGTCGACGGCGGTGATCGGCGGGGTGTGGAACTCCATGATGAGGCTGTCCACACCCGAGACGATCGCGATGTCGGCGCCCGGACGGCGGCCGAGCGTGCGCAGCAGCCCTGCGAGGCGCACGGCGACGCCGTCGGCGCCGACGAACACCGCGTCGACGCCGGACTCCGGGTCGGCCCAGTCGCGCAGGCGACCGGCCAGCACGTCGTTGGGGGTGTGGATGCTCTCGAGCAGCACACGCGGCTCCAACCGACGCTCCGCGCACCACTCGCGGTAGGCCGATTCGAGCTCCTGCGCCCAGGCCGACACGCGCTCCACCAGGAACAGGCCGGGACGCTGCGCCCCGCGCTCGGTGAACCGGTCGAGCACCTGGCGCGTCGTGCGCGTGTTGGGCGACTCCACGGTCCCCCACGGCGATGGGAAGCCCGCGGGCGGCGCGTCACCGGTGACCACGGGCAGCCCCTGGCCGAGGATGTGCGCGGCGCCGGCGTCGTCCGAGTGCGGCTCGATCAGGATGAAGCCGTCGACGGGCGGGTACGACTCGATCCTGGCGCTGGTCGGCGTGCTCGGCACGATCAGCAGGGAGAGGTCGGCCGCGTGGAGGCGCTCGGTGAGGCCGAGCGTGGCCTCCGTGTAGTACCCGAAGTGCACCGCCGACTCGGGCAGGTAGAGCCCGACGGCGCCGGCCCGCGACTGCCGCAACGCGCGGCCGAGGCGGTTGATCCGGTACCCCTGCTCGCGGGCGATCGCGAGCACCCGGGCGCGGGTCTCGTCGGAGACGCCTTTCTTGCCGTTGAGCGCGAGGGAGACGGCCGCGGCGGAGACGCCTGCGCGGTCGGCGATGTCGGCGAGCGTCGTCGGCATCCGGCTGCACCGCCTTCCTCTTCGCGCCGGGCGTTTGTGTCCCGGCTCCCGAGCATTGTATAGTCCCGGATTAATCGATTGAGTGCTCAATCGATTCAGTCTCGAGATCGGACCTCCGTGACAGCAGTGCGGCTCCACCTGGCCTTCGTGAACGGCGACGTCTTCGACGGCGTCTCCGACGCCCCGGCGCGGATGGACGTCGGCGTCGCCGATGGGCGTGTCGTCGCGCTCGGCGCGGAGGTGGCCGACCGGATCGGGCCCGAGACGCGCGTGGTCGACCTCACCGGGCGGATGCTCCTCCCCGGCCTGATCGACGCGCATGTCCACCCGGTCGAGGCCGGCGTCGAGCGGCTCAACTGCGACCTCTCCGCGGGCTGGACCCGGGACGACTACCTGGCGACGATCCGCGCGTACGCCGACGCTCATCCGGAGCAGGAGTGGATCGTCGGCGGAGGCTGGCAGCAGGCCGCCTTCCCCGGTGGTGCACCGCTCGCCGCCGACCTCGACGCGGTCGTCCCCGACCGGCCGGTCGTCATGTCGAACCGCGACCACCACAGCGCCTGGGTCAACTCCGCCGCGCTGCGCGCCCTCGGCATCGACGCGAGCACCCCCGACCCCGCCGACGGCCGGATCGAGCGCGACGCCGACGGCGCACCGACAGGCACCTTGCACGAGGGCGCCCGCACGATCGCCCTCCGCGCCGCACCCCAGCCGACCATCGACGACCAGTACGCGGGCCTCCTGGAGGCGCAGCGCCACCTCCACTCGTTCGGCATCACCGGCTGGCAGGACGCCCTGATCGGCGACTACGGCAATCACACCGCCGCGATCGTGGACGTCTACCGCCGCGCGATCGACGAGGACACCCTGCGCGCCCGGGTCAACGGCGCGATCTGGTGGGAGCGCGAGGTCGGCGAGGAGCAGATCGCCCGCATCGACGGGCTGCGCCGGCGGCACCAGGACGAGCGGTTCCGCGTGACGACCGTGAAGGTCATGCAGGACGGCATCGTCGAGAACCAGACGGCCGCGATGATCCACCCCTACTGCTCCGGTCACGCGCCCGCCGGGGCGCACTCCGACGGCATCTCCTTCGTCGACCCCGAGCGGCTGCAGGCCTACGTGACCCGCCTGGACGAGCTGGGCCTCCAGGTGCACTTCCACGCGATCGGCGACCGGGGCGTCCGGGAGTCGCTGGACGCCGTCGCCGCCGCGCGCGCAGCGAACGGCCCCGGCGGGCGCACGCACCACATCGCCCACCTCCAGGTGGTCCACCCCGACGACCACGCCCGGTTCGCCCAGCTCGACGTGGCCGCCAACATCCAGGCGCTGTGGGCCTGCTACGACCCGCAGATGGTCGAGCTCAACATCCCGCTGCTCGGCGCCGAGCGCACGCTCACCCAGTACCCGTTCGGCTCCCTGCTCCGCGCGGGCGCCCGCCTGGCCGCCGGCTCCGACTGGCCGGTGACCACGCCCGACCCGTGGCTCGCGATGCACGTCGCCGTCAACCGCCGGCTGCCGGACGGGCACCCCGACTCCCACCCCGACGTCTTCCTCCCGGCCGAGCGCATCGGCCTGGCGGACGCGCTGCGCGCCTACACCAGCGGCGCCGCGCACATCAACGGCCGCGCCGACCGAACCGGGTCGATCGCGGTCGGCTCCTGGGCCGACCTGGCCGTCGTCGATCGCAACCCCTTCGACGGCCCGGCGGACGACATCGCACGCACCCGCACCATCGAGACCCTCTTCGCCGGAGAGACGGTCTACTCGGCAGCCGACGCCTGACGCCACGCGTCCGGTGCGGCGGGACCGAGCGATCCGCAGCACACACCCCCAAGGAGACAGCACCCATGAGACAGCACCACCTGACCACGGCCGGACTGGCCGTCCTCTCCGCCGCCGCGACCGTCGCGCTGCTCGCCGGCTGCTCCGCCGGCGCGTCCGGCGACGCCGGCGGGAAGAAGGCGGACGACCACCGGACCGCCATCGACGTCGCCGACATCGCGAAGGACGACGCCGCCGCGAAGCTGCTGCCGGAGTCGGTGCAGAAGGCGGGCAAGCTCGTCGTCGGCGTCGACCCGACCTACGCGCCGAACGAGTTCAAGGACAAGGCGGGGCAGCCGATCGGCTGGGAGATCGACCTGATCGACGCCGTCGCCGCGAAGCTCGGCGTGAAGACCGACTACCGCACCGCCAAGTTCGACAACATCGTCCCGAGCATCCTGGGCGAGAAGTACGACCTGGGCCTCGGCGGGTACTACGACACCAAGAAGCGCCAGGAGACGCTCGACATGGTCGACTTCTTCCAGGCCGGCAACCAGTTCGCATCGCCCAAGGACGCTCCGATCACCGACGAGCTCGATGTCTGCGGTCTGAAGGTCGCGGCCCAGAACGGCGGGTCGGCTCCCCTGGTGTACCTGCCGGAGCTCGACAAGAAGTGCACCGCCGCCGGCAAGAAGACCATCACGGTCCTCGGCTACGACACGCAGGACGACGCCACCGCCGCGGTGAGCCTCGGCCGCGCCGACGCCATGGTCGCCGACTCCCCCGTGATCGGCTACGCCGCCAAGCTCAGCAAGGGCAAGCTCGTCACCTCGCCGATCTACGACTCCACGCTCTCCGGCACGCCGATCAAGAAGGACCGCGGGCAGTTCGCGGACGCCGTGCTGCAGGCGCTGCAGGGCCTGCAGAAGGACGGCACCTACACGGACATCCTCACCTACTGGGGCGTCGAGAACGGCGCCATCGACACCATGCAGATCAATGGCGGCACCGAGTAGCCGCCCGGCGGCGCGCCCGGGGCTCCACCCGGTCACGGGCGCGCCCGCCATCCGCTCGACGCCGGTGCGCCACCCGTGGCGGATGGTCGCGGGCATCGTCGTCCTGCTCGCGCTCGCGCTGTTCCTGATCGACGCGAGCGGCCGGGAGGCGTACGACTGGCCCGCCTTCGCCGAGTACCTGTTCGACCCGCGGATCGTGCAGGCCGCCGGGATCACCCTCCTGCTCACGGTGCTCTCGATGGCGATCGCGGTCGCGCTCGGCGTGCTGCTCGCGATCATGCGGCAGAGCGCCAATCCGATCCTCCGCTGGGCGTCGGCCGTCTTCATCTGGATCTTCCGCGGCACCCCCGTCTACGTGCAGCTGGTCTTCTGGGGCCTGCTCTCGACCATCTACCGGACGATCGACGTCGGCATCCCGTTCCAGAAGCCCTGGCTCGTGCTCGAGAGCATCGACCTGCTGGACGTGTTCTGGATCGCCGTGATCGGCCTCGCGCTCAACGAGGCCGCCTACATGGCCGAGATCGTGCGCGCCGGCCTGCTCTCGGTCGAGACCGGGCAGAAGGAGGCGTCGACGGCCCTCGGCCTCACCCGCGCGCAGATGATGCGCAAGATCGTGCTGCCGCAGGCGATGCGTGTCATCATCCCGCCGACCGGCAACGAGGTCATCTCCATGCTGAAGACGACCTCGCTGGTCACCGCGGTTCCGTTCAGCCTGGACTTGTACACGCGCTCGCGCGACATCTCGGCCGAGACGCTGAACCCGATCCCCCTGCTGCTCGTCGCCTCCGTCTGGTACCTGGCGTTCACGTCGCTCATGATGATCGGCCAGCACTTCCTGGAGCGGCGCTACGCCCGCGGCTTCGACCACCGCGGCGGGGGAGCCCCCGATCAGGCGGCGGCCGCGACCGCCGCGCTCGCGACCGAGGACGGCGTGCCCGACGCAGCCGCACCCTCCACCCTCACCGAAGGAGCAGGCCGATGAACGGACGCCCGATGGTCCTCGCCGAGGACGTGCACAAGGCCTACGGACAGCACCACGTGCTCAAGGGCGTGTCTATGGAGGTGCGGGCCGGCGAGGTGGTCTGCGTCATCGGCCCGTCGGGCTCCGGCAAGTCGACCTTCCTGCGCTGCATCAACCATCTGGAGGGCATCGACGGCGGCCGGATCCTCGTCGACGGCGACCTCATCGGGTACCGGCAGAACGGCGACCGCCTGCACGACCTGAAGCCGAAGGAGGCGGCGGCCCAGCGGCGCGACATCGGCATGGTGTTCCAGCGCTTCAACCTCTTCCCCCACCTGTCGGCGCTCGAGAACATCACCGTCGCGCCGACGATGGTGGGCGGCCTCAAGCCGGCCGCCGCGACGGCCCGCGCGCGGGAGCTGCTCGACCGGGTGGGTCTCTCCGCCAAGGCGGACGCCTATCCGGCGCAGCTCTCCGGCGGACAGCAGCAGCGCGTCGCGATCGCCCGCGCGCTGGCTATGGACCCGAAGCTGATGCTGTTCGACGAGCCGACCTCCGCCCTCGACCCCGAGCTCGTCGGCGAGGTGCTGGACGTCATGAAGGGGCTGGCGCGGTCCGGCATGACGATGATCGTCGTCACGCACGAGATCGGCTTCGCGCGGGAGGTGGGCGACACGCTCGCGTTCATGGACGGCGGCGTCGTCGTGGAGTCCGGCCGTCCGGCCGAGGTCATCGCGGCGCCGCAGCGGGAGCGCACCCGGGCGTTCCTCTCGCACGTGCTCTGAGGCTGCCGCCCGGTGCCACGGGAACCCGCGGGGCGGCGGCCTGCTGGGCGCGCGGTGAGCGTTCCCGGCGAGGCGTCGGGTATGGTCGTTCGGGGCGTCGAGTGAGAGGAGCCGGAAGCTGCATCCGAAGATCATCCCGTTCGTGGTCGCCGGCCTGATGGCCGTGACGACCGGCGGAAGCCTCCTCTCCCCCGTGGCGCCGGCCGCTCCTGCGCCCCAGTCCGCGCCGACGAACGTGCCGAGCCAGGCGGTCGCGCAGCCGTTCGCCGCCGCGCCGACGCCGCCGGCGACGCCATTCCCCGGCGCCGCGTCCGGCGCCCTCTCTGCTCCGAGCCCGCAGGCGGACCGCCGCGCCTGGCAGCAGCAGGTCTCCCCCGAGCCCAAGCAGCGCATCAAGCAGGTCGCCATGGCCGCCATCGGCGACTCCATCACCGCGTTCACCGATCGCAACGGCGCCCGCACCCCGTGGTCGTGGGTGCGCACCGCGGCGGTCGGCGGAGTGACGGATGCCGGAGGCTACCGCCACTGGGGCGACACGTCGGCCCAGATCCTCGCGCACACCGGCCGCGTCAAGGCCGACGTGGTCGTGGTGATGGCCGGGACGAACGACATCCGCGACGGCTCCCGCCCCGTGCCCACCGCGCAGACGCTCGCCAACGTGACCGCGATCTTCGACCGCGCCGGGGTGAAGGCCCGCGTGTTGTCCGCCCTCGCGCCCAAGAGCGACGGCGGAGCCGCCGCGACCCTCAAGCTCAATCAGGCGCTGCGCCAACTCGCGGCCCAGAAGGGGTGGACCTTCGTCGACCCCTGGTCGAGCCTCCGCAAGGCCGACGGCCGCTGGGTCGCCGGCGCCACGGTCGACGGCACCCACCCCACCGCCCGCAGCGGCGCCATCGCCGGTGCGGCGCTGCGCGCAGCGGTCGTGGCGGTGTCGCCGGACCGCAGCATCCTGCGCTGATCCCGCGGGAGCGCCGGTCGGCTAGTGCCGCCCGAGCGCCGACGGCGCCTTCGAGGCCGGCGTCCGCCCGCTGAAGCGCCCCAGCGACCAGCGGGCGTGCGCCTCGGGCAGCGCCCGCCCCTCCACCAGGTCGGCGACGCGCTCCCCCACCAGCGCCGCGAACGTGAAGCCCTCGCCGGAGTCGCCGCACGCGATCGTGACGGCGCTCAGGAGGCGGTCGATGACGAAGTCGCCGTCCGGAGAGTCCGTCCACGAGCACACCTGCGCCGCGCCGGTCGTGGTGGGGAGCCCGGGCAGGGTGCGCGCCACGCGCTCGCGGATCATGGCGGTCGGCTCGCGGTCCGGCTCGCGGTCGGCGTCGCCGTCATCGAGCGCGCGCAGCGGCCGGTCGAGCCCGACCTTGTAGCCGAGGCCGGGCGCCGGCATACAGGAGATGCCCGCCTCCCATGCCCGCCTCGTCCACGAGCGCCCGGCGCCAGCACGACGTGGTCGGCACAGCCCTCGCCGCTCCTGCAGACGGGCGCCGACCAGCGCCTCCAGCCGTTCCATCGCCGCGACCGCCTGCGCGAGGGCACGCGCCCGCCAGGCCAGCGTGTCGATGCGCCGCCACAGCCGCGTCGTGCCGGAGGAGGACGAGAGCGTGTTGCCGACGCCGTAGCGGTCGACGAGCGTCACCTCGTGGCCGCGCTCGACCAGCTGCAGCGCGGCGGGCAGCCCCAGGCGCCTGCGCCGACGACGACGACCCTCATCGGACGAGCGGGCTCAGGAGGCCTGGCCGCCCTTCTCGGCGCGCAACTTGGCGATCTCGTACAGCGTGACGCTCGCCGCGATACCCGCGTTGAGCGACTCCGTGCTCGCGCTGATCGGGATGGAGACGACCGCGTCGCAGGTCTCGGTCACCAGCCGCGAGAGGCCCTTGCCCTCGCTGCCGACGACGATCACGACCGGGCGGTCGGCGAACGACAGGCCGGGGAGGCTGGTGTCGCCTCCCCCGTCGAGCCCGAGCACGAACACGCCCGCCTGCTTGAACGCCTTGAGCGTCTGCGTGAGATTCGCGGCCATGGCGACGGGCGTGCGCGCTGCCGCGCCCGCCGAGGTCTTCCACGCGGCGGCGGTCATGCCGACCGAGCGGCGCTGCGGCACGATGACGCCCTGACCGCCGAAGGCGGCGGTCGAGCGGATGATCGCGCCCAGGTTGCGCGGGTCGGTGATGCCGTCGAGCGCGACGAACAGCGGCGTCTCGCCCTTGCGGATCGTCAGGTCGAGCAGCTCCTGCGGGTGCGCGTACTCGTACGGCGGCACCTTCAGCGCGACACCCTGGTGCACGGCGTCGCGGCCGGCGAGCCGGTCGAGCTCGGGGCGCATGACCTCCAGCACCGGGATGGCGCGGCCGGTCGCGATCGAGAGGATCTCCTTCATCCGGTCGTCCATCTCGACCCGCGCCGCGACGTACAGCGTGGAGGCGGGGATGCGGGCCCGCAGCGCCTCCAGCACCGAGTTGCGACCGGTCACGATCTCGCTCTCGTCGCCGGACTTGGCCCGGCGGGAGGCGCCGGACGCACCGCGCGGGGTCGTGTCGCGGCCGCCGCCGCGCTGGGCCGCCTTGGCCGCGGAGCGCTCGCGGAGCACCTTCGCCTTGTGGGCGACGTGCCACTCGCGGTCCTCGGCCTTCGGCGTCGGGCCCTTGCCCTCGAGCGCCTTGCGGCCGTTGCCGCCCGTGCCCTTCAGCGGGCCCTTCTTGCCCTTGCGCACGGCTCCTGCGCGGGGCTTTCCACCCGAGTTCTTCATGGTTCGATGCTCCAATGCGACCCCGTCGGGGTGTCTTCGATGGTGATTCCCGCGGCGGTCAGCTCGTCGCGGATGCGGTCGGCGGCGGCGAAGTCACGCGCCTGCCGCGCCTCCTGCCGGTCGGCGAGCAGCCGCCCGACCAGCTGGCCGAGCGCCGCGTCGGCTGCGGACGAGCCCCCGGCGTTCCAGTGCGGCGACAGCGGGTTGATGCCGAGCACCTCCGTCATCGCGAGGACGTGCCCGCGGGCGGCGGCGGCCGCCTCCAAGTCTTCCGCATCGAGCGCCGCGTTTCCTGAACGCACGGTGTCGTGCAGCACGGCGAGCGCCTGCGGCACCGCGAGGTCGTCGTCCATCGCCTCGGCGAACGCGCCCGGCACGGTCTCGACGCCGCTCCCCGCGAACCGGGTGCCCTGGAGGCGCCGGTCGACGCGCTCGAAGAAGCCGGCGATGCGATCGAGGGCCGCCTCGGCCTCCTCCAGGCTGCCGTCGTGGAAGTCGATGGTGGAGCGGTAGTGCGCCGAGCCCAGGTAGTAGCGCACGACGATCGGGCGCGCCGCGCCCAGCAGGTCGGCCGCGTAGACCGAGTTGCCGAGCGACTTGCTCATCTTCTGGCCGTTCACGTGCACGAGGCCGTTGTGCACCCAGTACTGCGCGAAGTCGTCGCCGGCGGCCGTCGACTGCGCCAGCTCGTTCTCGTGGTGCGGGAAGCGGAGGTCGAGCCCGCCGCCGTGGATGTCGAACGCCGGCCCGAGGTAGCGGCGCGACATGGCCGAGCACTCGATGTGCCAGCCGGGGCGGCCCTCGCCCCACGGGGACGGGAACGCGGCGGAGGCGGGCTCGTCGGTCTTGCGGCCCTTCCAGAGGGCGAAGTCGCGCGGGTCGCGCTTGGCGCGCGGGTCGGCGTCGGCCGCCGCCTCCATGTTGTCGATGCTCTGCCGGGTGAGCGAGCCGTAGGCCGGCCAGCTCTGCACGTCGAAGTAGACGTCTCCGGAGCCGTCGGGAGCGACGTAGGCGTGACCGCGGTCGATGAGGCGCGCGATGATCTCCTGCATCTGCGGGATGCTGGCGGTCGCCCGCGGCTCGTAGGTCGGAGGCTGCACGCCGAGCGCCGTGTAGCCTGCCGTGAACTCCAGCTCGAACCGGTAGGCCAGCGCCCACCACTGCTCGATGCTGCCCTGCTCCTGCGCGGCGGCCGCGTTGACCAGGATCTTGTCGTCGATGTCGGTGACGTTGCGCACCAGCGTCACGTCGAGCCCGCGGTATACGAACCAGCGGCGCAGCTGGTCGTAGACGAGGGCCGAGCGGAGGTGCCCGATGTGCGGCGAGGACTGGACGGTCGGACCGCACACGTACATCCCCACCTTGCCCGGTTCGAGCGGGACGAAGTCGCGCAGGGCGCCGGCCTTCGTGTCGAAGAGTCGCAGAGTCACGCGTTACAGCCTAGAGGGCTGGTCGCGCCTGCGCCCTCGTCACCGCCCCGGAACCACCAGCGCCGTCGCGAACGCGGCGAGCCCCTCCCCGCGGCCGGTGAAGCCCAGCCCGTCCGTCGTGGTCGCGCTCACCGTCACCGGGGCGCCGAGGACGCTCGCGAGGGTGTCCTCGGCCTCCCGCCTGCGGGTCGAGAACCGCGGCCGGTTGCCGACCAGCTGCACGGAGACGTTGCCGATGCGGAACCCCGCCTCCTCGACCAGCCGCCGGGTCTCCTCCAGGAAGACGGAGCCGTGCGCACCCGCGAGCCGCGGATCGCCGGTGCCGAAGATCGTGCCGATGTCGCCCAGCCCCGCGGCCGACAGCAACGCGTCGACGATCGCGTGGGCGACCACGTCGCCGTCGCTGTGCCCGGCCAGCCCCGGCTCGCCCGGCCAGTACAGGCCGGCGACCCAGAGCTCCGCGGACGCGTCGAAGCCATGCGTGTCCGTGCCGAAGCCGACGCGCGGGAGGCTGGCGCCCGCCAGCAGCTCCTCCGCGCGGCGCAGATCCCACGGGGTGGTGATCTTGAACGCGTGCGCATCGCCCGGGATCACCGTCACCGCGTGGCCCGCCGCGGCGACGAGCCCGGCGTCGTCCGTCTCCTCGGTCTCCGCCGCGGCGTACGCGGCCAGGAGCTGCGCGGCCGGGAAGCCCTGCGGCGTCTGCACCGCGGCGAGCTGCGAGCGGTCGACGGTCTCGTGCACCTCGCCGTCGCCGCCCACCCGCTTGATGGTGTCGCTCACCGGGAGGCCGGGGACGATGCCGTGACCGCCCTCGACCACCGCCTCCACCACCCGGTCGAAGAGCGCGGACGGCGTGAGCGCACGGGCGGCGTCGTGGACGAGGATCACCTCGGTGCCGTCGTCCAGCAGCGACAGCCCCTCCTGCACCGAGCGCTGGCGGGTGCCGCCGCCGGGCAGGACGTCGATCAGCCGGCCGAAGATCTCGAAGCCGAGCCGCCGCGCCTCGTCCATCCGGTCGGCCGGCACCACCACGACCGGGTCGGCCGCGTGGCGCATGCCGCGCACAGCATGCAGCGAGCGCTCGAGCAGCGACTGCCCGGCGAGCGTGACGAACGCCTTCGGGACGTCGGCGCCCAGCCGCGTGCCGGAGCCGGCGGCGACGATGACGACCGCGACCCGCGGTCCGGACGTGGAGTCGGCGGTGGAGGTCATGAGGCGACCCTACCCGCCGCGGACGTCCGGGGCCCCACAACGTCGAAGGCCCCGCGACCGGTGGTCGCGGGGCCCTGGAGCGTATGGGGTGAAGCCTAGGAGGCCAGCACCTCGTCGAGCAGGCTGGACGCCTTCTCGTCGTCGGTCTTCTCGGCGAGCGCCAGCTCGGAGATGAGGATCTGGCGGGCCTTGGCGAGCATGCGCTTCTCGCCGGCCGAGAGGCCGCGGTCCTGGTCGCGGCGCCACAGGTCGCGCACGACCTCCGACACCTTGATGACGTCGCCGGAGGCCAGCTTCTCGAGGTTGGCCTTGTAGCGGCGGGACCAGTTGGTGGGCTCCTCCGTGAACGGGGCGCGGAGCACCTCGAAGACGCGGTCGAGGCCCTCCTTGCCGATGACGTCGCGCACTCCGACGAGGTCGACGTTGTCGGCGGGGACCTCGATGGTCAGGTCGCCCTGCGTCACGTTGAGCTTGAGGTACAGCTTCTCTTCACCCTTGATGATTCTCTTCTTGACCTCGGTGATCGTTGCAGCCCCGTGATGGGGGTAGACGACGGTTTCGCCAACCTCGAAAAGCATAGATATGTTGTCCCTTCAGCAAAGAATAGGATACCACACGAGGCACATGCTAAGGTTCGCCCTCGCACCTTCCTCGCGGCCGGGAGCGCGTGGGCGCATGCGCTAGGATCGAACCGAAAACCCCGCTGTGATCAGGGCAGAACCGTGCCCTCCGGCGGAACGATCTGGAGGGTCCTGCCAAGTGAAAGCTCGCGTCGCGGCGTCCGTCGTCCTCGCTCTGTCCGTCGCCCTCGGCACCGCCGGCTGCGGACTCGTCGCCCCGCAGGCGACGACGAAGCACTACGACGCGAGCGACGGTGTGAGCGGCAGCGTCGGCTCCATCGACGTGCGCAACGCGATCGTCGTGACGGGCGACGACGACAGCGTCGGCAGCCTGGTCGTCACCCTCGTCAACACCGACTCCAAGAGCCACCGCGTGGCGGTCACCGCCGGCGACGACTCCTCTTCCCGTGCCTACGTCACGGTGGAGCCCGGCCAGGTCAAGCAGGTCGGCAGCGACCCGGAGTCCGAGACCGGCAACGTCTTCTTCCCGGAGTTCAGCGGTAAGCCGGGCGGGCTCTTCCCCGTCTACTTCCAGTACGGCGACAACACCGGCGTCCAGCTGAAGGTGCCGGTGCTCTCCGGCGGCCTCCCCGAGTACTCCAGCCTGGTGCCGCCGAGCATCCTCCCGGCCGCTCCATAGGCCCCACGACCTACGAAGAAGGGAGGCGGTGCATCGCGCGCACCGCCTCCCTTCTTCGTATACCGGCTCGCTACGCGTTGAAGCGGTAGCCGAGCCCGCGCACCGTCACCAGCATGCGCGGCTCCGAGGGGCTCTCCTCGATGCGCGAGCGGATGCGCTTGATGTGCACGTCGAGCGTCTTGGTGTCGCCGAAGTAATCGCTCCCCCACACCCGGTCGATCAGCTGGCCACGGGTCAGCACGCGGCCGGCGTTGCGCAGCAGCAGCTCCAGCAGCTCGAATTCCTTGAGCGGCATGGAGATCTCGGAGCCGTTGACCGCGACCGTGTGGCGGTCGACGTCCATGCGGACCGTGCCGGCCTCCAGCACGCCGTCGTCGGCCAGCTCCTCCGCCTCCACCCGGCGGCGCAGCACGGCCCGGATGCGGGCGAGCAGCTCGCGCGACGAGTACGGCTTGGTGACGTAGTCGTCGGCGCCGAGCTCGAGCCCGACGACGATGTCGACCTCGGAGTCCTTCGCGGTCAGCATGATGATCGGCACGCTGGAGCGGGTGCGGATCTCGCGGCACACCTCGGTCCCCGGGATGCCCGGGAGCATCAGGTCGAGCAGCACCAGGTCGGGGCCGACGCGGTCGAACTCGGCGAGCGCTGTGGGCCCGTCCTCGGCCACGGTCACCTCGTAGCCCTCGCGCTTCAACAGGTACGCGAGCGGCTCGCTGAGCGCGGCCTCATCCTCGACGAGCAGGACGGATGTCACGGGTTCTCTCCAATCGGGGGGCGGATGACGGCGGCCTCCGGAAGCCGGATCGTGAACGTGGAGCCGCGGCCGGGCTGCGACCACACGCGCACCTCGCCGCCGTGGTTCTGCACGGCGTGCTTGACGATCGACAGCCCGAGTCCGGTGCCGCCGGTGTTGCGGGAGCGGGCCTGGTCGACCCGGAAGAAGCGCTCGAAGACGCGGTCGAGGTCCTCCTCGGGGATGCCCTCGCCCTGGTCGGTGACCGCGATCTCCACGACGCCGTCGACGTCGCGCACACCGATGCCGATGCGGGAGTCGTCGGGAGAGTACTGGATCGCGTTCGAGATGAGGTTGTCGACCGCGGTGACCAGGAGCTTCTCGTCGCCCATGATCTCGGCCTTCTTGTCGCCACGCAGGGCGATCTCGATGCCGCGCGCCTCCGCGGCGACGCGGTTCTGGTCGACGGCCGCCTTGACGATCTTGTGCGCGGAGAGGAGGACGGCGTTGCCCAGCGCATCCGTCGCCTGCAGCCGGCTGAGCTCGATGATGTCCTGGGTGATGCGGGCGAGGCGCGACGCCTCCTCGCTGAGGCGCAGGGCGAACCGGCGCACCTGGTCGGGGTCGTCGGAGGCGTCGTCGAGCGCCTCCGCGAGCAGGCTGACCGCGCCGATCGGTGTCTTCAGCTCGTGACTGATGTTGGCGACGAAGTCGCGGCGGACCGAGTCCAGCCGGAACGACTCGGTGCGGTCCTCCGCGAGCAGCAGCACGTAGCGGGAGCCGAGCCGCGCGACGCGGACGCTCAGGTGGATGTTGGCCTCGCCGAACGGACCGCGTGCGAGCTCGCACTCCGCGGTGATCGGCTCGCCGGTGCGGCGCACGCTGTCGACCATCTCGACGAGCCGGGGGTGCACGAGTGCGCCGTTCCAGACCAGTCCGATCGCATGCGCGCCCGGTGATGCCTTGACCACGTTGTTGGAGGGGTCGAGCACGACGCCGGCGGACTCCATCGCGTCGAGCACGGCATCCACGCCGTCCGGGACGGCCGGGCTGACGACCTGCGCGGCGTGCGTTCCGCGGCGCTCGGCGATGTGCAGGATCCACACGAACCCGGCGCCGACGATGAGCCCCAGGCCCAGCGAGAGCAGCACCAACCAGGCGGAGTCCATACGGCCAAGCGTAGGCGATGGCCCGACGCGTGAAATGCCGGGATGCTCGTTTCGCCGCGTGTTTTCGCGGGTACGTTAGACAGTGTTCAGGTGGACGGCACCGTTCGTTAACCTGTGCCCGAGAGCATTCCGAGCGGAGTCAGTCGACCCCTCGTCCCGCGTGCGTCCGCACGCCAGGAAGGATCACACCCATGCGCGCAGTTTTCCAGCAGGAGCTCGCAGAAGTCCAGGACCGGCTGGTCGAGATCGCCGAGCTGGTCGTGCGCTCCATCCGCAGCGCGACGCAGGCCTTCAACGAGTCCGACGTCTCGCTCGCGGAGGAGGTCATCGCCAACGACCACCGCATCGACGAGGCCACGGTCATCCTGGACGAGCTCTCCATCCAGATCCTCGCCCGCCAGCAGCCGGTGGCGCGCGACCTGCGCATCGTCGTGACGGCGCTGCGCGTGAGCGCCTCGCTCGAGCGCATGGGCGACATGGCCGAGCACATCGCCCAGCTCGCCCGCTACCGCTTCCCGGACAAGGTGGTGCCGAAGAGCCTCCGCTCGACCTTCGCCGAGATGGGCCGCCTCGACGTCGCCATCGCCGAGAAGCTGGTGGAGCTGCTCCGCACCCAGGACATCCGCCTCGCCGACGAGATCCGCAACGACGACGACGACATCGACGAGCTGCACATCAGCGTCTTCGACAAGGTGCTCGGCGAGACGTGGAAGGGCGAGGCGGTCGACACGGTCGACGCGACCCTGGCCTCCCGCTACCACGAGCGCTTCGCGGACCACGCGGTCTCGATCGCCAAGAAGGTCCAGTACCTCGCGACCGGCGACTGGGCCCCGGAGCTCACGACCAACTGACCCGGCTCGGCAAACCGCCGAGTACGCAGAAAGTGCGCGGATTCGCTTCGAGTCCGCGCACTTTCTGCGTACTCGGCGGTTTGCTACGGGCGGAGGGGGACGGTCGCGGCGATCAGGCGGCGGCCGTGCGGGGCGCGCACGACCACCGCGATCGCGGTGAGGGTCGTGCGCTCGCCCGGGTGCAGCGCGCCCGCGCGCTGGTCGGTCACGTGCGGGCGGAACCCGGCCCGCAGGTGACGCTGGTCGCGGATCGTGGCGCCCGCCGCCTCCAACGCATCCACCACGGAGAGGTGGAGGCTGCGCAGCGGCTCCGAATCATGCAGCACGGTCACGGGCACGGTCGCGCGGGAGCCGAACCGCTCGCGCCGGCCGCCGACGACCGGGATGGGCGGAACGCGCGGGACGAGCGCGGCCACGGCCTCCGCCTCCAGCTCGGCATCGAAGGGCGGCACGATCGTAACGTGCAGCGGCCAGTCGGACGTCGGGAACTCCGCGCGCGCGAGCGCCGGTACAGACGCGTCGTCGCCGCGCTCCGGAAGGAACGCGGCGACGACGAAGGTGCGAGTCGTGGCTACTTCTTGCCCTGGTTGGCGACCGCGGCGGCGCCGGCGGCGGCGGCCTCGGGGTCGAGGTAGTACGACGGCTCGATCGGCGAGAAGTCCTCGTCGAGCTTGTAGACGAGCGGGATGCCGGTCGGGATGTTCAGCTCGGCGATCTCCTCGTCGGAGATGCCGTCGAGGTGCTTCACCAGCGCGCGCAGCGAGTTGCCATGCGCGGTGACGAGCACGGTCTTGCCCTCGGCGAGGCTGCCGGTGATGTCGGACTCCCAGTACGGGAGCATGCGCGCGATGACGTCCTTGAGGCACTCCGTGCGCGGCAGCTCGTCGCCGAGGCCCGCGTAGCGCGGGTCGCCGACCTGCGAGAACTCGGCGTCGTCCGCGAGCGGCGGCGGCGGCACGTCGAAGGAGCGGCGCCAGAGCTGGAACTGCTCCGGGCCGTACTTCTCGAGCGTCTCGGCCTTGTCGAGGCCCTGCAGCGCGCCGTAGTGGCGCTCGTTGAGACGCCAGGAGCGCTCCACCGGGATCCAGAGCCTGTCGGCGACCTCGAGCGCGAGGTTCGCGGTCTGGATCGCGCGGGTCAGCACGGACGTGTAGAGGATGTCGGGGGTGAGGCCCGACTCGGCGAGCAGCTCGCCTGCGCGCTTCGCCTCGGCGACGCCCTGCTCGCTGAGCCGGACGTCGACCCAGCCGGTGAACAGGTTCTTCTGGTTCCACTCGCTGTTGCCGTGGCGGAGGAGGATCAAGGTGTAGGGGGCGGCCATGCCTCCAATCTACCGGGCCGGATGCGCGAGACTGGACGCATGGCATCGGGCGCGGTCGGGACGGTCACGCGTGGCACGACGAACACGAATCGGCTGCGCCGCGTCGACCGCTGGATCGCCTCCCTCCCCCTGCTGCGCCGCACGGCCGACCCGCTCGTCGTCGACCTCGGCTACGGCGCCAGTGGCGTGACGGCGCTCGAGCTGCACCAGCGCCTCGCGAAGGTGCGCGCCGACGTCGAGGTCGTCGGCCTCGAGATCGAGCCGGGCCGTGTCCGGACGGCGGAGGAGCAGCTGGTGGAGGTGCGCGCCGGGCGCACGTCGTTCGACCCGGCGGCGCGCATCCGGTTCGCCGTCGGCGGGTTCGAGGTGCCGCTGCCCGATGGACGCCGCGCGGCCGTCATCCGCGCCTTCAACGTGCTCCGCCAGTACGACGAGTCGGAGGTGGCCGCAGCCTGGGAGCGGATGCTCGCGCGGCTGCAGCCCGGCGGCCTGCTGGTGGAGGGCACCTGCGACGAGATCGGGCGCATCTCCTCGTGGGTCGCGCTCGGGCCGGAGGGGCCGCGCACCTTCACCGTCTCGCTGCGGCTCACCGGGCTGGAGGCGCCGTCGATCGTGGCGGAACGGCTGCCGAAGGCGCTGATCCACCGCAACGTGCCCGGCGAGCGCGTGCACGACCTCCTGCTCGACCTCGACCGGCTCTGGCGCATCCACTCGCCTCTCGCCGCCTACGGGCCGAGGCAGCGCTGGATCGCGGTCGCCCAGGGCATGCGCGACGCCGGCTGGCCGGTGATCGGCGGCCGGTCCCGCTGGCGGCTCGGGGAGCTGACGGTGGCGTGGGAGGCGGTGGCCCCGGTCACGCCTCCGCCCGCGACCGCCACAGCAGCCACAGGAAGTACGGGGCGCCGATGACCGCGGTGGTGAGCCCGACCGGGATCTGAGCCGGGGCGATCAGGGTGCGCCCGACGGTGTCGGCCACGCTCACCAGCACCGCCCCGAGCAGGGCGGCGACCGGCAGCACGCGCGCGCTGCGCCTCCCGACCAGCGAACGGGCGGCGTGCGTGGCGACCAGGCCGACGAACCCGATGACGCCGACGGCGGAGACGGCGGCGGCGCTCAGCGCGACCGCGACGGCGAGCAGCCAGAGCCGTGTCCGGCCGAGCGGGACGCCGAGGAGCCGCGGTGTGTCGGGGTCGAGTCCGACGAGGTCGAGCCGCCGATGGGCGACCGCGAGCAGCGGGGCCGCCACCACGAGCGCGACGAGCACCGGCAGCACCTGCGGGAAGGTGCGGCCGTAGGTCGACCCCGAGAGCCACACCAGCGCCTTCGCCGCGTTGAACGGGTCGGTCAGCACGATCAGCAGGCTGGTCAGCGCCGTCGCGCCCGACGAGACGCCGATGCCGATCAGCACGAGCCGGTTCTGCTCCAGCCCGCGGCGCGCCGCCAGGCCGAAGACCAGGGCGGCTGCCGCGGTGGCGCCGATCAGCGAGAAGCCGCCGACGAGCCAGAAGGAGGCGAGCGGCACGACGGTGATGACCGCCACCGCGCCGACGCCCGCTCCCCCGACGACGCCGAGGATGCCGGGCTCGGCGAGCGGATTGCGCGACACCGCCTGCACGATCGTGCCCGCGAGCGCGAGCGCGGCGCCCGCGAGCAGGGCGGCGAGCACCCGTGGGAGGCGGGTGTCGAGCACGAACGAGACCACCCTCCCCGCGTTCCCCGTCGCCCAGTTCCACACGTCGCCCAGCAGGAGGCGCGCGTCGCCCAGCAGCACGGCCGCGACGACGGAGGCCACCAGTGCGAGGGAGGACACCACGAGCGCGAGCACGAACGCCCGCCGCCCGCGCAGCTTGACGAAGGCGGCGCCTTCCGGCTCGGAGCTGCTGTCGCGCGACCGGTACGCGAGCCAGACCAGCACGGCCGCGCCGAAGACCGTCGTGACGATGCCGGTCGGGACCGCGACTCCGGCCTCCGCCCCGAACAGCGCCCGGAGGAGCACGTCCGCGCCGAGCACGACGAGCACCCCCGCGACCGCCGACGCGGGCAGGAATGCGCGATGCCGCAGCAGCCCGGGCACGCGCGAGCCGACGAGGCGCACGATCGCGGGCGCGCAGAGGCCGACGAAGGCGATCGGCCCGGCCAGCGTGACCGCGACCGCGGCCAGCAGCACGGCCAGCACGACCGCGATGCTGCGCGTGAGCCGCGGGTTCACCCCGACGACGGCCGCGCCCTCGTCCCCCATCGCCAGGATGTCGAGGCGACGGCCGAGCACGAGGAGGCCCGCGAACGCGACCGCGGCGACCGGGAGCAGCTGCAGCGCCGGCCCCATCCCGGTCTGCGCCAGGGTTCCGTTGCCCCAGGCGAAGAGACCGGTGGTCTCCTGCTGGAACAGCAGGAGCAGCATCCCGCTCATGCCGCTGAACGCCAGCGTCAGCGCCGAACCGGCGAGCACCAGCCGTACCGGCCCCGCGCCCGCCCGCGAGAGGCCCAGCACGATCGCGGCGGCGACCAGTCCGCCCACGAACGCGACCGCTCCGGAGGACAGCGCCGGGAGGGTGACGCCGAAGGCGGCGACCGCGACGACCGCGAGATACCCGCCCGCGTTGACGGCGAGCGTGTCGGGCGACGCGAGCACGTTGCGGGAGGCGGACTGGAGCGCGGCTCCCGCCGCCCCCAGCGATGCGCCGACGACCAGCCCGGCCACGAGCCGCGGCAGACGCGAGGCGACGAGCACGGCGTCGGCGGCCTCCGACCCCGAGCCGGAGCCGAGCCCCGCGATCGCCCGCCAGATCGCGGCGGGCGTGACCGCGGCCGTGCCCTGGCTGACGTGGAGGGCCGCGAGCGCGAGCAGGGCGACGACGGCCGCGGCGGCGAGCAGCGTGAGCCGTCCGCCGCGGCGGGCGACGTCGGTCACTTCGTCAGCGCGCTCACGAGGGCGTCGACGTACTGGGTCATCGACGCGGTCCCGCCGAACATCCAGATGCCGTCGGGGAGGCGCGTGGCGTGGCCCGCCTTCACGAACGCCAGCGAATTCCACACGGCGTTGTCCGTGAGACCGTCGGCGAACGGGTCGCCGTCGGTGTCGTTGGCGATGTAGACGAAGCGGGTGTCGGCCGGGAGCGCGGTGAGCCCCTCCACGTCGGTCGAGGCGAGACCGTACGCCTCGTCGCCCTTCAGCGTCCACGGGTCGGTCAGGCCGAGCTTCTCGTTGACGTCCGCGATGAGCGAGCCCTTCACGTACGGGCGGACGCTGACCTGGCCGCCCTGCTGCCAGCCGTCGGCGAAGGCGACGGGCGTGCCGCCGAGGCCGGCGTCGGCGAGCTTCTTCTTCCCGTCGGCCAGGGCCGCGTCGAAGGCGTCGAGCGCGTCGCCGGCCTCGTCCTCCGTGCCGGTGGCCTTCGCGATCATGGTCAGGTTGTCCTTCATCTGCTGCAGCTGCCTGCTCGCGTCGGCGGAGCGCACGACGACAACGGGCGCGACCTTCTCGAGCTGGTCGATGGCCGAGTCGGCGAGGTCGGTCGTCGCCACGACCAGGTCGGGCTTGAGCGCGGCGACGGTGTCGACGCTGGGCTCGCCGCGGGTGCCGATGTCCTTGGTGCCGGCCGGGAGCTTCTCCGCTGTGTCCCAGGCGGTGTAACCGGTGACGTCGGCAGCGCCCACCGGCTCGACGCCGAGCGTGAGCAGCGCCTCCACCACGTTCCACTCGGTGCCGACCACGCGCTTCGCGGGACCGTCGAGCGAGACCTTCTCGCCGCGCGCGTCGGTCACCGTGAGCGAGCCGGAGCCCTCCTGCGCGTCGGCGGCGGGCTCTGTCGTCCCGCAGCCGGCGAGGGCGAGGGTCGCGGCCGCGGCGAGGGCGGCGGCGGGCAGGAGGCGGCGGAGGTTCATGAGGTCCTTTCGGCGGTGACGGACGTGCTGCGGAGGTGGTGCGCACCGACCGCCCGCGTGCGCGGGACGCCGGTGAGCGGATCGAGGTCGACGTGGATGCGGATGCCGTAGACGCGCGTGAGCAGCTCGGCGTCGTAGACCTCTGCCGCGCCTCCCGCCGCCACCACACGGCCCTCGGAGAGGAGGACGACGCGATCGGAGACGGCGGCGGCCTGGTCGAGATCGTGCAGGACCATGCCGACGGTCACGCCGTGCACGTCGGCGAGCTCGCGGGCCAGGTCGAGGATCTCGACCTGGTAGCGCAGGTCGAGGTAGGTGGTGGGCTCGTCGAGCAGCAGGACGTCGGTGTCCTGCGCGAGGCAGCAGGCGAGCCAGACGCGCTGCAGCTGGCCGCCGGAGAGCGCCTCCACGCCGCGGTCGGCGAAGGCGGTCACGCCGGTGAGCCGCATGGCGCGCTCGACGGCGGCGGCGCCCTGCGGGTCGGTGCCGCGCAGGCGCGCCCGGTAGGGGTGCCTGCCGAAGCCGACCACGTCGCGGACGCTGAGCCCGGCCGGGGTGGGGCGGCTCTGCGCGAGCAGGGTCACGCGGCGGGCGAAGGCCGGGCGGGAGAGGGCGAGCGCGTCCTCGTCGGCGCCGCCGTGCGCGTGCAGGGTGACCCGTCCGGCGCGGGCGTCCTTCAGTCGCGCGATCGCCCGCAGCAGCGTCGACTTGCCGCTGCCGTTCGGGCCGATGAGCGAGGTGACGCGACCGGCGGGGAGGCGGAGGTCGGCCTCCCGCACCACATCGTCGCCGTCGTAGGCGACCGTCATGCCCAGCGCGGTGAGCCCGACGGGGCCGGTCGCGAGAGCGGCCTCCTGTGCGGGCAGCGTCGAACTCGGACGGAGGGAGGGGGTCACGCAGGTTAGGTTAGCATTACCTAAAAAGCCGTCGTCAAGTCAGGACCGTGAGGTCGGCGCCCGTCGACTCGGGCAGCTCAGCCGCGCGGCTTGCGCGTCACCGCACCCAGGCGCGGCAGGCGCGGCACGTCGGCCTCGGCGCCCGCCTCCGGCGGCACGACGACCTCCTGCGCGGCGGCGACGGCCGTGCCGTCCGCGTCGACCGTGAGCGTGGCCGCGGCGTCCGTTCCGCGCTTGACGACGGCCAGCGCGATCGGCCCCAGCTCGTAGTGGAGGGCCGACGAGGTGACCGCGCCGACCTCCTTGCCGTCGAGCGACACGACGGCCCCTTGCGCCGGATGCACGCCCTCCGAGCCGTCCAGGTGCAGCATGACCAGGCGCCGCGGCGGGTGGCCGAGGTTGTGCACCTTCGCCACCGTCTCCTGGCCGCGGTAGCAGCCCTTGGTCAGGTGCACGGCGGTGCGCAGCCAGTCGAGCTCGTGCGGGATGGTGCGCTCGTCGACCTCCGTCGAGAACCGCGGCCGCCAGGCGGCGATGCGCAATGCGTCGGCCGCCAGCGTGCCGGCGGCGGCGAACTCGCCGGCGGCGACGCGGTCGACGATGCCCGCGAGGGCGTCGCGTGGGACCAGCCGCTCGCTCCAGCTCCAGTCGGCGCCGGGATGCTCACCGCGCGCGTACTGATGGCCGCCCGGCGTGACGGCGTGCCACGGGTCGTGCCAGACCAGCGGAACCCCGTTCGAGACGGCTGCTGGGAGGTCGGGCTCGCCGAGCGTGCCGATCGTCGCGTACTCGTCGGTGCGGTCCGCCACCTCCACCCGCAGCATGAAGCGCATGGAGTCCAGCCAGCCGCGCAGCCCCTCCGCCTCCGGCCGGTCGACCAGCAGCCAGACGGTCTCGCCGTCCTCGACGATCCGTGCCGCGTGCTCGACCCGGCCGGTGACGTCGAGCAGGAGGGTCTCGGACGACTCCCCCGGCTGCAGCCCGGTCAGGGCCTGGCTGGTCAGCGAGTTGAGCCAGCTGAGCCGGTCGGGGCCGGTGACCGTCAGCACGGCGCGGTCGGACAGGTCGACGATCGCGCGGCCCTCCGCCAGCGCCCGCTGCTCGGCGAGCGGGTTGCCGTAGTGCGCGGGGACGCCCGTCTCCGCGATGTCGACGGCGCCGGGGAGGCCGAGGAACGGCGATGCCATCAGCTGTCCGCCTTCGTCAGTCGACCTTGGCGAGCCGCGCCGAGGCGTGGGTGCGCAGGTCCTGGCCGAGCGCCGCGATGTCCCAGGCCCAGAGGAGGTGCCCCTCCACCAGTCCGTACAGCCGCGTCGCCGCCGAGTACTCCTTGGCGCCCGCGGTGCGCACGACGGCGTCGGTCGCGAGGTCGATGCGCGGACCGGCGACCTGGCCGAGGTAGAGCTCGCTGACACCGTCGGGGTGGATGATCGCCACGTCGATGTCGAAGCCGCCGTGGGAGTTGCGCAGCGTCTCCACCGACTGGGCGGTGTTGAAGGGCCGCACGCCGACGCCCGGCAGCATCGCCGGGCCCGCATCGCCTTCGATGAGCTTGCGGCTCAGCCGCCAGTAACCGGTCTCGGCCGCGAGCGGCGTGCGCTCCTCGTCCAGCACCCACGACGTGGCCGAGTAGTTGAGGTACGGCTGCCCGTCGTGACTGAAGCTGATCCGCTGACCGAACTCGAGCTCGGTGTGGTCGTCGCCGATCGCGTAGTCGAGCACACCCGTGCCCTCCCACACGCCGAGGAGCCAGGAGAGCGGGACGAGTTCGGCCGGGAGGTCGGTCGGCAGTTCGATCATGCGACGGCGACCGCTGCCTAGCGCTGCCCGCGGAACAGGTTGTAGACGACGACGCCCGAGACGCCGAGGATGGCCAGCGTGGCGAGCCCCAGGAGCCCGATGAAGAAGAGTTCGAGAGCGACGAGCATGCCGCCAGTCTAGTCGGGCCGTCCGACGGTTGCGGGAAGGCGGGCTCAGGCCGACAGCGCGATCGCCCCGAGGATCGCGCCGGTCACGCCGAGCACGACGAAGCAGCCGGTGAGCGTGGCCGCGAGGCGGTCAACGAAACCGTCCTTGTGCTGGGTCGCGAGCTGGGCGACGAAGGCGAGCAGCACGCACACGGCGAGCGCGAGCGACAGCCAGGCGGCGTACTGGTCGGGCTGCGAGACCGTGCCGATCAGGACGCCGAGCACGAGCGCGACCGCCCACACGGCGATCACGCTGGCGATCCTGGCGCCGCGCGAGAGCGGCGGCGGCAGGGGCGCGGCGGCGGCGGGGCCGAGGCCGTGCACCTCCGGCTCCTCCCCCAGCGGCGCGGGAGGCTCGTGGAGCGGCTGCTCCGGCGTCGCGTCGGTCATGCACCCATTGTGCCCCTCCACGCACCGCGGGAGGGACACGCCCGCGGTTCCGGTAGCATTGCGGCACGAGCAGGGTGAGGAGGTACTGAGTGGCGCAGTTGTTGATCCTCACCTCCGCGCCCGATGCGGAGGTGCTCCCGTCGCTCGCCCTCCTCAGCCACCGCACCCGCCAGATCCCCGCAGAGCCGGCCGCCCTCGTGAACGCGCCGAGCTGCGACCTGATCTTCGTCGACGCCCGCCGCGACCTCGCGAGCGCCAAGTCGCTGTGCAAGATCCTCACCACGACGGGCGTCACCGTGCCGCTGCTGCTGGTCCTCACCGAGGGCGGCCTGACGGCGGTCAGTGCCGACTGGGGCGTCAACGACGTCGTGCTCGACACGGCGGGCCCCGCGGAGGTCGACGCGCGCATCCGCCTCGCGATCGGCCGGCAGACGCAGGAGCACTCGCAGACCAAGATCCAGGCCTCCGGCATCACGATCGACGAGGCCAGCTACTCCGCGAAGGCGCACGGCCGCCAGCTCGACCTCACCTTCAAGGAGTTCGAGCTGCTGCGGTTCTTCGCGACGCACCCCTCGCGCGTCTTCACGCGCGAGCAGCTGCTGAGCGAGGTGTGGGGGTACGACTACTTCGGCGGCACGCGCACCGTCGACGTGCACGTGCGGCGGCTGCGCGCCAAGCTCGGCGACCTGGAGTCGCTGATCGGCACGGTGCGCAACGTCGGATACCGGTTCAACGTGTACGAGGACGACAATGAGCGCCTCCCCTCCTCCGTCCGGCCCTGACGCCGCCCGGCTCAGCGCTGCCGACCTCGGCGACCCCGGGCAGCGGGAGGCGTTCTTCGGCGTGGCCGACGCCGCCCGCGCGGCGGACGGGGCCGATCCCTTCAACGAGCAGACCAGGCTCGACGTCGACAGCGGGCGGCGCACGCCGTACCTCGTGCGCGCGGCCGGCCGGGTCGTCGGCGCTGCGGTGCTGGGCGGCGGCGAGCTCGACCTGGCGGTGCTGCCGTCCGATCGGCGGCGCGGCGTCGCGACCCGCGTGGCGGAGGCGCTGCTCGGCGATGTCGACGGGCCGGTGACGGCGTGGGCGCACGGCGACGACCCCGCGGCCGCACGGCTGGCCGGGCGGTTCGGCTTCGAGCGGGTGCGCACGCTGCTCAAGCTGGGGACTCCGCTGGACGCCGAGCCGCAGACCGTGGAGATCCCGGCGGGGTACGAGCTGACGGCGCTGCGACCCGGACTGGACGACGAGGAGTGGGTGGCGCTCAACGCGCGTGTCTTCGCCGGCCATCCCGAGCAGGGCGCGCTTACCGTCGACGACCTGCAGGCGCGGCAGGCGGAGCCGTGGTTCGACGCGGGCGACGTGCTGCTGCTGCGCGACGGCTCCGGCCGGCTGGTCGGGTACGACTGGGTGAAGGTGGAGGCCGGAGCGGCGGCGGGCGAGATCTACGTGCTCGGCGTCGCGCCGGAGGAGGCGGGACGCGGCCTGGGCCGCGCGCTCCTCGCGGCCGGGCTGTGGCGGCTGCGCGACCGCGGCTGTACGGAGGCGGAGCTGTATGTGGAGGGCGACAACGCCGCGGCGCTCCCGCTGTACCGGTCGGCCGGGTTCGCGGACCGCTCCGTCGATGTCCACTACCGGCGCGGCTGAGCCGATTCTCCACAGATCGGCCGCCGCCGTTCATCCTGTCGTTCGGCAGTGCCAAGATGGGGGACATGGACGGCGACAACATCCTCTTGGACAACGGCCTGGCGGGCAGCCTGGGCGGTGACTTCGACGACGACTTCGCGCCGTTCATCTACGAGCCGGACCCCGCGCTCCCCGACGACCGGTACCTCGACCGCGAGCTGAGCTGGCTGGCGTTCAACCAGCGCGTGCTGGAGCTGGCGGAGGACCCGCTGCTCCCCGTGCTCGAGCGGGCCAACTTCCTCGCGATCTTCGCGAGCAACCTCGACGAGTTCTTCATGGTCAGGGTCGCGGGCCTCAAGCGGCGCATCGCGACCGGGCTCGCGGTGCCGACCAACACCGGACGCGCCCCGCAGGAGGTGCTGGCCGACATCTCGCGCATGGCGCACGAGCTCCAGCTGCGGCATGCGAAGGCGTACCGCGAGCTCGTCCTCCCGGCGCTCGGCGAGGCCGGCATCACCGTCGCCTCGTGGAACGAGCTCGACGAGGGCGACCGCGTGCACCTGCGCGAGGTCTTCTCGCAGCAGATCTTCCCGGTGCTCATGCCGCTCGCCGTCGACCCGGCCCACCCCTTCCCCTACATCTCGGGGCTCTCGCTCAACCTCTCCATCCGCGTGCGCAACTCCCGCAGCGGCAAGGAGCAGTTCGCCCGCCTCAAGGTGCCGCAGATGCTGCCGCGGTTCGTCCGCATCGACCAGCGCGAGGCGCTCGGGCAGGTGCGGTTCCTGCCGCTCGAGGAGCTGATCGCCAACCACCTCGGCGACCTGTTCCCGGGCATGGAGATCCTCGATCACCACGTCTTCCGCGTCACCCGCAACGAAGACGTCGAGATCGACGAGGACGAGACCGAGAACCTCATCCAGGCGCTCGAGCGCGAGCTGCTGCGCCGCCGGTTCGGGCCGCCGATCCGGTTGGAGGTCACCGACGACATGGACGACGTGACCCTCGGCCTGCTGGTGCGCGAGCTCGACGTGACGGAGCAGGAGGTCTACCGCCTCCCCGGCCCGCTCGACCTCGGCGGCCTGTTCGACCTGGCCAAGATCGACCGGCCCGACCTGCACTATCCGAACCATGTGCCGACCACGGCTCCGCAGCTCATGCCGAGCGAGCCGAACGCGAAGCCCGACATCTTCGCGGCCATCGCGCGACAGGACATCCTGCTCCACCATCCGTACGAGTCCTTCGCGACGAGCGTGCAGGCGTTCCTCGAGCAGGCCGCGGCCGACCCGCACGTGCTGGCCATCAAGCAGACGCTGTACCGCACCTCCGGCGACAGCCCCATCGTCGAGGCGCTGATCGACGCCGCGGAGGCGGGCAAGCAGGTGCTCGCCCTCGTCGAGATCAAGGCCCGCTTCGACGAGCAGAACAACATCTCCTGGGCACGCAAGCTCGAGAAGGCCGGCGTGCACGTCGTCTACGGGCTCGTCGGGCTCAAGACGCACTGCAAGCTGGCGCTCGTCATCCGCGAGGAGAAGGGCGTCCTCAAGCACTACAGCCACATCGGCACGGGCAACTACAACCCCAAGACCTCGCGCATCTACGAGGACCTGGGCCTGCTGACCGCCGACGACCAGGTCGGCAAGGACCTGACCCGGCTGTTCAACGAGCTCTCCGGCTACGCCATCGAGAAGAAGTTCAAGCGGCTCCTCGTCGCGCCGCTGCACCTGCGCAAGGGGCTGCTCAAGCGCATCGACGTGGAGCGGGCGCATGCCGAGGCCGGCCGGCCCTCCGGCATCCGGATCAAGGTCAACTCCATCGTCGACGAGGCGATCATCGACGCGCTCTACCGGGCGAGCCAGGCCGGCGTGCCGATCGAGCTGTGGGTGCGCGGCATCTGCGGGCTCGTCCCGGGGCGGGCGGGGCTCTCCGAGAACATCCGCGTGCGCTCGGTGCTCGGGCGGTACCTGGAGCACTCGCGCGTGTTCTCGTTCGTCAACGACGGCGACCCGCAGGTCTACATCGGCAGCGCCGACATGATGCACCGCAACCTCGACCGCCGGGTGGAGGCGCTGGTGCGGCTCACCGACCCCGAGCACCTGGCCGAGCTCGACCGGCTGTTCGACCTCGCCTTCGACGAGCGCACGGCGACGTGGACCCTCGCGGAGGACGGCGTCTGGACCAGGCACCACCTCGACGAGTCGGGCAAGCCGCTCACCGATCTGCAGAACAAGCTCATGCAGCAGACCAGCCAGCGGCCGCGCAGCACCCGCACGGGAACCAGGCGGTGAGCCGCGACGTGACCCCGGCCGTCTACGCCGCGGGCGCCCTCTGCTGGCGCGTCGTCGACGACCGCATCGTGGTGCTCGTCGTGCACCGGACCAAATACGGCGACGTGACGATCCCCAAGGGCAAGGTCGACGAGGGCGAGACCCTCCCGCAGACGGCCGTGCGCGAGATCGAGGAGGAGACCGGGCTCGGCATCCGGCTCGGTGTCCCGCTCGGCGTCTCGCGCTACCCGCTCGCCTCCGGCCGCGAGAAGATCGTGCACTTCTGGGCGGCGGAGGTCTCCGACAAGGCGATCGAGCGCTCCACGTTCGTCCCCAACGCCGAGATCGCCGCCATCGAGTGGGTGACCATCAAGAAGGCGCGCAGCTACCTGACCTACGAGCGCGACGTGGAGATCCTCGACGCGTTCGACGCGCTCGTCAGGCAGGGCGTCACCTCCACCTTCGCCCTCATCGCGCTGCGTCACGGCAAGGCCGCGCCGCGCGCCGACTGGGACGGCCCCGACGCCGCCCGCCCGCTGACGGAGCGCGGCGTGCGCCAGTCGGCCTCCGACGTGCCGACCCTCCTCGCCTGGAAGCCGCGCCGCATCATCACGAGCGACGCGGTCCGCTGCGTCGCCACCGTCGCCCCTCTGGCCGCCGCGACGGGCATCAAGCCGCAGCGCGAGCACGGCATCAGCCAGGACGCCTACGAGGAGGGCCGCGGCGAGGTCAGGGACATCGTCGGCAAGCGTGTCCGCTCCCGCAAGACCGCGGTCCTGTGCAGCCACGGCCCGGTGCTCCCCGAGATCCTCCGCGAGATCGCGCTCGCGACCGGCACGATGCCCGGCGGCTACCTCAATGACGCCGCCGACCTCGACACCGGCGGCTTCTCCGTCGTCCACCTCTCCGCCACCAACCCCGCCTCCGGCATCGTCTCGATCGAGACGTACTCGCCGGTCGCGCGCTGAGCACAGGCCGAGCACACCCTTCCGGATCCCCAACCCAACACCCGTCGTTAACCTCGCGTTTACCGCTGCGGGGGACGCTGGACAGACACGGTGCATAGCGTCACAGGCGGGTCGCACCGACCCCGTCCTGTTGTTACTGATCCCCGGAAGGGACAACTGTGAAACTGAAGCGTCTTGGCGCTCCTCTGGCCGTTCTGGCCGCTGCCGCCATCTCCCTCACCGCGTGCGCGTCGAACGAGGGCAGCGCCCCGGCGTCGACGTCCGCCGCTCCGTCGAACCTCTCCGGCACGCTCAACGGCATCGGCTCCTCGGCGCAGGGCGCCGCGCAGACCGTCTGGGCCGCCGGCTTCCAGGAGGCCAACCCCAAGGTCACCGTCAACTACGACCCGCAGGGCTCCGGCGCCGGTCGCAAGAGCTTCATCTCGGGTGCCGCCGACTTCGCCGGCTCGGACGCCGCGCTGAAGGCGGAGGAGCTCTCCTCCACGTTCGCCGGCTGCGCCCCGAGCAGCAAGGGCATCGACCTCCCGGTCTACATCTCCCCGATCGCCATCGCGTACAACGTCGACGGCGTCAAGGACCTGAAGCTGGACGCCGCGACCATCGCGGGCATCTTCTCGGGCAAGATCACCACCTGGGACGACGCGAAGATCAAGGACCAGAACAAGGACGCGTCGCTGCCGTCGGCCCCGATCACCGTCGTGCACCGCTCCGACGACTCGGGCACCACGCAGAACTTCACCGAGTACCTCGCGGCCAACGCGGCGGACGTCTGGACGGCCCCGGCCTCCCAGACCTTCCCGTTCCAGGTCGGTGACGCGGCGAAGGGCACCTCGGGTGTCGCCGACGCCACGAAGAACGCCAAGAACTCGATCACGTACATCGACGAGTCGGGCTCGGCCGGTCTCTCCATCGCGCAGCTGAAGGTCGGCGACGAGTACACCAAGCTCAGCGCCGACGGCGCCGCCGCTGTCGTGGCCGCCTCCCCGATCGCCGACGGCCGTGAGGCCAACGACCTCGCCATCGCGATCGACCGCAAGGCGACCAACAAGGGCGACTGGCCGCTGGTCCTCGTCTCCTACATCGTCGCCTGCCAGGAGTACAAGGACGCAGCCAAGGCGGACCTCGTGAAGGGCTACGTCGACTACATCATCAGCGAGGACGCTCAGAAGGCCGCCGCCGAGCAGGCCGGCTCCGCGCCCCTCGCCAGCGACCTCGCCTCCAAGGTGAAGGACGCTGTCGCCAGCATCAAGTAACACCCCGGCGCCCGCTCGGCCTGGGCTGCTCGTCAGCCCGGGCCGAGCGGTGCGTCACCCCCTCACCCGCCGCCGCGGGAACACCCGATGAGAGGCACTGACGTGAAGAAGGACCAGCAGGCATGACCGCCGGAACCGTAGGAACCGTAGGAGCCATCCGCCCCAAGGCGAAGGTCCGCCTCGGCGACCGCGTCTTCTCCACCGCCTCCATCGTCGCCGGATCGCTGATCCTCGCGACGCTCGCCGCCGTCGCCCTCTTCCTGGTCGTGCAGAGCATCCCCGCCGTGTTCGCGGGCGAGGGCGAACTGCCCAACCAGGCCACGAACTTCTGGTCGTGGGTCTGGCCGCTGGTCTTCGGCACCATCTGGGCCGCCATCCTCGCGCTCCTCGTCGCGACGCCGCTGTCGCTGGGCATCGCCCTCTTCATCTCGCACTTCGCCCCGCGCCGCGTCGCGCAGGGCCTCGGCTACGTGATCGACCTGCTGGCCGCGGTGCCGTCGGTCGTCTTCGGCCTCTGGGGCATCGCCACCCTCGCCCCGTTCGTCCAGCCGTTCTACGCCTGGCTCGGCGCGAACGTCGGCTGGTTCCCGCTCTTCGCTCCCCCGGTCTCCGGCACCGGCCGCACCATCCTGACCGCGGCCCTCGTGCTCGCCGTCATGGTCATCCCGATCATGACCGCCATCTGCCGCGAGATCTTCCTGCAGACGCCGCGTCTCCACGAGGAGGCCGCGCTCGCCCTGGGCGCAACCCGCTGGGAGATGATCAAGATGGCCGTGCTGCCCTTCGCCCGCAGCGGCATCGTGTCGGCGATCATGCTCGGCCTCGGCCGCGCGCTCGGCGAGACGCTCGCCATCGCGATGGTGCTCTCGCCCGCCCTGATCGTGAAGCTGCCGATCCTGCAGGCCCAGAGCCCGAACACGATCGCGGCCAACATCGCCCTCCAGTTCCCCGAGGCCACCGGCGTCGGCGTGAACGCGCTCGTGGCCTCCGGCCTCGTGCTCTTCGTGGTGACGCTGCTGATCAACATGCTCGCGCGCTACATCGTCAACCGTCGCAAGGCCTTCTCGGGAGCCAACTGATGACCGCCACGACCACCGCCGCAGCGCCCGCCCGGCCGCTCGCCAACTCGTACACCGCCGGCAAGCTCCCGCGCTGGACGCCGTGGGTCATGCTCGTCGGCTCCTGGGCCGTCTTCGCCGCGATCTTCGCCATCCTGGCCGCCAGCAAGGCGACGGAGGGCTTCAACATCGTCGGCGCCGTGTTCTTCGGGACCGTGCTGTTCGACGTCGCGATCTACACCACGTCCCTGCTGGTCGAAGGTCCGCGCAAGGCCATGGACCGGCTGATCACCTCGCTCGTCGCCACCGCCTTCATCGTGGCGCTGCTCCCCTTGATCTCGCTCGGCTGGACCGTCGTCGTGCAGGGCCTCGCCCGCTTCGACATCGACTTCTTCAGCCAGTCGATGCGCAACGTGATCGGAGCGGGTGGAGGCGCATTGCACGCCATCGTCGGCACGCTCGAGATCACCCTCATGGCGGCGCTCATCTCGGTGCCGATCGGCCTGCTGACCTCGATCTACCTGGTCGAGTACGGCCGCGGGATGCTCGCCCGCGGCATCACCTTCTTCGTCGACGTCATGACCGGCATCCCGTCGATCGTCGCCGGCCTCTTCGCCTTCGCCCTGTTCTCGCTGTTCTTCGGGCCCGGCATCCGCAACGGCTTCATGGGCGCGATCGCGCTCTCGGTGCTGATGATCCCGGTCGTGGTGCGCTCGAGCGAGGAGATCCTGCGCATCGTCCCGAACGAGCTGCGCGAGGCCTCCCTCGCCCTCGGCGTGCCGAAGTGGCTGACCGTGCTCAAGGTCGTGCTCCCCACCTCCCTCGCGGGTCTCGTCACGGGCGTCATGCTCGCGATCGCCCGCGTCATCGGTGAGACGGCGCCGCTGCTGATCGTCGCCGGCTTCACCACGAGCATGAACTACGACCTCTTCAACGACCGGATGATGACCCTCCCCGTCTTCGTGTACACGCAGTACACGCAGGCGGCCGGCCTGCACGCGCAGGACTCGATCGACCGCGCCTGGACCGGCGCGCTCGCCCTGATCATCATCGTGATGCTGCTCAACCTCATCGGCCGGATCATCGCCAAGGCCTTCGCCCCCAAGTACGGCCGCTGAGCCGGCACCCCGACGCCCCACGAGCCACCCGACGGCCCAGACAAGGAACTCACGTGTCCAAGCGAATCGAAGTCAACGACCTCAACGTCTACTACGGCGACTTCCGCGCCGTGGAGGGCGTCTCCCTCACCATCGAACCCCGTACCGTCACCGCCTTCATCGGCCCGTCGGGCTGCGGCAAGTCGACCTTCCTGCGCACTCTCAACCGCATGCACGAGGTCATCCCCGGCGCCTACGTGGAGGGTGAGGTGCTGATCGACGGCAACAACCTCTACGGCACGGGCGTCGACCCGGTGCTCGTGCGCCGCCAGGTCGGCATGGTGTTCCAGCGGCCGAACCCGTTCCCCACCATGAGCATCCGCGAGAACGTGCTGGCCGGCGTGAAGCTCAACAACCGCCGCATGTCGAAAAGCGACTCCGACGACCTGGTGGAGAAGTCCCTCCAGGGCGCGAACCTGTGGAACGAGGTCAAGGACCGGCTCAACCTCCCCGGCTCCGGCCTCTCGGGCGGCCAGCAGCAGCGCCTCTGCATCGCGCGCGCCATCGCCGTCTCCCCCGACGTTCTGCTGATGGACGAGCCGTGCTCGGCCCTCGACCCGATCTCGACGCTCGCGATCGAGGACCTCATCGAGGAGCTCAAGAACGACTACACCATCGTCATCGTGACCCACAACATGCAGCAGGCGAGCCGCGTCTCCGATCGGACCGCGTTCTTCAACATCGCGGGCACCGGCAAGCCGGGCAAGCTCATCGAGTACAACGACACCAACCTGATCTTCTCGAAGCCGAACGTGCAGGCCACCGAGGACTACGTCTCCGGCCGCTTCGGTTGATCGCTCCCCCGGCCGGGTAACCGCCGAGTACGCAGAAAGTGCGCGGATTCGCTTCGAGTCCGCGCACTTTCTGCGTACTCGGGGGTTGGAGACCGGGAGTCAGGAGGGGATGGCGACGATCGGGTCGGTCGTGGGGCGGTCGGAGCCGCCGCGCGGCTCCACCGTGACGCCGACCGTGGCGCCCGGGGTCATCTCGCCGGTCAGGACGCGCCATGCCGCACCCGAGTCGCCCGGCGTCATGGTGCCGGCGGGAGTCGCGGTGCCGCTGTCGATGTACCAGAGCTCGTAGACCTTGCCCTCTGCGAGCTGCGGCAGGTCCGTAGCGATAAGAGCGGACTTCTGGAGGTCGGCCGACCACACGAGTGTGGCCGAGCCTCCTCCGGCCACCTCCGCCGTCGACCGCTGCACATCCGAGGCGGCGTTCAGCTGGGCGAGCGCGGAGGCCTGCTGCTGCTGATAGGAGTTGCCGCCCGCCAGCACGCTGCCGACGAACGCACCGCCGATGAAGATCACGACCGCAGCGCCCACCGCGGTGAGGATGGCGGCGGGGCGGGAGAACCAGCGCCGGCGGGCCCGGCGCTCGGCGGGGCCGGGGGCCGCGGGGGTGGGTGCGGGCGCGGCGGAGTCCGGCACAGCCTCCGCAGACGGCACCGCCTCGGCAGATGGCGATGCCTCCGCGGGCAGCTGCGGCATCGAGGCGAGCTGTGCGAACAGCGCGGCTTTCAGCTCGGGCCGGGGTTCGACCGGCTCCGCGGCGAGCGCGAGCTCGGCGGCCACGGCCTCGAAGTCGTCGGCCTCCCGCTCGTCCCTGGCGCCGAGGGCGCGGCCCAGACGGGTCTCCTCGTTGCGGTCATCGCTCATCTCGTCACCCCCAATTCCTCACGCAGCCGTATCATCGCATCGCGCAGCCGTGTCTTCGCTGTGCCCAGTGGGATGCCGAGCCTGGCCGCGACCTCGCTCTGGCTGAGCCCGCCGTAGTAGGCGAGCGCGACGGCCTCCCGCTGCTGCTCGCTCAGCACCGCCATCGCACCCTCCACCCGCTCGTGCTCGACCCGCACCTCGACCGTCTCCGCGACCTCGTCGTATGCGGTCGGGAGGTCGCGGACGCCCACCACCGCGTCCCGGTCGTGCGCCGCCTGCGACGCACGGACCCGGTCGATGGCGCGGCGGTGGGCCATGGTCAGGATCCACGTGAGCGCTCGTCCCCTATTCGGATCGAAGCGCGCAGCGGATTGCCACGCCTCCAGGAACACCTCCTGTGCGACCTCCTCGGACTGCGCGGCGTCGATGAGGATGCGGCGGATCAGGCCGAGGACGCGGGAGGCTGTGCGGTCGTAGAACTCCGAGAAGGCCCGCTGGTCGCCGGAGGCGGTCGCCGTCAGCAGGGCGTCGAGGTCGACGGTGGCGTCGTCCACGTCGTCTCCGCTCGTCGGATGGGCCGGCGCCGCGGTACGAGACCGCCGGGCCGGGCATGAAAGTGCCGGGCCGCAGAAACGCCTCTCGGCGCGAGGCCGCTCGGAGCGGCAAGTTTTGGAGCCCGGGGTTACTGCGGCCCGGCTCCATCAATAGTACAGGAGCGGTCGGCGGGGTCCACGGCGTGGCGTTCGCGAGGGGAGAACGCCGAGTCGCCATCCGGGGTTGACCTCCTCGTCGGACGGGCGGAGGGGCGCATCAGTCGAGCGAGTCCGAGCGCCACAGCCGGGCGCACGCGGTGAGCTCCTCCGCGAACCGGGTGAACCGCAGCGCACGAGTGGTGAGCTCGCTCGCGCGGTCGGAGTCGAGCGTGTCGCGGTCGTCGGCCACCGACGCCGCCCCGGCCGCAGCCACCCGGCAGAACGCGGCGGCCCGGTCGAGCGCGACGGCGAAGTCGCCCTCGAACAGCCCGCGCAGGATCGTGTCGGCGAGCGCGGTGATCTCCGCCGGCCCGGTCGGGTTCGGCGCCCCGGCGACCACGGTGTCGATGGAGGACAGCACCTCCGAGCCGCGCTGATACAGGTACGCGGTCCCCTCGGCGTCCTGCCGGATGAGCAGCCGGAGCAGGTAGATCCGCCACAGCGCGCCGGGGAGGCTCTTGGCGTTGGACCGCGACCACAGCTCGGCGATGGCGTCGATGCCGTGCTGATCGGTGTACGCGACGAGCCGGTCGACGATCTCCGAGTCGGGGTTCTCACGCACGCGCGCGAGCAGCGCCCGCGCGGTCTCGTGCGCGACCCGGCTGATCTGCGCCGGATCCTCCCCGCCCAGGAAGGCCTCGAACATCCCGCCGGGAAACAGCGTCGGCTTGTGGAAACGGTCAGGCATTCCCCCATTCTCCCCCGATCCGGCGCGGAGCGGAGCGACGACGATCCACGATAGATTGGAGACGAGGGCCTCTAGCTCAGTCGGTAGAGCATCGGACTTTTAATCCGCGGGTCGTGGGTTCGAGCCCCACGGGGCCCACCTCGCGAACGCACCGCCGGTAGCGTGAGCACATGGACCCCTACGTTCGACCGCCGATCGCAAGGCCTGCCTACGCGGACGAGAACGGCGAGCTCGTCGACTATGGAAACCGGTGGGCCGGCCGTGAGGTGCCAGAGGACGCTTATTCGCGCACGAGCCACCTCGAGCGGTTCCAGCCGCTCCACCCGACCGCGGATGCGCTCATCAGCTGGCTGCTCGAACGATACGACGCGTCCTCCTTCGAGTACCCCTCCTCGGCTCAGGATGACAGGACCGTACGAATCACTCCCGCGGACCCGTCGGCCGCACCACTGACGTTCGTCTTCACCGACTTTCCCGGCGTGATCATCCAGGCCGGGACTCTCTTCGAAGCGATCTTCCCTCGATGCGGGTGCGACGCATGCGACGAGGACATCGACGAGGTGGTGGACGACCTCGAATGGACCGTCCGTGCTCTCGTGGGCGGTTCGTTCTCCGAGCAGGTCGATGCGCCATCGCCGCAGTGGGTCTCGACGTCGCTCGCCTGGGACGACCGGTCCATGTCCGGAGGCACCATCCGAGACGACCTGACCGACGAGGCTCTCGCGGCCGCGAGACGGCGCCTGCCCTCCCCCTCGGGAGTCTGGAGCGCCTGGCCGCTTCGCACCCCCGCCTGAGCTGGGAGGACTACGTCTTCTGGCAGGGTCAGGACCGGCGGACGCTCAAGCGCATCAACACTCCGATCGACGACATCCTGCGTGGCGACCCCATCGAGGGCATCGGCCGCCTCACCTCAATCCCCCTTCACGTTCACGATCTGCCGGAGGACGTGCCGAACCTCCACCAGGTCGGCCGCATCCTCCATCACCCGGTCGATGTCCTTGTACGCCGCCGGGATCTCGTCGAGGAAGGCGGAGGTGCGGCGCCACTCGATGCCCTGCATGTCGCGCTCCAGCTCCTCCATCGTGAAGCGCTTGCGGGCGGTCGTTCATCGCTTTCCGCGGCTTGCAGAGCTTGCGAAGCATCACGACAATGCGCCCGCCGACCTGATCGGCCAACGGAGGCTGGCATACACCGACCCGCCACAACTCGAACGGTTTCTGACAGCTCAGAACGCAACCGCCGAACAAGCAGAACGGATGCGGCTGGCAGCAAGCGAGTCAGCGAGGACCAACGACAAGACCCGGACGACCCAGCAGGCATGGGACGTCATAACCGCAGCCACGGGGTCCAGCCCTCACGCCACCCCCGTCACCCGCCCCCGCTCGATCAGGTAACCGACCCCCACCGCTCCCGCCACGCACAGCATCAGCGGCACCAGCAGCGCCGGCCCCTGGTTCGTGAACTCCAGGATCAGTACCAGCGCCGTCAGCGGCGCCCGCATCGTGACGGCGAGGAAGGCCGCCGCACCGATCAGCGCGAAGCCCGCGAGCGGCGCCCCCGGCCAGAGCAGCAGCCAGGCGGCGCCCGCCGAGAGGCCGAGGCCGGCGCCGATGGCGAGGGAGGGGGTCAGCGTGCCGCCCGCCGCACCCGCTCCGATGGTGCCGACGGTCGCCGCCGTCTTGAGCACCGTGATCAGCAGCACGAGCAGCACCGGGAGGGAGGCGCCCAGCGCGACCTGGCCGAGGGCCCGGCCGTTGCCGAGGATCGCCGGGAACCACAGCGCGACCACCCCGATCGTGACGAACACCACCGGCATGACGATGAGGATGCCCCAGCGCCGCGGGCGATGCCGTTGCGCGAAGGAGGCGGCCCGCACGAACCCGACGGCCGCCAGCCCGATCAGCGGCCCGGCGAGCACCGACCACACCACGATCGTCGGCGAGAGCGGGACCTGCTCGACGACGTAGAGCGGATTGGCGGGGACGACCGCGCGGGCCACCAGCGCCGCCACGCCCGAGGTGGCCAGGGCGGGCACGACGGTGGCGAAGCTGACCTCCGCGAGCAGGATCTCCACCGCGAACACCGCCCCGCCCAGCGGCACGTCGTAGACGGCCGCGAGACCGGCGCCGGCCCCGCACGCGACGAGGATGCGCCGCTCGCGCGCCGAGACGCCCGCCCGCTCCGAGAGCCAGCCCGCCCACAGCGCCGCCACCTCGCGTGGCGCGACCTCCCGGCCGATGGAGGCGCCCAGGCCGACGATCACGATCTGCAGGCCCGCGTTGAGCAGCGTCACCGCGCCCGGCATCCGCCTCCCGCCGACCGAGGCCTCGACCGGGACGATCGCGTGGCGGGCGTCCCGCCTCCCCCAGCCGCGCAGCAACCACCAGCCCACACCGCCGACGACGCCGGCGACGGCGAGGGCGACGACCCGGTTGAGCGGAGGCGCCTCAAGCAGCCCCTCGAGGAAGGTGCCCTCCGAATACCCGAAGGCGAGGTGCTGGATCGCGTGCAGCAGCAGCGCGACGAGCGCCCCGCCGACACCGGCGCCCACGCCGACGAGCAGCGTGACGACGACCAGGCGCGCGAGCCACCGCGGCGTCATGACGGTGTGCGCCTCCCTCCGCGACTCAGCAGCTCACCGGCTCAGCAGCTCGGCTCTGCCGGACTACTCGCCCGGGACGAGCCCGCCGACGGTCAGCAGCTTCACCGACTCCGACTGGCAGGCCGTGTAGTCCGCGCTCTTCACGAACAGCGACTCCGTCGACCCGGGCGGGTAGACGCGGAAGCCGTCCGCCTGCTTCGGCTGGCACTGCGCCTCGTCGTAGTTCATCGCCTGCACGATCTGCAGCGGGGCCTGCGCGGTGCCGCCCGGCTGAAGGGTGACGGTCGGGTGCGGCTTGCTGCGGTCGAAGTCCGCCGGGGCCCCGAGCTGGGTGCCGTTGCCGTCGCCGACGAAGGAGACGCCCGGCCAGCCCTGCAGGTCGCACGCCTCGCTGCCGTTGTTGGTCAGCACGATCGTCACGCCGACGCTGCCGGCCGCGCCTCCGCTGCCCTCCGCGAGGCTGCCCGAGAGGTCGCTGGTCGCGCACTGGCCCTCGACAGGCTCCGCGGTGCTCGTCCCGGTGGGCCGGGGCGTCGAGGTGCCGGTGCTCGTGCTGGTTCCGGTCGGCGACGACACCGGCGAAGAGGTGGGGCCCGCGTTCGACTGGCAGGAGGCGAGCGCGAGGACGGCGGTGACGGCGACGGCGGCCGCCACGGCGACGGAGGAGATCCGGATGCGGGTCATGCACCCATCCCAGCAGGTCGCCGCGCGGATGCGCGCGCACCACACCGACCGGCTGGCAGGATGGGGGCCATGAGCACCGCGACACGTTGGATCTCTCGCAACTGGGCGGTCGTCGTCCCCATCATCGGCGTGGTCGTGCTGGTGATCTTCTGGACCGTCGAGCTCCAACCCGTCGCCGTGGCGATCATCGCGGTGGTCCTCGCGGGCACGGTGCTCGCGGCGGTGCAGCACGCGGAGGTCGTGGCCCACCGGGTCGGGGAGCCGTTCGGCTCGCTGGTGCTGGCCGTCGCCGTGACGGTCATCGAGGTGGCGCTCATCGTCACCCTGATGTCGACGGGCAAGGACTCCGAGACGCTCGCCAGGGACACGGTGTTCTCGGCCGTCATGATCACCATGAACGGCATCGTCGGTCTCTGCCTGCTGCTCAGCGCCTCCCGCCGCGAGATGACCGCCTTCAACGCGCGCGGCAGCAGCACGGCGCTCGCCACCGTGACGGCACTCGCCACGCTCACGCTCGTGCTGCCGAGCTTCACCGAGACGCCGGGGCCCCAGTTCTCGCCGAGCCAGCTGGTGTTCGCCGCCGTCGCCTCGCTGGCCCTCTACGGCATGTTCGTGTTCACGCAGACCTTCGCCCACCGCGACTTCTTCCTGCCGGTCACCCCCAAGGGCAAGCCGCTCGAGGAGGACGAGCACGCGGAGGCGCCCTCCACCCGCACCGCGCTGATCAGCCTCGGGCTGCTGCTGGTCGCCCTGGTCGCGGTGGTCGGGCTCGCGAAGCTGGAGTCGACGCCGATCGAGCGCGCGGTGGTCGGGATCGGCCTGCCGCAGTCGTTCGTCGGCGTGATCATCGCGCTGCTCGTGCTTCTGCCGGAGGGCATCGCGGCGGCCAAGGCGGCCAACCGCAACCGGATGCAGACGAGCCTCAACCTCGCGCTCGGCTCGGCGATGGCCTCCATCGGCCTCACCATCCCCGCCATCGCCGTCGCCTCGATCTGGCTGCCCGGTGCGCTGCACCTCGGCCTCGGGGCGAGCCAGATCGTGCTGTTCGCGCTGACGGTCGCCGTCAGCATCCTCACGATCATGCCCGGGCGGGCGGTGCGCATGCAGGGCGGCATCCACCTGGTGCTGTTCGCGGCGTTCCTGTTCCTGTCGATCGCGCCCTAGCGGCGCCGCTACCGCCTCACGCGACAGCGGCGTCGAACAGCTGCGCCGCGGCGAGCCGCGCCGCATCCGGCGTGCCTCCGCGCATCGCCGCCGCCGCCGAGGCGCCGTCGAACAGCAGGGTGAGCTGCACGGCCAGCACCTCCGGCGAGCGCGCCCCCGCCGCCTCCGCCTGTCGCTGGAAGTAGTCCGTCAGCCGGCCCTTGAACCGCCGCGCCACGACGGAGGCGGGATGCTCCCTGTCGCGCAGCTCGGTCGCCACGTTGACGAAGGGGCAACCGTAGAAGTCGGCGGCCTCGGCCGCGCGGTGCAGCGCGTCGAAGACGTGCAGCACCCGCTCGCGCGGCGTCGCCGTCTCGTCCGACGAGAAGTACGCGGCCACCACCTGCGGACCGCAGGTCGCGAGCATCTCGGCGACGATCGCGTCCTTGCCGTCGAAGTGCTGATAGATCGAACGCTTCGAGACGGAGGCCTCCTGGGCGAGCCGATCGACGCCGACGGCGTTGACGCCCTCGCGCACGAACAGGCGGGCCGCGGCGTCGAGCACGCGCTCGCGCGGCTTGGGCCGAGGGGCGGCTTCCGTGGTCATGCCGACGATCCTACCGATGCGCTTGCGCAAAGTAAACCGATCTGTGTACAGTCCGGGTACACAGATCGGTTTACTTTCTTGGAGGATCCACATGACCGAGCTCACCGGGCGCGTCGCCCTCGTCACCGGCGCCAACCGCGGCCTCGGCGCCGCCTTCGTCTCCGCGCTGCTGGAGCGCGGGGCGTCGAAGGTCTACGCCGCCGCCCGCCGCCCCGAGACCGTCGACACCAGCGACCCGCGCGTCGTCCCGCTGGCCCTCGACGTCACCGACCAGGCGAGCATCCGCCGCGCCGCCGAGACGGCCTCCGATGTCACCGTGCTCGTCAACAACGCGGGCATCTCGGCGAACCAGTCGCTCGTCTCCGGCGATCTGGACGAGGCCCGCCGCGAGTTCGACACCAACTTCTGGGGCCCGGTGCTGGTGACCCGCGCGTTCGCTCCCCTGATCGAGCGGAACGGCGGCGGCGCCGTCGTCAACATGCACTCGGCGCTCAGCTGGCTGGCCGTCGGCTCCTACAGCGTGAGCAAGGCCGCGCTGTGGTCGGCGAGCAACTCGGCCCGAGTGGAGCTCGCTCCCGCCGGCATCCAGGTCGTCGGCGTGCACGTGGGCTACGTCGACACCGACATGGCTGCGCACGTCGACGACGAGAAGGTGCCGCCGGCGGTCGTCGTCGCCGAGGCGCTCAACACGGTGGAGGCCGGAGGGGCGGAGGCGGTCGTCGGCGAGACCGCGCGCCGCGTCAAGTCCGTCCTGCACGAGGACGTGCGCGCGCTCTACCCCCAGCTGGCCAGGTAGGAGTCGCCGGCGAAGCCCTCGGCGCGGATGCCCCACTCGGCCGTCCACGTCTCGCCGGGGGCCAGCCAGCGCAGCCCCTCGCCCGAGTTGAGGGCGTTGGCGGGAGCGGTCATCGGCTCGATGGCGATGGCCGGCTCGCCCACGGGCCTGGTGGCGAACCTCCGGTGCGTGAACACCTGCACGTAGCCGAAGTCGTCGTCGGTCCACAGCACGACGCGGCGGCCGTCGTCGGCGGCGAGCACGTGCTGGATGGGCGAGGGGAGGTCGCCGTAGCCGTCGTTCGCCTCCAGCTCGCTCACCCGCCGGCCCGCGGAGAGGTCGATCGCCGATCCGGACTCCACCGGCGACGACCCGGTGATGTTGAGCCGGTCGTCCGCCTCGAAGTGGCGGCCGGCGACGACCGTCACCGTCAGCTCGTCCGCGGGCACGTCGCCGATGCGGAGGTAGGGATGCGCGCCGATCGCGACCGGCGCCGGCCGGTCGCCGACGTTCTCGATCGTGTGCGTGACGGTCAGGCCCTCGGTGTCGAGCTCGTGGGTGACGCGGGTCTCGAGCTGGAACGGGTAGCCGAGCTCGGGATAGATCGGCGCCCGCTGCGTGACCGACGAATCGGTGCGCTCGACCAGCTCGTACGGCCGGTAGCGCAGCAGGCCGTGGATGGCGTTGCCCGCCGCCGGTTCGGTGAGGGCGAGCCGGTGCTCCTGGCCGTCGAGCTCCCACACGCCGTCCTTGACGCGGTTCGGCCACGGCACCAGCACGATCTGGGCGCCGGAGGGCGGGGGCGCGTCGGCCGGGTACGGCTCGACCAGGTCGGCCCCTCCGACGCGGAGGGTGCGGAGCGACGCGGCGACCTGGGTGACCGTCGCCGTCAGGTCGCCGAACTCGAGCTCGTACTGTTCGCCGGTGGCTGCGCGCATGACCACAGCCTAAGCCGCGGCCACGGTCACGGACAGCCCGGCGGCGCGCAGGGCCGCCACCTCGCCCTCCGGCGCGGACTCCCCCGTGAGCAGCCCCGCGACCTCGTCGACGCCGGCGATGCGGCCGAGGTGCGTGCGCCCCAGCTTGGAGCCGTCCGCCACGACGACCGCGCGCGACGCGGACGACACCATGACGCGCTTGAGGTCGGCCTCGGGGAGGTTGACGTTCGTGATCCCGCCGGCCGCGTGCACGCCGGTGCAGCCGATGAAAGCGAGATCGGCGTGCACACGCTGCAGCAGCACGGCGGCGAGAGGTTCGACCAGCGAGTGCTGCAGCGGGCGCAGCGTCCCTCCCGTCACCACGACCTGGAACCGCGGGATGGCGCGCTCCAGCTCGAGCGCGATGGTGAGGCCGTTCGTGATCACGGTCACGTCCTCGACGTCGTCGCGGTCGGCCAGGGCCCGGGCGATCGCGGCGGTCGTCGTGCCGACGTCGAGCAGCACACTGCTGCCGGAGGTCACCATCGCCGCCGCCTCGACGCCGATGCGGCGCTTCTCGTCCGCGGACGCCTCCAGCGCCTCCTCGAAGCTCGGCTCGCGCATCCCCGACCCGCGCAGGACCGCGCCGCCGTGCACGCGCCGGATGCTCTCGGCGGCGTCGAGCGCGTCGAGGTCGCCGCGGATGGTCACGTCCGACACCTGGAACGCCTCGGCCAGTTCCCCCACCCGCACGAAGCCGGCCCGCCCGATCAGGGCGAGCATGCGCTCGCGGCGGAGGGCGACGGGCAGCGGTTCGGCCATGAGGCCATGGTGAGGGGGTTGCGTTTGCTTGTCAATACGAAAGCTCACGGCTACATTTGCTTTCGGAAACGAAAGGCTGCCATGGCTTCCATCATCAAGCGTCCGTACCGCCTCTCCGACGGCCGGGACCTGATCTACTACGACGACGCGGACACGACCCTCGACCCCGAGCGCTCGCCCGACCTCCGGGAGCCCTCCGCCCGGCCCGCGACGGCGACCATGCGGCAGGACCCGCTCACCGGCGAGTGGGTCTCGATCGCGGCCGCCCGGCAGAACCGCGTCATGCTGCCGCCCGCCGAGCTCGACCCGCTCGCGCCGGCCACCCCGTCCAACCCCTCCGAGATCCCCAGCCTGTACGACGTGGCGGTCTTCGAGAACAAGTCGCCCTCGTTCGGCCCCCTGCTCGCCGACGACAACCAGCCGGAGGGCCTCGACGACCTCGCGACCGTCGGGCTCGGCCGCACCCGCACCTCCGTCGGCCGCTGCGAGGTCGTCTGCTTCAGCCCCGAGACGACGGGCTCGTTCGGCTCGCTGACGCCGTCGCGGGCACGCACGGTCATCGAGGCCTGGGCCGACCGCACCGCCGCGCTCTCGGCGCTGCCCGCCGTGCGCCAGGTGTTCCCGTTCGAGAACCGCGGCCAGGCGATCGGCGTCACGCTGCACCACCCGCACGGGCAGATCTACGCCTACCCGTACATCACGCCGCGCACCAACGCGCTGATCCGGTCGCTCGACGCCTACGGCCCCACGCTGTTCGCCGACATCCTCGAGCGCGAGCGCGCGTCGGAGCGCGTCGTGCTCGCGGGGCAGCACTGGACCGCCTTCGTGCCGTTCGCCGCCCGCTGGCCCATCGAGATCCACCTGCTCCCGCACCGGCACGTCGCCGACTTCGCCGAGACCTCGGCGGAGGAGCGGGACGAGCTCGCGACCCTGTACCTACGCGTGCTGCGCGGCGTCGACGCCCTCTACGACACCCCGACGCCGTACATCGCGGCCTGGCACCAGGCTCCGGTCGGCGTGCGCCGCGACGAGATCCGGCTCATGCTGCAGCTGACCTCCCCGCGCCGCGGCGCGGATAAGCTGAAGTATCTCGCCGGCTCCGAGGCGGCGATGGGCGCCTGGATCGGCGACATCCCACCCGAGACGGCGGCCGCGGCGATCCGCGAGGCGATCGACCGCGCGGACCGCGAGTCGCCGGTCGGCGAGCTGCCCGTGCAGGTCACCGACCTCGTGACCGTGGTGCCGGACTCCGACTCCGTGAACCCCCGAAAGGCCGACCGATGACCGATCTGCGCTCCGGCGTCCGCGACGACTTCGCCGAGGTGTTCGGCCGTGAGCCCGACGGCGTCTGGTCGGCGCCCGGCCGGGTCAACCTCATCGGCGAGCACACCGACTACAACCTCGGCTTCGTGCTGCCGTTCGCGATCAACCGCCGCACGGTCGCCGCTCTCGGCCTGCGCGAGGACCGCCGCGTGCGCGTCGGCAGCACCTTCGCCGACGAGCTGGTGGAGCTCGACCTCGACGCCCTCGGTCCCGACGCACTCGGCGGCTGGTCGGCGTACCCGCTCGGCGTCGCGTGGGCGCTGGGGCAGTTCGGCGCCGACCTGGAGGCCGTGCCCGGCTTCGACCTGCTCATCGACTCCAACGTCCCGGTCGGGGCGGGCCTCTCGTCGTCCGCCGCGATCGAGAGCGCGGTCGCGCTGGCGCTGAACGACGTGTGGCGGCTCGGCTTCGACCGCCAGACGTTGGCGAAGGTCGGCCAGCGCGCCGAGAACGTCGCCGTGGGCGCGCCGACCGGCATCATGGACCAGTCCGCGTCCCTCCTCGGCGAGGCCGACTCCGCCGTGTTCCTCGACTGCCGCTCGCTCGACGCACAGGTGGTCCCGCTGGGCCTGGAGCAGGCCGGCCTCGAGATCGTCATCATCGACACGGGCGTGACCCACGCGCATGCGACCGGCGGCTACGCCGACCGCCGCGCCTCCTGCGAGGCCGGTGCGAAGGCCCTCGGCGTCGAGTCGCTGCGCGACGTCTCCGTCGCCGACCTCGACCGGGCCCGCGAGGTGCTCGACGACGTCACCTTCCGCCGCGTCCGCCATGTCGTCACCGAGGACCAGCGCGTGCTCGACACGGTCCGCACACTGCGCGAGCACGGACCGGCCGCGATCGGCGAGCTGCTCGACGCCTCGCACGTGTCGATGCGCGACGACTTCGAGATCTCGGTGCCCGAGCTCGACCTCGCCGTCGAGACCGCGCAGGCCAACGGCGCGATCGGCGCGCGCATGACCGGGGGCGGCTTCGGCGGCTCCGCGATCGCGCTCGTGCCGACCGACGCGGTGAGCCGGGTGCAGGTCGCGATCGACGGCGCGTTCGCGGAGCACTCGTTCGGCCAGCCGGACGTCTTCACCGTGCGCGCGTCGCAGGGCGCCCAGCGCGAGAGCTGAGCGCCGGGCGGGCGCGCTGCGCGCCTCCCGTTCACCTCCCGGACACCGGGCCGTTCCAGAATGGCCGTGATGACCGACCCCGAGATCACCTGGCTCGACGCGAACACCGTCCAGCTGCGGCAGCCGAAGGCGTCGCACTGGGAGGCGCCGTTCCTGTTCCTGCTGTTCGGTCGCGAGCGCTCGCTGCTGCTCGACACGGGAGCGACGACCGACGAGACGGTGTTCCCGCTCGCGGCGACAGTGACCAGGCTGACCGACCAGTGGCTGCGCCGCAACCCGGCGGTGTTCACGCGCCCGTATCCGCTGATCGTCGCGCACACGCACGCGCACGGCGACCACATCGCCGGAGACGCGCTGCTGCGCCCGCGGCCGGGCGCGACCGTGGTGGGCACCACGCCCGCGCAGGTCATCGCGTTCTTCGGCTTCCAGCGCTGGCCCGACGAGGTCGTGACCCTCGACCTCGGCCAGCGCCCCATCGACGTGATCGGCGGGCCGGGCCACGAGCCATCGGCGGTGGCCTTCTTCGATCGGGCGACCGGGATCCTGTTCACCGGCGACACCGTGCTGCCCGGCCACCTGTACGTCCGCGACATCGTCCCGTACCGCGCGACGATCGAGCGGCTGATCCGGTTCCGGGAGGCCGCTCCGGCACCCGTGCGCGAGCTCCGCGGCGCCCACATCGAGATGGCGGGCGTTCCCCGCGTCGCCTACCCGCCCGGGACGCTGGACCAGCCCGACGAGCCGGAGCTGGCGCTCTCGCCGCGCATCCTGGAGCGCATCCTGTCGGCGCTGGACGAGCTCCCCGCCTCCCCCGACGGCCGCGTGGCCCGCAAGCGCTTCATCGTCGTCCACGACCCCCGCTGACGCTCCCGAGGGGCGGTGGCTAGGCTGGCGGGCATGACGCTCGTGACCCTCCCCGACGGCTCCTCCCCCTCCCTCGCGGACGACGCCTTCGTCGCCCCCGGCGCCGTGCTCGCCGGCCGGGTGCGCCTCTCCGCGGGCGCGAGCGTCTGGTACAACGCCGTCCTGCGCGCCGAGGCCGACACCATCACGGTGGGAGCCCGCAGCAACCTCCAGGACAACGTCTCGTGCCACGTCGATGCGGGCTTCCCGCTGACCATCGGCGCGGACGTCTCGGTCGGCCACAACGCCGTGCTGCACGGCTGCACCATCGAAGACGGCGCCCTGGTCGGCATGCACGCCACCGTGCTCAACGGCGCGGTCGTCGGCGCCGGCTCGCTGCTCGCGGCCGGCACCGTCGTGCTCGAAGGGGCGGTGATCCCACCCGGGTCGCTCGTCGCCGGCGTGCCCGGCAAGGTGCGCCGCGAGCTCACCGACGAGGAGCGCGCCGGCCTCCTCCACAACGCCGAGGCCTATCTCGGCCACGTGGAGGCGCACCGCGCCGCGACCACGGAATAGCGCGCAGCGGGTCGCCGACGGGCTGTCTAGCCTTCGCCCGGCTCGACCGGCCCCGGCTCCCCGCGCGTGATCCGCACCAGCTCGTCGAAGGTCGTCGGGAACACCGTGTGCGCGTGCCCCGCCGCGGCCCAGACCTCCGGGTAGCCGGCGAGCGCCACATCCACCACCGTGCGCAGCGGGGCCGGGTGCCCGACCGGCGCGACGCCGCCGATCGTCTGCCCGGTCGCCGCCTTCACCGTCTCGGCGTCGGCGCGGCGGATTCGGCCGCCGAGCCGCTCCCCGAGGAACGCCGTGTCGACTCTGTGCGCACCGGAGGTCATCACGAGCAACGGCTCGCCATCGATCGTGAACACGAGCGAGTTGGCGATCGCGCCGACCTCCACGCCCAACTCCGCGGCGGCCGCGACGGCGGTCGGCGTCGCCGTCTCGAACCAGCGCACGCGCGGCTCGATGCCCGCCGCCAGCAGCGCGGTCTCGACGCGCTCGACCGCGGGGTGCGACCGGGTGGCGTCGTCGGCGGCGCTCATGCGAGCGACCGCTCCGCCGCCTCCACCACGTTCTGCAGCAGGAGCGCCCTGGTCATCGGGCCGACGCCGCCCGGGTTCGGCGACACCCACGCCGCGACCTCCGCGACCTCGGGCGCGACATCGCCGGCGACGCGGCTCTTTCCGGTCACCGGGTCCTCGACGCGGCTGACGCCCACGTCGAGCACGATCGCGCCCGGCTTCACGTTGCCGGCGGTGACCAGCCCGGCCACGCCCGCCGCCGCGACGATGACGTCGGCGCGCCTCAGGTGCTCGTCGAGGTCGACCGTGCCGGTGTGCGTCAGGGTCACCGTCGCGTTGATCTCGCGGCGGGTCAGCAGCGAGCCGATCGGACGGCCGACGGTGACACCGCGGCCGACGACCACGACGTGCTTGCCGTTCAGGTCGACGCCGTGGCGCTGCATCAGCTCGATCACACCGCGCGGCGTGCAGGGCAGCGGCGTGGTGATCGGGCGGCTGACGTTCAGCACCAGGCGGCCGAGGTTCGTCGGGTGGAGGCCGTCGGCGTCCTTCGCCGGGTCCACCAGCTCCAGGATCGCGTCGGTGTCGAGGTGCCCGGGCAGCGGGAGCTGCACGATGAAGCCGGTGCAGTCGGGGTCGGCGTTGAGCTCCTCGACCACCGCCTCCAGCTCGGCCTGCGAGATGTCGGCGGGCAGGTCACGGCGGATGGAGGCGATGCCCACCTCCGCGCAGTCCCGGTGCTTGCCGGCGACGTACCACTGCGACCCGGGGTCGTCGCCCACGAGGATGGTGCCGAGCCCCGGCACGACCCCCTGCTCGCGCAGCCGCGCCACGCGCTCCTTCAGCTCCGCCTTGATCGCCGCCGCGGTCGCCTTACCGTCCAAAACCTGTGCCGTCACGTGTCTCTCCTTCTGGATGCAACGGCCGAGTACGCAGATTCTCCGCGTACTCGGCTGTTTCTCCGCGATTTCGCGCGTACTCGACGGCTACTCTCTGCGGACTCGAGTGGTGTGGTCAGATCGAGGACGGGAGCTCGACCGGGAAGCCCTCCTGGCCCGACGGGTTCAGGCCCGGGTAGAGCGGGAAGGCCGCCGTCAGCGCGTCGACGCGGGCGCGCAGGGCCTTCGTGTCGGCACCCGGACGCAGCGCGAGCGCGATGATGTCGGCCACCTCGGTGAACTCGGTGTCGCCGAAGCCGCGGGTCGCGAGCGCGGGCGTGCCGATGCGGAGGCCGGAGGTCACCATCGGCGGGCGCGGGTCGAACGGCACCGCGTTGCGGTTGACCGTGATGCCGACCTCGTGCAGCACGTCCTCGGCCTGCTTGCCGTCGAGCTCCGAGGTGCGGAGGTCGGCGAGCACCAGGTGCACGTCCGTGCCGCCGGTGAGCACGTCGACGCCCGCCGCGCGCGAGTCCTCGGCGGTGAGCCGGTCGGCGAGAAGCTTCGCACCGCGGATCGTGCGCTCCTGGCGGTCCTTGAACTCGTCGGTCGCAGCGAGCTTGAACGCGGTCGCCTTCGCGGCGATCACGTGCATGAGCGGGCCGCCCTGCTGGCCGGGGAAGACGTTCGAGTTGAGCTTCTTGGCGAGCTCGGTGTCGCGGCTGACGATGAAGCCCGAGCGCGGGCCGCCGATCGTCTTGTGCACGGTCGAGCTGACGACGTCCGCGAAGGGGACGGGGTTCGGGTGGAGGCCCGCGGCCACGAGCCCGGCGAAGTGGGCCATGTCGACCCAGAGCTTGGCGCCGACCTCGTCCGCGATCTCGCGGAACGCGGCGAAGTCGAGCTGACGCGGGTACGCCGACCAGCCGGCGATGATGACCTGCGGCTTGTGCTCGCGCGCCTTGTCGCGGACGACGTCCATGTCGACGACGAACGTCTCGGGGTCGACGCCGTACGACACGGCGTTGTAGAGCTTGCCCGAGAAGTTGAGCTTCATGCCGTGGGTCAGGTGGCCGCCGTGGGCGAGCTCCAGGCCCAGGATGGTGTCGCCGGGCGTCGCGATCGCGGACAGTACGGCCGCGTTGGCGGAGGCGCCGGAGTGCGGCTGGACGTTGGCGTACTCGGCGCCGAACAGGCTCTTCGCCCGGTCGATCGCCAGCTGCTCGGCGATGTCGACGTACTCGCAGCCGCCGTAGTAGCGGCGGCCAGGGTAGCCCTCGGCGTACTTGTTGGTCAGCACCGAGCCGACCGCCTCGAGCACGGCGCGCGGCACGAAGTTCTCGGACGCGATCATCTCGAGGTAGTCGCGCTGGCGGCCCAGCTCCAGCTGCAGCACCTCGGCGATCTCGGGATCGACCTCCGCGAGCGGCGCGGTGAACGTCGGGGAGATGGCCGTCTGGTTGATGTCGGACATGATCGGCTCCTTCGGACAGGGATGGACTGTGTTCGTATCGACCCAGGCGCGCGGCCGAATCCACCCGTGTTTCGAGGTACCGTGTCGCTCCCCGATGGTGACCATCTGAGCGCCAGTCGCGACGCAGGCCAGCATAGCAAAGCGTCGTGGATGCGGAACCCTTGCCCGTTCGTAAGGACTCCTGCGATACTCGCTCTCGGCCGGAGCGGGCGGGGGCAGCGCGGGTCGCCTCCCCCTGTCGCGTTAGGAGCCGCCGTGGTCGTCCCCCGTCCCGCGCTGATCGAGCACACCGCCGGAGCACCCTTCCTCCTGTCCGACACGGCCCGCATCAGCGTCGCGGGAGCCGGTGCGGCCGACGTCGCCGGGCTCCTCGCCGCAGAGCTCGCGGCCGACTGCGGTCGCCGTCCGGACGTGGTGCAGGAGCCTCCCGCGTTCGGCGACATCGCCATCGTCATCGCCGACCACGAGGTGCCGGCCGAGCACCGGGCGGAGGGCTACACGCTCGAGGTCGACGCCGGAGGCGTGCGCATCGGCGCAGCGACCGCGGCCGGCGCGTTCCGCGGCGTGCAGACCCTGCGTCAGCTGGTGCCGGCGGACTGCAGGGAGGACCCGTTCACCGTCTCCCCCGTCCGCGTGGAGGATCACCCGCGGTACGCCTACCGCGGTGCGATGCTCGACGTGGCCCGCCACTTCTTCGGCGTGGAGGAGGTCAAGCGCTTCATCGACGCGATCGTCCTGCTGAAGGTGAACCACCTCCACCTGCACCTCACCGACGACCAGGGCTGGCGCATCGAGATCCTCTCCCGTCCCGAGCTGACCGCGGTGGGCGGCCGGACGGCGGTCGGAGGCGCACCCGGCGGTTTCTACACGCAGGAGCAGTACCGCGACCTGGTCGCCTACGCGGCCGAGCGTCACGTCACCGTGGTGCCGGAGCTCGACATGCCCGGGCACGTCAACGCGGCCCTGGTCGCCTGCCCCGAACTCACGCCCGACGGCGTCGCGCCCGAGCCGTACACCGGCACCGATGTCGGGTTCAGCAGCCTGCTCGTCGGCCACCCGGCGACCGAGCGGTTCGTGCGCGAGGTCGTGCGGGAGGTGGCGGCGCTGACCCCGGGCCCGTACCTGCACCTCGGCGCCGACGAATGCCTCGCCACCCCGCACGACGACTATCTGCGCTTCGTCGCCTTTGCGACGAAGGAGGTGGCCACGGCGGGCAAGACCGCCGTCGGCTGGCACGAGCTCGGCCGCAGCGACGACCTGGCGCCCGGAACAATCGGGCAGTACTGGGACTTCGTGACCCCGCGCGGCACCTCCGCCCAGGAGGCGCTCTCGTTCGTGCGCCAGGGCGGCGCCGTGATCGTCTCCCCGGCCGACGCCGCCTACCTCGACATCGTCACCGCCGAGGGCGAGCACCCCGGCCTCGCCTGGACCGGGCGGCGGACCACGCTCCGCAGCGCTCTGGTGTGGGACCCGGCCCGCGTCGTTCCCGGTCTCGCCGACGCGCACATCCTCGGTGTGGAGGCGCCGCTCTGGACCGAGACCGTGTCGACGATCGAGGAGGTCGAGCTGATGGTGTTCCCGCGCCTCGCCGCCATCGCCGAGATCGGCTGGTCGCCGGCTCCCGCCGACACGGTGGACGTGGAGACGGCCCGCGACCTCGACGAGTTCGCCGGCCGCCTCGCGGAGCTCGCCGCGCACTGGGACGCCGCCGGGACGGTCTACCGACGCCTGCCCGGCGTTCCGTGGCCGGACCCGGTGCCCGAGGCGAGCTGAACCGTCAGCGCCGGCCGACCCCTCAGCGCCGGCCGAGCCCCCGGTACTCCCAGCCCGCCGCGCGCCACGCCGCCGGGTCGAGCACGTTCCGCCCGTCGATGATGCGCGCGTGCCGGGCGAGCACTGCGGTCGCGGCCGGGTCCAGGTCGCGGTACTCGCGCCACTCGGTGGCGAGCACCACGAGGTCGGCGCCGCGCACCGCGTCCTCGGTCGACGACGCGGTCACCAGGGCCGGGAAGCGCCGGAGCGCGTTCGGCAGGCCGTACGGGTCCGTCGCGACGACCTCGGCCCCCAGCTCGTGCAGCCGCTCGGCCACGTCGAGGGCCGGGGAGTCGCGCACATCGTCCGAGTCGGGCTTGAAGGTCACGCCGAGCAGCGCGATCCTGGCGCCGGTGACGGAGCCGCCGAGGGCCTCCACCGCCGCCGCCACGAGCCGCTCGCGCTGGCGCAGGTTGACCGCGTCGACCTCGCGCAGGAAGGCGAAGGAGTCGGCGAGGCCCAGCTGCTCGCCACGCGCCGCGAACGCGCGGATGTCCTTCGGCAGGCAGCCGCCCCCGAAGCCGAGGCCGGCGTTGAGGAAGCGGCGGCCGATGCGCGCGTCGTGGCCGATCGCGTCGGCGAGCACGGTCACGTCGGCGCCCGTCGCGTCGGCGACCTGGGACATGACGTTGATGAAGCTGATCTTGGTTGCGAGGAAGGCGTTCGCCGCCGTCTTGACCAGCTCGGCGGTCGCGTAGTCCGTGACGATGCGCGGCGTCCCGGCGTCGATGGCCTGGCGGTAGACGTCGTCGAGGAGGTCGGCGGCGCGCTGCGAGCGCACCCCGTACACGAACCGGTCCGGGTGCAGCGTGTCCTTCACGGCGAAGCCCTCGCGCAGGAACTCGGGGTTCCACGCGAGCTCCGCCCCCTCGGCCGCGGCCTCGATGCGCTCGGCGAGGCGCTCCGCGGTCCCGACCGGCACCGTGCTCTTGCCCGCGACCAGCGCGCCGGGCTTGAGGTGCGGCAGGAGGGAGGCGACGGCCGCCTCCAGATAGGTCAGGTCGGCCGCATCGCTGCCCGCGGTCTGGGGGGTGCCGACCGCGATGAAGTGCACATCCGCGTCTGCGGCATCGGCCATGTCGGTGCTGAAACGGAGCCGGCCGGAGGCGAGCCCCGCCTCCAGCACCTCCGGCAGTCCCGGCTCGTGGAACGGCGCGCGCCCGGCCGAGAGCGACTGCACCTTGGCCTCGTCCACGTCGATCCCGACCACGTCGTGGCCGAGGTCCGCCATCGCGGCGGCGTGCACGGCGCCGAGGTAGCCGCAGCCGATCACAGAGAGTCTCATGCAGGTGTCCTTGGGGAGAGGGTGTGGGGCAGCAGCAGACAGACTACCGAGCACTATCCTGCGGAAACGGTGAGGCCCGCCTGGGCGAGCGCCGCGAGGAACGCCTCCACGTCGGCCAGCGCCTCGCCGGGCTCGACTCCGAAGTCCGCGGTCACGGCGGCGACCAGGTCGTCGACCGTCGCTCCGCCCTCCCGCGCGCCGATCGCCTCCCAGAGGTAGCGGGCGGTGCCGTCGAGGGCGATGAGGTCGGAGGTGTCCAGGTTGACCACGACGATGCGGTCGCCGTCGTGGGTGGCCACGACGCGGTCGGAGACGCGCACCCGCCCGTCGCCGCCTCCCGCCATGGTGTCCCTCCGATGCTTCGCGGCCGTCCTCCGGCCAGGCCGCCGGGATCTGATCGAGACCCCCCGAATGGGGCACACGCTGGCCCTGGCAGAGTTGCGTACTCGACCCGTGCCACCCGAAGGAGCCCCTCCCGATGCCGCACCGCGAGCCCGACCAGCCCCGGGCCCTGAGCCTACGCGAGTACCTGCGCATCACGCGCCGCTACGCAGCAGGCATGCTGAGCCTGGTCCTGGTCGCCGTCCTCGCCGCGGCGGCGTGGACCGTCGCCCAGCCGCGCGTCTACAGCTCGACGGCCGCCGGGCTGGTGCAGTCGCAGGCGGGCGACGACCTCAACTCGGCGTACGAGGGCGACTCGCTCGCCAAGTCCCGCGCCGCCTCCTACGTGCAGCAGGCCGCCTCCATCGAGGTGGCGAAGCTGGTCATCGAGCAGTTGAAGCTGCCGATGTCGCCCGGCGCGCTGGCCGCGTCGGTCTCGGCGCAGCAGCCGACCGACACCGCGATCATCCGCATCACGGCCGACGCCGACACCCCGGAGGACGCCCAGCGCATCGCGAACGCGTGGATCGCCGCGCTCGGCACCCGCATCGCCCAGCTGGAGAGCCCGGACGGCTCCGCCGACGCCGCCGCGGGCGGCGGAGCGGGCGTCACGCGGTTCTCCACCCTGGCGAGCGCGCCGCTGAACCCGGCGCCCTCCTCCCCCAACGTGCCGGTGACCCTCGCCCTCGCGTTCGTCGTCGGCCTGTTCCTCGCGGCCCTGTACGCCCTCACCCGGCACCAGCTCGACCGCGGCGTCCGGTCGGCCGACGTGATCGAGTCCGCGTTCGGGGTGCCCGTCGTGGGCACCATCCCGCTCACCGACGACCTGACCCGCCGCTCCCGCATCCTCGAGGACGGCAGCCGGCCGGTGACCGGCCCCACGATCGGGACGATGGAGGCGCTGCGCGAGCTGCGCACGAACCTCTCGTACGTCGACGTGGACGAGCCGCCGCGCGTGCTGCTCGTGACCTCCTCGCTCCCCGGCGAGGGCAAGTCGACGCTCGCGTCGAACCTGGCGACCACCATCGCGCGCTCGGGCCAGCCGGTCGTCGTCGTGGACGCCGACATGCGCCGCCCGAACCAGGTCGCGACCTTCGGCCTCCCCGACACCGCCGGCCTCTCGGATGTGCTCGCCGGGCGGGTGGCGCTCCGCGACGTGCTGCAGGACCCCGGCCTCTCCCCCAACCTGCGCGTCCTCGCGGCCGGCCGCACGCCGCCGAACCCGAGCGAGCTGCTCGGCTCGCGCACCATGCGCGAGCTGCTCGTCGCCCTCTCGGAGCTCGCACTCGTCATCGTGGACGCCCCTCCGCTGCTCCCGGTGACGGACGCCGCCGTGCTCTCCCGCTCGGTCGACGGCGTCCTCCTCGTCGTCGATGCCCGCCGCACCAAGGTGGACCAGCTCGGCAAGGCCCTCAAGAGCCTCCAGCACGCCGGCGGCCGCCTCACCGGCGTCGTGCTGAACCGCGTCCCCCGCCGCGGCTCCGACGCCATCTCGTACGGCTACTACGGCAGCGAGTACGGGTACGGCTACACGTCCCCGGCGCCCCTGACCGACGGAAGGGATGGGGATGCGCGCGGCGGGGCCGGTGGGGCCGCACCCGAAGCGGGCCAGCGGGCCGCTGACACCGCGACAGCACAGGTGCCGACCATGCAGGAGCCTCCTGCCGGGCCCATCGCGCAGGAAGCCGCCCACCAGGACCCCGGACCGCTCGCACCTGCCGCGCCCGAGCCCGCCGCGCAGGACGCGGCACCCCGGGAGTACGCCACCCACGAGCACACCGCGTACGGCGCAGCCGCGCAGGGGAACCCCACGGACGAGCACACCGCACACGGACCCGCCGCACACGAGCGGACCGCACACGTGCCCACCGTCGACGAGCACACCGCACCCGAGCCGCCCGCGTACGAGCCCGCCTCCGCCGCACCCGCCTCCGAAGAGCCCGCCTCCGTCGCACCCGCCTCCGAAGACCCCGCCTCCGAAGAGCCGGAGGTCGACCGCCTGACGTCCGACGTCCCCACCGGCCCGGCGCCCGTCGTGGATGGAGCGGCTGCCGCCGTCGAGTCCGACCCCGTCCTCGCCCGGGCCGACCCCGCGGCGGTACCCACCCCCGTCTACGCCGGCGTGCCAACGGCGCACGGCCGCCGCTCGGCCCGACGCTGACCACCCTGTCACCGCCTCGTGACCACCCATGACAGCCCTGTGACCGCCCCGCACGCACCTGCTGCCACGCGCCCCGCCGGCCGCGACGCCTCCTGGCGGCTCGCGCATGCCCTGGTGGCCGATGTCTGCGCCGGCATCGGTGTGGAGCCGATCGTGATCAAGGGTGCGGTCGCGTCCGCGCACGGTCTGCGCCCGCACCGGGAGGCGGGCGACCTCGACGTGCTCGTCCCCCCGCACGCTCTGGACGCGATCATCGCGCGCCTGCAGGCCCAGGGCTGGAGGCTCCGCGCGCGCGACCACGACGAGCTCCTTTTCCCTTCGCACGCCGTCACGCTGTTCCGCGAGGGATGGCCGATCGACCTCGACATCCACTACCGCTACCTGGGCCTCCCCCCTGCTCCGGGTTCCGCCTACGAGCTGGTCCGCCGCCTCAGCCGGCCGCAGCTGGTCGACGGCGTCGAGGTGCTGGCTCCGCTCCCCGCTGCCCATGCGGTCCTCGTCGGCCTGCACTGCCTGCGCAGCCCGGCCGTCGGCCGTCACGCCGCCGAACTGGAGCAGCTCGTGGCAGCGTTCGACCGCGTGGACGCGCACCGCGTCGACGTGCATGCCATCGATGTGCATGCCGTCATCGACGCCGCGCGCGACCTCGGCGCTGTCGGGCCCCTGCGCCCGCTGCTGGCCCGCCCGGACGTCCTGGAGCGCGTGCGCGACGCCGACCGCCGCGAGACCATCCTGACTGCCCCACCCTCCGCGGCCGAGGACGAGTGGAGCCTCATCGCCTCCTCCGAGCGCCCGCACGAGCGACGCGCCCTCCAGCTGCACCGGGCGACCTGGTCGCAGCGCGTCCGCTTGATCGGGCGCTGGCTGCGCCCCTCCCTCGACGACCTCTACAAGAACCGGGACTCAGTCCGACGCACCGGCGTGCGCACCGCCGGCCTGTACCTGCGCCGCATCTTCCGTGGGCTCACGCTGCTCCCGCTCGCCGTTCTCGGGCTCATGATCGATCGCCCGCGCGTCGGCGACACCGCTCTCGGCCCCACCGACCGCTGACGCCGCTGCGCTCGGAGCAGCCTCCTCCCCGGCCACGGGCTTCAACCGCGGCAGCGACAGCAGCACCGTGGAGGCGATCCCGGTGAACAGCCACACCATCGTGTCGAACGAGAACATCATCGACAGCACGACGACGATGACCGCGCGCCCGGCGCGGTCCGCCCTGACCAGCGCCACGAGGATGCCCAGGAGCAGGACCACCAGCCCGACGAGGCCGACGGTTCCGAGCGCCTCCACGTACATGTCATCGACGACGTGGAGGTGGAACCGGCTGGTCAGGTAGCCCTTCGCGAACAGGTCCCCGTCGCGCCCCCACCCCTGCCCGAACAGCAGCTCGAGCGGCGGGCGCGCGAGGAGGGCCGGAACGCCCTGCAGGTTGCCCAGCCGCTGCAGCCACGACCCGGAGTCGAGCAGGTCGTCCGCGAGCGACCGGATGGTCCCGCCCGCGCCCAGCAGGACGGCGAGCGCGCCCACTCCGCCCAGGAGCAGGAGATTGCGGATCCAGCGGGTGAGCCCTGGCCTGGTGATCAGGTGCACGAGCACGCCGGCGAGCGCCGCGAGCGCGGCGCTCCGCGTGCCAGAGAGCAGCAGCCCGGTCGCCGCCACCGCGAGCATGACGATCCGGAGCAGTCCGCCGCCCCGCATACCCTGCAGCCGCGCGGCGTCGCACCAGACCAGCACAGCGGCCACGGCGGCGAACCAGCCGAAGACGATGGGGTGCCCGAAGGTGCCCTGCGAGCGCTGCAGATCGCCGTCGAGGAAGGGGTTGTCGCGCGCGGAGCCGCGATAACCCCACACGGGCGTCAGGTCGAGCAGCGCCTCGGCGATGGCGAGTCCGACCTCCGCCACGAGCAGCAGCAGCACGATCCGGACGAAGAGCCTGATCGCGTCCGCGTCGAGCCGGAGCGCGACATGCCCGGCGAGCAGCGCGGTGGTGCCGTACGCGAGGAGCCCGAGCAGCGAGTACCCGCCCATGACGACCGAGCTGATCAGCAGCAGAGCCCACCAGGCGACCAGCAGCGTCTGGAGCAAGCGGAGGTCGGAGGGGCCCGTCCTGGTGCGGATGACGGACAGCGCGAGCAGCACGATGGCGAGCGCCATCGTCGGCAGGTACAGGGTCTTGCCCGCGGTGTCGTTGACCGAGAAGGCGCACAGCACGAAGGCGAGCCCGAGCGCCAGCCCGCGCACGAGCCGTGCGGGAGCAGCCAGCACGGCGAGCACCGCCGCGACGGCGCACGCGGCGGCCACGACGAGCGCCACGCCGGTCATCGCTCCGCCCTCGTGAGCGCGGCGGCGTCTCCGGGCTCCGCAGGCTCGGCGAGCGCCGATCGCAGCAGCGGACCGAGCATGCGCGCGTAGTCGGCCGTCAGATGCCCGTGGTCGATGCGGGCGATGAGCCTCCCGTCTCCGACCGGGCAGCCGCCGTCGACGCAGAACCACGGCAGCGTGTCCACCAGGGTCACGTCGGTACCGCGGGCAGCGGCCTCGGAGACGGCACGTCGTTCCGCATCCGACTTCAGCGTCCACGCCGCGCTCACCGGTCGGACGCACGCGGCCGGGGTGGAGGTGCGCGCGGCGCAGTCGACCGGCGATGTCGTCTCCGGCGGGTTCTCCAGCACGACGATGCGTGCGCGGGTGCCCGCCAGGCGCTCGAGGCTCTTCTCGAGGCCACGCTGCCATTCCGCCGCGGCTTCCCGTCCGGTGGCGCCGCTGGCGAGCCGGCGCATTCCGCTCTCGGCGCTGGCCAGCACGACGAGGTCTGGCTTCATGCGAGCGACGGCCTGCAGATCCTGTTCGCGGCTGCGTCGGCAGGCGTCGGCGTAGCCGGGACGCCCGCGCGCCTCCCCGACCCGCACGAGCGCGGACGGGCAGCTCTGCAGGCCGACCGCCGCGATGCCCCAGCCGTCGTCGAGCGCCTCCCGCACCGCCGGCACGTAGCTCATGGCGATCGAGTCCCCGATCACGACGGCCCGTCGGGGTGCGGCCGGATCGGGCAGGCACACGGGAAGGGTCGTCCAGCTGAACGGCGGTGCCGAGCCGCCGTCGGAGCCGTCGAGCGGATCACGCATGCAGGCCATCTCGGCCGCTCCGGTCAGCGCGCCGGCCGAGAGCTGGCGGTCATAGCCTCTCCAGTCGGTACCGCGCACCGCCTTCTGCAGGCGGTCCTGCAACTGAGCGGTGGAGGCCACGGCTTCGGGCCGCGCAAGAGGCTCCGCCCCGCGCGCCTCGGGAACAGGCCCCCGCCACTGCACCACGGACAGCGCCACAACGGCGACGGCGGTCACCCCGACGCCCGCGATTCGGGTCCACCTCGGCGACCCGGGGACACGGAGACGCCGGCGCAGCGTCTCCCACACGCGCGCTCGCCGCGCGGGCGCCTCGACGAAACGGTAGGTGGCGGCGGCGAGGAGGCCCGCGAGAAGGAGCGCGACCCCGGTCACCAGGAGATCGTCGCCGTGGTCCGGTCCGGCGACGCCGCGCAGGGCGACCGGTAGAAGCAGCAGAAGGGGCGCGTGCCAGAGGTACAGGGAGTAGGAGATCCGACCGACCCAGCGCACGGGTCGAAGCGTCAGCGCAGAGGCAGGGGCGCCTGGCACCTCCCCGGCCAGCACCACCAGCATCGCGCCCAGCACCGGCAGGCCCGCGGCCGCCCCGGGGAACGGCGTCGCCGGCGAGTACATCACAGCGGCGAGCGCGATCATGCCGATTCCGGTCCAGCGGAGGCCCGTGACGAGCAGCGGCCGCACCCCGAGACGCAGTCGCGCGACGCAGGCGGCTCCTGCAGCGGCAAGGAGCGCGCCGCCTCCGAGCTCCCACGCCCGGGTGACGGGCAGGAAGTACGCCGCTGCCGCGGTGCGCTCCGTCAGCGCCACCGACAGAGTGAACGAGACGACGACCGCCACCGCGGCGCACGTCGCGACGACGCGCCGGGCCGAACCGCCCCACCGTCCCGCACGCAGCGCAACGGCCCAGGCGAGCACCAGCAGCCAGGGCCAGGTGGCGTAGAACTGCTCCTCCACCGAGAGCGACCAGAAGTGCTGGAACGGCGACACGGCGCCCGCGGGGTCGAGGTAGTCGGCGCCCTGGCGGATCAGCGCCCAGTTCTCGACCGAGAGAAGAGCGGCCGCACCGTCGAACAGCAGTGGCACCGAGGTGATCGGGAAGAACAGCAGGAGGCATGCGGACGCCGTGACCGCGACGACCACCACGGCGGCGGGCAGCAGGCGGGCGACGCGGCGCACGAAGAAGCGCGCGAGGCCGACACGACCGTCCCGCTCCTGCTGGTGGAGCAGGCCCCGCGTGATCAGGTACCCCGAGAGGACGAAGAACACATCGACGCCGACGAAGCCGCCGCTCGGCCAGCCGACCGCGTGGTTCGCCACGACGAGCAGCACCGCCAGCGCCCGCAAGCCCTCGAGATCGGGCCGGAAGCGGGGTCGCTCGACGGGCCGGCTCGGGCCGGCGTCCGCCGACGTCCGGGCCGCCACGGCCTCCTGCACGCGAGCCACGTCAGCCTCCTGCCGCCGTGAGCTCGTGATATGTCTCGAGTACCGGCCGGAAGACGACGTCGGGGTCGGCGTGTCGCCGGGCGTAGGCACGTGCGGCTTCACGGAGCTCCGACGTGTCCGCCTGGAGCGCCTGCTCGACGGCCACGGCAGCTTCTGTCGCAGCGATGTCGGTCGGCAGCAGCACGCCGCGCCCGGCGACGAGCTCCGTCACGCCGGGCGCCTCGATGGCGACGACCAGAAGGCCACGAGCGAACGCCTCCAGCACCACGAGCGGCGTCCCCTCCCAGCGGGAGGTGAGCAGCAGCGCACCCGCACGGTCCATCTCTTCGATCACGGTGCTGATGCGACCGCGGAACTCCACGGGCGCCTTCGCGGTGCGCGCGTGCCACTCGGCCTGGCCGCGCAGCGGTCCGTCGCCGAGCCACCGACCGCGGAGGCCGCCGGTGGACGCGGCGACGATGTCGACGAAGCGCAGAGGGTCCTTCTGCTCCTCCAGCCGACCGACCCCCAGAACGACGCCGGTACGGGGCAGGCCGCGCGTACCCGCACCGTCGCCGGTGCTGGCCGCAGGCGGAACGAGGTTGCCGATCGTCCGAACGCGGTCGGACGCGACGCCGAAGGTCTCCGTGAGCATCCGCGTGACGGCGGGACCGACCGAGAACACGCGACGGGTGCGGAAGGACAGCGTGCGCAGCCGGGTGTCGGGCAGCACGGTGTGGGCGTGCTCGACCACCGGGATCCGCAGCAGCGCTCCGACGGCGAGGCACGCGAGCGCCTCACGGCGCTGATGCGCATGGAGGACGGTGGGCCGGAAGCGCAGGCACGCACGGAGCAGCGCAGGAAGGTATCGAACGATCGAGCCGTGCGGCGCGCGTTCGAAATGGATCGTCGCGGGCACCTCGGACGCTCGCGGGCCGTCGGCCGCGACCAGCGCGGTGGGCACGCCCGACGACGCCGACCAGGCCGCCAGGTCGAGCACGACCTGCTGCGCGCCTCCCTGCGCCATCGAGTCCAGCGCGTGGAGCACGCGCGGCTCGGTCGACGGCCGCCGTCTGCTGGATCGCCAGTGGTGGCGGAGCGACTCCGACGCCACGGCGAGGAAGCGGGGCCCGCGCACCAGGTACCGGTGGGCGAGGCGCCGCGGCTCCTGCGCGAGCCGCCAGCACCATTCCAGGCCGAGCCGCTGCACGGTCAGCGGCGCCCGCGACCGCGCGCCCGCGGCGAAGTCCACGGCGGCCCCGGCTCCGACGTACACGGCCGCCGGGAGCCGATCGCGCCAGTACGACCACCATGCCTCCTGCAGGGGGAAGCCCAGGCAGAGGAAGACGATGTCGGGATGGAGGCTGCGCAGCCGCTCGACGGTCGCCGCGCCGGCAGGATCGTCCGCCGATCGCAGCTCCGGCGTCTCGACGGCGTCCACCTTCGCGGACGGATGGCTCTCGCGCAGCCTGCCGGCAGCGGCGCGGGCGACCTCCGGACGGCCGCCGACGATCGCGACGCTCCAACCGCTCCGGGCGGCCTCCGCGGCCACCCGGTCGAGCAGGTCGGCGCCGGTGTGGCGGCGCAGCGCGTCATCACCGAGGAGGCGCGCGAGGGCGACCAGCGGCGCGCCGTCGGCGAGCAGCAGCGAGGCGTCGGAGAAGGCGTCCGCAGCGGCGGGATCGTCCGCGGCACGCAGCACCTGGTCGACGTTGGGCGTCACGACGAGCCGCGGTGACTCCTCCGCGTGCAGGTCATGCAGCGCGGTGAGAAGTGCGTCCTCGTCGCCCCGGAAAACAGGATGGCCGCCGAGGCGCGTGCCGTCAGGGTCGACCGTGAGCAGGAGCCGCGCCATCAGTAGGCCCCCGTCCGGGAGAGCACCGCGCGCACCGTCTTGGCGAGGATCCGCAGATCGCCCGAGACCGACCAGTTCTCCACGTACGAGAGGTCGAGCAGCAGCCCCTCCTCCCATGCCAGATCGGACCGGCCGCTGACCTGCCACGGCCCGGTCAGCCCGGGTTTCACCAGCAGTCGCCGGCGGGCGCTGTTCTCGTAGCGCGCGGTCTCTCGCGGCAGCGGCGGACGCGGGCCGACGATGCTCATGTCGCCGCGGAGCACATTCCACAGCTGAGGCAGCTCGTCGATGGAGTAGCGGCGCAGGAATCGGCCGACCCGTGTCACCCGGGGGTCGGCGCGCACTTTGAACAGCGGGCCGTCCGCCTCGTTGAGCGCGGCGAGACCGTGCAGTGCGCGGTCTGCGTCCTCCTGCATCGACCGCAGCTTCAGGATGGTGAAGGGGCGGCCGTCGACGCCAACGCGCTGCTGGCGGAAGAACACACGGCCGCCGTCCTCCCGCCGGATCGCGCACGCCGCCGCCGCCATCAGCGGTGCGGTGACGATGAGACCGATCACGGCGAGGACCACGTCCAGCACGCGCTTGCCGATGTACTTGCCGCCCGCGTAGGAGGGCTGCCTGACCAGGATGACGGGCGACTCGGCGAAGTGCAGCACGTCGATGCGCGACGGCGTGACGCTCTCGAGCCCCGGTGCGAGCAGGAGCTGGACGCCCTCCGGCTCCAGCTCCCACGCCAGGCGACGAAGCCCGACCGCCGACGAGGCGGTGGTCGCGTGGGTGGGCAGCGAGCCGACGACGACCGCCTCCACCCCGTGGAGGCGCGCGGTCTCTCTCACCTCCGAGAACCAGTCCTCGTCGCACGGGGCCATCGCCTCGCCGCTCCTGTCGCCGACGCTCGCCACCACGCGCAGACCGTGGAGCGGGTCCGCGAGCAGAGTGCGCTCGATCCGTTCCACCTCGCCCGCCGTGCCGATGACCAGCGTCGGGCGCGGCGACTCGGCCACCGAGAGACGCACCCAGCGGCGCCAGGCCCACCGCGAGGCGAGCACCATGACCGTTCCCGCGGGGAACGCGTAGAGCAGGAACGCGCGAGACGGTTCGAGCTGGAGCAGCATGGTCAGGAAGGCGCAGCCGGTGAACACGGCGCCGCTCGCCCGGAGGGCGGAACGCCAGTCCTCGGCGCCCCGGCCGAAGGCGAACGCGTCACGCGGCCGCAGAAGGTACAGAGCGCCCACCCAGACGACGGCGGTGAGCGCCGTGACGGCCGAGTAGTCGACGCGGAACCGGTCGATCAGGAAGTCGTGCCCGCTGCCGACGCCGAAGCGCGCCAGATGCGCGAACAGCAGGCACGAGACGACGGCGAGCGCATCGGTCACCGGCAGCAGCCGGATGGCCACGGCGCCTGCGGAGCGTCTGGTCGCCCCGGTGTCAGCGACGTACGCGGCGACGCGCGTCATCGGTTCTGCCCGATCCACGCGGTGGCGGCGTCGATCGCGGGCAGCAGCTGGAGCTCCAGCTCGCGCCACGCGCTCTCCGGTGCGCCGAACGGGTCGATCACGTCGCCGCCGCCGTCGAAGCCGCGGAGCGTGCGCACCCGCGCCGGAGCCGCAGGCTCGGTCGCGACGATACGCCGCCGCTGCGCCTCCGTCGCCGTGAGCACCAGGTCGATGCCGGCGAGGTCGACCTCCCGGATGCTGCGGCTCACGAACCCGGTCGGGTCGGCGCCGAGGCGTTCCAGCAGCTCGCGCGCCCCCTGCTCCATGTCCCGGCCGGAACGGGCCCGCAGGCCCGCGCTCTCGACCCGCACGCCGTCGATCCCGGCCGACCGGAGGCGGTGCGCCAGCAGACGCTCCGCCACCGGCGACCGGCAGATGTTGGCGGTGCAGACGACGAGCACGCGCGAGACCGTGCCCGCGGTGCCGACGGCTCCGAAGGGATCATCGAGCAGTGCGGCCCCGCCGACACCGGTGTGCCGTGTCGGACGAGCCGTCATGCGGACTTTTCCGGCGCACTCCGGCGCCGGCGGACGACCACGAGCAGCACGCCCGCGATCACGAGCCCGAGCGCGACGGCGCTGATCGCGTACACGGCGACGGTCGACCCCGTCGACGCGAGGCCGTCACCGCCCGAGCCGGACACCGCCGGAGCCTCGGACGCGCCGACCGGGACGACGGTGATGGTGAACGTGTCGGTGGGCGCCCCGCCCGTACCGGCCACCCGCAGCGAGTAGTCGCCACGACCGTCCGTCGGCATGCGCAGCGTGAACGTGAGCGAGCCGTCGTTCTTCGCGGTCATCGACCAGTCGCGGTCGCTCACCGTGGAGGCGAGGGTGATCGACGCGCCGCTGATCCCTCGAGCGGACGCGGTGACCTCCTGGTCGGCTGCGAAGCGCCCGGCCGGTGCGGTGAAGGTGACCGTCTCACCGGGAGCGACGACGGCGTGGTCGATCGTGCCGTGGATGCCGTCGCTCGGGACGTAGCCGCCCGGAGTCTCGGCACTCGCGGCCGCGGCGGGGGCGAGCAGCAGAGCGAGCGCCACGGCGCCGGTCAGAAGGAGGTTTCGCATCGGTGTTGCCTTTCATGTGCGATGAATGTGAGAGGTGAAGTCAGGGGACGGAGCACGTCAGCCGCAGCCGCCGACCGTGGTGGCGACCGGGCGCGCCATCGGTGTCGTGACGACACCGTCGAGCGTCACGTCCGCGCCGGGGAGCAGCGCGAACACGGCCTTCACGGTCGTGGACGCACCCGGTGCGAGCTCCGTGGCGGCCTGCCCGGCGTCGTGTCCGGCCAGGGAGGCCGGGACGACACCGAGGGGCGCGCCGTCGCGCTCGATCGACTGCAGGCGGAGCCCTTCGGCGCCGACGAACAGCAGCCGGGTGCGCACGGAGCCGACCGGTGTGTCGGTGACGCCCGCGCCGGTCACGTACCAGGGCGCGGAGGCGATGTCGGCCGGCGCCGTCGAGCGCAGGGTGGCGGTCACGGTGATCGTCCGGTGCGCGCGACGGTCCGTGGGCGTGCAGGACGCCGCAGCGACCCGCGCCTCCAGGTCGTAGCCGAGCTTGGCGCCCGTGGCATCGGCCAGGAACACACCGACCGGGGTTCCGTGGGCATCGATGCGCGCCAGGGGGCCCGCGACCGCCGTACCCGCGACGGTGCGCTGGAGGGCGGCGTCGGCGAACCAGATCGAGATGCGGCCCTGCGCGGCGGCGGAGTCGAACGCCGAGAGCAGAGCCCGCGCGTCCACACCGCCGTGGAGCAGCCGGTCGAACACGGCGCGCGTCACCTCGGCGAAGAACGCGTCCTGGTCGGCCGGCTCCGGGAGCCGGAGGTAGACCTCGCGCAGCAGCTCCTGCGTGGCGTTCCGCTCGGTCAGCTCGCGTCCCCCGACCGTGATCGGCCCGGTCACGCGCAGGAGTTCGGCGATCGTGGCCGCGTCGACCGAGACCACGCCGTCGATGGGCCGGCCCAGCGCGCGCTCCCACATCCGGGCGGCGAGCTCGCCCGAGCGGGTGAAGTCGGGGGTGAGGTTGACGTCCTGGAGGTAGCGCCCGGGAAGATCCCCGAACAGGGCGCGCTCCGCGTCGGTCACCGGCAGGGGCTCCGTCGGCCGGTTCACGTCCGGCGGCGTCAGCTGCCGCCCGAGTTCGACGTGACCCGCGTCGGCGGTGAGTTCGGACATCGCGCCGGCGATGCCTCCGCTCGCACGCAGCTCCGCGTTGTTGTTGAGGAGCAGTGCATAGTGGCGCTCCCCGTCGCCGCCCAGGGCGTGCGGGAGGATATCGGCGGCGACGGACGCTGCGGCGACGGTCTGCCGGAGTGGTGCGAGGAGGTCGCGCGCCTGCCGCGCCCGATCGGCGAGCATCGGGACGACGCCGGGACCGTCCGCCTGGCTCAGCGCGTCATCCGCCTTCTCCAGCGCCCGGGTGGCGGCGCGGAGATCCGTCGCGGCTGCGGACACCCGCGCGAGGTCGACGCTGCCCGACGAGAGGGAGACGGCGCCCGGCAGGTCGGACAGCGTGGGGACCAGCGGGACGAGGCCGTCGTGCACCGCGGTGGTCAGCCCGTCGACCGTGAGACGGTACGACCGGAGGTCGTCGCCCAGCAGCGGCACCCCCTCCGCCGCCCGCCAGACCGGGTCCCCGATGAACGACCCGGCAGAGCGCAGGCGGTCGTCGAGCCGGCGCACCGCAGAGGCTTCCTCATCGGCGGCACCCGCGGCCGACGGCGAACCCGCCTCCGTCTTCAGTGCGGAGATCGCGCGTGCCGCATCCGACGGCACGGCGGAGAGCTGGCCCGCGGAGAGCGCGAGCCGGACGCCGATCCAGCCGGCGGCGGCGACCACCAGCAGGAGGAAGGCCCCCACCCAGCCGAGCACCAGACGGCGGCTACGGCGCAGGTTGCGGGCGCGACGGTCGCCGGACACCGCTGCGCTGCGGCTCACCGCGAACCCAAACGGAGGATCTGCTCGGCGCGGCGGGAGAGCCCGCAGCGTCCGGCGATCGCGACAGCGCGTCCGAGAGCGGCCCTCCTGGCCGCTTCGTCTGGCGCGCTCAGCGCGCGCAGGGCCGCGGCCTCCACGATGGTGACCGGCAGCAGGCGGCGGGCGTCCAGCCGCTCGACGACCGCCGCGGCATCCTGTCGGCGCCCCTCAGCGAGGTCGATCAGCGCGCGGGCGCAGGCCGTGGTCTCGCGCCCGTCGTCGAAGCCGGTGAGAGCGGCGCAGGCGAGCGCCGGCCGGCCGACGGCGAGCTGGAGGAGCGCCACGCCCGCGGCGAGCAGCCCGCGGTCGTGATTGCTGGCGACGGTGCTCGTATGGAGCTGCTCGGCCAGGCCGAGGCCGTCGAGTGCGCGTCCGGGAGCCGACGCGTCGACGGCGCCGTCGGCCGCCGTCGCCCGCTGGAGGGCGACCCGGGTGCCGATCGCGCCGCGGACCGCCCAGAACGCGCCGGCGCCGGTCGCGTCGACCTCGGCCAGCACGTCGGTTGCCTGGTCGGCGAGTCCGGCCTCCACGAGAACCAGGCTGCGCGCCAGCTGGGCCGGCACGAGCCAGGCGTCGTCGGCGTTCGCCGGCAGCGCGGCGAGCGCCTGCGCCGCCACGGCGAGGTCGCCGCGCAGCGCGGCGCTGAGGGCGATCAGCCCGGTCGCCTGCGCCTCGACATGCGGTCGGTCGGCCGCGATCGCGAGTGCTGCGGCACCGCGCAGCCGGTGCGCCGCGCCGGCGTGATCGCCGGTGTGCACGAGCGGCAGTGCGCTCTGCAGCCAGAGCTCCGCCGCCTCGTCGTCGGGGGCGTCGACCTGGTCGAGGAGGCGGCTGAGCGCCTTCGCCTCTGCGACGGCCTTGGTGAAGGAGCCGTCCGCCATCTCGAGCCGGACCCGGCCGGCCTGCAGCCAGCACCGGTCGAGCGGCGCCATCGCGGCGACCGGGCGGCGGACGCGGCGCGGGACGGCAGGAGAACCGGTGGCCTCGGCGCAGAGCCGCTCGACGACGACGAGCCACGGGTCGCCGCAGACCTCGTCGGCGGGGAGCGCCGCGAGCACCCCGGCGAGGCGTGGGGCGTCACGGAGCAGCTCGGGATAGCGACGGCGCAGATGCGTCCGCAGCTCGTTGTGCGCGCCGGCGTCGGCGAGGTCGGCGGCCAGCTCGTGGTCGGCGCCGATGCGCGCGTACTCGGAGCGGACGGTAGCCGTCCAGCGGCCGGCCTCCTCCGCCCCTCTCTCGCATGACGACGTCACGAAGGGGAGCTCCGCGAGGAGGATCACGGGCTCGCCCGCCCGCTCCGCGCGCTCGGCCCAGCCGAGGGCGACGAGGTGATCGAGCACGGCGTCGGCCTGCGGCTCGCAGCGACGCAGCAGCGTGCGAAGCGGCTCGGTCAGCAGCGAGACGCCGGCGAGCTTGTCGGAGAGTGCCGGCCACGCGGCGGCATGTCGAGAGGCCGCCTCGTCGGCCACCGCCGCGGCGGCACGCGCGAACGCGAGGTCGACGGCCCGGTCGGTGACGGGCTCGTCGGCGGGGAGGGCCAGCAGAACCGCCTCCGTCGCTCCCTGCACGCCCCGGCTGCGTCGCAGCACGCTATCCGCCTGTCGGCGCGACAACCGCGGCCCCTCTGCAGGGCGCAGGAGGGTGAGGGAGGGCGTGTGTAGCGGAGTGGAGGTGATCATCGGGTCCTCGATCGGTGTGCGAACTCGGTGTTTTGAGTATTGCACTTCAATCTGACATTCTAGTGACAACAATCCCGACTCCTACCAACGACTGGCCATGCCCGAAATCAGACCCGCACACTCCGCCGCCCTCGCCGGCCGCGCCGCCGTCCTCTCCCTCGCCGAGGAGGTCCTCGCCTCCGGCACCGACCTCGATGTCGTCGGCACGCGTTCCAGCGGCCGATCGACTGTCCTCGACGCGATCGCCGCCACCCTCACCCGCTCCAACCACGCGGTCGTCCGCATCGACGGCCTCCCCTCGCTCTCCGGGATGCCGCTCGCGGCTGCGCAGCTCGCCGGTTACGGCGGCAGCGCCGCCGAGCGCCGGTCATCCCCGCCGCTGCAGGCGGCGATCGACGCGATCGCGTCCGCCTTCAACCGGGTCCGCGGCGTGATCGTCGTCGACGACGCCGACCTGCTCGACGACTTCTCCGCAGGAGCGGTCGAGGCGGCCGCGCACCTGGTGGGCGTGCCTGTCGTCCGCGCGCTGCGCGGGCCGCGCGCCCGCACCACCGGGCGCGGCTCGTACACGGTCGAGCTCTCTCCGCTGCGCCTCGACGAGCTGACCGCGGCCGTCTCCGACCGCCTCGAGGGGCCGGTCGACCCGCGCACGATGAGCCGGCTGTTCGCGGAGTCCGGCGGCGTGGTCGGCGTCGCTGCCGCCCTGGTGGACGCGGGTCGACGGGAGGGCCGGCTGATCAACCGGGACGGCTCCTGGTCGGCGTCCGGCGCGCTGGGCAGCCCGTCGCTGACCGGCTTCGCCGAGCGCCTTCTCGACGGGCTCGATGCGGAGGACCGCGCGACCGCCGAGGTGCTGGCTCTCCTCGGGACGGCGGATCTCGAGACGGTGATCGCCCTCCGCGGCGCCGCCTCCGTCGGCCGACTGGAGGCGCACGGCGTCGCCCGCATCGCCGTGGTCGGCGACCGCCGGATCGCGACCCTGATGCCGCCCCTCCTCGCCGCCCACTGCCGCACCACCGCATCGGAGGGCGTCCGCCGGCTGCTCGACGGCGGCCTCGGAGCCACCGGTGGGCGCTCAGCCCTCGGTGCCGAGCCTTCGACGGACGACCAGGCGCTGCTGGTGCACCTCGTCCACTCGCGCGCCGCAGAGGCGCGGGCCGCCGCCGAGGCGCGCTGGAGCCGCACGCCCGACGCGACGACCGCCGTCGCCCGCATCACGGCGCTGCTCGCCGACGGCGCAGGCGCCGACGTCGTCGGCAGCGCGTTCTCCGACGCCCTCGCCGTCGACGGCGACCCGGCAGACTGCGCACGGCTCGCCGCTCTGCACGCCCGCTGGCGCGTGGAGCAGGGGGCATCGCTCGATGTCGCACTGAGCGAGCTCCGCCGGGATGCGTCGGCACTGGGCGAGTTCGCGGGGATCGCACAGGCTGCCGCCGTCGCGCTCGAGGTCGAGCTCCGCGGCGTCCCCGACGATGCCGACGAGCGCCTCGCACGATCCGACGGGCTTCCGGACGAGGTGACCGCGGCCCTGCTCGAGGCCAGGGTCCACGTGCTCGTGGCCCGCGGTCGCCTGACCGACGCCCGCGAGTGCCAGCGCGCGCGGGACGCGCTGCCGCTTCCTCTGGACCAGCGGCTCGCCGCGCTGCACGGCTTCCTCCTGCTCGGCGAGGGCCGGCATGCCGAGGCCTCCGCGCATGCCGCCCGGGGGCTGCGCGCCGCCTGGTCCGCGCTCGACGCCGCCGCGATCCGCGCGCACGGGTTCGTCAGCGGTCTCTGCCAGGTGATCGGCGGCCAGTACGCCGCGGCCGACGAATCACTGTCGCGCATCCTCGCACTCGGCGACGCGGGGCCGCTCGACCGGTCGGACGAGCTCGGCATCCTCGCGCTGGCGACCCTCGCCGCTGCGCGTCGCGGCGATGCGGCCTCGGGCGAGCACCGGCAGGCCCGCATCACGGCCTCCGCCGGTTCGGGCTCCGTCATGGGCCGTGTCGCGTCCGCCTGGAGCACGGCCCAGCTGCTCGCCTACCGCGGCAGGATGGCGGAAGCCGCGCGCACCCTCACCGACCACGCGGAGGACATGCACCAGGACGGCGTCGAGCTCTGGGCCGTCTGGTCGCTGCTCAACGCCATCGAGGTCACGCCGGACGGCATGCTCTCCGACCTCGCCGACGAGTGGCTGGCCGGCATGCAGTCCGAGCATCTGGGCGCCCACTTCGCCTTCCTGCAGGCCAGGGACACCGGCTCCGCGGAGGAGTTGCGCGCGGTCATCCCGCGGCTCCAGGCGACCGGTCGCTCCGGTCTCGGAGTGCTCGCGTACCGGTTGGCGGCCGAGCGGCTGCGAGCCCTCGGGGAGACGGAGGAGGCCGCCGAGGTCGACGCCGAGCGCGAGGCGTTCATCGCCCGGTTGCCGCGGCGCGCCTTCGACGCGACACGCTTCAACGCCACGGCGGTGAACCTCACCGGGCGCGAGCGCGAGATCTCGCGCCTCGTCGCCGGCGGCCTGAGCAATCCGCAGATCGCCTCCCGCCTGGTGCTGAGCGTGCGCACGGTCGAGAGCCACCTCCACCGCATCATGCGGAAGACGGGAACGGCCAACCGCGGCGAGCTCGCCGCCTACGTGCGCTCCCTGGCCGCCTGAGCCACGCGTTTGCGATGGGCGGCGCCGCTGCGGCGCCGCCCATCCATCACGGATACCCGATGAACCAGAGCAGGATCAGCGCCACCGGCTGGAGCACGATCCCGACCACGAGGACGATGGTGCGGGCGCGCGGCGAGTGCGTCAACCCGCGTGCGCCAGCCAGCGGTGCCAGCGGGATGAGCAGCCGGAACAGGCTCTGCTGCGGCAGGAAGACCGCGAAGAGGTAGAGCGCGTAGCTGGCGGCGTAGGCGATGATCTCGGTGCCGAGCGCCTTCACGGTCGGTCGGCGCAGCAGCCAGATGTAACCGAGGATCGCCGCGATGACCAGCATCGCACCGGCGAAGCTGGCGTAGCGCCAGGTGAACAGGAACCACGGGGTGAGCGGCACGAACGCCACCCGCCCGATGAAACCGGTCCACCAGGACAGCTCGGTCTCCACGTAGGCGCCCGGCGAGCCGGTGACCGCCTGGGCGATGAAGGGCCACGCCAGGCCCGCCGCCGCCGTCACGACTCCTGCGATGATCATCGACAGCCGCTCGGAGCGGCGGAAGACCTCCCCGCCGCGGCGCGCGCGGACGATGCGCACCAGGAAGACGATGCCGAGTGCGAGCGGGATGGCCAGCTCCCCCGGCTTGGTGAACGCCGCAGCGACACCGAACGGGATGATCGCGGCATAGCGCCTGGTGATCATCGCGAGCAGCGCCGCGAACATCAGCAGGAAGAACAGGCTCTCGGCATACGCCAGCTGCAGCACGAACGACAGGGGCCCGAAGCAGAAGAACGCGGTCGCCCACAGCCCGCTCAGGCCCCCGGCCCTGACCGCGACCACGCGGTACAGCACCAGTGCGGCGCCCGCGCCCGCGAGCACGGCGAGCGTGACGGCGGCCACCGGGAACGGGAGGCCCGTCACCGTCATCAGCGCGCGCACGAGCAGCGGGTAGAGCGGGAGGAACGCCCAGGGGTTCTGCTCGACGTTGCCCGCGCCGTCGGTCGGCAGGTCGGCCGGATAGCCGACCTGCGCGATCCGGCTGTAGTACCAGCCGTCCCAGATACTCGAGAACCCGAAGAATCCGGGCGACGAGCGCTCGTCCGCCGACTCCCAGCCCCCGATCGTCGAGGCCACGTAGAGCGAGAGCATCAGCATCGTCGTGAGCACGCGCGACGCCACGTAGACGCCCAGGATCGCGACCCACCACGGGACGTCGCGACCCAGCAGGCGCAGGTGCGATATCCCCGTCGCCGGAGGGGTGGGCAGGGTCGGCGCGCCGGGGGCCGCTCTCGTGGAACCAGCAGTCATCTCGTCTGTGGATGGTACCCCGGCAGCCGCTACTTGACGCTCCCCGCCGTGAGACCTCCGACCAACCGCTTCTCGATCAGCATGAACAGCACGACCACCGGGATGACCGCGACGACCGACACGGCGAAGACGTACTGCCACGCCGCGTCGTACTGGCCCACGAACTTGGTCAGCGCCACCGAGAGCGGCTGGTTGGCATCCGTCGACAGGATCACCAGGCTGGCCGCGAACTCGTTCCAGGAGGCGACGAACGTGTAGATGATGGCCGTCACGATGCCGGGCCAGACCAGGGGTAGCTGCACGCGGAACAGCACCGCCCACTTGCCGGCGCCGTCGAGCTGGGCCGCCTCATCCACCTCCTTCGGAACGCCGGCGAAGAAGGTGTGCATGATCCAGACGGCGAACGCCAGGTTGAAGGCGGCGTTGATCAGGATCATGGCCAGCCAGGTGTCGTTGATGCCGAGGGCCACCATCTCCTTGAACAGGCCGGTGGCGAGCACGGTCGGCTGCAGCATCTGCGTGACCACGACGAGGAAGAGGAACACGCCGCGCCCCGGGAAGCGGAACCGGGCCGTGTAATACGCGGCCGGCACGCACACCACGAGGACCAGCGCGGTCGCGCACACCGCGATCACGATGGTGGAGATGAGGTTCAGCGGCAGCGGCGTCTCGGGCGTCGACCACATCGTGAGGTAGTTCTCGGGGTGCCACTCGGTCGGCAGGTACGTGGGCGGCACGGCGAGGATGTTGTCGCGGCTCTTGAACGAGCCGATCAGCATGATCAGGTACGGCGCGACGAACACCACGGCGATGACGAGGCCGGCGAGCATGCGGCCGGCGATGCGCCAGCTGAAGCCGGATTCGCGCGAACGGCGGCGCCTCGGTGCGGGCTGCACCGGGGCGACGAGGGAAGGGGCCGGCGCGGTCACGAGACCTCCTTCATCGGCTTGACGATCCAGAGGTAGAGCGCGACGACCACCAGCACGATCAGGAAGTTGATCACGCTGAGCGCGCTGGAGAGATCGATGCGCTGCTCGTTCTGCAGCAGCTTGAAGACGTACGTCGTCGTCGTGTCGGCCTTGTAGCCCGGGATCGAGCCCGTCATCAGCTTGAGGATCGGGAGCGAGTTGAAGACGTTGATGATGTTGATCAGGCTGGCCAGCGCGATGGCGGGTCGCAGGTTCGGCAGCGTCACGCTGAAGTACGCGCGGGCCGCACCGGCGCCGTCGACGCGGGCGGCCTCCATCATGTCGCTCGGGATGCCGGCGAGACCGGCCAGCAGGGTGTACGTCGTGAACGGCAGCGAGACGAAGACCGCGATCCCGATCGAGGACAGGAAGGCGGGCACCGGCTCCTTGGTGAAGCCGAAGGGCTCCGCGATCAGGTGGATGTCGACCAGGAACCGGTTGATGATGCCGTAGAACGGGTCGAGGCCGTACACGAACACCGTGGTCGTCATGACGACGCTCGCGGCCCACGGGATGAGGATCGCCATGCGCACCCAGCGCCGGCCGGGGAAGGTCTTGTCGAGGAACTGCGCGAGCGCCAGCGAGATGACCACGGTGATCACGACGACGGAGACCACCCAGATCAGCGAGTTGAGCAGGATGCCGGGGAGCTCCGGGCGGGACAGGACCGTGATGTAGTTCTGCAGCCCGACCGACCCGTGGTCGACGCCGGCGACGGAGATGCGCCGGGTCGAGTTGTAGATCATGTAGCCGGCCGGGAACAGCACGATGCCGAAGATCAGCAGGAGGGCGGGCAGCGTCCACGGGACGGCGTGCCAGAGGTCGGCGGCGCCGCCCGTGCGGCGGGTGGGAGCCCCGCGACGGGGACGGCCGGCGGCCGTCCCCGTCCGGGTCGGTTCGAGAGTGCGGCTCATGCGGCGGCTGCTACTGGCCGTCGGCCTTCGCCTGGATGGACTTCAGCAGCTCCTCCGGCTTGGCGCCCTGCCCGAGCTGACCGATCTGGCTCTGGATGGCGCCCTGCGCTGCCGACCAGTTCGGGTTCGTCGACGGGTAGAACTTGGCGTTCGGCAGCAGGTCGAGGAACGGCTTGATGGTCTCGTCCGAGCCCATCGCGTCGGCCCCGGACTTGGTGGTGGGGAGGAAGCCCTCTGCCGTGACCCACTTGGTGTAGACGTCCTTCGAGTAGAAGTAGTCGAGGAACTTCTTGATCGCGTCGGTCTTGTCGGTCTTGTTCTTGAAGGCCATCAGGTGGTCGGCGACACCCAGGGTGAACGCGGAGCCGTCCTTGGTGGGGATGGGCGCGATCCCGTACTGGAGGCTCGGGTTCTTGTCCTTGAGCTGTCCGACCGTCGGCGGCAGGCCGACCTGCATGCCCAGCTGGCCCTGGATGAAGACGTTCATGAGTGGCGTGCGGTTGGTCGAGCCCGGGTTCGCCTGCGTGAAGCCCTGGTCGATGATCTTCTGCATCTCGGTCGCGCCGGTGACGTTCTCGGGGCTGTCGATCGTCAGCTTCTTCTCGTCGCCGTAGCCGCCGCCCGCGCCGTAGAACCAGATCGCGGTCTCGGCCTGGGCCTCCTCGCTCCCGAGCGGCATGCCGTACGGCGTCACGCCGGCGGCCTTCAACTTGGCGGCGTCGGCCTCGAAGTCGGCCCACGTCTTCGGCGGCTCGGAGATGCCGGCCTTCGAGAACGAGTCCTTGTTGTAGAAGAGCGCCCGGGCGGAGGCGATGAAGGGGAGGCCGTACTGGGTGCCGTCGATGCTGGCGTTCTTCTTGAAGGCGTCCTGGAAGTCGTCGAGCGTCGCGCTCGAGACGATGTCCTTCGCCGGGTAGAGCAGGTCATCGGCGGCGAAGCCGGCGAACGCGTCGATGTTCAGGATGTCGGGCTGCTTGCCCGCCTGGATCCGCGTCTTGATCACGTTGTTGATGTCGGTCCAGGACTCGACGTCGAGGTTGACCTTCGTGCCGCTGTTCTTCGCCTCGAAGTCCTTGATGATCTGCTCCCACTCCGCCTTGGTGTTGTCGGAGTAGCTGGCGACCATGAGGTCGAGGGTCTGCGCACCGCCGGACGAGCCGCCGGAGCTCCCGCCGCCGAAGCCGCAGGAGGCGAGCGTCATGGTGGCGACGGCCGCGGTCGCGACCGCCGCTCCCCACCGCAGGGACTTCTTCATCGACTTTCCTCACTCTCGGATGGCGCAATCGTCGTCGGAAGAGGCCTGCGCGACGGTGCGTCAGTCTGTGATGTTTCGTGATTGTTTCGCGTTCCTACAATCACTTGCACTCATTGGATGGTCGAAATCATTGCGCGCTGCGGCTTCGCGCGTCAAGCATCGAAAAAAGAGCGCCCGGCGGCCCTGTCCTGCTGTGACGGGTCGCCGGGCGCCGATGATGCTACTTGGAGGGGGTGCGCTCCACGCGCAGGACGCAGCGGCCGTTCTCGGCGCCGGAGTCCGAGGTGCCGCTCCACGACTTCTTCGCCTTCGGCTCGACGTCGTCGACGTTCACCTGGGCGATCCCGAGCGTGGCGTCGCCCGCCAGGACCGAGACGTAGATGCGGTACGACTGCTTCGTCTTCTCGGGATTGGTGACGGTGCCGGAGAACGACGCCGGCGACTTGGACGCATCGCACTTCTCGATGGTGACGTCCTTGGCGGCGCCGACATAGCCCTTGGCGGTGCCGGGCGCGGTCGTGACCTTGGACGACGTCGATCCGCTCTTCGCGTCTGCGCTCGGCGCGGTGCACGCGGTGAGGGCGGTCAGCGCGATGCCGGCCGCGGCGACGGTGGTGAGCAGACGGCGCCGGAGAGTCGGGCGCGCGGATGCGAGAGTCATGATGCTCCTAGAGTGATGGGTCTGGTATTCCTGATACTAAACCTGACACCTGAGAATCGCACCATAAAGACTGAGCATCGGTGCATACGCTCGAAGCTGATCACTGGACAGCGCATTCGATCATCCGCAATCATTGAGTCCGTGGCGACTCCTCCCTCCCCCGCCCCCGAGCCGCTCGGCCCCGGCGAGCCGGTGCTCGCCGTCGACGTCGGCGGCACGGACATGAAGGCCGCGCTGGTCGACGCCTCCGGCCGGCTGGTCGAGGTGCTGCGCCGCCCGACCCCGCTCGACGGCGACCGGACGGGAGAGGCGGTCGTGGAGGCCGTCGCGCGTCTCGCGGACGGGTTCCGGGACCGCCATCCCGACGTCACGCCCGCCGCCGCCGGACTGCTCGTCCCCGGCCATGTCGACGACGACGCCGGCGTCGGCGTCTTCGCGGAGAACCTGGGCTGGCGCGACTTCCCCTTCCGGGACCGGGCAGAAGCGGCCCTCCACCTGCCGGTGTCCTTCAGCCACGACGTGCGGGGAGCAGGGGAGGCGGAGCACCGGCTGGGTGCAGCAGCCCCGTACCGCGACGTGGTCGTCATGGCCATCGGCACCGGGATCGCGGGTGCGGTGTTCATCGACGGCAGGCTCTACACCGGCGGCGGCATGGCGGGCGAGATGGGCCACTCCCGGGTGGCCGACGGCCCGCGTTGCGCCTGCGGCGGCATCGGCTGCCTGGAGGCGGTGGCCTCGGCGGCGGCGATCGCCCGCCGGTACAACGCCCGCACGGGCGCGTCGCTGCCCGGCGCCCGTGAGGTGCTGGAGCGCGCGGAGGCCGGCGACCCGGACGCCCGCGCGGTCTGGGACAGCGCCCTCGACGCGCTCGCGCTCGATCTCTCCCACACCGTGGCGCTCCTCGCACCGGAGGCCATCGTGATCGGCGGCGGACTGGCGCAGGCGGGCCCCGCGCTGTTCGAGCCGCTGCGCGAGCGGCTGGACGGCATCCTCACCTTCCACCGTCGTCCTGCGCTCCTGCCGGCGAGCATCGGCGAGAACGCCGGGCTGATCGGCGCCGCGCTGCGCGCCCGCGATCTGCTGGGCGCGCCCGCGGTGCAGGCGGCATCGTGAGGGGGACCGCCGCGTGATCCTCACCGTGACGCCGAATCCGGCGATCGACCTGACCTACCGCGTCTCCGCGCTGGAGACCGGGGAGACCCATCGCGTCGCACCCCCGGCCGTCCGCGCCGGCGGCAAGGGGCTGAACGTCGCGCGCGTGCTGCAGCAGACCGGCGCGGCCTCCTTCGTGCTCACCACCGCGGGAGGCGCCTCCGGTGTCCGGCTGGCCGATGACCTCGAAACGAGCGGGGTCCCGAACGAGCTCGTGACGGTGCAGGCGCCGACCCGCTCCAGCATCGCCATCGTGGACGAGCGGGGCGGGGAGACCACCGTCCTCAACGAGACCGGCGGCGCGCTCTCCGCCGCCGAGTGGACGGCCCTGAACGATGCGGCCGCACGCCTCGCACTCCCGGCGACCTGCGTGGTCGGTTCGGGCAGCCTCCCGCCCGACACCCCTGATGCGTTCTACGCCGGGCTGGTCGCCATCGCCTCCGAGCGCGGGCTGCCGAGCGTGATGGACGCCACGGGCCCGGCGCTGCTGCTGGCGGCGGAGGCCCGACCGACCGTGCTGAAGCCCAATCGGCGCGAGCTCGCCGAGACGACCGGCGAGGCGGACCCGGTGACGGGCGCCTCCGTGCTCCTCAACGCGGGCGCCGCCCTCGTGCTCGTCAGCCTGGGCGCGGACGGGATGCTCGCCGTGCGCCGCGGCGCCGATGTGCTGCATGCCCGGCTGGACCGACGCCTCACCGGCAACGCCACCGGCGCGGGCGACGCGGCTGTGGCGGCGGTGGCGTCCTGCCTCGCCGACGGCACGGACGATCCGGCGGTGCTGCTGTGCCGAGCCGTCGCCTGGTCGGCGGCGGCCGTCGTCGCTCCACTCGCCGGCGAACTCGACCCCGCCTACGCCGCCTACGAGGAGCGCGTCGTCCTCGACTGACCGCCCGCCCATTTGAGACCGCCACCCGAGACCGCCACCGACACCGCCACGGAGGACCGATGCCCCTCGTCCCGACCCTCGAGCTGCTGCACACGGCCGCCGCGCGGCGCACCGGCCTGGCGGCCTTCAACGTGATCCTGCTCGAGACGGCGGAAGCCCTGGTCGGCGCCGCCGAGCGCACGGGCCGGCCTGTGGTGCTGCAGATCTCGCAGAACTGCGTGCGGTACCACGGCGGACTCGACCCGATCGGTCGCGCGACGCTGGCGCTCGCGAACGACTCCCCCGCGCACGTCGCCGTCCACCTCGACCACGCAGAGGACCCCGAGCTGGCGCTGCACGCGGTCGACCTGGGGTTCGGTTCGGTGATGTACGACGGCTCCCGGCTCGGGTATGAGGAGAACGTGGAGGCCACGGTTCGCGTCGTCGAGTACGCCCACGCCCGCGAGGTGGCCGTCGAGGCCGAGCTCGGCGAGATCGGCGGGAAGGACGGCGCTCACGCGCCGGGCGTCCGCACCGACCCGGAGGAGGCGCGCCGGTTCGTCACCGAGACGGGCGTCGACGCCCTGGCGGTGGCGGTCGGCAGCTCGCACGCGATGACCGAGCGCACGGCTGAGCTGGATCTGTCGCTGGTGGAGCTGCTGCGCCGCGAGGTGCCCGTCCCCCTCGTGCTGCACGGGTCGAGCGGGGTCGCCGATGGGACGATCGAGGCGGCGGTGCGCTCCGGCATCACCAAGGTCAACGTCTCCACCCACCTCAACCGGTTCTTCACGGACGCCGTCCGCTCGCACCTGGCGGCCCATCCGGACACCGTGGACCCACGCGCGTACGTGCGGGAGGCGCGGGCCGCGGCCACCGGCGAGGCGGCGCGCCTGATGACGTTGTTCGATGTGGCCGCCCGCGCGGCGGGCGGAACGGAGACCGCACAGCGATGAACAGAGCGGAGCGCCTCAACGCCGTGCTCGACCTGCTGGCCGAGTCCGGTCAGATCGAGGTGGACGACATCGTGGCGAAGCTCGACGTCTCGGCCGCGACCGCGCGGCGCGACCTCGACGCCCTCGCCTCCCAGCAGCTGCTGACCCGCACCCGCGGTGGCGCGGTGGGCCAGTCCGTCGCCTACGACCTCCCCATCCGGTACAAGCGCGAGCAGCACGCGCCCGAGAAGCTGCGGATCGCGCAGGCGGCGAGCGCGCTCGTTCCGCGCGGCTCGGTCGTCGGGCTGGCCGGCGGCACGACGAGCACCGCCGTCGCCACGGTGCTGGGGGCGCGGCCGGATCTCATGGAGCCGTCGCCGCATCCCACCCTCACGGTCGTCACCAACGCCATCAACATCGCGGCGCAGCTGGTGATGCGGCCGCAGATCAAGACGGTGATGACGGGCGGCGTCGTGCACGCGCGGTCGTACGAGCTCGTCGGGCCGTACAGCGACGTCGTGCTCGAGAAGGTCACGCTCGACATCGCGTTCATCGGCGTGAACGGCATCGACCCTGTCGTCGGTGCGACGGTGCATGACGAGGGAGAGGCGAGCGTGAACGCGCTGATGGCACGCCGCGCGACCCGCGCCGTCGTGGTGGCGGACTCGAGCAAGATCGGCCGCAAGGCGTTCGCGACGCTCGGCGGCCCGAAGGTGCTGACGACCCTGATCACGGACGACGGCATCAGCCCCGAGCAGCGGGCCGCCTTCGTGGAGCAGGGCTTCGAGGTGATCGTCGCGTGATGGGAGGATCGATCCGATGACCGCGCACGTCCTGCACTCCGCCCGCCTCGTCAGCGAGGGCCGCACCACCGCCGACGCCTGGGTGCGTTTCGACGGCGACCGGGTGACCTCGGTCGGCACCGGCGATGGCTGGAGGGCGGCAGCCGCCGGCGACGGCGAGGTGACCGTGACGGATGCGGGCGGCGGCTGGCTGACTCCCGGCTTCGTCGACCTGCACTGCCACGGCGGCGCGACCGCCAGTTTCGACGACGGCGTGGAGGCGATCCGCGCGGCTGCGGATCTGCACCAGCGCCACGGTACGACCCGTACGGTGGTCTCACTCGTGACGGCGCCCGTCGCAGAGCTGGCCGAGCGCGTGCGCGGGATCGCCGCGCTGTCGGCGAGCGATCCGCGGATCCTCGGGTCGCACCTGGAGGGCCCCTTCCTCGACGTGGGCCACAAGGGCGCGCACGACCCTGCGCTGCTGCGGTCGGCGAGCTCCGACGACATCGAGCTGCTGCTGGAGGCGGGGGCGGGGACGATCCGCCAGATCACGCTCGCGCCCGAGCTGCCGGGCGGGATGGACGCGGTGCGAGCCTTCAGCACGGCGGGCGTCGCGGTCGCGGTCGGCCACACCGGCGCGACCTATGAGCAGACGCGCGCCGCGTTCGACGCCGGGGCCAGCCTCCTGACGCATGCCTTCAACGGCATGGACGGCGTCCACCACCGCGCACCGGGCCCGGTGGCCGCCGCGACGCACACGCCGGGGGTCACGCTGGAGATCATCAACGACGGCGTGCACGTGCACCCGGAGGTCGTGCGCATGGCCTTCGCCGCCGCACCGGGTCGCGTCGCGCTCATCACCGACGCGATGGCCGCCGCCGGCGCCGCAGACGGCGACTACCTGCTCGGCGCGCTGGAGGTGCAGGTCCGCGACGGCGTCGCCCGCCTCACCCACGGCGGCTCCATCGCGGGATCCACACTCACCCTGGACGAGGCGCTGCGCCGTGCGGTCACGGAAGTCGGGCTGCCGGTCGAGGACGCGGTCCGCGCCCTGACCGAGACACCCGCCGCCGCGCTCGGCCGTTCCGGCGACCTCGGCCGCCTCGCGGCCGGCTACGCCGCGGACGCGGTGCTGCTGGACGACGGGTTCGGGGTGCGGCAGGTGTGGTCGGCGGGCCTCCCCGTCCTCCCGTAGCAAACCGTCGAGTACGCGCATTCTCCGCGTACTCGACGGTTTCGGGGCGAATTCCCGCGTACTCGACCGCGTGCGTCGTACGGTCAGGCGTCGACGCGCGAGCGGGTCATCCGCCCCACGATCACCACCAGCACCACCGACACCACGAGCAGCGCGATGTAGCAGTACGGCAGCAGCATGAGGCCGCCCGCGTCGAAGATCACGGAGCCGACCAGGGCGCCGCCGCCGATGCCCACATTGAACGAAGTCGTGTACAGGGCACTCGCGGTGTCGCGGAAGCCCGCGGACGACGTGTGCAGCAGCCGCGTCTGCAGCAGCGGCGGCAGCGCGCCGAAGGCGAGGCCCCAGAGCACGAAGGCGATCAGGGCCAGCACGATCTGGCCGGCGAAGACGGCGAGCGCCGCCACCGCGACACCGGTGACCGCGAGAGCGAGCAGGAGGCCGAACTGGGGCCGGGGTCCGAGCACCGAGCCTGCGAGCACCAGACCGCCCGCACCCGCGATGCCGTAGATGAACAGCAGCGCCCCGACGTTTCCGGCGGGCACCCCCATCGGTCCGGTGAGGAACGGGACCACGAACGTGTAGAACGCGTAGTGCCCGATCATCGTCACGGCCGCGACGAGGCAGACCATGATCACAGCGGGGATGGTGCGGTCGCGCGTGCGCTCAGCACCGCGGTCGCGCAGGATGTGCTCCTCCTCGCGCTCCACGGCGGGCAGCAGCCACCACACGAGGGCGGCGCCGACGATCATCAGCGCTGCGAGGATGCCGAACGACAGCCTCCACCCGAAGACATGGCCGGCGAAGGTGCCGAGCGGGACGCCGAAGACGAAGGCGAGCGTGCCTCCGCCGAGCGTGATGGAGACCGCGCGCCCGATCTGCTCCTTGGGCACCAGATGCCCGGCATAGGCGCCGACGATCGACCAGAACATGCCGTGGGCGATGCCGCCGAGGACGCGCGAGCCGACGACGAAGGCGTAGTCGGGCGCGACGGCGGTCAGCAGGTTCGAGACGCCGAGCAGCACGAGGATGCCGACGATCATTCCGTGGCGCGGCCAGCGCTTGGTCAGGGCGGTCAGCGGTGTGCTCGTCACCACGACGGTGAAGGCGAACACGGTCACGAGCAGCCCGATCTGGGCCTCGCTCACGCCGAGGGAGGCGCTCATGTCCGGCAGCAGGCCGGTGGGGATCATCTCGCTCGTGACCGAGAGGAACACGGCCGCGGCGAGCGCGATGAGCCCGGTCCAGGGGAAGGCCGGCGAGGTCTTCACCGGGATGGGGGAGGTTGTCGTCATGCGGAATCGTCCGTGAACGGCGTTCCCCGCTCCCCGCCCGGCGTACGGCCGCGGCGGCAGAAGAATGGAGCGGGTCGACTACGCGCCCGTGTGCGCGCCCAGGGCCGTGCGAGAACCGCCGACCGCGGACGATTCTAGCAAAGGGCGTCTACGACAGGGAGGCGAGGATGCGCCCGCTGTCCTCGATCTCGATCAGCGGGGCGTAGAGGGCCATCGCGTCGAGGGCGCGCTGGTGGTCCGCATCCGAGAGTCCGGCACAGGCATCGGCGGCCACCCGGACGCGCACGCCCCCGTCGGCGGCGCCGAGGGCGGTCGAGAGCACGCAGCAGTCGGTGGAGACGCCGGCCAGGACGATCTCGTCGGCGCCGGCGAGCGCCTCCCGCAAACCCTCCCCCCACTTGCCGAAGGTCGGCTCGCTGACGACCCTGTGGCCCGTGCCACGGAACGCCGGCACGAGGTCGTAGAGCGGATCATCGGCGGCCACCAGGGCGAAGGGCCACTGCTCGTAGTAGGGCACCCAGGCGCCCTGCGGCTGCTCCGGTGCGATGAAGCGGGTGAACACGACGCGGTCGCCGAAGGCGGGAAGCATCGAGGAGACGGTCGCCTCGGCGTCGGCGAAGCGCGGTGTCGCCCAGTCGCTGGCGGGGTCGGCGAAGACGTTCTGCATGTCGACGACGACGAGCACGGGCGCGGTCATCGTGCCTCCTGCCGCCGGATCGCGGGCGCCGTGAACAGTGCGCCGACGAAGCCGATGACGAGAGCGACGAGCACGCCGAGGTTGGCGAACGCCCAGTCGCCCTCCTTGCCGCCGATCGGGCCCAGGAGGTAGCCCTGCCAGCTCAGCCAGTCGGCCGAGCCGTTGGTGACGAGGCCCCAGCCGATGGCCGTGCCGACGATGATGAGCGCGATCGGCAGCCAGCGCACGGAGCCGTACCGCCCCCTCCTGTCGTACAGCTCGGACTCCGCGTAGTCGCGGCGGCGCAGGGCGATGTCGGCGAGGAAGATGCCGCACCACGCCGCGATCGGGACGCCGAGCGTGATCAGGAAGCCCTGGAACGGGCCGATGAAGTCGGTCGCGACGAACACGACGTAGATGGCGCCGAGGGTCATGATGATGCCGTCGATGCCGGCGGCGACGTAGCGCGGGACGCGCACGCCGACGCTCAGCAGCGCCAGCCCGGAGGAGTAGATGTCGAGCACCGCGCCTCCGACCAGTCCGAGCACCGCCACGATGACGAACGGGACCAGGAACCAGGTCGGCAGCAGCGAGGCGAGGGCGCCGATCGGGTCGGCGCCGATGGCCTCCGACAGCTTCGACGACGAGCCGGCGAGCAGGATGCCGAAGACGAGGAGGATGATCGGCGCGAGCGACGAGCCGAACGTCGTCCACCCCACCACCCCCGCGCTGCGCGTCGACCGCGGCAGGTAGCGCGAGTAGTCCGCGGCCGCATTCACCCAGCCCAGACCGAAGCCGGTCAGCATGAACACGAAGCCGCCGATCACGTGCGGGAGGTCGCCCGCGGGGAGCGCCGCGACGGCGCCGAGGTCGATATTGCCCAGCACGAGGATGATGTACACCACGGTGAGCACGCCGGTGACGATGGTGATCACCATCTGCATCCGCATGATCAGGTGGAAGCCGATGATCCCGCCCGCGAGCACGAGGGCGACCACGACGATCAGCGCGACGATCTTCGTCGCGACGCCTCCCTCCCAGCCGAGCTGCTCGAACACCGTCGCCGTCGCGAGCACCGCGAGGGCCGTGAGCACTGTCTCCCACCCGACGGTGAGCAGCCAGGAGAGGAACGACGGGACGCGGTTGCCCTCCACCCCGAAGATCGCCCGGCCGAGCACCATCGTCGGCGCCGAGCCGCGCTTGCCGGCCAGTGCGATGAACCCGCAGAACAGGAAGGAGATGACGATGCCGACGACGCCGACGATCGTCGCCTGCCAGAACGAGATGCCGAAGCCGAGCAGGAACGAGCCGTAGCTCAGGCCGAACACCGACACGTTCGCGGCGAACCACGGCCAGAACAGGTCGCGGGCACGGCCCTTGCGCTCGCTCTCGTGGATGGTGTTGAGCCCGTTGAGCTCGACGCCGAAGGTCGTGGCGGGTGTGGTCGGGACGCCGGGGGCATCCTCACCGGTGCTGGTCATGCCCTGATCCAAGTGCACGGCGGCCTGGCACGTCAACCGCAGCCGATACCCTGAAGGGATGGGCCAGACGAACTCCCCCGCCACTCCCAATCACTGGGTGCTCACCTTCAGCTGCGCCGACCGTCCCGGGATCGTGCACGCGGTGAGCGGGGCGATCGTCGCCGCCCGCGGCAACATCACCGAGAGCCAGCAGTTCGCGAGCTCGGACACCGGCCGCTTCTTCATGCGGCTGCAGGTGGAGTCGGAGGCCGACCGCGCCGAGTTCGAGCGCGCCCTCGCCCCGGTGGTGGAGCGCTTCGGCATGGAGCACCGCGTCGACACCGTCGGCCGCCCCCTCCGCACGCTCGTGCTCGTCTCGAAGGCCGCGCACTGCCTCAACGACCTCCTCTTCCGCCAGCGCGCCGGCCAGCTCCCCGTGGAGATCCCGCTCGTGTTGTCGAACCACGAGGCGCTCGGCGACCTGGCCGGGTTCTACGGCGTGCCGTTCGAGGCGCACCCGGTCGGCGACCCGGAGTCGAAGGCGGCGTTCGAGCAGCGCATCCTGGAGGCGGTGGAGGAGCACGACATCGAGCTGGTCGTGCTCGCCCGGTACATGCAGATCCTCTCGCCCGAGCTGTGCGAGCGGCTGGCCGGGCGGGCGATCAACATCCACCACTCCTTCCTCCCCGGCTTCAAGGGCGCGAACCCGTACCGGCAGGCCCACGCCCGCGGCGTCAAGCTGATCGGCGCGACCGCGCACTTCGTCACCAGCGACCTCGACGAGGGCCCGATCATCGAGCAGAACGTCGTACGCGTCGACCACACCCGCAGCGTTCCCGAGCTCGTCGCCATCGGGCAGGACGAGGAGAGCCGCACGCTCACCCAGGCGGTGAAGTGGTTCGCGGAGGACCGGGTGCTGCTCGACGGGGCGCGCACGATCATCTTCCGCTGACGCTCCCTCCCGCTGCCGTCGGGCGGCGCCCGCTCGGTAGACTGAGCCGGTGACTCCCGCCCCAGATCAGCAGGCCCAGCTCCGGATCGGACCGAACGACATCCTCCGCTTCGTTTTGGAGCTCTTCGCGATCGTGTCGCTCGGCATCTGGGGCTTCCTGGCCTGGCCGCTGCCCTGGAACATCGTCGTCGGCATCGGCGCGCCGGTGCTCGCGATCCTGCTCTGGGCGCTCTTCCGCTCGCCGCGTGCCGTGCTGCACGTCGACGCGTACGTGAAGGCGCTGGTCGAGGTGCTGGTCTTCGGGGCCGCCGCCTTCGCGTGGTGGGACCTCGGCCAACCGGTCGTCGCGGTCGTGTTCGCGGTGGTCGCGACGGTCAGCGGCGTCATCAACGGACGGCGCGAGTTCTCGTGAGCCGCCTCGTCATCCACGACGCCCGCAAGGTCGATGCGGACGGGCTGGTCGACGACTTCTGGCTGGTCGCCGAGGAGGGCCGCATCACCGCGATCGGTTCGGGCACCGGCTGGCACGCGGCCGCCGAGCAGCGCGACGCCGAGGTGCTCGACGCCGGCGGTCACTGGCTGACTCCCGGGTTCATCGACCTGCACTGCCACGGCGGCGGCGGGCACGTCTACGACGACGGCGTGGACGAGCTCCTCGCCGGCCTGGCCGCCCACCGGGCGCACGGCACGACGCGCTCGGTCGTCTCCCACGTCGCCGCGCCGCTCGCGTCGCTCCGCGAGGGTCTCGGTGTCGTCGCCGACCTGGCCGCCGCCGATCCGCTGATCCTCGGGTCGCATCTCGAGGGGCCGTTCCTCGCGCCGGAGCGGCGCGGGGCGCACGATCCCGCCTTCCTGCGCGAGCCGGGGCCCGAGATGGTGGAGGAGCTGATCGGAGCCGCCCGCGGCACCCTCCGCATCCTCACGCTCGCTCCCGAGCTGCCGGACCCTCTCGAATCGATCCCGGTCCTCACGGAGGCCGGCGTCGTCGTCGGGGTCGGGCACACGTCCGCGGACTACGAGCAGGCGGCGCGCGCATTCGAGGTGGGGGCACGCCTCCTGACGCACGCCTTCAACGCGATGAACGGCATCCACCACCGCGAGCCCGGTCCGGTGATGGCGGCGGTGGACAACGCCTCGGTGACGCTGGAGCTGATCCTCGACGGGCTGCATGTGCACCCCTCGGTCGCCCGGCTGCTGCTCGGCGCTGCCACCGGCCGCGTGGCCCTGGTGACCGACGCGATGGCCGCGGCGGGCGCCTCCGACGGCGACTACCAGCTGGGCGGACTCAACGTCACCGTGAAGGACGGACTCGCCGTCCTCTCGGGCACGGCGACGATCGCCGGCTCGACGCTGACGCAGGACGTCGCCCTGCGCAACGCGATCACCCTCACCGGCCTCGACCCGGTGGCGGCGGTCGCCGCCGTGACGCACACGCCCGCGCACGTCCTCGGCGAGGACCACCGCCTCGGCCGGCTGCACCACGGGTACCTGGCCGACGCGGTGCTCCTCGACCACGACTGGCGGGTGCGCACGGTCGTGGCCGAGGGGCGGGTGCTGTAAGGGATCGGCTCCCCGCTACAGCGTCTGCCAGCTCGGCTTGTTCGCGTACGCGTAGCGGTAGTAGTCGATGTTCTTGAGTCGCGACGCGGCGGCCTCGTCCACGAGCACGGTGACGTGCGGGTGGAGCTGGATGGCCGAGCCGGGGTTGGAGGCCGAGACCGGGCCCTCGACGGCTCCGGCCAGCGCCTCCGCCTTGCCCTCTCCGAACGCCAGCAGCAGCAGGTGGCGCGCCTTGAGGATGGTGGAGAGGCCCTGGGTGATGCAGTGCATCGGCACGTCGTCCTCCGAGTCGAAGAAGCGCGCGTTGTCCTTGCGGGTCTGCTCGGTCAGCGTCTTGACGCGGGTGACCGAGGCGAACGACGAGCCGGGCTCGTTGAAGCCGATGTGGCCGTCGGTGCCGATGCCGAGGATCTGCACGTCCACTCCCCCGGACTCCGCGATCGCCTTCTCGTAGTCGGCGCCGGCGTGCTCGATGGTCTCGCGGGCGCCGTTGGGGGTGTGGATGAGCGACGGGGTGAGGCCGAGCGGCTCCACGACCTCGCGGGTGATGACCGCGCGGTACGACTCCGGGTGGCCCGCCGGCAGGCCGACGTACTCGTCGAGCGCGTACCCGCGGACGTGTGAGACGTCGACTCCCTCCTCGGCGATCTGCCGAGCCAGCGCCCGGTACACCGGGAGCGGGGTGGAGCCGGTGGCGAGGCCGAGCACGGCGTCCGGCTTGCTCGCGATGAGCCTCACGATGCTCGCGGCGGCCAGCTCGCCGGCCGCCTCCTTGTCTGCGACGACGACGACTTCGGCCATCAATAACCTCCGACGAGGGCCGCGCCCAGCGCGGCCACGGGTGAACCTTCCGGAACGAGGCGCACTCGCCGCGGCAGGGCGAGCGAGGCGAGGAACGGGGACGTGCGGCCCCACTCCTCGAGCACCTCGTGGACGTCGCTCAGCAGGCGCTCCCCGAGGTGGCTGAGGCCGCCGCCGATCACGACGTGCTCGACGTCGACGGTCAGGACGAGGACGCGCACCGCGGAGGCGATGCCCTCCGCCAGCCTACCGGCGATCACCCGTGCCTCCGTGTCCCCCGCCGCGGCCGCTGCGTAGAGCGCGCGTGCGGGGAAGGGGTCGTCGGTGGGCCATTGCCGTGCGATGGCTGAGCCGCTCGCAGTGGTCTCGATGCACCCCCGCTGCCCGCACGCGCACAGGGCGCCGGCCGGGTCGACAGGGAGGTGCCCGATCTCGCCCGCGATGCCACTGGCCCCGCGCCAGAGCCGGCCGTCGACGACGATGCCGGCGGCCATGCCGGTGCCGAGGTTCAGGTAGGCCATCGTGCCGCCGAGACCGAGGAGGTGGTAGGCGCCGAGCGCCGCCGCCTTCACGTCGTTCTCGACGCGGACGCCCACGCCGAGGCGGCCGGCCAGCTCGCCGCCGAGCTCCAGCCGCTCGACGCCGAGGTTGACGGCGTGCGCCACATCGCCGGACGCGCTGTCGACCATGCCGGGGATGCCGATGCCGATCGAGTCGAAGCCGCCCGCCGGCAGGCCGGTCAGCTCGCCGATCCGGGCGACGGCCGTCACCGCGGTCTCGACGACGGCCGCGTGACCGAAACCGGTCGCGAGCCGCACCCGCTGCCGGAGGTCGCCGCTCTCGTCGACGGCCACCGCGTCGGTCTTGGTGCCGCCGATATCGATCCCGAGCCTCACGAGTCGGAACTCGAGGGGCGGAGGCCGGAGGCGTCGCCGGCGAGCAGGTGCAGGAGCGCCTGGCCCACCAGCCGCGATGCGCCGAAGGTGGTGAGGTCGGCATACGCCCGGTCGTCGGACGGCCAGCCCATGTCCACCACGAGGACGCGGTTGCGCTCCGCTCGCAGGCGGTCGATAGCCGCGCGCGCGAAGGCGTGGCGGTGGTTGTCCTTGCCGATGACGAGGACCGGCGACTGAGCCGCGAGCACCAGCTCGGGGTCGTCGTCCTCGGTCATGACCACGAGCGGGTTCGCGGTGAAGGCGGCGGAGGCGGACTCCTCCGGTTCGGCCTGCGCAGCCGCGAACGGACCCCAGGGTGCCCGGCCCACCGCGATGTTCGCCACGGTGTCGAGGCGGACGATCGAGTACCGGTCGTGCTCCTCCGCCAACCATTCGCGGGCGTGGTCGGAGAGGTCGAAGGCTGCTGCGACGCGCGCGAGTTCGTCAGCGGCGACCGCGTCGGCATCGGCGATGGGCGAGTGCGTGACGCTCGTATCGCCCGCCACGACGTCGTCCGCCAGCGAGAGCACGCGCTCCTCCGCCTCGGCGACGCGCGCCTCCGGGAGCCGGCCCTCCGCGATCGCGCCGGCCACGGCCTCCACGATCTCCGTCAGCTGCGCGTCGGTGTTGTCGGTGCCGATGCAGAGGAGGTCGCAGCCGGCAGCGAGCGCGAGCACGGCGGCCTCGGGGATGCCCCGGCCGCCTCCACTCGCCCCGTGCATGTCGAGCGCGTCGGTGACCACCACTCCCTCGAAGCCGAGCTCGCCGCGCAGCAGCCCCTCGATGATCGGGGCGCTGAAGGTGGCGGGCATCCTGGCGTCGAGCTGCGGCAGCAGGATGTGGGAGGTCATGATCGTGCGCGTGCCCGCCGCGACGGCGGCGCGGAACGGCAGCAGCTCGCGCTCGCGCAGCGCTGCCGGGCCGAGGTCGACGACGGGCAGGGCGAGGTGCGAGTCCTGCGCGGTGTCGCCGTGCCCGGGGAAGTGCTTCGCGCACGCGGCGACGCCGGTCGACTGCAGTCCACGGGTCCAGGCGGCGCCGTGCTCGGCGACGAGCTGCGGCGCGGTACCGAAGCTCCGCACGCCGATCACCGGGTTGTCGGGGTTGGAGTTGATGTCCACGTCGGGCGCGAGGTCGAGTGTGACGCCGGCAGCCCGGAGCTCCTCGCCGACACGACGGCCGACGGCCTCGGTGTACGCGGTGTCGTCCAGCCTCCCGAGCACCGCGTTGCCCGGGAACGGCGCCCCGCGGTCGTAGTAGAGCCGGGTGACGTCGCCGCCCTCCTCGTCGATGGCGATGACGGCACGCGGGTTCGCCGCGCGGATCGCCGCGGTGAGGGCGCGCAGCTGCTGCGGCGAGACGATGTTGCCCCCGAAGAGGCAGACGCCGCCGAGGCCGTCGCGCAGTCGGCGCTCGAGCCAGGCCGGCAGCGTCGTGCCGTGGAAGCCGGGCATGAGCGTCGCCATGATCCGGCGACGGAGCGCTGCAGGGACGGTCGCGTCGAGCGGGCGGGCGTCGAGTCCGGTCGAGCGGCTCACCCCTTCACCGCCCCGCTGACGAGGCCGCTGGTCATGCGGCCTTGCACGATGAGGAAGAAGATGATGACGGGCACGGCGACGAGCGTCGACGCGGCCATCACCTCGCCCCAGTCGATCGCGCGCGACGACGACTGCTGGATGAATCCGCGCAGCCACAGCGGGAGGGTCTGGCTGCTGTTCTCCTGCAGGATGACGAGTGCGACGGTGAACTCGTTCCACGCCTGGAGGAACGCGTAGACGCCGGAGGCGACCAGCCCGGGCGCGAGCAGCGGGAACGTGATCCGCAGGAACGCCTGGGTGCGGCTGAGTCCGTCCACCATCGCCGCCTCCTCGAGGTCGGCGGGGATTCCGGCGACGAAGCCGCGCAGCATCCAGATGGTGAACGGCACGACGGCGGCGATGTAGATGATGCTGACGCCGAGCACGGTGTTGAGCAGGCCCAGGCTCCCCATCAGCTTGTACTGCGCGATGAAGAGGCCCTCCGCGGGGAGCATCTGGATGATCAGCACGGCGAGCACGAACGACGTCCGGCCGCGGAACTTGAACCGGCTGATCGCCAGGGCGGCGAGGAACGCGAAGCCGAGGCAGAACACGACGGTGATCAGCGCGACGACGACGCTCATGCCGAGCGCGGGGAAGAACGTGCCGCCGTCGATGACCGCGGCGAAGTTGTCGAAGGAGCCGCCGAACGGCAGCCAGGTGGGCGTCGAGCTCTGCAGGACCGCGTCGGGCAGCAGCGACGAGTTGACCATCCAGTAGACCGGGAAGATCCAGACCAGGCCGAACACGACGGCGAGCACGCCGAGCAGGATGCGGGAGGGGCGGACGCGCCGGCGGAAGCGGCGCGGAGCCTCGGGGGCGGCCGCCTCCCGAGGGGTGGTGGCGGTGGCGGTCACGAGGCGTCCTCCTTGAGCAGCGAGCGGACGTAGAACCAGCTGAGCGCGATGGTCAGCACGAGCACGAACACCGAGACGGCGCTCGCCATGGCGAAGTCGCTCGACCCGACGCCGAGCTGGTAGATGTAGGTGCCGAGCAGGTTGGTCTCGCTGGCGATCGAGCCCTTGTCCTGCAGCAGCTTGATCTGGGTGAACACGCGCAGGTCCCAGATCAGCTGCAGCAGCAGCACGATGCCGAGCACGGGGCGGATGATCGGCAGGATGATGTGGCGCAGCCGCTGGGCCGGCTTCGCGCCGTCCATGGCCGCGGCCTCCAGCACCTCCCCGGACACCTGCGTCAGGCCCGCGTAGGCGGAGAAGGCGACGAACGGGACGCTCATCCACACGATGATGACCATCGCGACGAAGAAGAACGACAGCGGGTTCTGCAGCCAGTTGTGGCCCTCAAACGGCAGCCCCCACGAGCTCAGCACCGTGTTGACGATGCCGCGCCGCCAGTCGAACAGCCAGTTCCAGACCGTCATCGCGGCGACGGCGGGCATCGCCCAGGCGAGCAGGAGGGCGATCTGCAGGAACAGCCGCGCGAACCTCCCGACACCGGTCATGAGGAGGGCGAGCCCGACGCCGATCACCATCGTGACGACGGCGGTGACCACGCAGAAGAGGATGGACCGGCCGACGACGACCCAGGTGTAGGAGTCGGAGAACAGGGTGATGTAGTTGTCGAACCAGACGAAGGGGGCCGGCTGGCCGAACTGCTGCGCGAGGCCGAAGTGCTGCATCGAGGTGACGAGCTGCCAGCCGATCGGGTAGCCGAGCGCGAGGAGGCAGATGACGACGGCGGGCAGCAGCAGGATGTAGGGCGCGATCGTGCGGCGGCGCCTGCGCGGGGCTGCCGGCTGCGGGCCGCCTGCGGCGCGCGCGGGGGGTGCGGCCTGCTCGGTGGTGGTCACGTCGGTCCTCCTTCCGGGTGGGGGGCGGTGCGGGTGGTCGGGACAGGAGCGAGGGCGCGGAAGGGGTGCCTCCGCGCCCTCGCCCTGCTGGTGGTGCTGGATCAGCCGTTCTTCTCGTTGAGCAGAGCGTCGATCTTGGCGTCGTACTCCTTGGCGAGGGCCTTGAGGTCGGACGCGTCGCGGATCTTGGAGAAGAACTCCTCCATCACGTTGCCCGCCTCGACCTTGGCCCAGCCCGGCGCGGCCGGGGTGAGCTTGGAGTTCGAGGCCGACTCGATGAGCGCCTTCGCGAACTGGTCGTCGCCCAGCGAGGAGGTGTACTTCTCGTTGGCCGGGCCCAGGCCGTTCTTGCCGAGCATCTCCTGGTACTCCTTCGAGAAGATGATCTTCAGGAGGGTCTTGGACAGGCCCGGGTTCTTGGACTTGGCCGAGATGCCGATGTTGGAGCCGCCGGCGAAGACCGGGGCCGGCTTGCCGTCGTTGCCCGGCAGCACGTAGGTGCCGAAGGTGGCGTCGTTCCAGGTGCGGACCGGCTTGCCGTCCTTCTCCGAGAGGTCGCCGATCGACCAGTGCGCCCATCCCGGAGCCATGATCGTCGCGGCGGCGAGCGAGGTGTCACCCGTCTTGTTGCCGTCGGCGTCGAGCGTCTGGTCGGTGTCGTTCAGGTAGATGTACTGGTTGGAGTCCTTGGCGTCGTTCGGCGCCTTGGACGCGTTCTTGTAGATGTCCTGCAGCTGCTGCAGACCCTTCAGCGACTCCTCCGACTCCAGGGTGGCGGACCACTTGTCGCCGTCCTTCTTGGCGATGTCACCGCCGTTGGCGAAGATCCAGGAGATGCCGTCGCGCCAGTCCTGGCCGCCGAGGAAGAAGCCCGAGAAGTTCGGGATGTTCTTCGGGTTCTTGGCCGTGATGTCGGCGACGGCGGTGTTGAACTGGTCCAGCGTGGTCGGGACGCTCACGCCCGCGGCCTGGTAGACGTCCTTGCGGTAGAACATGTAGCGCGAGCCGAAGTAGTACGGCAGCGTGTAGTTCTTGCCGTCGACCTTGCCGGCCTCCACGAAGGACTGCAGGAGGTCGTCGCCGCCCAGGTCCTTGTACATGTCGGAGATGTCGAGGAAGGCGCCCACGTTGGTGAACGTCGGCGACTGGGTGTTGCCCATCTCAGTGACGTCCGGCGTGTTGTTGGCGTCGGGGAGGGAGGTCGTGAGCTTGGTGACGATGTCGCTCCAGTCCTGCTGCTCGATCTTGAGCGTCGCTCCGGTCTCCTTGTTGAACTCCGTCTTGAGGTAGTTGCGCAGCTCATCCGGGGTGTCGGAGCCGACGAGCCACAGCGTGACCGTCTTGCCCTTCCCGTCGGTGCTCGCGTCGGAGGATCCGCCTCCGGAGGCGCAGCCGGCGAGCACGAGAGCGGAAGCTGTAGCCACAGCGGCGAGGCCGACGAGCTTTCTCTTCATTGCTGTTCCTTCTTTCTCAGGTGGTCGATGTGTGCGATCTGCCACACCGTGGTGCAGGGGTCGGGATGGTTCGGGAGGTGCTGTGTCAGGAGACCCCGAGTCGTCCGGAAAGGACGAGGACGGCCGCGCCGCGCAGGACGATGTCCTGCCCCTGCGCGGTCATCCGGAGCGAGAGGTCGGCGTGGTTCTCCGCCATGGTCCGGCTCCGGAGCGTGTGGACGGTCGCCTCGGCGAGGGGGCCGTCGAGCAGGTCGGTCGGGCCGCTCAGGACGAGCTCCGACAGGTTGAGGGCGCCCACGACGGGCGCGAGCGCGATGCCGAGGCGCTGGCCGGCCTCGCGGAGGACCGGCGTCGGGTCGGCGCCCGCCGCCTCCGCCTCCGCGATGCCCCTGCGCAGCTGCGGGACGCTCAGCCAGCGCTCGAGCACCTGGTCGCGGTTGTACGTGGTGTCGAGGCCGAGGTCGGTGCCGACCATGACCTGGCCGATCTCGCCGGCGGCGAAGTGGCTGCCGTAGACGAGGGCGCCGGCGATCAGCAGGCCGGCGCCGATGCCGTGGCCGACGCGGATGAGCATCATGTCGCCGGAGGCGCCTCCCCAGCTGTGCTCGGCCAGCACGGCCGCGTTCGCGTCGTTGGCGACGATGACCGGCAGGCCGGTGGCGGCCCGCAGCGACTCCTGCAGCGGCTCGCCCCTCCAGCCGAGGTTGGGCGCCACGAGGATCGTTCCGGCGAGGTCGACGACACCCGGCGAGCCGACGCCGATGCCGAGGATCGGTGCGGTGGCGAGACCGACGAGACGCTGCACCAGGTCGAGCACCTTGGCGGAGGCCGCGGCGCCGGTCGCGCCATCGAGCGGCACCTCGGCCTCCGTCAGGAGCTCCCCGTCGAGGTCCATGACGGCCCCGCGGAAGCGGTCGTGGTCGCTGAGGTCGACACCGATGATCTGGTGCGCCGTGCGGTCGATGTCGAGCAGGACGGCCGGCTTGCCCGGACGCGCGGCCTCCCGCTGCCCCAGCTCGACGACGAGCCCCTCGGCCAGCAGCTCCCCGACGAGGTCGGAGACGGTGACGCGCGTTAGACCCGTCTCACGGGCGATGTCCGCGCGGCTCTGCCGGCCCGACCGGTACAGGGTCTGCAGCACGAGCGAGCGGTTGTGGCTGCGCGCGTGCTCGGGCAGGACCTTGGCACGAGGGCGGAGGGCGCGACCCGGGGTCGGGCCGGCACCACCAGGCAGCTCCGTCGTCGTCATGTTTGTTAGTAAAGCTTACGAACAAAAGAATGGCAAGGATTTCTTGCCACGGGATTCACCCCCCGTTCATCCGGGCCGCCGCAGATCGGCGTACCCAGTGGGGCATGGACGTTCTCATCACGGTCGTGGTCGTCGTGATCGTCGCTCTGATCTTCGACTTCACCAACGGATTCCACGACACCGCCAACGCGATGGCGACCTCGGTCGCCACCGGTGCGCTGAAGCCGCGCACCGCCGTCGCCATCTCCGCCGTGCTCAACCTGGTCGGCGCCTTCCTGTCGACCGAGGTGGCGCAGACCATCTCGGGCGGGGTGATCAAGGAGGGAGGGTCGGGCGTCGAGATCACGCCCGTCCTGATCTTCGCCGGGCTCGTCGGCGCCGTGCTCTGGAATCTGGCGACCTGGTACCTCGGACTGCCCTCCAGCTCGACGCACGCGCTGTTCGGCGGGCTCATCGGGGCCGCCGTCATCGGTGCGGGGCTCGGCGCCGTGGACTGGGGCGTGCTGCTGTCGAAGGTCATCATCCCGGCTCTGCTCTCCCCCGTCGTCGCCGGCGTGGTCGCCATGATCGCGACATACGCCGCCTACCGCATCACGAAGAACGCGACGACCCGCGGAGCCGAGGGCGGTTTCCGCCACGGGCAGACGGTCTCCGCCTCGCTCGTGTCGCTCGCACACGGCACGAACGACGCGCAGAAGACGATGGGCGTCATCACGCTGACCCTCATCGCGGGCGGCTATCTGTCGGCCGGGAGCGCCCCTCCGCTCTGGGTCATCGCCTCGTGCGGACTCGCCATCGCGCTCGGCACCTACCTCGGCGGCTGGCGCATCATGCGCACGGTCGGCAAGCGGATCACCGAGGTGACGCCGCCCCAGGGCTTCGCGGCCGAGACGGGATCGGCGGCGACCATCCTCGTGTCGTCGCACCTGGGCTTCGCCCTCTCGACCACGCAGGTCACCTCGGGTGCGGTGGTCGGCAGCGGACTGGGCAAGAAGCTCGCCTCGGTGCGCTGGGGCGTGGTCGGTCGCATCGCCGCCGCCTGGGTCATCACCTTGCCGGCCGCGGCGATCGTCGGCGGGCTGGCGGCCTGGGTCGCCTCCACGAGCCTGCTCGGCCTGATCATCGTCGCGGTCGTCGCGCTCGCGTGCGGCCTCGGGCTCTACGCGCTCTCGCGCCGCAACCCGGTCACCCGGCACAACGTCAACGAAGGCGACGAGGGCGACGAGGGTCGCGCGGCCGAGCCGGTCGGCGCGGGACAGGAGGGATGAGCATGGGCAGCGTGAGCAGCATCCTCGGGACCACCGTGGTCCGGCTGGCGGACACCCCGGGCGCCGGACAGTTCCTCGGGGTCGACTGGGGCTCGTTCGTCGTCGTGTTCCTCGTCGCGCTCGTCGCGACGGTCGTGATCGTCATCTCGTACGCGACCGGGCTGCGCCTGCTGTCGGTGGGAGGCGACCACCGGCCCGCCGCCGCCAGCGCCGGCGCCTACGTCTGCTTCGCCATCGGCGTCGCAGCCGTGCTCTACGGGATCTGGCTGATCGTGCCGCAATTCCACTGACTACTCGTCACCAACGACGAAGGGCCCGGCGGATCGCTCCGCCGGGCCCGTTCGCGATGCGCGGGACTTACGCGCCCATGCGCGTCTTGAGGTTCTCGCTGATCGCGTCGAGGAACTGCTCGGTGGTCAGGAACTCCTGCTCCGGGCCGACCAGGAGGGCGAGGTCCTTGGTCATCTTGCCCTCCTCGACCGTCTTCACCACGACGTCCTCGAGGGTGTGGGTGAAGTCGATCAGCTCCTGGTTGCCGTCGAGCTTGCCGCGGTGCGCGAGTCCGCGCGTCCAGGCGAAGATCGAGGCGATCGGGTTCGTGGAGGTCGCCTTGCCCTGCTGGTGCTGGCGGAAGTGGCGGGTGACGGTGCCGTGCGCGGCCTCCGCCTCCACGACGCTGCCGTCGGGGGTGGTCAGCACGGAGGTCATCAGGCCGAGCGAGCCGAAGCCCTGCGCGACGGTGTCGGACTGCACGTCGCCGTCGTAGTTCTTGCAGGCCCAGACGTAGCCGCCCTCCCATTTGAGGCTGGAGGCGACCATGTCGTCGATCAGGCGGTGCTCGTAGGTGAGGCCGGCGGCGTCGAACTTCTCCTTGTACTCGGCGTCGAAGACCTCCTGGAAGAGGTCCTTGAAGCGGCCGTCGTACGCCTTCAGGATCGTGTTCTTGGTCGACAGGTAGACCGGGTAGTTGCGGTCGAGGCCGTAGTTGAAGGAGGCGCGGGCGAAGTCGCGGATGGACTCGTCCTGGTTGTACATCGCCATCGCGACGCCGCCGCCCGGGGCCTGGTAGACCTCGAACGACTGGGCCTCGCCGCCGTCGTTCGGCTGGAAGCTGATGCTCAGGGTGCCGGGGCCGTCGAACACGAAGTCGGTCGCGCGGTACTGGTCGCCGAAGGCGTGACGGCCGATGACGATCGGCTTGTTCCAGCCGGGGACCAGCCGCGGGATGTTCGAGATGATGATCGGCTCGCGGAAGACCACGCCGCCGAGGATGTTGCGGATGGTGCCGTTGGGGCTCTTCCACATCTTCTTGAGGCCGAACTCCTCGACGCGCGCCTCGTCGGGGGTGATGGTCGCGCACTTGACGCCGACGCCGTGCTTCTGGATGGCGTGCGCCGCGTCGATGGTGATCTGGTCGTCGGTCTCGTCGCGCTTCTCGATGCCGAGGTCGTAGTACTCGAGGTTCACGTCGAGGTACGGGTGGATGAGGGAGTCCTTGATCAGCTTCCAGATGATGCGCGTCATCTCGTCGCCGTCGAGTTCGACGACCGTGCCTTCAACCTTGATCTTGTCCACTGGTTCTCCTGAGGTGTTTGCCGTGGTTCAGCCTCCGACAGCTTACCGGAGGGAGCGAGATATCTCGACGTCGAGATATTCCGCCCACGGCTGACGCCGGGCCGCTGCTCCTATGCGGCCGTCCCCGGCGCACGTTACCCTTTCGTCATGGCTGAGTTGAGACTGGAAGAGTTGAGCGCGAAGAACGTCGTTGCGGCGAACGCGCTCTCATTGAAGCCGGGCCAGGAGCAGTTCATCGCTCCGGTCTCGTACTCGGCAGCCGCCGCTCTCCCGAACCCGACGACCTCCTGGCAGCGCGTGGTCCTCGACGAGGACGAGGTCGTCGGTTTCATCATGGGCGACTTCAACCCGGACGCCGAGCACGAGGAGTTCAAGGCCATCCTCTGGCGCATCAATGTCGACGCCGACGACCAGGGCCGCGGCATCGGCACGTTCGCCGTGCGCGCGTTGGCCGACGAGGCGCGCAACCGCGGCCACCAGCGGCTCTACGTCATCTGGGAGTCGGGCGAGCTCGGCCCCGAGCAGTTCTTCCTGCGCAGCGGCTTCCAGCCGGTCGGCGAGACGCAGTACGGCGAGACGATCGGTGCCCTCGAGCTCTGAGGGCGGCGACTCGTTCGTCGAGCGCGTGCTCGCGGTGGTCGACTCCATCCCGCCCGGTCGCGTGATGACCTATGGCGACGTCGCCGCCACGCTGGGCTCCCGGGCGGCGCGGATGGTCGGTCAGGTGATGGCCTACTACGGCTCGACCGTGCCCTGGTGGCGCGTCGTGCGGGCGAGCGGACACCCGGCGAGCGGTCACGAGCACCTCGCCCTGGAGCACTATCGGGCCGAGGGGACACCGTTGGTGGGCGGCCTCCACACCGACGGCGTGCGCACCGCGTACCGGGTCGACCTGCGCGTGGCCCGGCACGATCCGGCCTGACCCCGGCACTCCGGATCAGGCGCAGATCGCGAGAGGATAACGTTTCGCAGGATCATCCGCTGGTCCGATGGCGTGCACAGCCGGATGGTGTTGACTTGCATGGTCCACCCCGTCCGTCCACAGGAGTCTCCGTGCCCCGAATCCGCACCGCCGGCGCTGTCGCGACCGCGCTCACCCTCGCTCTCGGCCTCTCCGGCTGCTCGGTGGTGGCCGCCTTCACGCCGCATGTGGAGGCGGAGATCTACGACTCGGCCAAGGAGTTCACGCCCACCGCGACGTCGGCGTTCGGCTCCCCCTCCTTCGTGCCCGACGACGCGACCGTGATCCGCGCCGACTGGGACACCGAGTCCGGCGCGGCCATCCTGACCTTCACCTCGGCGAAGCACTTCAAGGAGGGCACCTGCACGGCAGAGGCCCCCGTGCCGAAGCCGGCCATCCAGGACAGCTGGTGGCCGATCGAGGGGCTGCCCCCGAAGGGCGTGAGCTGCCCCGGCGGTTGGTCGGCGTTCGTGATGGGCAACCAGACGTACGCGGCACTGCCGGGCAAGGGCTAGCGGGGCTCCGCCTCCGCAGCCTCGGCGTCTGCGCCCGCGGCGTCCGCCTCCGCCTGACCGCTTTCGTCCTGCTGCGGGGCGACCAGGGGGATGACGAGCTCGATGCGCGTGCCCGCGCCATCGGGGGAGGCGAACCGGGCACGGCCTCCCACCGCCTCCACGCGGTCCCGCACGCCCTCGAGGCCGCCGCCGGGTTCGACGCGCGCGCCGCCGCGGCCGTCGTCGGTCACGACGACCGACACGGTGTCGCCCGACCGCTCCACGGTGACGGAGCAGCTCGCGGCCTCCGCGTGTTTGGCCGCGTTGGTCAGGCACTCGGAGACGCAGAAGTAGATCGTCTCCTCCACGACGCTCGGGAGCCGGCCGTCGGTGTCGACCCGGACCTCCACCGGCGTGTGCGCCCGCTGGGCCAGCTCCTCCAGGGCGCTCTGGAGATCACCGTCGGTGAGCACCGTGGGGTGGATGCCACGAGCCAGTTCGCGGAGCTCGCGCAGCGCGTCGGCCAGCTGCGCCGACGCCCGCTCGAGGTCGCGGGTCACCTCGGTGTTGCCGGCGGCCTCCGCCTTCGCGGTGGCGATGCGGAGGCTGATCGCCAGCGACACGAGCTGCTGCTGCGAGCCGTCGTGCAGGTCGCGCTCCAGCCGGCGGCGGGCCAGGTAGCCCTCCTCGACGATGCGGAGGCGCGACTCGCGCAGCTCCTGGATGGTCTGCTCCAGCCTCCCCCGCAACCGGTCGTTGTCCACCGACAGCAGCAGTGCGGAGGAGACGGCGTCGAGGAGCCGGTCGTCCTGGCCGAGCGCGACATCGTGCTCGATCAACGCGATCGGGCCGTCTGCGGAGTCGATCGGGAGGGTGGAGCGTCCCGGCCTGGTCCTTCCCGGGCGTGCGGCGCCGCGAAGGTCTTCGATGGGCGTGCCGTCGCTGGTCTCGTAGCGACCCGCGCGCTCGTCCCACCAGAACACGCGCAGGGAGCTGTCATGCAGCGTCCGCGCGAGGCTCGACTCCCACAGAGCGCGGTCGACCTTGTCGCGCGCGACGATGACGAGGTCGGCGACACGCGAGCGCAGCCCCCTGGCGTAGAGCACTCCCCCGACGAACGCCGGCGGGATGAGCGCGATGGCCACCGGCGGCACGAACTGCAGCCAGCCGCTCTCCCAGCCGAGGGTGAAGCTCACCGAGTCCTGTACCGTCCCGTAGCACCAGAGCACGAGCGCGAGCGGCATCACGAACGACACGCGCCGGGCGGGCAGCGAGCTGGTGAACCAGCGCACGGCGAGGCGGGCGGCGACCGTGAGCATCAGGCCGAGGCCGGCGAGCCTCCATCCCACACCGAACCAGTAGTCGGCGTCGGCGCTCGGCATCACCGCGTACGCGTTGGGCACGCACCCGCAGTCCGCCGCCGTGGGCGAGGAGGCGAGCAGCACGCCCAAAAACCGGAGCAGGAAGGCGATGCCGAGCGTGATCACCACCACGCGGTCGAAACGCGAGCTCAGCCTCCCCGTGGGGTAGCAGAGCACGAGCACGCCGACGAGCACCGCCCAGAAGTCCGTCACCGCTGCGAGCAGCGGCCACGCACCGCCCGCCCCGCGGGCCAGCGGGTACCAGGCTCCCGCCGACCAGAAGAGCGCTGCGCCGACCATCAGCCAGCCGGGGACAGGGTTGCGCACGATCCGCCAGGCCACCACGCCGCACACGACGTACACGATCGCCACGGCCACGAACACGATGGCCCAGCCGATTCCCTGCGGCCGCGGACCGTAGTCGCCGGTCATCGCGCTCGCCAGCTGGGCGAGCACGTTCGAGGCCACCGCGGCGGTGACGGCGAGCGCACGGAGCCAGACGCGCGCGGCGTTCACGGCTCAGCCGTCCCGGCCGAGGAAGCGCAGAACGGCGAGCACGCGCCGGTGCCCCTCCGCGGAGTCCTCCACGCCGAGCTTGGCCATGATGTGGCCGATGTGCGATTCGACGGTGCGGAGGCTGAGGTGCAGGCCCGCAGCGATGCCGACGTTCGAGAGGCCCTCCGCCATCAGGCGCAGCACGTCGAGCTCTCGCGCGGACAACGCCTCCACGCTCTCGGAGGAGGACCGGGAGGAGACGAGCAGCTGCACGACCTCGGGGTCGACCACGCTGCCGCCCTGCGCGACCGTGCGCACGGCGTTGACGAGGGTGTCGCCGTCGGCGACGCGGTCCTTCAGCAGGTAGCCGGTGCCGCTTCCGGCACTGAGCGCCCTGATCGCGTACGCGGCTGTCGTGTACATCGAGAGCAGCAGGACGCCGACGCCGGAGTCGCGAGCCCGGAGCTGCTCGAGCGCCCGGAGGCCCTCGTCGGTGTGGGTGGGCGGCATCCGGATGTCGAGCACGACGGCGTCGATCGACGCGTCGTCCGCGACCACGGCGAGCACCTGCTCGGCCGAGTCGACGGAGGCGACGACATCGACGCCGCCCGCGCGCAGGAGCTGACCGATCCCCTCGCGCAGCAGAACAGCGTCGTCGGCGACCACGACCCGGAGCGGGCGGGAAGGCTTCTCTCCCGCGACCACGCGCTCACCTTAGCAGGGAGCTGTGCGCGTCAATAGCGAACGCAGCGCGTCTCCTGTGAGGTCGGCCTTGCCGATGAACCCCTCCGCGCCGCTGTCGGCGACGCGATGGCCGTAGTCGCGGGACGATCGGCTGGAGGTGAGCACGACGGCGGCGCCGGTCGCGTGCATCGCGGGAACGAGGTCGAAGCCGTCCGCGTCGGGCAGCCCGACGTCGAGGAGCACCAGATCGGGCGCGAGCCGGCGGCTGAGTTCGACACCGCCCGCTCCGGTGTCGGCGTCGCCCACGACGGCGAAGCGCTCGAGCTCGAGGAGCTCGGCCGCCTGGGCGCGGAACCGCGCGTGGTCGTCGACGATGACAACGCGGAGACACATGCCAGTCATCTTCGCCCGGCACCGCAGGGCGGGCATCCGTGCCAGCACGCATTCAGATCGGGTGGCCCCCCGGATGCGGGGCATCTCGCGTCGGCAGCATGCTATGAGCAAAGCTCAACACCGTGCTTCCGGTGGTGAGTCCACAACGTTCCAGGACCGAGGAGAGGAGCAGGTCCACCGCGACCCGAACCGCCCACCCGAACGGACCGCCACGGCGATCCGGGGGCGGGCGCGGCGGACCCGGCCACCCCCTTCACGGCACCGGACGACCCGACCCGACGGACGACTCGACCCCGCCGCCGGAGCACCCGCGGCGGCCGCCTCCCCTCTCGGCGGGGGGAGGCGGTCGCCGCGGGCCGCGGATGGCGCCCTTGCTCGGCCCAGACCGCCCTCGCTCGGCCCAGACCGCCCTCGCTCGGCTCAGACCAGCGAGTCCCGCCAGGCCGCGTGCAGCTGGGCGAACCGGCCGGTGCCGGCGATCAGATCGGCGGGCGTGCCGTCTTCGACGACGCGGCCGTGCTCCATCACGAGGACGCGATCCGCGATCGCGACCGTGGAGAGACGGTGCGCGATGATCACGGCCGTGCGGTCGGCGAGCAGCGTCTGCAGCGCCTCCTGCACCAGTCGCTCGCTCGGGATGTCGAGAGAGCTCGTGGCCTCGTCGAGGATGAGGACGGCCGGGTCGGCGAGGAAGGCGCGCGCGAACGAGATCAGCTGGCGCTGGCCCGCGGAGACGCGCCCGCCCCGCTTGTTCACGTCGGTGTCGTAGCCGTTCGGCAGGCCCGCGATGAACTCGTGGGCGCCGACCGCCTTCGCCGCCTCGACGACCTCCTCGCGGGTCGCGTCCGGCTTGCCGAGCGCGATGTTGTCGGCCACCGACCCGCTGAACAGGTACGCCTCCTGGGTCACCATGACGATGGCCCGGCGCAGGTCCTTCGGATGCAGGTCGCGGAGGTCGACGTCGTCGAGCGTCACGCTGCCCTCTGTGGGGTCGTAGAACCGCGAGATCAGCTTGGCGAGCGTCGACTTGCCCGCACCTGTGGAGCCGACCAGCGCGATCGTCTGCCCGGCGGGGATGTCGAGCGCGAACTCCGGCAGCACCACCCGGTCGGAGCGGTACGCGAAGGTCACGTCGTCGAAGCGCACATGGCCCTTCGCCGTCCACAGGTCGACCGGCTTCACCGGGTCGGGGACGCTCGGCGCCTCCTCCAAGACGCCCGAAATCTTCTCGAGCGCCGCGGCGGCCGACTGGTAGGAGTTGTAGAACATCGCCATCTCCTCCATCGGGTCGAAGAAGCGGCGCGTGTACAGCAGCGCGGCGAGCAGCACGCCGATCGCGAGCTGGCCGTCGGCCACGCGGAAGCCGCCGACGAGCAGCACGACGCCGACCGTGACGTTGCCGATCATCACGAGGCCGGGGTCGAAGATCCCGAACAGCTGGATGACCCGGGCGTTGACGTCGCGGTACTCCTCGACGAGTCCGCCGAACTCCTTCTCGTTGCGCTTCTCCTTGCGGAACGCCTTGACCGCGCGGATGCCGGTCATGGTCTCCACGAAGTGCACGATGAGCTTCGCGGACGCCACCCGCGAGATGCGGAACAGCTTCTGCGACCGCTTCTGGAACCAGCGCGTCAGCAGGTACAGCGGCACGAGCGACGCCACCAGCACCACACCGCTGATCCAGTCGATCGAGAACAGCGCGATGGCGATGAACAGCATGTACAGGAAGCCCTGCACGAGCTGGTTGATGCCCGAGTCGAGCAGCTCGCGGATGGAGTCGAGGTCGCTGGTCTGCCGCGAGATGATGCGGCCCGACGTGTACGACTCGTGGAACTCCAGCGACAGCTTCTGCGTGTGCAGGAACACCCGCTTGCGCAGGTCGAGCAGGATGGCCTGGCTGATCCGCGCGCTCAGCACCGTGTACCAGGCGATCAGCACGGCGCCGATCACGCCGGTGAACAGGTACGCGACGCCGGCGGCGGCCAGCGGGAACCAGTCCTGCTTCAGCAGAGCCGGGAGGCCGTTGTCGATGCCGAACGCGATGATCGCCGGCCCGGCGACCTGGCCGGCGGTGCTGACGACGACGACGACCGCGGTCAGCAGCAGCCGGAGCCGCAGCGGGCGCAGCAGCGAGCCGAGCAGGCGCAGCGAACGCCGCCGCACCTGGCGGCTCTCCTCCTTCGTGAGGTCGTTGCGCTCTTCGCCTTCGACGCCCTGGACGGTGGCGGTGGTCACAGGTTCACCTCCTGCAGCAGTTCTTCGTTCTGTTCGTCCTCGAGGCTCGAGATGACGAAGCGGTAGTGCTCGTTCGTGGCGAGCAGATCGTGGTGGGTGCCGACCGCGGTGACGCGGCCCTCCTCGAGCAGCGCGACCCGGTCGGCGAGCATCACCGTGGAGGGGCGGTGCGCGACGATCAGCGCGGTGGTCGATGCGAGCACCCGGCGGAGCGCGGCCTCGACCAGCGCCTCCGTGTCGACGTCGAGCGCCGACAGCGGGTCGTCGAGGACGAGGATGCTCGGGTTGGCGGCGACCGCGCGGGCCAGCGCGAGGCGCTGCCGCTGGCCGCCGGAGAGGCTGAGCCCCTCCTCGCCCACCTTCGTCTCGACGCCCTCGGGCAGCTCGTAGACGAAGCCGGCCTGGGCGACCTCGAGCGCCTCGGTGAGCACGCGCTGCGCCTCGTCGGACGCCGGATCGAGGTCGTCACGGCCGAGCAGCACGTTGTCGCGGACGGAGGCCGAGAACAGCGTCGCATCCTCGAACGCCATCGCGATGGCCTTGCGGAGGTCGTACCGGGTGAGGTCGCGCACGTCGACGCCGTCGACCTTCACGGCTCCCCCCGTCACGTCGTACAGCCGGGTGGTGAGCGCCGTGAGCGTGGACTTGCCGCTGCCGGTGAGGCCGACGAGGGCCATGGTCTCCCCCGGCCGGACGGTCAGCGTGACGCCGTCGATCAGGTCGGGGAACCGCTCCGGCGAGTCCTGGTACCGGAAGCGCACGTCGTCGAAGACCAGCTCGCCCTGGGGGTCGGCGATCGTCTTCGGCTCGGCGGGGTCGGTGATCGCGTTGACCTCGTCCATGACCTCGAAGTAGCGGTCGGCCGCCGTGCGGGTGTCGAAGGTCATCGAGAGCAGGAACCCGATCGATTCGATCGGGAACCGCAGCACGGTCGCCGTGGCGAAGAACGCCACCAGCTCGCCCACCGACAGCTGCCCCTGGGAGGCCAGCCACACGCCGAGCACCAGGCAGACGCCGAAGGCGATGTCCGGCACCATCAGCAGCCACAGCCAGATGCCCGCGATGGCCTTCGCCTTCTCGATCTCGGTGCCGCGGAGCTCCTCGGCCTGCGACTCGAACTTGCGCAGGGCATGCTTGCCACGGCCGAACGCCTTGAGCACGCGGATGCCGTGCACGGACTCCTCGACCGAGGTGGCGAGGTCGCCGGCCTGGTCCTGGCTGCGGCGCGCGATGATCGAGTACTTCTTCTCGAAGACGAACCCGTAGATCCACAGCGGCACCGACAGCGCGAGGAAGATCAGTCCGAGCAGCCAGTTCCAGCTGATCAGGATGCCGAAGCCGACGACGATCGTGACGACGTTGACGACGAGCAGCACGATGCCGAACGACAGCCAGCGGCGGATCATGCCGAGGTCGCTGACGGCGCGCGAGAGCAGCTGTCCGCTCGGCCAGCGGTCGTGGAAGGCCACAGGGAGGTCCTGGAGCTGGGCGTACAGCGCGTTGCGCATGGTCGCCTCCACCCGGGTGCCCGGGGTGAGGACGAACCAGCGGCGCAGCGAGATGAACACGGCCTCGGCGGCGCCCAGGCCGACGACGAGGAGGGCGGCCGGCCAGACGGAGGACGGGTCGCCGGTCGACAGCGGGCCGTCGACCAGCCACCGCAGCACCTGCGGGATGCTGAGCGCGACGAGGCTCGCCAGGAGGGCCGCCACCATCCCGAGCAGGATGCGCGGCGCGGCCGACCTGGCGAAGGGCAGGATGCGCAGCAGTGTGCGGACCGTGCCTGGTCGCTTGGGCTGCGTCGTGTTCTGCTTCGCGGCGGTGGGAGGCTGCTGAGGCTGTTCAGCGATGGACATGGATGCGTCTTCTCTTCTTCTGCGTGAGTGCGTGCGTTGCGTGTCGTGTGCGGTGAGGACGTCCTGGCCGGCGTGGGGAGGGCACGAGGGCGTGAAGGGTCGCCGGAGCGACGGGCGAGGGTGTGGTGGTCCCGGTGCGCCGTGGAGCGGTGCTGCTGCAGCGGTGCGCTGCGGTGGCGGTGGAAGCCGGCTCTACCGGCTCCGGCGACGGCCTACCGGGCGGCGGGCTCCCCGAGCGGGCGCACGGGAGCGGAAGCGGCGGCGCGCGCGAAGACACCCACGGTTCGTGTGTTCTCGATCGTGACCATGGCGTCCTCCAGCCCTCGATGTGCGTGTGGTCGCTGCGACGAGGCAGCCCTACAGACTATTGCCAGGTTGGCGTGATCCGCAAGAGATTTCTGAAGAGATCTCAGCCGCGCGTACCCTGACGCCCATGCGCCGCGGAACCGTGACCGTCCTGTGCCTGGTGCAGTTCGTGGACGTCCTCGTCGTCACCAGCGCCACCACTGCCATCCCGGCGATCCTGGCAGGCGTCGGCGCGGACGCCTCGGCGGCGGGCCCGCTCGCGACCGTCTACGCGATGTTCTTCGGCGGCCTCCTGATCCTGGGGGCACGGCTGGGCGACCGGTACGGGCACCGCCGCATCCTGCTCGTCGGGATCGCCGGCTTCGGTGCGGTGTCGCTTCTCGGCGCCGCCGCCGGGCTGCTCGGTCCCGCCGCGCTCGCGGTGGTGCTGGTCTCGCGGGCGCTCCAGGGGGCGGCGGCGGCGATCTCCGTCCCGTCCGCGTTGAAGCTGCTGCTGGACGCCGCGCCGGAGGGGCCGGCGCGGCGTCGCGCCCTCGCCGCGTGGAGCGCGACGGGCGCGGCCGCCGGGGCGTCCGGATTCCTGGTGGGCGGCCTCCTCGTGCAGGCGGCCGGATGGCCGGCGGTGTTCTGGTTCAACGTGCCCCTCGCGGCGGCCCTGTTCGCCGGTGTGGCGAGCCGCGTGTCGCGCGACCAGACGTCACGCGACACGCGTCCCCTCGACATCCCGGGGGCGACGCTGCTGATCCTCTCGGTCATGGCCGTCATCGTCGGAGCCGCACTGCTGGAGTCGCCGGGCACGCGGACCGCGGGCGTCGCCGGGGTCGCGGCCGGCGCCGGGATCGCCGCTCTGCTGGCCTGGCGGTTGCGGACGGCCTCGCACCCGCTGATCCCGCGCGAGGCCTTCGCATCGAGGCCGCTGCGACAGGGCACCGGGCTGTCGTTCGCGAACACCGCCACGACCAGCTCGTCGGCGGTGCTCGCGGCGCTCTACCTGCAGGACGAGCTGCGGATCGGCCCGGTCGGCAGCGGGCTCACCCTCATGGCGCTCAGCGTGGCGGTCGTGTTGACCTCGGCGACGACCGGGACCGTCTTCGCGCGGCTGGCGCCGCACCTCCTGGCCGCCCTCGGTCTCGGCACCATCGCGGCGGGGCAGTTCGTGCTCGCCGCCACGGTCGGGAGCTGGTGGGGCGTCCTCGTCGGTGTCGCGTTCATGGGCGCGGGACTCGGGCTCGCGTCGGTCGCGGCGACGACCATCGGGGCGACGGTTCCCGAGCGGCTCATGGGGAGCGCCAGCGGCATCCTGAACACCGGAGCCCAGGTCGGGACCGCGCTCGGGACCGCCGCGATCATCCTCGTGGCGTCGCTCGCGGGTTACCTCGTGGCGTGGCTCGCCGCGGGAGTCGCAGCAGCGCTCACCGCGGGCTGGTGCCTGCTCCCGCGGACCCGCGGAACGGCCACGCCGGTCAGCGGACCCGGATCGACAGGCAGGTGACGCAGCCTTCGAGCTTCTCGAACTCGGAGATCTCGACCGGGACGACGGTGTAGCCGAGGTCCTCGATGAGGGCGATCGACTGCGGCGCGGAGGCCGACATCAGCACGGTCTCGTCGTCGAGGACGACGACGGCCGTGCCGTGGGCCTCCGGCACCGGCAGGAAGCGCTCGAACAGGCGCGGCTCGTCGACGAGCGGCTCGTAACCGATGACCGTGCCGTCGGGCAGCGCGGTGACCGCGGTCTTGAGGTGAAGCGCCTTCGTGACGGGGACGCCGACCACGGTGTAGCCGAGCGGCGCGACCAGCGCACGCAGCTGGCGGATGCCCTCCGCATTGGTGCGCCCGCCGCGGCCGACGTAGACGGTCGAGCCGATCTTGAGGACGTCGCCGCCCTCGAGGGTTCCCGGCTCCTCGATGCGCTCCAGGCGGAGACCCTGGGCGCGCAGCGCGGCCTCCGTCCCGGCGGTCTCGGGCTTGCGGGAGTCGGCGCCCGGGCGGGTGATCACGGCGGTGTCGCCGAAGACGACGGCGGTGTCCTCCACGAAGACCGAGTCGGCCAGGCGGTCGGCGCTCGCGACCTCGACGGTGCGCCAGCCGTGCTCGGCGAGAGCGGCCACGTAGCCGTCCCACTGCTTGTCGGCGAGCTCGGCGTCGATGGCCTCGCGCTCGATGTGGGTCACCAGGCCGTCGGCCAGGTTCGCGGCGGGGATGCGGACGAGCGCGACCTTGCGGCCGGTCGCGGTGCCGCCTCCACCCGCCAGCACGTGGTAGACCGCGTAACCGGCCGTCGGGACGATCACGGCGACCGCCAGCCAGAACGGGAGGTTGAGGCTGATCAGCGACTGCCACACCAGCGACCAGGTCTGGCCGTTCAGCTGCGCGCCGAGGCTCAGGTACAGCAGGGGCGCACCGAGCACGACGCTGATCAGGCCGACGAGGATGCCGCTGACGACGGCGATCCACCGCCGGTCGAGGCCGCCGAGCAACGCCGCCGCGAACGCGAGGATCAGCGCGACGAGCGCGTTGAAGCTCATGTACTGGGTGGCCGTCAGCAGGGCGCCGGCCGCCAGCTGGTTCGCGACGAGCAGCACCACCACCGACACGACGAGCGAGCTGGCGGCGACCGCGACGGCGGACACCAGGGATGCGACGAGCCGGCGGCCCCACGAAGACGTCATGAGAACCAACCCTAGCGGAGCGTTTCTATGCGTTCGCTGGCTCGCGCAGGCGGGCCATGGCCAGCTCCTCCGCCGCCTCCAGGGTCGTGATGCCGCGCGTCTCGGCCGCCGCGAAGATCTCGGTGACGGTGTCGCCAATGCGCTCGACGCGCTCCTGCGTGGCCTCCGCCGACGGGCGGTCGCCGCTCATCAGGTCGAGGAAGATGACGCCTCCGGCGTTCACGACGAAGTCGGGTGCCCACAGGATGCCGCGGGCCGCCAGCCGCTCGGCGCCGGCGCGCTCGGCGAGCTGGTTGTTCGCGGGGCCGACCACGGCCTTCACGCGCAGCTCGTCGATGACGCGGGAGGTGAGCACGCCGCCGACGCCGGCCGGGACGAACAGGTCGCCCTCGACGCGGTGAGCCTCCTCCGGCTCCACCCAGCGGGCGCCGACCGCGTCGGCCAGCGCGTGCTTCGCGGGGTTGACGTCGGTGACCGTGAGACGCGCGCCCTCGCTCGCCAGGCGCATGGCGAGTAGCGAGCCGACATGGCCGAGGCCCAGCACGGTCACGCGGCTGCCGGCGACCGTGCGGGTGCCGGTCGCGCGCTCGAGCGTGGAGAGCAGGCCGGCGTAGACGCCGGCCGCGGTCGCGGCGCTGGGCTCGCCGACGCCGCCTGCGGCAGACGGGAGGCCGCACACGTGCGCGGTGCGCGTCGCCACGACGGCCATGTCTTCTGCGGAGGTGCCGACATCCTCCGCGGTCATGTAGCTGCCGCCGAGGGACTCGATCGCGTCACCGAGATCGAGCATCGCCTCGTAACGCTCGGTCGCACTGAGGACGTGCCCGCGCGGGACGTAGATGACGGTCTTGCCGCCGCCGCGATTGAGGCCGGCGGCCGCGTTCTTGAGGGTCATGCCCTCGGCGAGGCGCAGGGAGTCGGCGACCGCCTCCCCCCAGGAGTCGTACGACCACACCCGGCAGCCGCCGAGCGCCTGGCCGAGCACGGTGGAATGGACCGCGATGCTGATCGTGAGGCCGCTCCGCCTCCCCCTCACCACCTGGAGCGTCTCGTGCGGCAGGTCTGCTGCGGTGAACGGGGCCAGGTCGGCGGGCAGGACGGACATCGGTGTCTCTCCTCGTGGGATCGCGGTTGAAAGGGCGGTCTTGTGGACCGCCGTCCATTCTCCCGCGCCCGCGAGGCGGCCGCAATCATCCGCGGCCGTGCGGCGCCGATCTCAGTGGAAGAAGTGCCGCTCTCCGGTGAAGTACATCGTCACGCCGGCGGCCTTCGCCGCCGCGATGACGTCCTCGTCGCGGATGGACCCTCCCGGCTGCACGATCGCCTTCACACCCGCCGCGATCAGGATCTCGGGACCGTCGGCGAACGGGAAGAACGCGTCGGAGGCCGCCACCGACCCTGCAGCGCGGTCGCCCGCGCGGCTCACCGCGAGGTTGCATGAGTCGACGCGGTTGACCTGGCCCATGCCAACGCCGACGGACGCGCCGCCCGACGCCAGCAGGATCGCGTTCGACTTGACCGCGCGGCACGCCTTCCAGGCGAACTCGAGGTCGGCGCGGGTGGCCGCGTCGGCCTCCTCGCCCGAGACCAGGGTCCACGTCGACGAGTCGAACTCGTCGAACCGGTCGGCGTCCTGCACGAGCACGCCGCCCGAGATCTGGCGGAACTCGGTACGCGAGCGCGTGTAGCCCTCGGGGAGCTGGAGGATGCGGAGGTTCTTCTTCGTCTGCAGCAGCTCCAGCGCCTCCGGCTCGAAGCCCGGCGCGATCAGCACCTCCGTGAAGATGCCCTTGACCGTCTCGGCCATCGCGAGCGTCACCGTGCGGTTGGCCGCGATGACGCCGCCGTAGGCCGAGACCGGGTCGCACTCGTGCGCCTTGCGGTGCGCCTCGGCGATGTCGTCGGCGACGGCGATGCCGCACGGGTTGGCGTGCTTGATGATGGCGACCGCCGGCTCGGTGAAGTCGTACGCGCTGCGGAGGGCCGCGTCGGCGTCGACGTAGTTGTTGTACGACATCTCCTTGCCGCCGAGCTGGGTCGCCTGGGCGATGCCACGACCGGCCGGGTCGGCGTACAGGGCGGCCTGCTGGTGGGAGTTCTCGCCGTAGCGGAGGGTGTGGAGGAGCTCCGCACGCACTTCGAAGCGCTCTGCGAAGTCGTCGGTGCTGGGCGCCTCCCCCGCGAACCACGCGGCCACCGCGCCGTCGTACGCGGCGGTGTGGGCGAAGGCGCGGGAGGCCAGCTCGCGGCGCTGGTCGAACGTCGTGCCCCCGGCCTCCACCGCGCTCACGATCGCCGGGTAGTCCGACGGCGAGACGACGATCGCCACGTTGGCGTGGTTCTTCGCGGAGGCGCGGACCATCGCGGGGCCGCCGATGTCGATCTGCTCGACGACGTCGTTGCCGACCGCGCCCGAGGCGACGGTCTCGACGAACGGGTACAGGTTGACGACGACGAGCTCGAACGGCTCGATGCCGAGGTCCTTCAGCTGCTCCTCGTGCGACGCCAGGCGGAGGTCGGCGAGGAGGCCGGAGTGGATGGCCGGGTGCAGCGTCTTCACGCGTCCGTCGAGCGACTCGGGGAAGCCGGTGACGGTGGCGACGTCGGTGACGGCGTAGCCGGCGTCGCGGATGGTCTGCGCGGTGGAACCGGTCGACACGAGCTCGACGCCCGCCTCGGCCAGCGCCTTCGCGAGATCGAGCAGGCCGGACTTGTCGCTGACCGAGATCAGCGCGCGGCGGATGGGGACGAGGTCGCGCTCGCGGTACAGGCTGGCGTCGTGACGGGGTCCGCTCATGCTCGGGACAGCTCCTTGAGGTCGATGTGGCCGTTGGCGATGTCGAGGACGGCCTGCACCAGCAGGCGCCGCTCGACGGGCTTGATGCGCTCGTGAAGGCTGGCCTCCGAGTCGCCGGGGTGGATCGGGATGCGCTCCTGGCTGATGATCGGCCCCGCGTCGACGCCGTCGTCGACCACGATGAGGCTGGCGCCGGTCTGCGTCACGCCGGCCGCGAGGGCGTCGCGCACGCCGTGCGCGCCGGGGAACTCGGGCAGGTACGCCGGGTGCGTGTTGATCAGGTAGGGCGAGTACTCGGCGACGACGCGCGGCGGGACGAGGCGCATGAAGCCGGAGAGGATCACGAGGTCGGGCTGCCACTGGCGCAGCTGCTCCAGCAGGGCGTCGCCCCACTCCTCACGGCGCGCGAACGAGTTGAAGGGGACGGTGAACGACGGGATGCCGAACTCCTCCGCGTGCGCCAGCCCCTCCGCGTCGCGGTCGGCGCCGACCGCGATCACCCTGGCGGGGAATTCGGCGTCTTCTGCGGCCTCCAGCAGCGCACGCAGATTGGAGCCTCCGCCGGAGATCAGCACGACAATCGAGAGCACCCGACAAGCCTAGCGGGGCGGCGGACGGCCGGGGCTCCTCGCTCAGACCAGGCGCAGCCTCCACCGGGCCGGGGCGATCGTGTAGAGCTGGCGGTACAGCGCCGTGCCGACGAGCACGCCGAGGGCGATCGACAGGATGGAGCCGAGGAGGTTCGTCACGCTGCTGGCGTCGAAGTCCGCCCCCGTCGCGCCCTGCGCCAGGCGGATCAAGCCGGTCGCGCCCGGCACCAGCAGCCAGAACGCGGGGAGGAAGCAGACGACGGCGGGAGGCGCTCCCGGCAGCGACTGCACCAGGTACGCGACGACGGTGAGGGCGAGGGCGCCCACGAAGCCGCTGAACACGCTCCCGGTCAGGAAGGCGCCGAGCACCTGCCCGCCGTACGCCACCAGCAGCACCGCGGTGAGGTAGAAGACCGAGCGGCGGGGCCCGCAGTAGTACAGGAAGACCCCGACCGAGAAGAGCACGACGCCGACCCACGGCTGGAAGGCCCCGAGGGCCGGCTGGCTGGCGACCAGCGCGGTCGCCGCCGGCGTCCCGGTCACGGCGAGCGCCGCCAGGATGCCGAAGGCGAGGAAGAGCAGCTGCATGATGCCGGACACGAGCCGGCTGGCGCCCGCGACCATGTCTCCGGCGGCGAGCTCCTGCACCCCGGTCGTCAGGACGGCGCCGGGCAGCAGTGTGACCAGGGGCGGGATCAGCACCTGGAGGGGCTCGGTCACCACGACCGTCCTCGCCAGCGTGAACACGATGACGGCCAGTGCGAAGGCCGTGGCGACGGGCAGCAGGATGGCCGCGTAGGTGCCGGGCCGGATCACGAGCTTGGCGACGCCGACCAGCAGCCCGAGGATCAGCGCGTAGAGCAGGCTGAGCGCATCCGCGCCGAGGAGCACGAGCGCGACCCCGCCCGAGGCGATCCCGTGGCCGAGGACGCGGACCAGGAACGGGAAGCGCGGCGGCTTCACCATGAGCTGCCGGATGTCCTGCTTGCCCTGCGCGGCGGTGATCCGACCGGCCAGCGCCTGGTCCACCACCCGGTAGATGCGGGCCGCGCGGTCGAAGCGCACCTCGCCGCCCAGCGGTTCCGCGACCTCGAACCGGGTCTCCTTCTCATCCGGCAGGCCGACGAAGATCAGCGTCGGGAAGACGATGAGGGTCGCGTTCGGCGAGCCCAGCGCGACGGCGACGCGTTTGAGGGTGCTCTGGATATCGGTGACCGCCGTGCCGACCGACAGGAGAGCGCTACCGAGAGCGACGAGAAAATCCTGCAGCTCACCCGACGGGCTCTCCAGGACCTGCTGCGCCTCGACCGAGCGCTTGCGCAGATTCAGGCGCTGGAGCTGCAGCGGGAGGCGGCGGCGGGCGTTCATCGCTTGAGGCGGCCTCCCGTCGCGGATCCGATCGCTGCGGCCACCGCGACCTCCGCGGCGGCGAGCAGCCCGACGAGCCAGGGGTTCGGGCCGACGTCGTGCAGCCTCCCGGGACCGAGGGAACCGGAGGACCACCAGGCGAGCAGGCCCAGCTCGATGCCCGCCACGATACCGATGCCGGCGGCGGTCAGGAAGAGCGTGCGCAGTCCGGGGTGCGGAGCGGCGGCACGCGAGCGCAGGAGCACGGCTGCGGCGAAGCCCGCGAGCAGCGGCACCACGATGCCCACGAGCCCGAAGCTGAACCCGCCCGGCGGGATGACGCCGAACAGCGGCAGACCGGGCAGCGGCCCCAGCTCGGTGCCGATCGGACTCACCGACGAACCGGTGCCGATGGCGAAGCCGGGGCCGACGAGCCACGACGCCAGCCAGATCACGAGGTTCGGGAGGAACGCGAGCTGTCCCAGGGTGAGCGCGATGCCGCCCAGGACGCCGGTCTGCAGCTGCTCGTACAGGCTGATCATGGTGCCGTAGTTGCCGAAGATGAGGAGCGCGAGGATCAGCGCGGCGACGCCGACGATCATGGCGGTGGCCGCGGTCCCGGCGCGGAGCGCGTCGAGGGCGCCGGCGCGGACGGCGTCGGGGACCGCGTCCACCCGGTCGCGCAGGGCGACGACGACGGGAGCGTCGGCGAGGGCCGTTCCGGGGCGCTCCGGGCGGGAGCCGTTCCCGTCCGGCGCGCCGGCGCTCGTGGGCGCGTCGTCCGATGCCGCTGAGGCGGTGGAAGCGGACGATGCGGGCGAGCGCAGGGCAGCGAGGACGAAGCCGCAGCCGACGCCCACGGCGTAGACGAACGGCGGGAGCAGGAAGCCCTGCCACACCGACGGCTGCACCACCGCACTGCCCGAGGTCAGCGCCACCAGCGCCGAGATCGCGAGGAACACCGCGATCGCGGTGACAGCGCCGGTGATCCGGTGCGGCGTCTGGGCAGCACGCGCACCGGTGCGCACCCCCAGCCCGGCCGTCAGCACGGCGAAGCCGAGCAGCGCGATCGTGATCTGGAAAGGCGCCGCCGCGCCGGGCAGCCCGAGCGTCGCCACCGTCTGCGGATCGAGCGCGACGGTGAGGTTCACGCCGTGGCCGACCAGCCAGATGTCCGCCGCCGCCCGCCAGACCACGAGCCAGTCCGCCCCGAGCTGGTACTGGAACGCCCACAGCAGCGTCAGCGGCACCAGGCAGACGCCCAAGCCGATGGCGGCGACGATGACCGCCTCCAGCGCGGCGAGCAGGGCGACGGATGTGCGATTCATGACCGGATGGAGCCTACCGGGCCGCCCCTCCCCCGCCCGGCCGACACTTCGCGGGTCAGGAGACGGTCATGATCGGGGTCTCGTCGTCCGCTCCCTCCGGCACCTGCACGACCGGCCGCTGCAGCAGCTCCAGCAGCGCGATCACCACCGCCGAGATCACCAGCGTCCAGACGATCAGCGAGGTGGTGAGCGGGCGCACGAGCAGGATGACCGCCGCAGCGATCACAGCGACCGCGGCGCGCAGCAGGGTGCGCTGGGCGTAGAGCCACTGCCCGACGCGGCCGGTCGTGATGCCGTGGCGCTCCGCGGAGCCCCGCACCCACGCGACGCCGTCGCCGAAGAAGCCGCGCAGCCTCCGCGGCACGCCGAAGGGCCCGGCGTACCAGCCGACCAGGGCCACGACGATCGCCAGCACGAGCACGGCGACGGCGGTGTCCTGCATGGCCGTCGTGACCGTGCGATAGAACGTCTCGGCGACGCTCGACGGCATGTACGTCGGAGAGACGGAGGCGGTGAAGAGGAGGCGGCCGATCCCCAGCCCCGCGAGCGTGACCACCATGGCCAGCGCGAGCGCCACCGCGGCCCAGACGAGGGCCAGCGCGCGCCGCCGCGCGACGAGCACGCCCAGCGCGAGGAACGCGATCGCGACCCACGGCAGCCAGGTGCCCGCGGCGACGGCCAGGCCGTAGAACAGCTGCACGGTCGGGACGTTGCTCGACTGCGCGACGGTGATCGTACGGTCGACGGCCGGGATCTGCGCGGCGATGGTGAGCCCACGGTCCACCAGCACCTGCTTCACGCGCTCGACGATGGGGCCGAGCTGGATGCCGATCGAGCCTCCCGAGCCGATCTCGACCGCCGCCTTCGGGTCGTTCTGCATGACCGCGACGAACTGCGTGTGCGTCGCCCGCAGCGCCTCCTGCCATACCTGATCGAAGGCGTCGGAGGCGACGAAGGACGACACCGTGGAGCGGATCAGCGACTGGATGCCCTGCGCGAGCGGAGCCTTCAGCGCTTCCAACGCCTTCGTTGCCACCGGGCCTGTGCCGAGCTGGGTGATGCCGTCGACGACCTGGTCGGTGAGCTGCGGGATGTCGACGGCGTCCTGGATCGCGCCGACCGCCTGATCGGTGACGTACGACTGCACCCCGGGGTCGTCCGCGAGCGGGGCGTACGCGGCCACGAACGTGTTCGTGTCGCTCAGCTGGACGCGTGCCCACGACGCGACGACGGCGACCGGGGCGAGCACGGCGCCGATCACGAGCAGGACGACCGAGAGAAGGGTCCAGCCCCACCCGCGGGACTTCTTCCTGACGGGCTCGGCCACCGTCTCCACGCGCGTGATCTGCTCGGTCGGGCGGTTCTCGAGCTCCTCGCGGAGGCGTGCGTTCTCCGCTTCGAGCTCCGTCAGCCGCTGGAGCAGGTCGGTCTCGGTCTCGGACGCGCGGGCCATGGGCGCCCCCTTCCGGTCGCGGCCAGGGTAGCGCCGGGAGGCGGCGGTAGGGCATCCCCTTCTGCGCGACCGGGGGCCTCGCCGGTCGGTCGGGAGATGCGAAGAGGCCGGGACCATCCGGTCCCGGCCTCGCGCTACCGCGTCTGGCGCGCTTACAGCGCCGCGTACACCTCGCGCAGCAGCGCGGCGGTCTCGGACGGGGTCTTGCCGACCTTCACGCCCGCGGCCTCCAGCGCCTCCTTCTTGGCCTGCGCGGTGCCCGCGGAGCCCGAGACGATGGCGCCGGCGTGGCCCATCGTCTTGCCCTCCGGAGCGGTGAAGCCCGCCACGTAGCCGACGACCGGCTTCGTCACGTTGGCCTTGATGAAGTCGGCCGCGCGCTCCTCGGCGTCGCCGCCGATCTCGCCGATCATCACGATCGCCTTGGTCTCGGGGTCGGCCTCGAACGCGGCGAGCGCGTCGATGTGCGTGGTGCCGATGACCGGGTCGCCGCCGATGCCGATGGCGGTCGAGAAGCCCAGGTCGCGGAGCTCGTACATCATCTGGTAGGTCAGCGTGCCCGACTTCGAGACGAGGCCGATCGGGCCCTTGCCCGTGATCGTCGCCGGGGTGATGCCGACGAGCGACTCGCCCGGGGTGATGATGCCGGGGCAGTTCGGGCCGATGATCCGGGTCTTGTTGCCCTTCTCCTTGGCGTAAGCCCACGCCTCGGCGGAGTCCTGCACGGGGATGCCCTCGGTGATGACGACGAGGAGCGGAATCTGGGCGTCGATCGCCTCCACCATCGCGTCCTTCGCGAACGCCGGCGGCACGAAGATGATCGACACGTCGGCGCCGGTCTTCTCGATGGCCTCGACCACGGTGCCGAACACCGGGAGCTCGACGTCGCCGTGGGTCACGGTCGTGCCGGCCTTGCGGGCGTTGACGCCGCCGACGACCTGGGTGCCGGCCTTCAGCATCAGCGCGGTGTGCTTGGTGCCCTCGCCGCCGGTGATGCCCTGGACGATGACCTTGGAGTCTTTGTTGAGGAAGATAGACATTCTGTTGTTCGTCCTTTACTCGGCGCTTACTTCGCGGCCAGCTCGGCGGCCTTGTCGGCGCCCTCGTCCATGGTGAGGGCGAGCGTCACCAGCGGGTGGTTCGCCTCGGTGAGGATGCGGCGCCCCTCGTCGACCTTGTTGCCGTCGAGACGGACCACCAGCGGCTTGTTCGCCTCGTCGCCCAGGATCTCGAGCGCCTTCACGATGCCGTTCGCGACCGCGTCGCAGGCGGTGATGCCGCCGAAGACGTTCACGAACACGCTCTTCACCTGCGGGTCGTTGAGGATGACGTCCAGGCCCGCCGCCATGACCTCGGCGGACGCGCCGCCGCCGATGTCGAGGAAGTTCGCCGGCTTGACGCCGCTGTGCTTCTCACCCGCGTAAGAGACCACGTCGAGCGTCGACATGACGAGGCCGGCGCCGTTGCCGATGATGCCGACCTGGCCGTCGAGCTTGACGTAGTTGAGGTCGGCGGCCTTGGCCTTCGCCTCCAGCGGGTCGGCGGCGGCCTTGTCCTCGAGGGCCTCGTGCTCCGGGTGGCGGAACTCGGCGTTGTCGTCGAAGGTGACCTTGCCGTCGAGGGCGATGATGTCGCCCTCCTCGGTCAGGACCAGCGGGTTGACCTCGACCAGGGTCGCGTCCTCGCCCTTGTAGACGTCGTAGAGCTTGACGAAGACGTCGGACACCTTCTCGACGAGCTCGTCGGGGAAGCCGGCCGCCTTCGCGATCTCGACGGCCTTGGCGCTGTCGATGCCGGTCGTGGGGTCGACCTCGACGCGGGCGAGCGCCTCCGGCTTCTCGACGGCGAGCTGCTCGATCTCCATGCCGCCCTCGACGCTGGTCAGCGAGAGGTAGGAGCGGTTGGCGCGGTCGAGGAGCACCGAGAAGTAGAACTCGCGCGCGATGCGGGCGCCGCCGGCGACCATGACGCGGCGGACCACGTGGCCCTTGATGTCGAGTCCCAGGATGGCCTTGGCGGCCTCCTCCGCCTCGTCGGGCGACTTCGCGACCTTGACGCCGCCGGCCTTGCCGCGGCCGCCCGTCTTGACCTGCGCCTTGACGACAGTCACGCCGCCGAGCTTCTCGGCGGCCGCGCGCACCTCCTCGGGGGTGTCCGCGACGATGCCCGGAAGGACCGGGACCCCGTACTTCTCGAACAGGTCTCTGGCCTGGTACTCGTATAGATCCACGGTCATCCAATCCGCTGCTTGGTTCCGTCGCGCTCGTGGCGCTTCCGGCTGATTCTCCTGGCGGGCGGCGCGAGAATAGCTCGACGCCGAGATAATTTCGCCACTGAGAACTTTAGCGCGTCCCGCTGGAGGGCCCGAACCGGTGGAGGCGGGCACTCGTCCATCGATCGAGCGGCCGCAACGGGTTCTCCACAGATCCGGCTCCGGCCGCCCGCGCCGCGCTGCGCCCGCCGAGGGTGGGTGCATGATCACTCGCATCTCACATCTCAGAACCATCGTCTCGCTCGCCGGAGCCGCCGTGCTGCTCGGCGTGCTGAGCGGCCTGCTCCCGGCATCCGGGGCCCGCGCGCTCGAGGGAGTCGGCCACGGGCCCGGCTACATGTCGACGGACGGCTGGTGGCTCGGCACCTACCGTCTGGACGACGGCGCACAGGGCTTCTGCCTCAACGCCGGCAAACCGAGCCCGACCGGCCACACCCTCGACTACGCCGACGGGGCCGGACTCGGCTGGTACACGCCGGAACAGGGGGCGCAGCTCGCGTACATCTCCCGCAACTGGGCGGGCACCGACGACCGGCTGACGGCGGCGGCAGGCCAGCTCGCCACCTGGCTCGTGGCAGGCCTGGGCGGCCACTCCCTCGAGAGCGTCGCTGCGCGCGCAGGAGCCGACGCCGACGCCGCGATCGCCCGAGCGCGCCAGATGAAGGCCGAGGCCGAGTCGCGCGGTTCGACCGGGGTCCACGCGGAGGCGCTGGTGGAGCTGGCCGAGACCGGGCCCGGCCGGGTGCGGGTCGAGGTGACCGTCGCTCGTCTCTCCGGGGCCGAGCTGCTGGCGCCGGGCGCCCACGCCGCCCGCGTGACGCTGACAGGCGCGACCTTCGAGGACGGCTCCACCACCTCCGCCATCCCCACGGGGACCGACGTGCCGATCGTGCCGACGGGCTCCGAGGCGAGCGTCTCGGTGACCGCGACCGCGGCGCTGCAGATGCTGCCGTACGGCGGCGGGCTGCGCGTGGCGGTGCCGCACGATGACGCCCAGGCGCTGCTCGTCGCGGTGCCCGCCACCGCCACGGCCGAGGCGGGCGCGAGCGTGACCGGGCCGTCGCCCCTCCCGTTCCAGCCCACCGTCACGACCGTCACGAGTGCGGCGGAGGCGGCGCCCGGTACCGCCATCGTCGACCACCTGACGGTCGGGGTCGCGACCGGTGACGGCCTCCTGCCGACCTGGCCGGTGCGCGGCGGCGACGACGGCTTCGAGGCGGTGGAGGTCGTGGTCGAGAGCCGGCTGCTGGGACCGTTCCCTGCGCCCATCGAGCAGGCGCCTGCGGTTCCCGCAGACGCACCGGAGGTGTGCGCGGTATCCACGACGGTGACCGGGACCGGCGACTACACGACCCCGGAGTGCACCGTGCCGGAGCCGGGGTACTACGTGTGGGTCGAGCGCATCGATCCGGGCGCCGTTCCGCCGGAGCTGGGCGGCGAGCGGGTGCGCGAGTGGCAGTCGGGGTTCGGCGTGGCCGAGGAGGTCACCCGGGTCCTGGCACCGGTGGTGACGCACGTTGTGCCGCCGGCTCCGACTCCGACGCCGGTGGCGCCGGCTCCGCCCGCCGCTCCCGTTGCGCCTGCCGTGGTGGACGCTCCCACGATGGCACTCGCCGAGACGGGGACTGACATGTCGCCGGCACCGGTGTGGATCGCGGCCGGTGCGGTCGCGGCCGGTGGCCTGATGGTCTCGGGAGGCGCGCTCGTGCCTCGTGGGTCGCGGGTGCGCCGTGGCTTGCTCGGGGTCGTAGGGCGGGGGCGCCGGTCGGGCGGCGCAGCGCACGTCTTGCGCGGATCACGTGCGGGGCGTGCTGCGGGCGCAGCCGACGAGGTGGCCTGATGGGGCCGTTGCTGTGCACGGGCCATTCGCAGGCGCTCCCGGCACGATGGGACGGTGGGGACGGCGGGGACGGCGCAGGCGATGGAGGCGACCGGGCTCGAGCAGCTTGCAGCGGAGGCGCTGCCGCTGGTTGGAGCCGGGAGGGCGCTGCTGCTGCAGATCGCGCACCCGGCGGTGGGCCGGGCTGTCGCGGAGCACAGCGACTTCGCGAACCGGGCCATGGACCGGCTGCACTCCACGATGACCTTCGTCTACGCGTCGGTGTTCGCGTCGCCCGAGGAGTTCGCTGTCGTGCGGCGCGCGGTGAACCGTGCGCATGCGCCGGTCCGTGCGCAGGCGGCGGAGAACGAGCCGGCCTACAGCGCCTTCGACCCGGGACTCCAGCTGTGGGTGGCGGCCACGCTCTACCGCACGATGGTGGAGCTGTACGAGCGGGTCTTCGGGCCGCTCTCGGCAGCGTACGCGGAGGAGGTGTACCGCGCCTTCACCCGTACCGGCCTCAGCCTGCAGGTGCCGCCGGAGCAGTGGCCGCCCACCCGGAAGGCGTTCGACGAGTACTGGGACCGCATGGTGGCGCAGCTGCGCGTCACGGACGCGACCCGCGCGGTCTCCCGGCAGATCCTGTATCCGCGTGCCGTGCCGCTCTGGCTCCGGGCTTTCCTGCCGGACGTGCGCCTCGTGACAGCGGGACTCCTCCCCGCGTCCATCCGGCAGCAGTTCGGATTGCCCTGGGACGAGCGGCGCCGCAGGAGGTTCGAGCGGTGGATGCGGCGGCTGGCCGCCGTCTATCCGCACGTGCCGCTGCGCCTGCGGCACGCGCCGCGGGACGTGTACCTGCGGCGTCTGCGGCGATCGATGCCGCGGGAGGCCGCGCGCCCGGCGGCGACCGCCGAGCAACCGGTCGAGACCCGGGACTAGGGCGCGAGACCGCGGGAGCGCTCGATCCAGCGTGCGAGCAGCACGAGCAGGATGCCGATGCCCGCGCCGAGCACCGTCTCCAGCACGCGGTCGACGACCAGCTGGCCCAGCGGGGCTCCGGCCGAGAGGTACGACACCGCGAGCGCGAGCGGGGTGATGAAGACGAGCGCTGCTCCGTAGTGCCGCCCGACCAGCACCTCCGCGAAGAACTGCGATACGACGATCACGCCGATCACGAACAGGGCGGGCGGCGCCCAGAACAGCAGGAGTGCGGTGACCACCACGCCCACGACCGTGCCGACGATCCGGTGCAGCGAGCGCGAGATCGAATGCGCGGCGCGGGCCGGCGGGATGACCGCCACCAGGCTGACCACGGCCCAGTACGCGTGACCCAGGCCGAGCGCCAGGGCGATGCCGCCTGCGACCAGCACGCCGACGACGTTCTGCCCGGCGGTCAGCCAGACCCGGGGGTCGTGCACGGCGGAGCGGTCGACCGCCGGGCGGCGACGCAGCTCCTTCAACAGGGGCGATCGCGTCGCCGGCCCGGCGAGGCGGCGCAGCAGCCAGCCGGACATCGTCAGCAGCCACGCGAACACGGCCACGACGAGAGCGAGACCGATTCTGGGCAGCGCGTCCGCGGCCTGCGTCGGCACCGCCCCGCAGACCAGCAGGGCGAACACGAAGAACAGGGTCTGCGGCGGCAACAGCTGGAACGCGGTCGCGAGCACGGTCCCCGCTGCGACGATGAACACCAGCAGCAGCGCGGCGAGCCACAGCGGCTCGTGGAGGACGGCCAGCCACACGCCCAGCGAGATGCTGATCAGCAGGGCGATCCCCGCGACCGTCACGCTGCGCACGCGCAGGCGGTATGGCTCGTTCCTGCCGTAGAGGGCCGTCATCGCTCCGAAGCTCGCATACGCCGCCAGGTCGAGGCGATCGATCGCCAGCAGGATCAGCAGTGGAACGGCCACGGCCAGGGCGGCGCGCAGGCCGACCTCGACGCTCATCGACGAGAGGGCGGACGCTCCGGACGCTCCGGGGGCTCCCCCGGCTCCTCGCGCCCTCACAGCTTGTCGATGGGGGCGATCTTGATGAGGAGCTTCTTCGCGCCCACCGTCTCGAACTGCACGTGCGCGACCCGCTTGGCGCCCTCACCGGTGACCGCGGTCACGCGGCCCTCGCCGAAGTCGGTGTGCCGGATGCGGTCGCCGGGGACGAGCTCCAGGTCGCTGTTGTCGCGGACCTGTCCCGTGACGCGGTTGGGCCACTCGGCCTTCGGCCGCTCGGGCTTGCTGAACCCGCCCGCCCGGAAGCTGTCGTTCCAGCGACCGGAATCGCCGGCTCCGAGACCCGGCCGTCTGGCGTTCAACGCGCGCGACTGGGTACCGCCACGGCCGTTGGCCGCGCCCGGCGACTGGCGCCAGTCGATGAGGTCTGCGGGGATCTCTTGCAGGTAGCGGCTCGGCATGGCGACCGCCGTCTCGCCGAACTGCGCCCTGGTCATCGCGAGCGAGAGGAACAGCCGCTTCTTCGCCCGCGTGATGCCGACGTAGAACAGGCGGCGTTCCTCCGCCGGTCCACCCGGCTCGTTCGCCGACATGCGGTGCGGCAGGAGGTCCTCCTCGACTCCCGTGAGGAACACGGCGTCGTACTCCAGACCCTTCGCGGTGTGCAGCGTCATGAGGGACACGGCACCGCTGGAGTCGTCGATCTCGTCGGCTGCGGCGACCAGCGAGACCTCGGTCAGGAAGTCGACCAGCGTGCCGTCCGGGTTGTTGCGCACGAACTCGCGCGTCACGGCCACGAGCTCGTCGACGTTCTCGGCGCGGGCCTCGTCCTGCGGGTCCCTGCTGTTGCGCAGCACCTCCAGCAGGCCGCTGCCGTCGAGCAGGAAGGTCAGCACATCCGGCACGGAGGAGACGCCCGCCGGATTGGCCGGATCGATCTTGGCCGCCGCCTCGTCGAGCAGGTTCGACAGCTGCAGGATCGCGCCCGTCACCTTCGGGCCCAGGCCGAGGGAGCCGGCGTCGCGCATGGCGTCGCGGAAGCTGATCCCGTTGTCCTCCGCGTAGCTTGCGAGCTGCGTCTCCGTCGCCGGGCCGATACCGCGCTTGGGGGTGTTGAGGATGCGTCGGAGCGCCAGGATGTCGTCCGGGTTCGCGACGCTGATCAGGTACGCCATCGCGTCCTTGATCTCGGCGCGCTCGTAGAACTTGGTGCCGCCCATCACCTTGTACGGCAGGGCCGAGCGGATGAAGATCTCCTCCAGTGCGCGGGTCTGCGCGTTGGTCCGGTAGAAGACCGCGATGTCCTTGTAGTCCATGCCGGCGGCGTGCAGCTTCTCGATCTCGTCGGCGACGAACTGTGCCTCGTCGTGACCGGAGTAGCCCGTATAGCCGACGATCTTGTCGCCGTCCCCGACCGCCGTCCAGAGCCGCTTGTCCTTGCGGTCGAAATTGTTGGCGATGACCGCGTTGGCGGCGCTCAGGATGTTCTGCGTGGAGCGGTAATTCTGCTCCAGGAGCACTACTTTCGCCCCGGGGAAGTCGCGTTCGAACTCGACGATGTTGCGGATGTCGGCGCCGCGGAAGGCGTAGATCGACTGGTCGGAGTCGCCGACCACCGTCAGCGACGCACCCGGGATGGCGCCCACCGCGTCGCGCATGCGCTCGACGTGCTGACCCTGCGCCTCCAGCTCGTCGGCGATGGCCGGGGCGATCGGCATGGTCAGCTCGCGGATCAGCGCGTACTGCGCGTGGTTCGTGTCCTGGTACTCGTCCACCAGGATGTGCCGGAAGCGCCGCTGATAGAGGGCGGCGACCTTCGGGAACGCGCGGAACAGGTACACCGTCTCGGCGATCAGGTCGTCGAAGTCGAACGCGTTGGCCCGGCGGAGCGCCCGGGTGTACTGGCGGAAGATCTCGAGGAACATCACCTCGTTCGGGTCGCTGAGGTTCGCGTTGCGTGCGTGCGTCTCGAGGTCGGTCAGCTCGTTCTTGAGCTTGGAGATGCGGTTCGCGGTGCCGGCCACCGTGAACCCGAGGGTGTCGGCGTCGAGCTCCTTGATGATCCGCTTCAGAAGGGCCCGCGTGTCGCCCGAGTCGTAGATCGTGAAGCTCGCCGTCTTGCCGATCGTCTCCGCCTCGCGACGCAGGATGCGGACGCAGGACGAGTGGAAGGTGGAGATCCACATCCCCTGCGCGCGGCCGCCGAGAAGCGCCTCCACCCGCTCGCGCATCTCGTTCGCCGCCTTGTTCGTGAACGTGATGGCGAGGATCTGGCTGGGCCAGGCCTCCCTGCTCTCGATGAGCCCGGCGATACGGCGGGTGAGCACGCTGGTCTTGCCCGAGCCGGCGCCCGCGACGATCAGGAGGGCGGGCCCGCGGTACTCGGCCGCCTCGCGCTGCTGCGGGTTGAGGCCGGCGAACAGGCGCTCGTCCGGACCGGGCCTGTCGCCGCGACCCGCACCGGCGCCACCGCCGGGACCGCGGTCGCCGCGGTCGCCCTCCCACCCGTCGAGGATGATCGGAACGGAGGAGGAGGGAGAGGAGGAGGGGGCGTCGGGGAGGCTCGTCATGTCTCCAGCGATTTTAGCCGCCCCCACTGTCATTCCGCCGGGTTCGGGCATTCCGCCGCAGCCGGGCCGCCCGGCCCGGAGGCGACGGCCTCAGCGCCCGTCGCGCGCGGCGACGGCGAGGTCGGGATGATCGGCGAACACACCGTCGACACCCGAGTGCAGCAGGATCGAGTAGTACCGGCGCCAATGGCCCCAGTCCGCGTCCGCTCCGGGGCCGCGGAAGCGGTCGGGCAAGAGGGCGTTCTCGGGGCGGAGGGTCCACGTGTAGACCGAGAGCCCGGCGGAGTGGGCGAGGTCGACCAGGTCGGAGGTCACCGAGCCGATGTCGCCGCCCCCACCGCCGTCACCGCCGTCACCGAACAGCGCGACCGACACCGAGCCGGAGGCGAGGATGCGGCCGGTCTCCACGCTGATCCCGTCCACCCGGTCGGCGGGGGACGCCGCGGAGCCGAGCGCGTACAGCCCGCGGAGGGTCAGGTCGGACTCGTAGGGCGTCGCGGCGGATCCGTGCGCGGCGACCCGGTCGTACGGCGCGCCCTCGTCCTCCAGCAGGTAGACCCGCCGACCGCGGAACCCCCGCCCGTGCAGGTCGCGGAGCACCGTGGGCTCGAAGCTCTCGACCACGAGCCCGGGGTGCTCGGCCCAACCGGCCTCCGCGAGCTCGGAGGCGAACAACTCGTCGAGCGGGAGGCCGGCGGCCGCCAGATGGGTGGCGTGCTTCAGCTCGGCGACCAGCCCGAGGGCGCGGCCGGCCGACTCGGAGGCGCTGTCCACCAGCTGCAGGAGGTCGCGCAGCCGGAGGATCGGGTACTGGTCGTCGAAGGTGGCACTCGCCTGGCGGAGCTGCGGCAGCCGCTCGCGCGCCCGCAGGGTGGAGAGCTCGGCCCAGGTGAAGTCCTCCGTGAACCAGCCCGTGAGCGGGGTGCCGTCCACCTCGCGCGTGGTCCGCCTGTCTGCGAACTCGGGATGGTCGGCGACGTCCGTGGTGCCCGAGATCTCGTTCTCGTGCCGCAGCACCAGCACGCCGTCCTTCGTGGCGACGATGTCCGGCTCGACGGCGTCCGCCCCGAGGGCGAAGGCCAGTTCGTAGGAGGCCCTGGTGTGCTCGGGCCGGTAGCCGGGCGCCCCGCGATGACCGATCACCAGCGGAGTCGGACGGGCGCGCATGGTGCGATCCTAGCCCGCGCTCGGGGGCTGTCCCGGGTGGTGGGGCCGGTGCCAGAATCGTGGCGTGTCCGCCTGGATCGAGCCCAGCTCCCGCCTTCCGCTGCGCTGGGGTCGTTATCGGGCACGGCTGGTCGGGGGGCTCGTCCTGATCCTCCTGGGGAGCGGATTCATCCTCGTCACGACCGCGTACAGCCTCCCCTTCCTCCTGATCGGGTCGATCCTGCAGCCGGCGGGATGGGCGGTCATGCCGTCGACGATCGGCCGGCGGGTGGCGGTGGTGCTGCCGGTGCTGGGCTTCACCTGGCTGATGCTCGGCGGCTCCGGCTTCGCCTGGTGCTACGCCGTGCCCCTGGCGGCGTGGCTGCTGGTGCGGTTGCGGCCGCTGCCCAGCTATGCGGTCCTCGCCCTGCCGATCGCCGCCAGCCTCCTGCTCGTCCGGGTCGTGACGACGTACCAGCAGGGATGGATCACCGTCGTCGTCGGCGTGACGGTCGACGTCGCCGCCGCCTGGACGGCCCGTTTCATCGCTCTCCGGCTGGATTCATGGCAAGCTGTCAGAACTCTCAGAAAGAGCAGCGGATAGATTGGACTGACCGAGACCCCCGTCAGGCGGTCCCCGACAGAGCGAGGAACCCATGGCACTCACCAACCCGGCGTTCTCCACGAACCCGGCGTTCCAGGACGGCAAGGGCGCGGCTACCGCGACCGTCACCGCCGAGAATCTCGAGCAGATGTACGAGGCGCCGTCCGCGACCGCCGCGCAGACCGACCGCATGACGGTCGAGGACACGATCAACAAGACCGCGATCAGCTTCGCCGTGCTCGTCGCGGGCGCGCTCGTCGGCTGGCTCGTGCCGGCCCTCGCCCTGCCCGCCGCGCTGATCGGCTTCGTGCTCGCGCTCGTGAACATCTTCAAGAAGAAGCCGTCCCCGGCGCTCATCCTGAGCTACGCGGGAGCGCAGGGCATCTTCATCGGCGCCATCTCGATGGTGTTCGAGAGCCTCTACTCCGGCATCGTCCTGCAGGCCGTCATCGGCACGCTGGCCGTCGTCGGCGTCACGCTGGCGCTCTTCGCGTCCGGCAAGATCCGCGCCTCGGCGAAGGCGACCAAGATCTTCCTGATCGCGATGTTCGGCTACCTGGCCTACTCCATCGTCAACGTCATCCTGGTGTGGACCGGCGTCACCAACAGCGCCTTCGGCCTGAGCGGCGACGTGAAGCTGTTCGGCATCCCGCTCGGCGTGATCATCGGCGTGCTCGTCGTCATCATGGGCGCATACTCGCTCGTGCTCGACTTCGACTTCATCCAGCGCGGCGTCCGCAACCGCGCCCCGCGCATCTACGGCTGGTCGGGCGCCTTCGGCGTCATGGTCACGGTCATCTGGCTGTACCTCGAGATCCTCCGCCTCCTCGCCATCAGCCGCGACTAGGAGCTCGCCCCGCCGCACGGCGAACAGGGCACGATCAGAACGGGCCGGGAGCATCAGCTCCCGGCCCGTTCGCATGTCTCGCGCACCTCGCGCCGGATCCCCGCGCGCTGGTCACTTCCCGATCGCGGCGCAGTCCAGCAGCGGGCCGCCAGAGATCTCCGTCGGGTTGACCGTCGGGGTGGCGGTCGCCTTCAGCGTCTTGATGGGAGTCTTGCCGGCGTCGAAGAGCGCGTCGAACTCCACCGTCTGGCCGGGCGCCATCTGCTGCACGGCCTGCGCGACCGGGTACTCGCCGTCGCTGCCGATCATCGGGGCGGCCTGCGGCACCGCGTCGATCGCCGTCCCGAGCACCGTGTAGCCGGGAGGCGCGTACACGGACGTGCCGATCTGCACGTTGCCCTGGGCCACGAGGAGGCCGTTGCCGAGCACGTACTCGGGCAGGATCTCGGCGGAGTCGGCCGGCGCGGTGCTGCGCAACGAGACACGCGTCATCACATAGCGATGCCCGTCGGAGCACACGTTCTGCCGCACGTTGAACTTCACCCGGAGGAAGTAGTCCATCTTCGACGGCGTCTGATCCATGAAGTAGGCGCCGAACCAGTCGGTCGTCTTCGTGCTGACCGGCGGCTCGGCGTAGAACGGGGTCAGCTTGATGAGCTTCTGCTCGGCCTTGTCGCCGGTCCAGGCCTTCACGCGGCCCTCCTCGCCGGCCTTCATGAGGATCTCGAGCATCTTCTTCGGGTCGGCGCCGCCGCCGAGGATCTTGGTGAAGGTGTTGATCGCGACCGCCTGCTGCACCTTGTCGACCGTGGCAGGGTCCGGATACATGGCATAGATGTCGATCAGCAGCAGTCGCGCTGCGTTCTCGGCATTGAGCTGGAGCCCGGGGAGGACGTCGACCGGTCCGGTCGCCTCGAGCAGCTTGCCGAGGGTGACGGTGTCCATCGCGACGATGCCGTCGATGGTGTCGCCCTTCGCCGTCTTCCACATCGCCTTGGCGACGTCGTACGTGAGCGAGAAGCGGGGCGTGATCGTCAGGTCCTGCACCTGCTTGCCCAGGCCCTGCGGATAGAGCCGCTTGACGTCCTCGGGCAGCGGGATGATGTAGTCCTTGAACCGCGGGAACTCTCGTCCCGACGCCGACGACTGCTTCACCAGGCTGATCTTGCCGTGGTCGAACTTGAGCAGCGCCATCGACCCGGTCGTGCCGCCGTTGGCGAGCAGCTCGCCGCTGTTCTCGAACACGACGAGGTAGTTGCGCGGCTTGTCGGCGCCCAGTGCCGCGGGCAGCGCATGGACCGCCGCCTTCGCCTGCTGCATCTGCTCGTCCACCTTGCCGAGCATGTCGGCGAGCTGGGTGGTCGCGGCGCGGACCGGGCCGATCGTCCCGCCCGGGTCGATCGACGCGACCTCCTTGTGCGCCTTCGACAGCGCGGCGGCGGCACGGTCCACCGTCGGGATCGCCTTCTCGATGGGCTTCAGGTCGAGCGCGCCGTCGACGGGCTTGAGGCTGGCGGGCGACACCGTCGACAGCACCCCGACGAGCGGCTTGATCGACTTCGACACCACATCGTCCGTCGATCCGGCGAGCACGCGGACGGCGGAGAGGTTGGGGCCGAGCACCGGCACCAGCTCCGCGATGCGCCAGATCGGGTCGCTCGTGTTCGCCCTGGCGGCGGCCGTCTTGGGCTCGAGCTTCGCCAGCGTCTTCTTCGCGCCGGTCACGTCCTGCGCGACGACCTGGGACTTCAGTGTGTTGACCAGCGGGAGGGCCGACTGCAGCTCGTTCTTGGCCGCGACGCCGCGCGCACCGATCCAGATCACGGCGAAGACGCACACCGCGAGGGCGATGACGACGCCGAGCGTCCAGCGGAAACGCCGGCTGCGGGTCCGCCGGGCATGCGAGATGGTGACTCGCGTCGCGGGGGCGGAATCGGGCATTCCACTATTACAGCAGAGCGATGTTGTGCGACCGGTGAGGATGCGGGCGGCGTACCGGCTCGTGTCCCGCGGACGAGGGGCGGTCTGAAAGCCCTCTCACCAGAGCGAACGGGCGCTCGGCGGCAGCTCTGGGAGTGTTCTGATAATTTGGCACGGTGGGGCGGAGCACAGCACGCCCCATCGTCGCGTCAGCGCCGCTCGCGCGCTCCGTAACGAAGTCCGAGCGAGCGAACCGGGGATCATGACTTCACAGACCAAACGCGCCGTCATCGTCGGACAGGGATATGTCGGGCTTCCCGTCGCCATGCGCGCGGTCGACGCCGGCTACCAGGTGGTCGGCCTCGACGTCGACGACCGCCGCATCGACGGCCTGCGCAACGGCGAGTCCTACGTGGACGACATCACGTCGGAGACGCTGAACGCCGCGCTCCAGTCGGGCCGCTACCTGCCGACCAAGGACTACGCGGAAGCGGCCGGCTTCGACGTCGCCGTCATCACCGTGCCCACCCCGCTCAGCGAGGGCATCCCGGATCTGACGTTCATCGAGGATTCGGCCCGGTCCCTCTCTGCGCACCTGTCGAAGGGCGCCACGGTCATCCTGGAGTCGACGACGTACCCGGGCACCACGGAGGAGCTGCTCATCCCGCTGCTGGAGCAGGGCTCCGGCCTCACCGCGGGCGAGGACTTCTTCGTCGGCTACAGCCCCGAGCGCATCGACCCGGGCAACAAGACCTGGAACTTCCAGAACACGCCCAAGGTCGTCTCCGGCATCGACGCCGCCTCGCTCGAGCGCGTGCAGGCCTTCTACGACGACCTGGTCGAGCGCACCGTCCCGGTGAGCGGCACCAAGGAGGCGGAGCTCACCAAGCTGCTCGAGAACACCTTCCGCCACGTCAACATCGCCCTCGTCAACGAGCTCGCGATCTTCGGCCACCAGCTGGGCGTCGACGTGTGGGAGTCGATCGAGGCGGCGTCGTCCAAGCCGTTCGGCTACATGAAGTTCACCCCCGGTCCCGGCGTCGGCGGCCACTGCCTCCCCGTCGACCCGAGCTACCTCTCCTGGCAGGTGCGCCGCAAGCTCGGCCAGTCCTTCCGCTTCGTGGAGCTCGCCAACGACATCAACGACCACATGCCGGACTACGTCGCCCAGCGCCTCATGGTCCTGCTGAACCGCGCAGGCAAGGCGTTGAACGGGTCGCGCATCGTCCTCGTCGGCCTCTCTTACAAGCGCAACACCGGAGACATCCGCGAGTCGCCGTCGCTGCGCCTCATCGACGTCCTGCGCGAGCTGGGCGCCGTGATCGTGGGCGTCGATGACCGGGTGGAGCCGCACCGCTGGCCCGCCGGCGTCGAGCAGGCCCCGTACACCGCCGAGACCATCGCGTCGGCCGACGCCGTCGTGCTCGTGACGGACCACGAGGAGTTCGACCTGAACCTCCTCGCGGAGTCGCCCGTCCCCGTGCTCGACACCAAGAACCGCGTGACCGGGCCCTCGATCGAGCGGCTGTGAGCAGCACCGACGCGGGGATCGGGACGCGCGCGGGGGGTGCACGCGGCTCGGTGTGGGCCGCCTTCACCGGCGCCTGGAGGCGAGACCGCTGGCTGACCGCGACTCTCGTGTGGATCGCCGTGGCACTGGTCTACGTGACGCTGATCCCGGTGGGGAACAACGTCATCCTGTACCCGATCCTGCTGTCGTTCGCGGTCATCGCCGGGGTGAACGTGGTCAAGCGCCGCATCCGGCCGGACCGCTCACTGCTCCTCCCCGCCGCGCTGTGGGTCGCGTTCCTCGCGCTCGGCATCATCACGGGCGTCGTGCGGGATGCCGACTCATGGGGCCGCACCCTCGTGTTCTTCCTGCTCTGGCCGGCCGTCTTCAGCGTGGTGGTGCTCGGCTTCGACCGCCGGGTGATCCGCACGGTGTTCATCACCGGAGCCTGGGTGTCGGTGTTCATCGGCGCGCTGCTGTTCGTGCAGGCTCTCGCGGCAGGCGACATCCTCCCCTTCCACCGCCTCCCGCGATGGATCGAGGGTCCGCTCCACATGGCCGGCTCGAGCAGCGGCGGCGTCGTCGCGCTCACCGCGACGACCATCCCGCCGCTGCTGTGGTGGGGCGGCATGTGGATCGCGTCGTTGTTCGCCTCCGCGAAGGACGCCTACCTGCCGCCCGTGTGGCTGCGCACCCTCGCAGCGGCGCTGATCATCATCGGCGCGGTCGCCTCGTGGCGGCGCGGCGTGGTGATCGTGCTGATCGCGACCCCCGTGATCGCGATCATCGCCCTCCTGGCGCTCACCGTCCGCAACCGGCCGAAGACCGATGACGTCCGGTTCAGCTGGCAGGCGCTGCTGCGCATCGTCATCGCCCTCGTCATCGCGGCCGCCGGCGCCTTCGCCTGCCAGCCGCACATCGTCTCCATGCTCGGGGCGGTGGCGCACTCCACCAGCACGGTGGTCTCGAAGGACCCCACCCACCTCACCACCGACGAGCTGGAGAATCCCGGCTCCATGACCGTCGACGAGACGGACACGCTCGCGGACCGCATCCGCACCAATGAGAGCCAGGTGCTGCTCAGTCCGCACTCCCCCGCCGACTGGGTGGTCGGGCGCGGCTTCGGCGCGACCATCGACCGCGGCGACGTGCAGCGCGAGATCAGGCCGTGGCAGACGGAGCTGCAGTATCACGCGATCTTCTACTGGACCGGGATCCTCGGCCTGCTCCTCGTTGCCGCGACCTTCGTGACGGCGTTCCTCGCCGTCCGCAAGGCGTTCGGCGTCGCTGGGCCGCTGCGTGGTGCGCTGTACGTCAGCACGGTGGGCGCTGTGTGCGTGCTCGCGGCGAATGCGAGCAACCCGTACCTCCAGGCGCCCGGGCACATGTGGCCCGTGTTCCTGCCGCTGATGATCGCCAGCGCGGTGTTCACGGCGCGCCGGCAGGACGCAGCGGCCACGACCTCGGCGCCCGCCGCGCCGACCCCGGCACCCGCGGGGAACGCGTGACCACTGGAGCCGGTGTCGCGGAGTCCGGCGCGCCCCGCGGGCGCGGCCTCCTGCTTCTGAGCACCGCCTCCAGCGCGCTGTTCTCGCTGGCGGCGCAGCTGCTCGGCCTGCTGTCGCTGCCGCCGGCGTCGTTCGGCCTGTTCTCACTGCAGTATCTCGTCTTCGCGCTCGGAACCTCGGTGTGCCTCTCGGTCGTCAGCGAGCCGTGGCTGCGCACGGAGCTCGGCCGCGGCCTCCGCTCGCCATGGAGCGACTACGCGGGGGCGCTGTTCTACCTGAGCGCCGCCACGGTCCTGGCGACGCTCGTGCTGTCGCTCATCGTCCCGGGCCTGGGGCCCGTGGCCATCACCGGCGCCCTCGCGGCAGGTGCGAACGTCTACCGGTCCGGCACGCGGTACCACCAGGTCCGCACCGGCCAGTGGAGGCTCGCGCTGGTCGCCGACGTCGTCGGCGTCGCGGTGACGGTACTGGTGTGGGCGATCCTGTCGTTCACGCCGCTGGACGCGCTCGAGACGCTGTCGTGGGCCTGGCTGGCCGGCGGGCTGGGCGCCGCCGCGGTCGCCGCCCGTCCGCACGTGCGCGGTCCGCGCGCCGCGGTCGGCTGGCTGCGCGTGCACGGCGAGCACATCTCGCCGCTGCTGCGCGACTCCATCCTCATGGACATCGGCTCCATCGCGACGCCGTTCGCCGTCGCCCCCGTGCTCGGCATCGCGGACTTCGGCGTCTACCGCGCCGTCTCGAACGTCGCCGCGCCCGTGCGGCTCGTGTTGAACCCGCTGCGTCCTGTGCTCGCCGGGGCCCGGCTCGCGGCGTTCCGCTCGCTCGCGCGCATCGCGCTCGTCGTCGGCCTGTCGGTCGGGTTCGGCGCGGCGGCGGCCGTCGCCCTGCTCATCATCGGCTCGCTTCACATCGAGCTGGGCTCGCTCACCGCCCTCGCGGACTACGCCGTCCCGACCGGGCTGTTCGTGGCCTCGAACTTCCTCACGCTGTTCTACTACATGCTGGCGCGCGCCCACCTGTCGGGAAGCGCGCTCCTGATCGGCCGCATCTTCCAGACCGTGCTCGCCATCGCCTGCCCGATCGTGGGTGCGCTGCTCGGCGGACTGAACGGCGCCATCTGGTTCTACGCGGTCGGCACCGCGCTCAGCGGCGTCGTCTGGCTCTGGGTGGTGCTGCGCGCCCGTTCAGAGGTCGCCGAGCCGGTCGACGTCGACATCGAGGACGAACCGCTGCCATGAGGGGCTCCACGCGCTGAAGCTGTAGTGCTGCTCGACAGCGGCTCGGGCCGCCGCGCCCCGACGGGCGCGCTCGGCGACGCTCTCGCGTGCCAGCGCCACGAGTCCGTCCCGCCACTCGGCCGGTGTGCGAGCGGCGACGCCGTCCGCACGCTCCAGCACACGCTCGTTCTCGCCGACGGGGCTGGCGATCGAGGGCAGGCCGGCCGCCGAGTACTGGAGCAGCTTGTAGGCGCACTTGCCGCGCGACCAGAGGTCGTCGGTGAGCGGCATGATGCCGAAGTCGGCGCGCAGCAGGTCGGCGGCATACGTCGTGGGGCCCCACGACACGCGGTCGACCATAGCGTCGAGGGCGCCGAGCGGCGCCTCCCCCGCGCTGATGACCACGAGCCGCAGCCCGGTGGCCGCGTGCGCCGCGAGCAGAGGCTCCGCCACGTCGGCCAGGTACTTCTCGGTGCTCGGCGACCCCAGCCAGACGGCGGAGGGAGCGTCGGACTCTACATGCTGCTTGACCGGGTACCGGTCAGGCTCGACGCAGCTGGGAACGATCACGACGTCGCGCGCATACCGCCCCGCCTCCTCCGCCAGGAACTCGTTGCCAGCCACGACGACGTCCGCCGCCTCGACGCTGCGCCGCCAGATGCGCCGTTTCGACCAGATGCGCTCCGTCGACGACATCGGGCTGTGCATCAGGGCGTCGTCGAAGTCATAGACGCCGCGCGAAGCGTTGCGCAGCAACCTGGCCTCCACGCCGCCGTTGCTGAACGGGCCCGCCTGCCGCGACAGGAGGAGCGGACCGTCCGTGCGACGCGCCTCCGAGCGCAGCCGCAACTCTGCGGCGGGGATGCGCGGCGCGTTGCGCGCCAGCACGCCGAGACCGTTCGACGACAGGCCCAGGTAGCTGGAGCCCTCCGCCTCCAGCCCCAGGTGGTCGATCCAGTCGAAGACGCGGACCCGGGCGCTGCCGGCCCCGCGGCCGTAGCTCGTCGCGTAGCGGAGGGAGGTCATGGCACGGGCTCCTCGAGCGGCTCGGGGGCCGCAGCGGTCCGGCGGGCGGTGAGCCAGCGGCTCACGAGCGTGATGGCTGCCGCGAAGACGATGAGCGACAGGATGAGCGTGCTTCCGATGCGCGTCGCGAACGGCGCGAGGAAGACCGTCGTCATGCAGACCGCTGATATCCAGAAGACCGTCTGCGAGCGGAAGCGGGCGACGAACAGCCAGCCGAACAGCGCGCCGAGGAGCAGCGTCCCGACGATCACACCGGGCAGGCGGAAATCGCGGTAGAACGGCTCCATCCAGGTGTACACGTTGGTCGGCACGCCGGTGTTGATGAAGGGGCTGATCGCATCGACATGGGGCGCACCCGGGACGACCTTCAGGACGCTTCCGAAGGTGCTGGCGCCCCAGGTCTGCGGGTTCCAGTCGCCGACGACGAAGACGCCCCGCACGCGTTCGGGCGGCCAGTCGTGGTTCTCCGACCCCGCGAGCTGGAGGAATGCCATCGGAGCGGCCGTGTAGTACTGGAAGGGGGACGTCAGGCCGGAACGCGCGAGCGCCGGGGCGACGACCCCGCTGCGCAGCGACTCCTGCCCCACCTTGTTGAGCGCGCCTCCCACGCCCTGGAAGACGATCAGTGCACCCAGCCCGAGAACGGCGACGCCCGCGATCACCTGAACCGCCCGGGGCAGCCGCTGCCAGTAGCGCGCCAGGCCGCGACGAGGCGCCGCGGCCGCATCGCTCCGTGACGACCAGCGCTGCGACACGAGCACGGCGACCCACAGCAGCACCGCGATGACGATGTTCGACCGCTGCAGCAGCGCCAGCATGGAGGCGGCGAGGGCCAGTGCGCCGACGATCCGCACCGCGATGGGGAACGGCCGGTCGAGCCCAGCCCGGTAGACCAGCAGGACGAAGAGCAGGGGACCGAGATAGAGCAGTATGCGCGCGGGCAGCGGCACCGTCTCGAGATACGACGTTCCATGGGCGCTCCGGATCGCCGCCGGGTGCAGCAGCAGCGTCCCGATCCCGAACCGGAGGTGCACCGACACGAGGTACACCGCGAAACCCAGCGCGTAGAGCGCCGAGGCGACATAGAAGACCGGCCGCGTCGCCGCGAACGTCGTCTGCTGTGCCCGCCAAGCGCCCCACCGGGGTTGCGACGGGCGCTCGCGCCTCCGCGCCAGCAGCAGCGCGACGGCAGCAGCGCCGATGTCGAAGGCGACGATCCCCGCGCCAAGGGTCAGCCACGCCCCCGCCGTGGCCGGCCGGTAACGGATCAGGTTGGTCGCGATCAGCGCGAGCGCACCCGCCCACACGACGTTGTGGCACAGCACGAGCACGAACACCGTGCGGGCGTAGCGGTGTACCAGGAACGTCAGGATTGCCAGCACCGCCAGCAGTATCAGGCACCAGGTGAGGTTGGACATCATGCGCGCGGCCCCTCCCGCTCGAGCATCCTCCGGTAGAACTCCTCCTGCGCCGCCCACACGACCGGCCGGTCGAACGTCGACCGCGCGCGCTCGTGAGCGGCCGCGCCGTACCGCCGGCGCCGCTCCGGGTCAGCGATGAGCGCCACGAGCGCGTCCGCCAAAGCCGGAGCGTCGCGCACGGGCACGATCAGCCCCGTCTCCCCGTCGACGACCGAGTCGACGGCGCCGGTGGCGTCGGTCGTGACCGTCGGCACGGAAGCGGCCGCGGCCTCCAGGACCACGTTCGGGAAGCCCTCGCGGAACGTGGGCAGGCAGAGCAGGTCCATCAGCGCGTAGTAGCGCTCGGGGTCGGTCACGAACCCGGTGCGGGTGAGCGGCAGGCCAGGAACGTCGAGGGAGGTGCCGCCCGACTCGTTCTCTGCCGACCCGACGAGCAGCAGCTGCGCCTCCACGCCCCGACTCCGGAGGAGGCGGAGTGCCGCCTCGAGCACCGCGACACCCTTGTCCTCGGTCAGGCGGCCGACGAAGCCGATGACGGGGAGGTCGGGGTCCAGCCCGAGCGACGAGCGCAGCGCCTCCCTCCCCGCGGCATCCGGCAGGGCCCGCTCGACCGCGTCCACATCGACGCCGTTGGAGGAGCCGTCACCGAGCACGACGAACCGGTCCGGCCGGCCGAGGCGCAGCTCCACGGCCCGCGCTGCCAGGCTGCGGCTCACCGCGACGGTCGTGACCGCGCTCGCCACGCTGAGACGCTCGAGCACCGTCAGGAGGCGCCGGCCGAGCCCCTGCGCCGTCTCCAGGCGCAGCCCGCGCAACAGGTACACCCGGCCCTTCACCCGCGTCAGACGGGCGGCCAGCGTCCCCAGGAGGCCCGCCTTCGGCGTTCCGGCGCTGACGACGTCCGGGCGGAGGCGGCGCAGCAGGCGCAGCCACGCGAACAGCGACCGCAGATCGGCCACGGGCGACGGGTCGCGCCGCATCGGCAACGGGTGCACCGTGACGCCGGGAGTGCCGGCGAGCGCCGTCAGGGCGGCGCCGGGCGAGCAGACGACGTGCACGTCCCAGCCTCGCTTGGCCAGGAACGCCGGGAAGCCGGCCATCAGCCGCAGCGAGAGGTCGACGGTCACCCCGAGGACGATCGTCGGCCGCTTCCCGGGCGTACCGGCGGGGGTCATCCGTCGCGCCGCTCGCGATACCAGTCGATCGTGCGCGTGAGCGCCGTCGCGAAGTCGGTCGGCTGCACCTCGGGGAACAGCTCGCGGATGCGGACACCGTCCGACTGGGAGGCGCGCACGTCGCCGACCCGCGGCTCCACGTGCTCGACCGCCAGCTCGAAGCCCAGGTGCTCCTGCATCAGCTCGACGACCTTCAGCAGCGGGGTGCTCGTTCCGAAGGCGAGGTTGACCGGGTGGGTGTCGGACACCTGCCGCTCGACGGCGGCCATCAGCGCCGTGCACACGGTCTCCACGTAGGTGAAGTCGCGCGACTGCAGGCCGTCGCCGTGGACGATCAGCGGCTTGCCGTCGAGCGCGGCCTCCACGAACTTGGGGATGACCGCGGCGTACACGTGGTCGGCCGCCTGGCGCGGGCCGAAGACGTTGAAGAAGCGGAAGGCGAGCGTCTTCATGCCGTACGAGTGGTTGTAGGCGATCGTGTAGCCCTCGGTGGCGTGCTTGCTCACCGCATACGGGCTCATCGGCCGGGTCCAGTCGAACTCCGACTTCGGCAGCTTGGTGTTGCTGCCGTACACCGAGCTGGACGAGGCGACGACGACGTGGGGCACGCCGGCGAGGCGGGAGGCCTCCAGCACGTGCAGGGTCCCGGTCGCGTTGGCGTGGTGCGACGGGATGGGCGCCGCGACCGAGCGCGGCACGCTGCCCAGCGCCGCCAGGTGGACCACCGAGTCGACGCCATCCACGACCGACGACAGCAGCTCGAAGTCGAGGATGCTGCCCTCCGTGAACGCGACGTCGGTGCCCTCGAGGTTCGCCAGGTTGCCCGTGCTGAGGTCGTCGAGCACGCGCACCTCGGCCTCCGGGTGGACGGCGTTGACGTGGCGGACGAGGTTGGAGCCGATGAAGCCGGCTCCTCCGGTGATCAGGATTCTCATGGGTCTCTCGGGTCGGGCGGTGGTTCTGACGATTCGTTCCGGGTGGTTCAACGGGCGGGCACGCCCTTGACGACGACGCCGGCGGCGACGTCCCTGGTGACGCAGGCCGCGGCTCCGACCGTGGTGCCGGCGCCGACGGTCAGCCCCTGGAGGACGACGCTACCCGCTCCGAGGAGCACGCCCTCCTCGACGCGCACCTCGCCGGAGACGATGGCGCCGGGATTGACCGACGTGTAGTCGGCGAGCACGGCGTCGTGACCGATGACGGCTCCCGGGTTGAGGTGCACGGAGCGGCCGAGCGTCACGTTCGTGGAGACCTGCACGCCGCCGCAGACGACGGAGCCGGCGCCGATGCGCACCCGCGAGCCAAGCTCGGCGCGAGGGTGGACGAGCGTCTCCGGCTGGAGTCCGGCCTCCTGCAGCCGCACCTCGATGCTCCGGCGCACAGCCGGCGAGCCGATCCCCACGACGTAGCGGGCGGAGGGACGCGAGCCGAGCCAGGCGTCGATCGTGCCGAGGTACGCTACTCCGCGGTCGGCGAGCCTGCTCAGCGCGAGCTCGCTCGGGGCGTCATCGACCACGCCGAGGATGTCGTGACGGCCCGGTTCGGCGCGCTCGACGGCCTCGGCGACGTCCAGCGCCTCCCGGCCGAAACCTCCTGCCCCGACGACGACGAGCGCCGTCACGCGACCTCCTCCGGCTGGAACTCGGGCATGGTGGCGTGCCCCTCGGCCGAGATGCCGTCGCGGCGGACGACCGCCAGAGCCGTCTGCAGCAGGATCCAGGCGTCGAGACGGAGGCTGCGGCGCTCCACGTACTCGACGTCGAGCTCGAACCGGCGCGACCACTCGACCGTGTTGCGGCCGCTGACCTGCGCGAGGCCGGTGATCCCGGGCCGCACCTCGTGGCGGCGGGCCTGCTCGGGCGTGTACCGGCGGAGGTACGACACGAGCAGCGGACGCGGCCCGACGATGCTCATGTCGCCGCGCAGCACGTTCACGAGCGAGGGCAGCTCGTCCAGGCTCGTCGAGCGCAGGACGCGGCCGAACCGGGTCAGCCTGGCCTCGTCGCTGACGTCCTCTCCGGGGCGCGGTTCGCGCATGGTGCGGAACTTCAGAAGGGTGAACACGCGTCCGTCGCGACCGGGCCGCGGCTGCCGGAACAGCACAGGACGGCCGAGGTTGCGGGCCACGAGCAGCGCGACGAGCGCGAACAGCGGCGAGCCGACGACGAGCACGATGGCCGCGCTGACGATGTCGAGCGCGCGCTTCACGGTGTCGTAGGGTCGCCTGCGGGTCACGGCCGCGCCTCCAGGAAGGCGGCGATGCGGTCGGTCACCCGGCCCAGCTCGTCCTCGCCGAGGACCGAGCCGCTGGGCAGCGTCACACCGGTGTCGAAGAGCCGCTCTGCGCTGCCGTCGACCACCGCGGTGGCGCCGGCGAACACGGGCTGGAGGTGCATCGGCTTCCACAGCGGGCGGCTCTCGATGTCGTCCTCCGCCAGCCAGGCGCTCAGCTCGGTGGCGCGCCAGCCGGTCACCCGGGGGTCGACCAGGATGGAGGTGAGCCAGCAGTTGTCCTGCGCGTCGCCCTCGCCCTGGAAGATCTCGACGCCGGCGACCGGCGCGAACAGCTCGCGGTACCGCTCGCGGATGGCGCGGCGCCGGGCGATCATCCCGTCGAGGCGTGCCAGCTGCGCCCGGCCGAGGGCGGCCAGGAGGTTGCTCATGCGGTAGTTGTACCCGATGTCGACGTGCTCGTAGTGCGCGACGGGCTGGCGGGCCTGCGTCGCCAGATAGCGGGCGCGCTTGGCGACCTCGCCGTCGGCGGTGAGCAGCATCCCGCCGCCCGAGGTCGTCATGATCTTGTTGCCGTTGAACGACAGCGCGGCGGCCATGCCGAAGGACCCGGCGGCGCGGCCGTCGCGGAAGGCGCCCAGCGCCTCCGCGGCGTCGGACACGACAGGCACGCCGTAGCGGGCGGCGATCGGCTCGATGCGCTCGTACGCGGCGACGCGGCCGAGCAGGTCGACGGGGAGCACCGCGGCCACCGTCACGCCCTGGGCGGCGGCGTCGCTCAACGCCCGCTCGAGGAGCTCGGGCGACATGTTGCCGGACTCCGGGTCGCAGTCCACGAAGATCGGCGTGGCGCCCGTGTAGACGATGGAGTTCGCGGTCGCAGCGAACGTCATGGTCGAGGTGATCACCGACGTGCGGGGACCGGCGCCCGCGGCGAGCAGCGCCAGGTGGAGGGCGGCCGTGCCGGAGCTCAGGGCCACGGCGTGCGCGACGCCGGTGCGGTCGGCGATCTCGCGCTCGAAGGCGTCGACGTCGGGACCGAGCGGCGCGATCCAGCCGGAGCGCAGCGCGCCGAGCAGGAACTCCTCCTCCAGGGCGCCCACGTCGGGCGAGGACATGTAGATCCGGGGGCTCACGAGGCGCTACCGCCCCGGCGGCCCTCGGTGACGTGGCGCGACTCGGCGAGCTGCCGCGCCTCCGCGACCTCTCGCACCTGGCTCACGCTCACCATGTTGGTGTCGGTGTGCCCCTCGGACCAGCGGCGCTCCCACTCCTGGCGGTCGAGCCGCTCGGGGCGCAGCGGGCGGATCCGCGCGTGCGAGATCAGCGGGTGGCGCGGCCGCACGTCGACCTCGTCCTCGCCGATCAGCTCCTCGTGCAGCTTCTCGCCGGGGCGCAGGCCCGTGAAGACGACCTCGATGTCCTTGCCGGACTGCGCGATCATGCGGTGGGCGATGTCGAGGATGCTCACGGGCTCCCCCATGTCGAGGATCAGCACCTCGCCCGCGGTGCCGATGGCACCCGCCTGCATGACGAGCTGGCACGCCTCGGGGATGGTCATGAAGTACCGCGTCGCCTGCGGGTGGGTGACCGTCAGCGGCTTGCCCTCGTCGATCAGGCGCTTGAAGGTGGGGATCAGCGAGCCCCGGCTGCCGAGCACGTTGCCGAACCGGACCGACAGGTATGCCAGGCCAGAGGTGTCCCCCGCCCACGCCGTGAGGCGCTCGGCGACGCGCTTGGAGTGGCCGAGGATGCTGCTCGGGCGGGCGGCCTTGTCGGTCGAGATGTTGATGAACTGCTGCACGCCGGAGGCCAGGGCCGCGTTCAGCACGTTCAGCGTGCCGAGCACGTTGGTCTTCCACGCCTCGCCGGGGTAGCGCTCGAGCATCGGCAGGTGCTTCAGCGCTGCGGCGTGGAACACCACGTCGGGCTTGCGCTCCAGGAACAGGTCGTGCAGCGCCTGCGCGTCGCGGATGTCGGCGAGCACGATGTCGCGCGAGTCCAGCAGGCCGTTGCCCGCGATGTTGAGCTGGGCGTGCTGGAGGCCGGTCTCGTCGCGGTCGAGCATGATCAGCTCCGCGGGCCGGTACTTCGCGATCTGGCGGCACAGCTCCGAGCCGATGGAGCCTCCGGCACCGGTGACGAGCACCTTGCGGCCGGTGAGGTAGCCGCCGATGCTCTCGACGTCGGTGTCGACCGGGCGGCGACCGATCAGGTCCTCGATGGACAGCGTGCGCATGTCGCTCAGCCGCGTCTTGCCGCCCAGCACCTCGTCGAGCTCCGGCAGCACCTTGACGGTCAGCCCGAGCGGCTCGGCCAGGTCGGAGATGCGCTTGAGCAGGGTGGCGTCCGCGCGGGCCACGCACACGATCGCCACGGTCGCCGACGTCGCCTGCGCCGCGGCCGCCATGTCCTGGATGGTGCCGAGCACGGGGACGCCGAGCAGCCGCAGGTTGCGCTTGCCCTTGTCGTCGTCGAGGAAGCCGACCGGGAGGTAGGCCGACTCGGGGTCGGTCAGCATGCGGCGCACCATGATGCTGCCCATGAAGCCGGCGCCGACGATGATCGCGCGTCCCGCATCCGCGTTCACCTTGAGCTTGCGGATGACGTACTGCCGCTTGAGGTAGCGGGCGAGCCCCATCAGGCCGAACGCGATCGGCCCGGCGATGAGCGCCAGGCTGCGCGGCAGGTGCAGCGCAGGGCTGAACGCGGCGAGCGGGAGGGTGATGATGACGGAGACGCAGGCCACGGTCACGGCGACGGCGGTGGCCTCCTCGAAGCTGCCGTAGGTGTACCGCCCCCGGTACACCCAGAACAGCCAGCCGAGCACGAGCTGCAGCAGCAGGACGACGACGCACGCCACCAGCACCGGGAGGATCTGGATCTGCGTCACGTTGAAGTCGTAGCGGAAGATCACGGCGACGAAGATCGCGACCACCCAGGCGAGCGAGTCCGCGAGGTACTGGCTGCCGAAGCGTGCGACGAGGGACTCGCCCCGGGCGCGGGTCTCGTCCTGGACGCCCTTAGCCCACAGCCGATCCTTGAAAGTCATAGCGAAGCCATGCTACCTAATCCCACGGCCAGACCTGGAACGCGCCGTCTGCCGGAAACGGGAAAACGGCCGGAACGCACGCGTTCCGACCGTCTCCCGACCCTCTTCGTCGCAGAGGATCTCACTCCCACTCGATGGTCCCCGGCGGCTTCGACGTGACGTCGAGCACGACGCGGTTGACCCCGTCCACCTCGTTGGTGATGCGGTTGGAGATCGTGGCCAGCAGGTCGTACGGCAGGCGCGTCCAGTCGGCCGTCATGGCGTCCTCGCTGGAGACCGGGCGCAGCACGATCGGGTGGCCGTAGGTGCGGCCGTCGCCCTGCACGCCCACCGAGCGCACGTCGGCCAGCAGCACCACCGGGCACTGCCAGATCTCGGTGTCGAGACCCGCCTTGGTGAGCTCGGCGCGCACGATGGCGTCCGCGTCGCGGAGCAGGTCGAGCCGCTCCTGGGTGACCTCGCCGACGATGCGGATGCCGAGGCCAGGGCCGGGGAACGGCTGCCGGGCGACGATCTCCTCCGGGAGGCCGAGCTCACGGCCGATGGAGCGCACCTCGTCCTTGAACAGCGTGCGCAGCGGCTCCACGAGCTCGAACTGCAGGTCCTCCGGGAGGCCGCCGACGTTGTGGTGGCTCTTGATGTTCGCGGTGCCCGTGCCGCCGCCGGACTCCACGACGTCCGGGTAGAGCGTTCCCTGCACCAGAAAGCGGATGGGGTCGCCCTCGCTCGCGGCCTCGGCGATCAGGTCGGCCTGCGCCTGCTCGAACACGCGGATGAACTCGCGGCCGATGATCTTGCGCTTGGTCTCGGGGTCGCTGACGCCCGCGAGCGCGGTCAGGAACTGCTCCTGCGCGTTCACGGTCACCAGCCGGATGCCCGTGGCCTTGACGTAATCCTCCTCGACCTGACGGGCCTCGTCCTTGCGCAGGAGGCCGTGGTCGACGAACACGCACACGAGCTGGTCGCCGACGGCCTTGTGCACGAGCGCCGCGGCGACCGCGGAGTCGACGCCGCCGGACAGCCCGCAGATGACCCGGCCGGAGCCGATCTGCGCCTGGATGGCGGCGACCTGGTCGGCGATCACGTTGCCCGCGTTCCAGTCGGCCGGGATGCCGGCCGCGCGATGCAGGAAGTTCTCGAGCACGGCCTGGCCGTACGCCGAGTGCTTCACCTCGGGGTGCCACTGCACGCCGTACAGCTTGCGCTCGTCGTTGGCGAAGGCCGCGACGGGGGTGCCGGGGGTGGAGGCGAGGACCTCGAAGCCCTCCGGCGCCCGCGAGACCGAGTCGCCGTGGCTCATCCACGCCGTCTGCTCGGTGGGCTGGCCGTCGAGAAGGACGCCGGTGTCGGAGATGCGGACCGCCGTGGAGCCGTACTCCCGCTGCCCGGTCTTGGCGACCTCCCCGCCCAGCGCGGTGGCCATCACCTGGAAGCCGTAGCAGATGCCGAGCACGGGCACGCCGAGGTCGAGGATCGCCTCGTCGAGCTTCGGCGCCCCCTCCTCGTACACGCTGGAGGGCCCGCCCGACAGCACGATGCCGGCCGGGCGCTTCGCCGCGATCTCGGACGCCGTGACGGTGTGCGGCACGATCTCGGAGTACACGTTCGCCTCGCGCACACGCCGGGCGATCAGCTGCGCGTACTGCGCGCCGAAGTCCACCACGAGGACGGGACCCTGCGGCGCCGCCGCGTCGAGTTCTGGGTTCGTGCTAATTTGTCGCCTCCACGAGCTTGGCTGCCTCGGCCTCACGGCCGGCCAGGTAGGTCTTGACCTGCTTGCTGACCCGCGCCTCCACGAAGAACGAGAGGAACGGGACGACGCCTCCGAGCGCGATGGTCACGAACCGGATGAACGGCCAGCGCATCAGGCTCCAGAGGCGGAAGTCGGAGATCAGGTACACGACGTAGAGCCAGCCGTGCGCGATCAGGATGCCGGTGCTGAGGTCGAGCCCGGTCGGCGCGACCGCGGTCTCGACCGGGACGAAGGTCAGCGCACCGTAATTGCTGAAGGCGAAGAGCTGGAGGCCGAAGCCGTACTTCAGGATCATCTCGACGCACAGCAGCAGCAGCATGATGCCCGTGACGTAGGCGAACACCTGGTAGAACCGGAGCGCCCCGCGGATCTTCGGGAAGTCTTCGAGCTTGGGAGCGAGGGGCATGGGGCTATTCTACTTTGCCCGCCGCAGCCTGCTCCGCGGCCTGATCCGCGGCGGCCTCCTGCGCCTCCAGCTCACGCAGCTCGTCCTCCTTCTGCTTCGCGTCCTTCACGAGGCGGTACCACATGAAGACGGCGAAGCCGGCGAAGATGATCCACTCGGCGGCGTAGAAGATGTTGAGCCAGTTGAGCTCCTGCTGCGCGATCGGCGGCGGGGAGTCGATGTCGGTCAGGCCGGTGGGCGCGCTGCGGTCGACGACGTAGGCGGCGTAGACGTCCATCCCGTCGACGCCGGTCCACAGGTTGTACAGCGCGCCGACGCCCACGGTCCGCATCGCGAAGGGCGCGTTCTCCCTGTCCTTCGGCAGCTCGGGCTGCTCGTCCGGCAGGATGCGGCCCGTCACGCGCTCCTTCGTCGCCGGCTGGTCGGCCAGACGTGCGGCGGCCGCCTTCGCCGCCTGCTCGGTCGGCGCCCAGCCGCGCGCCACGGCGAGCGCGACCGGCTTGCCGTCGGCTCCGGTGACCGTGGCGTGGCTGACCACCCACCAGCCCGTGCGGCCGTCGTTGATGCGGTCGTAGAGGAGGTGCTCGTCGCCGGGCACGAAGGTCGCGTCGAACTCCACCAGCTGCCCGACCGCCTCGTCGCGCAGCGGGCCGCCCGGCTTCGCGACGTCGGCCAGCGGGAGCACGGTCTCGGTCGGCGCCTCCACCGCCTTCCCCGACTCGACGGCGCGCTCCAGCTGCCACTGGCCCAGAGCCGCGAAGCCGGCCGCGAGCGCGAGCGCGAGGACGAGCGCCCCGATCCAGCGGGGGCGCAGCATCATCTGGAACAGCGTGGTCTCGCCCGTCGTGGACGGGCGGCCGGGGGTGGTGTCGATGGGTCAGTCCCGCTTTCGGTCGCCGGAGTCTTCCTGCTTCGCGGCCGGGCCGGAGGCGCTCTGCTCCAGCATGGCCTGCTCGACGATCCGGTCGACGGCGGCGGTGGTGTCGTCCGCTTTCCGGTCGTCGCGACCGGACTCGGGAGCGAGGTCGGCGGTGGCCGCCTCGACCAGCGCGATCTCCTCGTCGAGCATGGGATCGCGCTTCGGCTTCTTCCTGCGCCTGGTGGGCGCGCCGGTCCTGAGGATCATCCCACCGATCTTCTCGGAGTTCGCTGCGAGGACCGGCCCGATCACCGCCATGATCAGCACGTAAAGGCCCGCGAAGGGCTGGATGCGCTCGTCGAGCCCCGCGCTGATCGACAGTGTCGCGAGGATCAGCGCGAACTCGCCGCGGTTCTGCAGGATGACCGTGGTGTTGATGCCGGCCTGCGCGCCCATCCCGTTGATCCACGCGACGAACTGGCCGGCGAGGATGTTGAGCACGATGGTCATCGCCACCGCGATGAGCACCGGCCCGAGCACCGACGGGAACTGGGCGGGGTCGAGCTCCAGCCCGAAGTTGAGGAAGAAGAACGCGGCGAAGACGTCGCGCAGCGGTATCGCGATGTGCTCGATCTTGTTGCGGTACTTGGTCGCCCCCAGTACGAGCCCGATCAGGAACGCGCCGATCGCGTCGGTGACGCCGAGGATCTCGCCGATCCCCGCGAACAGCACCGCGAAGCCGAAGAACAGGATCGTGAAGAGCTCGTCGTCCTTCGTGCGGAACAGCCGCGACACGAAGCGTCCGCCCCAGCGCGCGATCGTGAACATCACCACGAGGAAGGTGAAGGCGATCGCCAGCTTGCCGACGACCGGCCAGAAGTCCGTCTCCCCGCTCAGCACGACCGACACGATCGCGAGGTAGATGGCGATGAAGATGTCTTCGACGACGGTGACGCCGAGGATCATCGGCGTCTCGGTGTTCGGCAGCCGTCGCAGGTCGATCAGCAGCTTCGTGACGATGGCCGACGAGGAGGTCGCGGTCATGCCCGCGATGATCAGCGCCTCCCTGGTCCCCCAGCCCACCATGAAGCCGAACGCGAGGCCGACCCCCATGTTGATGACGATGTAGGAGCCGCCCGAGATGATCAGCTTGCCGAAGTTGCCGAAGAACTCGTCCTGGTCGAACTCCAGGCCCAGGTTGAATAACAGCAGGATCAGCCCGAAGATCGCGATGAGCTCGATGTAGTGGCTCTCGAAATCGAGCGGGAACCAGCCGGTGTGCGGGCTGGCGAGCAGTCCGACGACCATGTAGACGGGGATCGCGGGGAGACCCACCAGCCTGCCGAGCCGCCCCAGCACGTAGGCGACGAGCAGGAGGATGCCGAGGATGATGAGGTCTTCACCGAGATGCATCGATCAACCCCCCGGCGGAGCGTCGACGGTGGAGCGGGCGGCGACTTCGCCGGTCCGGAAGAACGAGAAGGCCTTGGCGACCTTCTCCGGCGTGCCTGCGACGACGAGCGTGTCGCCGGGGAACACCTTGAAGTCGGGAGCGGGCGCCGGGTTGGCGGAGTCCCCCCGCACGACCGCGACGACGGTGAGACCGACGAAGCCCCTGTCGCCCGGCTGGCCCAGCTGCTGCCCGGCGATGTAGTCCTCGTAGTCGACGGTGAACCAGTCGATGCTGAGCCCGGGGATCTGGTCGAGCGCCGTCAGCGACTCGGTGATCTGGGTGCCGCCCAGCAGCTCGGCGAGGGTGTGCGCCTCGTCCTCGCTGAGGCGCAGCGAGACCTTGGTCACGTCCGCGCCGTCCTCGTGGTCCGAGAACGTGATCAGGTCGCTGTGACCCGAGCGGTGCGCGATGACGCCGACCTTGCCGCCGTCATCGGTGACGAAGGTGTGCAGCACCCCCACTCCGGGGAGCTTCACCCGTCGTACGTCGACCATCTGCCGTCTCCATCCGCCGTTCCAGTGGTTCCTGTGGGTTCTCTCACCCTATCGAAGCGGTCTGAACGGAGCCGGGGCGCCGCTCAGCCGTCCGTGGTAGGAGCGTCCTCCGCGCCGGCGCCCGTCACGCCGGACGCGTCGGCGTCGGCCTTCGAGGGTGCTCCCGTGCGTGCCGTGCGCGTCTCCTTGAGGGCCTGGGCGTCGACATCCACGATGTCCGGCGCCTCCAGCCGCACGCGGTCCGCGGACTCGTCGTCGGGCTGCAGCTGGCTGGCCCGTTCGGCGGCGACGCGCTTGAGGTAGGTCTGCACCTCACGCTCCTCGCGCTCGGCGTCCCAGCCGAGGACGCCGGCCATCAGCCGCGCGGCGACGGGCGCCGCCGAGACGCCGCGGTCCCACGCCTCGATGGAGATGCGGGTGCGGCGAGCGAGCACGTCCTCCAGGTGCAGGGCGCCCTCGTGCGACGCCGCGTATACGACCTCCGCGCCGACGTAGTCGTCCGCGCCGGGCAGCGGATCGGCGAGCGAGGGGTCCTCCGTGATGAGCGCGAGGATGTCCTCGGTCATCGTGCCGTAGCGGTTGAGGAAGTGCTCGATGCGGGCGACGTGGAGGCCGGTGTCGGCCGCGATCCGCTTGCGGCGGTTCCACGCGGCCTGGTAACCCTCGGCGCCGACCAGCGCGATCTCCATCGTCGTGCTCTCGGGGATCTTGCCGTCGAGCGCGTCGACGGCCGCGTCGACCGCGTCCTTCGCCATGACCCGGTAGGTCGTCCACTTGCCGCCGGCGATCACCACGAGCCCCGGCACCGAGTGCGCGACGAGGTGCTCCCGCGACAGCTTGGAGGTCTCCTCAGACTCGCCCGCCAGCAGCGGGCGCAGGCCGGCGTAGACGCCCTCCACGTCCTCCCTGGTCAGCGGCACGTTGAGCACTTCGTTGACGTGCGCGAGCAGGTAGTCGATGTCGGCCGCCGTCGCGGCCGGGTGCGCCTTGTCGAGGTGCCAGTCGGTGTCCGTGGTGCCGATCAGCCAGTGCCGGCCCCACGGGATGACGAACAGGACGCTCTTCTCCGTGCGCAGCAGCAGGCCCATCTTCGACTGGAACCGGTCGCGCGGCACGACGAGGTGGATGCCTTTCGATGCGCGGACCTTGAACTGGCCGCGCTCTCCCACCATGGCCTGCGTGTCGTCGGTCCAGACGCCGGTCGCGTTGACGACCTGCTTGGCGCGGATCTCGAAGCGTTCGTCGGTCTCGAGGTCGTGCGCCTGCACGCCGACCACGCGCTCGCCGACCTTGACGAAGCCCTCGACGCGCACGCGCGTGGCCACGTGGGCGCCGTAGTGCGCCGCCGTCCTGGCCAGGGTCGCGGTGTAGCGCGCGTCGTCGACCTGGGCGTCGTAGTAGGTGATGCCGCCGACGAGTGCGTTCGGCGCGATGCTCGGGATCGCACGCAGCACCTGGCGCTTGCTCAGGTGGCGGTGGTGCGGGACCCCGGGAGGCCGCCCGCCGGTGTACGAGAAGATGTCGTACAGCATCATCCCCGCGCCGATGTAGAACCGCTCCCACACCCGCTTGTGCAGCGGGTAGAGGAACCGCACGGGCTTCACCAGGTGCGGAGCGATGCGCTGGAGCAGCAGGCCGCGCTCGATGAGCGCCTCACGCACCAGCCGGAAGTCGAGCTGCTCGAGGTAGCGGATGCCGCCGTGCACGAGCTTGGAGGAGCGGCTGGAGGTGCCGGACGCGAAGTCGCGCGCCTCCACCAGACCGACGGACAGGCCGCGCGTCACGGCGTCGACCGCAGCGCCGGTGCCGACGATGCCGCCGCCGACGACGAGCACGTCGAGCTCGGAGTCCCTGAGTGCGGCGATCGCGGCCGAGCGCTCGGCGGGGCCGAGGCGCGACGGCTTGGCGACCGTGGGATTCGACGTGACCGTGCTCACGGCGGACTGGGATGTGACCATCGTTGTCTCCCTCCTCGGCCGCGTGCCGGCCGAACGGCTAGTGCGCTTGGTACGGCGCGACCACGACCTCGACGCGCTGGAACTCCTTCAGGTCCGAGTATCCCGTCGTCGCCATGCTCCTCCGCAAGGCTCCCACCAGATTCGCAGACCCCTCGGCGACGGGCGCGGGTCCGTACAGGATCTCCTCCAACGGGGCCACCTGGCCGACCTGCACGCGGTTGCCGCGCGGCAGGTGGGCGTGGTGCGCCTCCGCGCCCCAGTGCCAGCCGCCGCCGGGGGCGTCGGTGGCACGGGCGAGCGTGGTGCCGAGCATGACCGCGTCGGCGCCGCACGCGATCGCCTTGACGATGTCGCCGGAGCTGCCGAGGCCGCCGTCCGCGATGACGTGCACGTAGCGGCCGCCCGACTCGTCCATGTAGTCGCGGCGCGCGCCGGCGACGTCGGCGACGGCCGTGGCCATCGGCGCGTGGATGCCCAGGGTGGAGCGGGTGGTGGAGGCCGCGCCCCCGCCGAACCCGACGAGCACGCCGGCCGCGCCGGTGCGCATGAGGTGCAGGGCCGCCGTGTAGGTGGCCGCGCCGCCGACCACGACGGGCACGTCGAGCTCGTAGATGAACTTCTTGAGGTTGAGCGGCTCGACGTTCTTCGAGACGTGCTCCGCCGACACGGTGGTGCCGCGGATGACGAACAGGTCGACCCCTGCCTCCACCACGGTCTCGTAGAGCTCCTGCGTGCGCTGCGGCGACAGCGCGCCGGCGACCGTGACACCGCCCGCGCGGATCTCCGCGAGGCGCTGCGTGACCAGCTCCGGCTTGATCGCCTCGGAGTAGATCTGCTGCATGCGGGCCGTCGCCTGGTCGGCCGGCAGCTCCCGGATCTCGGCGAGCAGCGGCTCCGGGTCCTCGTAGCGGGTCCAGACGCCCTCGAGGTCGAGCACACCCAGGCCGCCCAGCTGGCCCATCATGATCGCGGTGGTCGGCGAGACCACGGAGTCCATCGGCGCGGCGAGGAACGGGATGTCGAACTGGTAGGCGTCGATGCTCCACGAGACCGAGACGTCTTCGGGGTCGCGCGTGCGGCGGCTGGGCACCACAGCGATGTCGTCGAAGGCGTACACGCGGCGGGCGCGCTTGGCGCGGCCGATCTCGATCTCCATGCTCACGCCCTTCAGTCTAGGCCGACGGCCCTGGCAGAGTGGGTGGGGTGACTCTCCACGCCGACCCCATCGACCTCCTCCGCACCCGCACGAGCGAGAAGTGGACCGCGTATCCCGACGACGTGCTCCCCCTCTTCGTCGCCGAGATGGACTACCCGCTGGCCCCGCCGATCGCGGCCGCGCTGCACGCGGCCGTCGACCGCAACGACACCGGGTACATCGGCGCCGGGCGCGGGCTTCACCACGCCTTCGCCGACTACGCGCGCTCGGCGTGGGGATGGGAGGTGGACCCCGCGGCCGTGCGCACCACCTCCGACATCGGCGTCGTCCTCGTGGAGGCGCTGCGCCGGCTGATCGAGCCCGGCGACCGGGTCGTCATCACGCCTCCGGTCTACCCGCCGTTCTTCTCGTACGTCCCGGAGGCCGGGGGTGTCGTGGAGGAGGTCCCTCTGCTGCAGACGGACGCCGACCCCGGCTGGTCGCTCGACCTGGCGGGGCTCGAGCGAGCCTTCGCGGGAGGCGCCCGCGCCCTCCTGCTGTGCAACCCCCACAACCCGCTCGGGCTGGTGCATCCCGCGGACGAGCTCGCCGCCGTCGCCGAGCTCGCCGACCGCTACGGCGTCCCCGTCGTCAGCGACGAGGTGCACGCCCCGCTGGTGCACCGCGACGCCGTCTTCACCCCGTTCCTCGCGGTGTCGGAGGCCGCACGACGGGTCGGTGTCGCCGCGCACTCCGCGAGCAAGGCGTGGAACCTGGCCGGCCTCAAGTGCGCCTTCTTCGTCACCGCCTCGCCGTCGCAGCGAGCGCTGGTCGACGGCCTCCCGGTCGAGGTGGAGGAGCGCACCAGCCTCTTCGGCCTGATCGCCGCCGAGGCGGCGTACCGCGAGGGCGCGCCGTGGCTGTCGGACGCGCTGGACGCGATCGAGGCGAACCGCCGGCTCCTGACGGACCTCTTGGCGGAGCACCTCCCCGACTCCCGCTACCGCGAGCCCCGCGCCAGCTACCTCGCCTGGGTCGACCTCCGCGCCTACGGGTGGGGCGACGACCCTGCCGCCCGCATCCTCGAAGAGGCCCGCGTCGCCCTGGGCAACGGGCCGCAGTTCGGAAGGGAGGGCGCAGGGTTCGCGCGTATCAACCTCGCGTGCGACCCGAAGGTACTGAGAGATGCGGTGCTGAGGGTCGGTGGGATGCGCCGCTGACACGCAAAAGGGGGGCGGCGCAGCGCGCACTGTTATTTCTGATGCCAGGCTGATTCCCGCTCGGGAACGCCCCGAGCGGAAAGGCAGTTGTGAAACTCAGGAACATCCTCGGCGCCGCCACCCTGGCGACGGTTCTCACCCTCGCTGCGGCTCCGGCGGCCTTCGCAGGCGGAATCCACGACTCGTGCACCTCCACGGCGCGCAGCGGAAGCCACAGCACGTGCGGCGGCACCACCGCCGCCGAGGACATGTGCGAGATCAGCACACCGGGGACGGCGACGACGTGCCCGGGCAGGCCGACTCCGACCCCCAAGCCGACGGAGCCCTCCCAGCCGTGCCCGAAGCCGACCACCACGCCGAAGCCGGTGACCACGCCGAAGCCGACCACGTCGTCGAAGCCGTGCCCCAAGGGCTCCCCGACGAGCAGCTCGTACTCCTCGTCCAACTCCCGCTGGTGAGACGACGGGGCCGCCGCTCGCGACGCGCGAGCGGCGGCTCCTCTTCGTCGGGAAACGATCTCACCTGTCCTTCGCCATGCCCAACGGGTCGCGGAGCGGGAGGTCGATCATCAGAGCCAGCGCCACGGCGGACCAGACGGCGGCGCCGGCCACCCCGAGCATCGTCTGGGCGGTTGCATCCACGATCGAGCCGCGCATCGTCACGGTCGTGAACGCGACGGACGTGGCTGCGATGCCCGCGATGATCAGTTGCTCGAGGCACACCAGAGCGCCGACGGCGTTCCGGGAGGAGCCGACGAGTCGATAGACCGCGAGCTCGCTCCTCCGCGACCTACCGGTCAGCCCGGCGGCGCATCCGGCCACGAGGGCTCCGCCGAGCGGCAGCAGCGTTCCAGGCCGCTTGCGGAAGTCAGCCAACACATCGGAGGCCTCTGAGAAGGTCTGATGAACCCCGATCGGGCCACCCTGGACATGGAGAGCGGATGCGAGGGAGACAGCCCTGCTGTTCGGGCGCTGGAAGAGGTCGAGCACCACGATGCACGCAGCAGCGCTGGCGACACTCGGGTCCAAAGCGACGACCACCGCAGAATTCGTGTCGATCCCGGCGGGCTGGTCATGCATCGCCTGTGCAGCAACAGAGCGACCCTCCGCCGTTATCAAGGAGACGGTGCCGCCGCTTTTCCAGAGAGCGGCCCCGATAAGCGCTCGGCCGTCCCGGAGTTGCGGGAACAGGCTCGTGCTGGCTTCCTGAACCGGAACCTCATCGCCCAGTTGGAGGAATGATGCACTCGTTGCTTCTCTGAGAATCCCCGCCCTGGTCACCCCGGGGCGGTCTACGAGCGCCTCGCAGCTGGCTCGTGAGATCGCGACCGGGGAATCCCGGTCCGCCGCCTGGAACACGAGCACGCCTCGTCCCGCAGACGCCTGGGCCGCGAGGGCCGAGTGGAGTGCCTTGGTCTCCAACGTTGCGAACCAGGGAAGGGCCATGCCGTAGACCAGCGCAAGAGGAATCAGCAGGGCGAGCCGGGATCGCGGCCCGGTCGCGTTGCGCCACGCTTCTCTGGCCATCGAGCCGACCGACCAGCCCTCTCTCATCCGCCCCGCCCGCGCAATGACACCTGATGCTGAGCAGCACCGACAAGCAGGGGATCATGGGTGGCGACGACGATGGTCGTCACCGAGGCGAGATCATGCAGCACGGTCGCGAGCAGCTTCGTGTTCTGCTCGTCGAGGCTCGCCGACGGCTCGTCGGCGAAGATGATGGGCCGACGCGAGACCAGGGCCCGCGCGAAACCGACGCGTTGAAGCTCACCACCGGACAAGAGCATCGCAGCGGTGTCGGCGCGCTCCCCCAGACCGAGAATCCTCAGCTGTTCGTCTGCCAGCCGAGCGGCCTCGGAAAGAGCCACACCGCGGCTGAGGGCGCCCATCATCACATTTTCCCGAGCGCTTCGGGCGCCCAGCGCATTCGATCCCTGCGGCACCCAGGCGACCAACGAGGGATCCGGCTCGTCGAGTCCGGGTCCCACAGCGATCCGGCCGCTGTCGAGCCGGGTGAAGCCGGACATCGCGCTCAGCAGGGTCGACTTCCCACTTCCGGAGGGTCCGGTCAGGGCGGTTACCCGATGCGTCGGGAAGACCGCCGAGAAGTCGTGGAGGACGATCCGCCGTCCGAACCGGACAGAGGCGTGCGCCACGGTTATCTGCATCGCCGCCTCGTCTCGGCCGCGGCGGACGTCGGATCGATGAGGAAGCGACGCCCGGCGAATTCATGAGGGATGGCGACGACGCCGACCTCGCCTGGCATCGGCTCGGCGAATGCCAGGATCTCGCTCGAGGCGTGAGCCGGGTCCGGCCCGATGACGATGCACCTCCGTCCAGCGCTGCCCGCTAGAACGGCAGAGCCCGGGACCACCCCGACGCGCTCTGCGGCGGCGGTCTTCAGGAACACCCCGGAATACCTGGTCGTGCCGTCGTCGCCCTGCAACCGCTTTGCATCACCTCGAGCCACCGCGTCGGTCAGGCTTCCGGCAAGTGCGGCAGCCTCCTCTGTCGAGGGGGTCACTGACGAGACCGGAACGTCCGTGCCGCCCATCTCGAGCACCAGGGCGCCAGCCGGTGGCCGCGGGCGCTGGTCGGGCGCGCCCGAGACGGTGAGGACCAAGTCAGTGATCGCGCCGCGTCCGCGCACGATCGGCGAGCCGGACGAGATCAGAGAACCGAGAAGCGGAACGACCGCGGTGAAGCTCTCAAGACCGGGCGGCGCGAATACGACCACGGCAGGATCGAATACACCGGTAACCTCGAGCCCCTCCTCGCGCTGGAAGGAACGCACTGCCCATTCGACGCGAGGGCCGAAGACATCATCGATCTCATCAGCGGTCAGCAGTGCCCGAGCGACAAGGAATGCGGTCAGCGTACGAACATCCGCGCCGGTATCTCCTCGTCCAAGCGGGCGGTACAGCGGCGAGTTCCCAGTGATGATGTAGACGGGCCGCTGATCCACGGAGAGGATCTTCTGGCCGTTCGAGGGGGCGCCACCAACGGCCACGTCGACGCTGGTGACCGTCCCAGCGACTCCGCCGATCAGCTCGATCTCCGGCGGGTAGGTCAGGGCGACGTCGACCGCCTGACGGTACGCACGCTCGCGCTCCCCGACGGTAGACATCCGATCGATGGATGGCGACACCGCGGCTTCTTCGGCAGCGCCTGCCATCGGCAGCAACACCGCCGCGAGAATCACTGGCGCCACCCATAACGCGACGATGGGAGTCGTGCGGAGAGCGCCTGACATTCGCCTGCTCCGGTCCCGCCGGGAGTCATCCATCAATGCACTGGAGCGGGTCGATGCCGGCGCCGACCAGCTGGTCGTACATCTCGTGCAGAGTGCCAGCCGGCGTGATGCCTGCAGCCGTCAAACAGTCGCGGTACTGCGCCGCCTGCTCCGACGAATCCTCGCGGGACAGCTGCCATGTCGAGTCGACCAGCCGGAAGTGACGGTCGTAGCAGACGGACGCACTTCCGTCTTGCACCGCGGCTTCTGGAATCCGATAGTCGATGACCCGATTAGTCTCACCGAGTCGTTCGACGGCGTAACCTGCCGCCTCGACACAGGCCGAGTAACGCCGATACGCGTCCTGGTACTCGTCGTAGGAGACGACATGATCCGCAAGTGCTGATCGCTGCGCTTCGGACATTGCACCCGTGATCGCCGAGGCGTCTCCGGGTTCCGTCGGGACTGCCGAGGCGCACCCGCTGAGAGCGAGGACGAGCATGCCGATCATCGTCAACCTGAGAACGCGCATGACACGAATGTAGCGTCCAGTAGATTTCGAATGTCCAATTCTTCTTGACGTATTTCAGTGGATGCGCTTGTCTGATGGAGTTCGGGATGGACCCGGACGGGAAGGGCTTCATGAAACTCACGCAGGTCGCGGCGACCGCGGCCGTGACCATCGCATTCACGGCGCTGGCGACGACCCCGGCGCACGCTATCGGGAACAGGACCGAGAGTTGCGGCGCGAGCGGAAAAGTCATCGTCTCGTCATCGTCGACCGGTGCTGTCACCACACGGGTGTCAGGTTCCGGCAACTGTGAGCCATATGGCGCGGCGGCGACGTACGTCGTCCCGACGACGGGCGCGCGGTACACGACGGGCTGGTCGTACAGTTCCTCGCAGGCGGTCGCGAAGCCCGGCTATACGACCGTGGGCGGACTGCACAACACGTCTTACGGCAAGCAGTGGACCACGTGACCTCTCGTCCGCCACCGATCACTGAACCCGCAGCGCGGTGCAGGGGCGGCCCGACGACAGAACCGCCGCACACGACGATGCGTGTGCGGCGGTTCTGGTTCGCGGTCAGGCGACGACTACCGCCGGTAGTTCGGCGCCTCCACGACCATCTGCACGTCGTGCGGGTGCGACTCCTTGAGCCCGGCGGCGGTGATGCGGACGAACTTGCCGTTCTGCTTCAACTCGGGGATGGTGCGCGCGCCGACGTAGAACATCGACTGACGGAGGCCGCCGACCAGCTGGTACGCGACCGCGGCGAGCGGGCCGCGATACGGCACCTGGCCCTCGATGCCCTCGGCGATCAGCTGCTCGTCACTCGGCACATCGGCCTGGAAGTAGCGGTCGCGCGAGTACGAGGTCTTCTTGCCCCGGGTCTGCAGCGCACCCAGCGAACCCATGCCGCGGTAGTTCTTGAACTGCTTGCCGTTGACGAACACCAGCTCGCCCGGCGACTCGGTCGTGCCGGCCAGGAGCGAGCCCAGCATGACGCTGTCCGCTCCGGCGACGAGCGCCTTCGCGATGTCGCCCGAGTACTGCAGGCCGCCGTCGGCGATCAGCGGGACGTTCGCCTCCCGCGCCGCCAGCGACGCCTCGTAGACCGCAGTCACCTGGGGCACGCCGACACCCGCGACGACGCGCGTGGTGCAGATGGAGCCAGGGCCGACGCCGACCTTGATCGCGTCCGCTCCCGCGTCGATCAGCGCCTGAGCGCCCGAGCGGGTCGCGACATTGCCGCCGATGACGTCGATGTGGGAGGCGCGCGGCTCGTGCTTGAGTCGGCTGATGATGTCGAGCACGCCCTTGCTGTCGCCGTTCGCCGTGTCGACCACGATCACGTCGACGCCCGCGTCGACGAGCGTCATGGCACGGTCCCAGGCGTCGCCGAAGAAGCCGATGGCGGCGCCCACGCGCAGGCGGCCCTCGTCGTCCTTGGTGGCGTTCGGGTACTTCTCGCTCTTGTCGAAGTCCTTCACCGTGATCAGGCCGCCCAGCTTGCCGTCGGCGTCGACCAGCGGCAGCTTCTCGATCTTGTGCTCGGCGAAGATGGCGACCGCGGCGTCCGGGTCGATGCCCACCGGGGCGGTGATCAGCGGCTGCCGGGTCATGACGTCGCGCACGCGGGTGGTCGAGCGCTCGAACGGCGAGACGAAGCGCATGTCGCGGTTCGTGATGATGCCGACCAGGGTGCCGTCGGCCTCCACCACGGGCAGGCCGCTGACGCGGAACTGGCCGCACAGCGCGTCGACCTCTTCGACCGTGGCGTCGGGCGTCGTGGTCACCGGGTTGGTGATCATGCCCGACTCCGACCGCTTGACCTTGTCGACGTGCGACGCCTGGTCCTCGATCGAGAGATTGCGGTGGATGATGCCGATGCCGCCCTGGCGCGCCATGGCGACGGCCATGCGCGACTCGGTGACGGTGTCCATCGCGCTCGACAGCAGCGGGGTCGCCATCGAGATGCGCTTGGTCAGGCGAGTGGAGGTGTCAGCCTCGCTCGGGATGACGTCCGTGTGCCCGGGGAGCAGCATGACGTCGTCGTAGGTCAAACCGATGAATCCGAACGGATCCGGCTGGTCCATTTCACCCCTATCAGGTTGCGCGTGTTGGTGGATGTCCCATGGTAACGGGAGAACCTGGGCGCATATTCCTGACGGAGGCGGGCTGCTCCGGCGGGATCAGTCGACAGAGGCGACGTCGAGCTCGACCGCCTTCCGACGCCCCTGGCGAGCAGCCACGATCATGTCGACGCTCAGGATGACGAGGGCGAGCCAGACGATGCTGAAACCGACCCAGCGCTCGGGCGGCATGGCCTCGTGCAGCACGAACACGCCCACCAGGAACTGGATGAAGGGCGCGAAGTATTGGATGAAGCCCATGTAGACGAGCGGGAGGCGACGGGAGGCCGCGGCGAAGAACAGCAGCGGCACCGCGGTGATGACGCCGGCGCCGACCATGGCGACGGTGTGCCAGACGCTCACCGTGCCGAACGTCAGGCCCGCGGTCGTCGCGACGACGATCAACTGCACGATGGCGACGGGCGTCAGCCAGAGCGTCTCGAGCGTCAGGCCGGAGACCGCGTCGACGGTCGGCCCCACGCGCTTCTTGATCAGGCCGTAGAAGCCGAACGAGAACGCGAGCAGCAGCGCGATCCACGGGAACGACCCGTAGCCGACGGCGAGCACGATCACCGCCACGATGCTGACGCCGACGGCCACCCACTGCGCGACCCGCAGCCGCTCGCGCTGCACCACGACCCCGAGGAACACCGTGACGATCGGGTTGATGAAGTAGCCGAGCGCCGCCTCCACCACATGACCGCTCACCGTGGCCAGCACGTAGGTCTGCCAGTTGACGTAGATGAAGACTCCGGCGAGCCCCATCGTGAAGAGGATGCGCCGGTTGCGCAGCAGCGCTCCGAACCGCCCCCACGCCCGCGTCACCGTGAGCACGATCGCGCAGAACACGAGCGAGAACAGCACGCGCCAGCCGACGATCTCCCACGCGCTCGCGGGCACCAGCGACAGGAAGTAGATGGGGAGGATGCCCCACAGCACGTAGGCGGAGATCGCGTACGCGAGCCCCGGGCCGCGGTGCTGTTCGAGGGAGCTGGGCGCGGGAGTCACCGCGGTCTGGTCTTGCTGTGGCACTCGCACGAGATTACTCCGGACCGGGGACGTTCCGGCGAACGACGAAGGCGAACGACGTCCGCGAACGACGAAGGGCCCGGATGCCTGAGCATCCGGGCCCTCGTCAGAGAGTGATCGTCAGCGGACGACGACCGCGAGCACGTCGCGGGCCGAGAGGACGAGGAACTCCTCGCCGCCGAACTTGACCTCGGTTCCGCCGTACTTGGAGTAGAGGACCTTGTCGCCGACGGCCACGTCGAGCGGGACGCGGTTGCCGTTGTCGTCGATACGGCCGGGGCCGACGGCCACGACCTCGCCCTCCTGCGGCTTCTCCTTGGCGGTGTCGGGGATGACCAGACCCGAAGCGGTGGTCTGCTCAGCCTCGACCTGCTTGATGACGATGCGATCCTCGAGCGGCTTGATGGAGACCGACACGGTTGACCCCTTTCATGTGACGAACACTGTCTTGACAGAAGACTGGAGTTAGCAAACTCACACCGAGAGTGCTAACACGAGTCTAGGGGGTGCTTTAGCAGTCTCGCAACGTGAGTGCCAGGCGGTAGTTTGAGGGCATGGAACGGTCGGAACTGGTGGAGCTGCTGAGCACGGAGGGGCTGCGCCTGCTCGACTCGCTGCCGCCCTACGAGACCGAGAAGGACGTGCTGCGGATGGTCTCGGACCTCCGCAAGCAAGGCCACTCCCCCGGCCTGGTGGCCGCCGTGCTCACCCAGGCGAAGCTGCGGCGCAAGGCGGTCGGGAAGTTCGGCGATTTCGCCTCCCGCATGCTGTTCACCGAGGCCGGGCTCGAGCAGGCCACCCGGCTCGCCGTCGCGGCCCGGCATGCCGGCCGTTTCCGCGCCGCCGGCCTCCGGCGGGTAGCCGACCTCGGCTGCGGCATCGGCGGCGACGCACTCGCGCTGGCCGCCCTCGAGCTGGAGGTGACCGCCGTGGAGGCGGACGAGGTCACGGCCGCCATCGCCGCCTTCAACCTCGCCCCCTTCCCCACCGCGACCGTGGAGCACCGGCGCGCCGAGGATGTCGACCTGCGGGACATCGACGGCGTCTTCCTCGACCCGGCCCGGCGCACGGCGGGGCACACGCAGACCGAGCGGCTCACCGATCCCGACGACTACACGCCGTCCCTCGGCTTCGCGTACGAGCTGGCCACGGGCCGCTCGGTCGGGCTCAAGCTCGGTCCGGGCTTCGATCGCGACCTCATCCCGTCGACCGCGGAGGCGCAGTGGGTGTCGGTCGACGGACAGGTGGTGGAGCTCGGGCTGTGGTTCGGGGCGCTTGCCCGGCCCGACATCCACCGCGCCGCCCTCGTCGTGCGCGGCGATGCGGGTCATGAGCTCGTCGCGGAGGCCGACAGCGACGACGAGGAGACCGGCCCGCTCGGCGAGTACCTGTACGAGCCCGACGGCGCGGTCATCCGCGCGCGGTTGATCGGCGACCTGGCGCGGAGGATCGACGGCCGGATGCTGGCCGACGGCATCGCGTACATCACGGCAGACGAGCCCGTCGAGACGCCGTTCGCCGCGGGGTTCCGCGTGCTCGAGACGCTGCCGTTCGCCGAGCGCGACCTCAGGCGGGCCCTGCGCGACCGAGGCATCGGCACCCTGGAGATCAAGAAACGCGGCGTGGATATCGACCCCGCCGCGCTCCGCAAGCGCCTCGCGCTGAGCGGCGACCGCGCGGCGACCCTGGTTCTCACCAGGGTCGCGGGCCGGCACACCGCGCTGCTGGCCGAGCGGCTCTGAGCCGCCCGGCCGGCACTCAGTACGTGTAGTTGTTCGACAGGCTCGCGAACAGGATGGCCGCGAAGATCCAGAAGATGATCGCGATGGCCACGCTGACGAAGCCGAGGATGATGCCGGTCAGCCAGAACCCGCGGGCCTGCGGCTCCTTGGTGCGGCCGATGAAGCCGAGGATGATCGCGGCGACGCCGAAGATGAAGCCGATGCCCCAGGCGATGTTGAGGATGATGCCGATGATGCCGCCGACCAGCGACAGGATGCTCAGGATCGGCGACTTCGTGGCCGGCGCATAGGGCTGCGTGTAGCCGGGGGCGGGCTGGCCGTATGGCTGCTGCGGCTGACCGTAGGGTTGCTGCTGACCGTAGGGCTGCTGCTGACCGTACGGCTGCTGGCCGTACGGCTGCTGCTGACCGTATGGCTGCTGCTGACCGTACGGCTGCTGCTGCTGACCATACGGCTGCTGCGGCTGGCCGTAGCCCGGTGCGGGCGGCTGCTGACCGTATCCCGGCGCGGAGGGACCGGGTGCGGGCGGCGGCACCGGCGGAACAGCACCGGTACCCGCACCGGTGCCCGGGGCGGGAGGCGGGACGGGCGCTCCGGGCGGCTCCGAGCCGGCGGGCGGGACCGCGCCGTTCTGGCCGTCGGAGTCCGCCGGGCCGGCGGGTGCGTTCGGGTCGGTCATGGTTCCCATCTCCTTCGTCGCGGAGCGTCGTCCAAGGAGGGGCATCCTGAGAAAACGCTGATCATACTTATGCTCCCAGCGCCGTCGGGGAGTGTCAACGCACATGTCGTTGCGTGGTCAGGGCACCTGGATCTCGGTGACCGGGAGGGTGGAGTCCGCGGCGAAGTGCAGCCCGCTCGGTGCGTGCCCGGCCATGATCAGCTGCGCCCCGAGCGCCGCGATCATCGCTCCGTTGTCGGTGCAGAGCGAGAGCGCAGGGATGCGGAGGGCGACCCCGGCCTCCCGCGCACGCTGCGTCGCGAGCTCGCGGACGCGCGCGTTGGCGACGACACCTCCGCCGAGCAGCAGCCGGGGCACGTCGTGGTCGCGGCACGCGGCGATCGCCTTGCCGATGAGGACATCGACCACGGCCTCGCGGAACGACGCGGCGACGTCCGCCACGGGGACCTCCTCCCCCGCATCCTGCCGCTGCTCGACCCAGCGCGCGACCGCGGTCTTGAGGCCGGAGAACGAGAAGTCGTACCGGTGCCGGTCCAGATCCTTCGGCTTGGTCAGCCCGCGCGGGAAGCGGATCGCGGTCGGGTCGCCGTCGGCGGCGACGCGGTCGATCTGCGGGCCGCCCGGGTACGGCAGGCCGAGCACCCGCGCCACCTTGTCGAACGCCTCGCCGGCGGCGTCGTCGATCGTCTCGCCGAGCAGTTCCACGTCCGACACGAGGTCGCGCACGAGGAGCAGGGAGGTGTGCCCGCCAGAGACGAGAAGCGCGATCGTTGGCAGCTCGACCGGGTGCCCGGGCCCTCCGTCTGCGTCGAGCAGATCGGCGCCCACGTGCCCGACCAGGTGGTTGACGGCGTAGAGCGGCTTGCCGAGGGAGACGGCGAGCGCCTTCGCCGCTCCGATGCCGACCATGAGCGCGCCGGAGAGCCCTGGGCCGCTGGTGACGGCGATCGCGTCGACGTCGGCGAGCTCGATGCCCGCGTCGGCGACCGCGGTCGTGAGCGTCGGGGTGAGCGCCTCCAGGTGGGCGCGGGCGGCCACCTCTGGCACGACCCCGCCGTAGCGGGCGTGTTCCTCCATCGAGGAGGCGATCGTGTTGGCGAGCAGCGTGGTGCCGCGCACGATGCCGACGCCGGTCTCGTCGCAGGAGGTCTCGATGCCCAGCACGAGGGGCTGCGTGGTGTTCATGCGAGCGTGGTCTCCGGGGTGGGGACGGTGAGGCGCATGACGATCGCGTCCACGCCGTCCGGCTGGTAGTACCGAGGCCGCACGCCGATCTCCTCGAAGCCGAGCGCGCGGTAGAGCGTCTGGGCGCCGGGGTTGTCGGCACGCACCTCGAGGAACACGTCGCGGGCGCCGCGCGTCCGGGCCTCGCCGATCAGCGCGAGCATGAGCGCCCGTCCCAGCCCGTGGCGGCGGGCGTGCGGCGCCACCGCGATGGTCTGGATGTCGCCCTCGCCGGAGCCGCGCGGCGCGAGCAGTCCCGCATAGCCGTCGATCCGCTCGGGATGCTCCGGCTCGAAGGCGACGAGGTAGTAACCGTGCTGCCCGGTCACCTCCGACCGCATGGACCGCTCGGACCAGGCGTCGCTGACGAAGGTGGAGCGCTCCAGCTCCATGATCGCGGGCACGTCGTCCTCGCCGGCGCGGCGCAGCTGCCAGGCGGTCACGCGGAGACCCGCTTCGGTCCGGCCGACAGGGTCACGTCCGGCGAGCGCAGGTACAGCGGCTCGTCGGCGTCGAACGGCAGGCCGTTGGCGTAACGGAGCTCGGCGAGCATGCCGAGCCGCCCGGCAGGGACGGCCCACGCCTCCAGCCGCTCCACCTCGGGATGCGGGAGGTCGTCTGGCCGGGCGAGACCAGGCCCGTCGAGCCGGACGGGCAGGCCCAGCTCGTCGGCCCCGCTGTACGCGGTCCAGTAGCGCTCGCGCCGGCGGGCATCGGTGACGACGAGCAGCGGACCGGTGTCGCCGTCGGCATACCGCTCGTAGGCGACGGCGTCGTGGCTGACGACGGGGACGAGCGGCTTGCCTGCCCCGAAGGCGAACGCCTTGGCGGCGGCGATCCCGACGCGCAGCCCGGTGAACGGGCCGGGGCCCATGCCGGCGACGACCCCGGAGAGGGCGGAGACCGGGATGCCCGACTCGTCGAGCATCGCTCGGATCAGCTCGCCGACGACCTCGGCGTGCCGCATGCTGTCGGTCTCGATGCGCTCGGCCAGGACGCCGCCGTCGCGGTCTACGACGGCCGTGCTCGTGCCGGCGGAGGTGTCGATGGCGAGGAGCATGACTCCAGCCTAGGCGGGTTCGCCCGGTGCGGCCTGCGCCAGCTGCTCCCAGCGCGGGCCGTGGCCGGTGATGGAGACGCGGCGCGGTTCGTCGGTGTCGAGGTCGCCTGCGGGGTCGAGGTCGCCCGCACCCGCCGCGGCGTCGGCCGACTCGTCGGCGCCGGTGGGGCGCTCGATCACGACGTCGAGCCAGGACTCGGCGATTCCGTCGAGCATCCCCCTCCCCCACTCGACCACGACGACCGCGTGCGCGAAGTCGATGTCGAGGTCGTCCAGCTCCAGGGCGCTCGCGAGGCGGTAGGCGTCCACGTGCACCAGCGGGGCGCCGCCGGTGAGGCTGGGATGCGTGCGCGCCAGCACGAAGGTCGGACTCTGCACCGGGCCGCGCACCTCCAGCCCCTCGCCGATACCGCGGGTCAGCGTCGTCTTGCCCGCGCCGAGCGGTCCGGTCAGCACGACGAGGTCGCCCGCGCGCAGCGTCCGCCCCAGCTCGATGCCGAGCGCGTGCATGTCGTCGCTCGTCGCGACCGTGCGCTGGAGGGGCGGCCGGAGGCTCACTGCGCGCCCCCGACGTAGCTGTGCTTCAGCCTCCCGCCGAGGCGCGTCACGATCTCGTAGTTGATGGTCTCGGCCGCGTCCGCCCAGTCGTCCGCGGCGGGGACACCGGTCGCGGGGTCGCCGAACAGGACGACCTCGTCGCCGACCGTCACGTCCAGGTCGCCGACGTCGACCACGAACTGGTCCATGGCGACGCGACCCGCGATGCGGAAGGTGCTGCCGCCGATCGCGACCGGCGCGCGATTAGACGCGTGCCGCGGGATGCCCTCCGCGTAGCCGAGCGGGACGAGCACCAGCGTGGTCTCGCGATCGGTGCGATACGTGTAGTCGTACGAGACGCCCTTGCCGGCCGGCACCCGCCGGACCGCGGCGATCCGTCCGCGCAGCGTCATCGCCGGCCGCAGGCCGAGCCGCTGCGCGAGGCCGTCGCCCGAGGGCGACAGGCCGTAGACGGCGATGCCGAGCCGGACCAGGTCGAATCGGGCCTCGGGAAGCGTCAGGGCCGCTGCGCTCGCGGCGATGTGCCGCAGCTCGGGACGGAGCCCTGCGGCGTCGGCGCGCTCCAGCCCCCGCGTGAACACGGCGACCGCCGCGCGATCGTCCTCGGGCGACGCGTTGGAGAGGTGGCTGAACAGCCCCCGCACGACGATGTGGCCGCTGCGCTCCAGCTCGCGGGCGCGCGCGAACGCCGCCTCCCACTGCTCCTCCGGGATGCCGTTGCGGCTGAGGCCGGTCTCGAGCTTGAGCTGCACCGCGACCGGCTCGTCCAGCCGGGCGGCGGCCGCCGCCTCCAGCTGCGGCAGGGACGAGAGGCCCAGATCGATCCGTTCGGCGACGGCCTCGGCGAAGTCCTCGCCCGGATCATGCAGCCACGCCAGGATGGGCGCCTCGATCCCTGCGGCACGCAGCTGCAGCCCTTCGGAGATGTCGGCGACGCCGAGCCAGTCCGCACCGCCGGCGAGGGCGGCCTTCGCGCTCTCGACAGCGCCGTGACCGTACGCGTCCGCCTTGACGACGGCCATCACGTGCGGCGTGCCGACGACCTCGCGCAGACGGACGACGTTCTCCCGGATCGCGTCGAGATCGACCAGGATCTCGCGGAAGCGCCCGCTCACGGCTCGCGCTCCGTCACCACGTATGCGATCGCGACACCGGCGTCGTGCGACATCGACACGTGGATGTGCGCGATGCCACGCTCGCGCACCTGGCGCTCGACCACGTTGTGCAGCACGAAGCCCGGATTCCTCTCCTCGTCGGGGACGATCTCCATGTCGTGCCAGCGCACGCCCTCGGAGCCGCCCAGCGCCTTGATCAGCGCCTCCTTGGCGGCGAAGCGCGCGGCGAGCGAGTGCACCGGAAGCCGCCGCTCGGCCTCGGTGAACAGCCGCTCGCGCAGCTTCGGCGTGCGCCGCAGCGATCGCTCGAACCGAGCGAGGTCGACCACGTCGACCCCGATCCCGGCGATCACGGCGTCACTCCACCGTGACGGACTTGGCCAGGTTGCGGGGCTGGTCCACGTCCAGGCCCTTGGCCGCCGAGAGCTCCATGGCGAAGATCTGCAGCGGCACGACCGCGAGCAGCGGCTCGAACAGCGGAGCGGCCAGCGGGATGCGGATGACCTCGTCGGCGAACGGCAGCACGGCGGCGTCCCCGGCCTCGGCGATCGCGATGACGCGGGCGCCGCGGGCGCGGATCTCCTGGATGTTCGAGACGACCTTCTTATGCAGCTCGTCCGACCAGCGCGGGCTCGGGACCACGACGAAGACCGGCTGCCCCGGCTCGATCAGCGCGATCGGGCCGTGCTTGAGCTCGCCGGCGGCGAAGCCCTCCGCGTGGATGTACGCCAGCTCCTTGAGCTTGAGCGCACCCTCCAGGGCGATCGGGTAGCCGACGTGACGGCCGAGGAACAGCACCGAGCGGGTGTCGGACATCCAGCGCGCCAGCTGCGCGATGGTCTCGTGGGACTCCAGCACGGTCGCGATCTTGGCCGGGACCTCCTGCAGCTCCTCGATGGCCTCGGTCTGGCGCGCGTCCGTGAGCGTGCCGCGGACGCGGGCGAGGTGGAGGCCGAACAGGTACAGGGCGGTGATCTGCGCGACGAACGCCTTGGTCGACGCGACGGCGACCTCCGGGCCGGCGTGCGTGTACAGCGCGGCGTCGGACTCGCGCGGGATGGTGGCGCCCTGCGTGTTGCAGACGGAGATCGCCTTCGCACCGGCCTCGCGGGCGTACTTGACCGCCATCAGCGTGTCCATGGTCTCGCCGGACTGGCTGATCGAGATGACCAGCGTGCGGTCGGTGAGCACCGGCTCCCGGTAGCGGAACTCGTGGCTCAGCTCCACCGTGACGGGCACGCGCGCCCACTTCTCGATGGCGTACGTGCCGACCATGCCGGCGTACGCGGCCGTGCCGCACGCGATGATCGTGATCCGGTCGATGCCGGTGAAGTAGTCGTCGCCGAGCGCGTCGAGCTCGGGGATGTGCACGGTGCCGTCGACCAGCCGACCGCGCAGGGTGTTGGCCACCGCGTCGGGCTCCTCGGCGATCTCCTTCGCCATGAAGGAGGACCAGCCGCCCTTCTCGGCGGCGGAGGCGTCCCAGGCGACCTCGAACGGCTCGACCTCGACCGGAGCACCGGCGAAGTCGGTGACGGTGACGGACTCGGGGGTGATGGTCACGATCTGGTCCTGGCCGATCGCCATCGCGCGCCGGGTGTGCTCGACGAACGCGGCGACGTCGGAGCCGAGGAAGTTCTCGCCTTCGCCCAGGCCGATCACCAGCGGGGAGTTGCGGCGCGCGCCGACCACCACGTGCGGCTGGTCCTGGTGCAGCGCGAGCAGCGTGAAGGCGCCCTCCAGGCGCGACACCGTGCGCTGGAACGCCTGCCGCAGGTCGCCGGTCTCGCGGTACTCGCGGCCGAGCAGCACGGCGGCGACCTCGGTGTCGGTCTCCGACTCGAACGTGAAGCCCTCGTCGAGGAGCTCGTTCTTGAGGGTCGCGAAGTTCTCGATGATGCCGTTGTGGATGACCGCCAGCTTGCCGTCGTCGCCCAGGTGCGGGTGCGCGTTGCGGTCGGTCGGTCCGCCGTGCGTCGCCCAGCGCGTGTGACCAATGCCGGTAGCACCGTTCGGGATCGGGTTCTCCTTGAGGTCCTCGGAGAGCACCGACAGCTTGCCGGCCTTCTTGGCGGTGCCGAGCGAGCCGTCGGGAGCGATCACGGCGATGCCGGCGGAGTCGTACCCGCGGTACTCCAGGCGCTTCAGACCGCCCAGGAGGACCTCGAGGCTCTTGTCGGTACCGACGTATCCCACGATTCCACACATGGTCCCGAGTCTAACCGAGGGCACACCCTAGACTTGTCGCCTATGGCTGAGAACGGCGCCGCGCGCGGCGGATCCACAGGCGGCGGCGACTCCAGCACACCCTACGTCGAGCTCGGCAGGGCCGATTGGGCCGAGCTGGCGCAGAACACGCGCCTCCCGCTCAAGGAGACCGAGATCGTGCAGCTGCGCGGCCTCGGCGACCCGCTCGACATGCGCGAGGTCTCGGAGGTGTACCTGCCGCTGAGCCGGCTGCTCAACCTCTATGTCGGCGGTACACGGCAGCTGCACCGGGCCACCAGCGACTTCCTCGGCGAGCGGTCGCAGCGCACCCCGTTCGTCATCGGCGTCGCCGGATCGGTCGCCGTCGGCAAGTCGACCATCGCGCGCCTGCTGCGCGAGCTGCTGTCGCGCTGGGACGACACCCCGCGGGTCGAGCTGGTCACGACCGACGGCTTCCTGCTGCCGAACGCGGAGCTCCAGCGCCGCGGAATCATGGAGCGCAAGGGGTTCCCTGAGTCGTACGACCGCCGGTCGCTGCTGCGCTTCGTGACCGAGGTGAAGAGCGGGGCGCCGGAGGTGCGCGCCCCCTTCTACTCGCACCTCAGCTATGACATCGTGCCGGACGCCGAGATCGTGGTGCGGCGCCCCGACGTGCTCATCGTGGAGGGCCTCAACGTGCTGCAGCCCGCCGGCGGCGGCAACCGCCTCGCAGTCAGCGACCTCTTCGACTTCAGCGTGTACGTGGACGCCCGCACGCGCGACATCGCGCACTGGTACGAGGAGCGCTTCCTGAAGCTCCAGCGCGGCGCGTTCGCCAACCCCCAGTCGTACTTCCACCGCTACGCCGACCTCACCGAGGACGAGGCGCGCGCCAGGGCCGCCTCCATCTGGGCGAGCATCAACGAGCCGAACCTCGTGCAGAACATCCGGCCGACGCGGTCGCGGGCACGGCTCGTGCTCCGCAAGGACGCGGACCACACCGTGAGCTCGGTCCTGCTGCGCAAGCTCTGACGCGCCCACTCGCGGATGTGGCATAAGAGCCACAGGCATGAGTCATTCATGCTCTGGCGCTCTGGTCATCCCTGCACCTGTCGCGTAGTCATGAGGTATGCCGTCTCCCCGCTCGCACGCCGCCGAGGTCTTCGGCCGCCGGGTGCGGGAGGCGCGGATCGCGCTCGGCATGAGCCAGGAGCAGATCGCCGGCCTCGCCGACATGCACGTGACCAACTACGGACGAGTCGAGCGCGGCGAGGCGAACTCCGAGCTGCACACCATCGTCCGGCTCGCGACCGCCCTCGACACGGACCCCGCCGAGCTGATGGCCGGCCTCTACGGCGAGGGGATGCTGCCCGAGCGCTCGCGCGCATACTCGGTCGCCGACTTCCTCGCCGCCCGCCGGGCCGAAGAGCGCCACTAGCCCGCCAGCACAGGAAAAATGCTCCGGATCACGGGGATCCGGAGCATTTTCCTGTGTTCGAGGGCTGGCTCGTGGCTAGAGCGAGAGGCGCTCGCGGACGACGTCGGCCAGCTCGTTGGCCAGGCGCTCGGCGGTCGGGTGATCCGCCGCCTCCACCATGACGCGCACGAGCGGCTCGGTGCCCGACGGGCGCAGCAGCACGCGGCCGCTGTCGCCGAGCGCCGCCTCGGCCGTCTGCACGGCCGCGCGGAGGCCCTCGTCGGTGTGCACGGCGTGGTGGTTCACACCCTTCACGTTGATCATCACCTGCGGGTAGACGGTCATCGCGCGCGCCAGCTCGGCGAGCGACTTGCCCTGACGGGCCATCTCGCTGAGGAGGTGCAGGCCGGTGAGGATGCCGTCGCCGGTCGTCGCGAACTCGCGCATGATGACGTGGCCGGACTGCTCCCCGCCGAGGGAGTAGTCGTTCTCGTTCATCGCCTCGAGCACGTAGCGGTCGCCGACGGCGGTCTCGACGACCTTGATGCCGTTGTCGCGCATGGCGAGCTTCAGGCCGAGGTTGCTCATGACGGTGGCGACGAGCGTGTCGTCGCGGAGCTTGCCGCGCTCCTTCATGCCGAGCGCGAGGATCGCCATGATCTGGTCACCGTCGACGACATTGCCGTCGGCGTCGATCGCGAGGCAGCGGTCGGCGTCGCCGTCGTGCGCGATGCCCACGTCGGCGCCGGCCTCGAGGACGGCCTTGGCGAGGTTGTCGAGGTGCGTCGAGCCCACGCCGTCGTTTATGTTCATGCCGTCGGGCGCGTCGCCGATGACGGTCACGCGGGCACCCGCGTCGGTGAACACCTCCGGCGAGATGCCGGCGGCCGCGCCGTGGGCGCAGTCGAGGACGACGTGGATGCCGTCGAGGCGGTGCGGGAGGCTCGCGAGGAGGTGCACGACGTAGCGGTCCTCGGCGTCCGCGAACCGGCGGATGCGGCCCACGTCGGCGCCGGTCGGCGTCAGCTTCTCGAGGTCGAGGTGCTCCTCGATGCGGTCCTCGACGATGTCGGGGAGCTTGGTGCCGCCGCGCGCGAAGATCTTGATGCCGTTGTCAGGCGCCGGATTGTGCGACGCCGAGACCATCACGCCGAAGTCGGCGTCGAAGTCGGCGATGAGGAAGGCCGTCGCGGGCGTCGGGATGACACCGGCGTCGTAGACGTCGATGCCCGAGCTGGCGAGCCCCGCGGCGACGGCCGCGGAGAGGAACTCGCCCGAGACCCGGGGGTCGCGGGCGACGATGGCCGTCGGGCGCTTGCCCGAGGCGCGCCGCGCCTCGGCGCTGCGGCCTCGCGTCAGGACAGCAGCAGCTGCCTGAGCGAGGCCGAGCGCGAGGTCGGCGGTGAGGGGGCCGTTCGCGAGACCGCGGACCCCGTCGGTACCGAAAAGGCGTGGCATGGAGACCGAACCCTGAACCCTGCGGGGATCAGCGCTTCGAGAACTGCGACGCCTTGCGGGCCTTCTTGAGACCGGCCTTCTTGCGCTCGGTGACGCGGGCGTCACGGGTGAGGAAGCCGGCCTTCTTCAGGGTCGGGCGGTTGTTCTCGCGGTCGATCTCGTTGAGCGCGCGCGCGATGGCGAGGCGCAGGGCGCCCGCCTGGCCCGAGGGGCCGCCGCCGGTGATGCGCGCGACGACGTCGTACGAGCCGATCAGGTCGAGGACCTTGAACGGGTCGGTGATGAGCTGCTGGTGCAGCTTGTTCGGGAAGTAGTCCGCGAACTCACGGCCGTTGACCGTGATGGTGCCTGCGCCCGGGACCAGGCGCACGCGCGCGATGGCCTCCTTGCGGCGGCCGACGGCCGCGCCGGGGACGGAGAGGACGGGGCGCGGGGCCGCCGTCGTCTCGGTGGCCGGGGTCTCGGTCGAGTAGGACTCGACGTTCTCGACCTGAGCCGAGTCGATGCTGTCTGCGATCTTCGCCACGGTGGTGATAATCCTTTGTCTTAAGTCAGTCGTGAAGGTCTGGATCGCTTACTGGGCGACCTGGCCGAGCGTGTACGGCTTCGGCTGCTGAGCGGCGTGGGGGTGCTCGCTTCCGGTGTAGACCTTCAGCTTGCGGAGCTGGGCGCGGCCGATGGAGTTCTTCGGCAGCATGCCGCGGACGGCCTTCTCGACGGCGCGGACCGGGTTCTTCTCGAGGAGCTCCGAGTAGGTCACGGCCTTGAGGCCGCCCGGGTAGCCGGAGTGGCGGTACGCCTTCTTCTGGAGGAGCTTCTGGCCGGTCAGCGCGACCTTGTCGGCGTTGATGATGATGACGAAGTCGCCCATGTCCATGTGCGGGGCGAAGGTCGCCTTGTGCTTGCCGCGCAGGAGCGCGGCGGTGTGGCTGGCGAGGCGGCCGAGCACGACGTCGGTCGCGTCGATGACGACCCAGTCGCGCTGGATCTCGTCGGCCTTCGGGGAGTAAGTGCGCGTCACAGTAGTGGCTGCTTTCTGTTCGAACGGAGGAGTTCGTGAATCCCACTCCGATGGGGGTTCGACTCTCGATGAGGGACGAACCGTGCCGGTGGAGGGCTCACGTTCGCATGCCGCGCCGCAGGAGGCGCGGACACCAAAGATCAATCGTACGCGACGGGCGTGTCGGCGGTCAAACCGGCCCGGTGTCCGCACCGGGCAACGCTTCCTGAACGGTTCCACATCCGCTCCCCTCCCGTTCGCCTCCCGGCAACGCCCGATTCCTACCGTGGCCACCGTGTCCTCCCCGCAACGCGTCGTCGCCGTGATCCCCGCACGTGCGGGATCCACGGGCATCCCTCGCAAGAACCTGGAGCCCGTCGGCGGCCGCGCGCTGGTCGTGCGCGCGATCGACGCCGCCCGGGCGGCCGGCCTGGTCGACGCCGTCTACGTCAGCACCGACGGATCTGCGATCGCGGCCGCAGCGCGAGCCGCAGGCGCCCTCGTGATCGACCGGCCGACCGAGCTCGCCGGCTCGACGGCCTCCTCCGAGTCGGCCCTCCTGCACGCGCTCGACGCCCTCTCGGACGACGGCGTGCGACCGGAGGTGCTCCTCTTCCTCCAGGCGACCTCCCCCTTCATCGACCCCGCAGACCTCGACGCCGCCGTCGGCGAGGTGCTGTCCGGACGGGCCGACGTCGTGTTCGCGGCCGCTGCCTCCCACGCCTTCCTCTGGCGGACCGGCGCGGACGGGGAGGCTGTCGCGGTCAACCACGACGCCGCGGTGCGCCTGCGACGGCAGGACCGCGCGCCGGAGTTCCGCGAGACCGGGGCCTTCTACGCCCTCCGCGCCGACGGCTTCCGGACGGCGCGGCACCGGTTCTTCGGCCGCGTCCGCGTTCACGAGGTGGAGGCCCGCGGCGCGATCGACATCGACGAGCCGGCCGACCTGGTGCTGGCACGCACCCTCGCCCCGATGCTCGACACCCCGGCGCCGATCGACGTGGACGCCGTGGTGACCGACTTCGACGGCGTCCACACCGACGACCGCGCCGCCGTCACCACCGACGGCTCCGAGGCCGTGGTGGTGAACCGCCGCGACGGGATGGGCGCCCGCCTGCTCCGGGAGGCCGGCCTCCCCCTCCTCATCCTCTCCACGGAGCAGAATCCGGTCGTCGCCGCCCGGGCCGCGAAGCTGCGCGTCGACGTGCGGCACGGCGTGGACGACAAGGCGGCCGCGCTGCGCGAATGGGCCGGGGCGACGGGCGTCCCGCTCGACCGCGTGGCCTACCTCGGCAACGACATCAACGACCTCCCCGCGCTGGCCGTCGTCGGCTGGCCGGTGGCGGTCGCCGACGCGCACCCGGCCGTGCTCGCCGCGGCCAGGCACGTGCTGAGCCGCCGGGGCGGCGACGGCGCCGTGCGCGAGCTCGCAGACCTCGTCCTCAGTCAACGGAACGGAGCACGGACATGACGGTCACCATCGGAGGCAACCGGATCGGCGGCGGAGCACCCGCCTACCTGATCGGAGAGATCGGCCTCAACCACAACGGCGACGTCGACATCGCCAAGCGGCTCATCGACATCGCAGCCGACGCCGGCATGCAGGCGGTCAAGTTCCAGAAGCGAACGCCCGCCATCTCCACCCCCGAGCACATGAAGTCGGTCCCGCGCGAGACGCCCTGGGGCACCATGACCTACCTCGACTACCGGTACCGCGTCGAGTTCGACCGCGACCAGTACATCGAGATCGGCGACCACGCGACGCTCCGCGGCCTCGACTGGTTCGCGTCGCCGTGGGACGAGCCGTCGGTGGAGTTCCTCGAGGACCTCAACGTCGTCGCGTACAAGATCGCGTCGGCGTCGGTGACCGATCTCGGCCTGCTGGGCGCGGTCGCGCAGACGGGCAAGCCGGTCATCCTCTCCACCGGGATGTCCACCATCGACCAGGTCGACGCCGCCGTGGAGGCGCTGGGCACCGACCGCCTCGTGATCATGCACGCCACCTCCACCTATCCGCTGCCGGCGGAGGAGGCGAACCTGCGGATGATCGGCTCGCTTGCCGCCCGCTTCCCCGGCGTCCCGATCGGCTACTCCGGCCACGAGCCGGGTCTGCAGATCTCGCTCGCGGCCGTCGCCCTCGGCGCCACGGCGGTCGAGCGCCACATCACGCTCGACCGGACGATGTGGGGCTCCGACCACGCCGCCTCCCTCGAGCCGCACGGCCTGAACACGCTGGTCCGCGACATCCGCATCATCGAGTCTGCCCTCGGCGACGGCGTCAAGCGCGTCATGCCGGGCGAGCTGGCGCCCCTGTCGAAGCTGCGGCGGGTCGGAGCCTGAGCGTGCCGAGACGCCTGCTCGGGATCGTCGACACCGACTCGTTCGCGAAGTGGGGAGCGCACCTGCTCTCCGCGGCCCCGTCGGAGTGGACGCTCGAACTGGCGACGGTCGCGACCCCGACCGCGGCGAGCGCCGCCCAGCTGCGCGCCGCCCTGCACGGTGTCGACGAGCGGCTCGCGCACGCGGCCGCCCATCCTCCGGCGGCCGAGCACGTGGATGCGATCGTCGACCGCATCCGCCGCGACCCGCCCGATGCCGTGGTCGTCGCGACCATCGGGCCGGTCGCCGAGCTGATCATCGACCTGCTGCACCGGAGGGTGCGCCCGCGGCCGGTCATCGTGACGGGCCTCCCCGGCATCTCGTACCCGGCGAAGTGGAAGGGCATCTTCCTGCGGGCGCGCGCCGACGTGTTCGTGCTGCACAGCCGGCGCGAGGTCCGCGAGTACGCCCGGCTGGCGGCCGAGGGAGGCGTCGAGCCGCACTTCGCCCTCGCGACGCTGCCGTTCCTCCGGCGCGGCTCAGGCGATGGATCCTCGTCCGCTTCGCGGCCCGCTGCCGACGAGGTGCGCGATGGCGTGATCTTCGCCGCGCAGCCGAGCGTTCCCGCGGCCGAGGAGGACCGGCGCCGGATCGTGCACTGGCTCGCCGAGACCGCGCTGGCGCACCCGGAATGGAGGGTCGTGCTCAAGACGCGCGCGCTCCGCGGAGAGCAGCAGACCCATCGGGAGGCGCATCCGTACGCCGACCTCCTGCCCGCCGATGCTCCTGCGAACCTCACGGTGGAGACCGGCCCCATGAGCGCGCACCTCGACCGCGCCGTGGCCCTCGTCACGGTGAGCTCGACGGCGGTGGTGGAGGCGATCGACCGCCGCCTCCCCGCCCTCACCCTGACGGACTTCGGCGTATCGCGCTCCCTGATCAACGAGGTCTTCGTCGGCAGCGGCCTCGAGGGCACCTCCGCCGACCTCGTCGCCGGTCGCTTCGGCTCGGCCGGCGAGGAGTGGCGCGCCGACAACTACTTCCACCCCGCCTCCGCCGACGACTGGGCGGCGAGGACCCTCACGCTGATGGAGGCTCGCGACCGGGGGCTGCTCCGCGACCGCCCGTCGGTGCGCCGCAGCCGCGGAGGCGCGCTGCGCCGGGCGTGGGAGCGCAAGATCGCGCTGGGCCCGTTCGACCGGTCGGCGCTGGGAGCGGTCGCGCTCGTGATCGGCACCCCGATCCGGCGCGTGCGCCGCCTCGCCCGGCGCTGGCGACCGACGCCCCCGGTGACGCCGGCCTAGCGGCCGGCCGCAGCCGCCTCGGCGAGCGCGCGCGAGCGCATCAGAGTGTGCGCAGCGCGCGAGTGCGCTCGGCGCGCAGCGCGAGCTCCGCACCGTCGGGGTAGCCGACCTCCATCAGCGTCAGCCCGCGCGCGGGCATGACTTTGAAGGCGCTCGTGCGGCGCTGCTCGTCGCGCAGCAGCACGAGGTCGCCGGGGGTGAGCTTGCCCTCCCCCACCTCCACGCAGCCGCCGACGAGCGCCCGGACCATGCTGTGGCAGAAGGCGTCCGCCACCACCTCGCCGACGAGCACACCGTCATCGTCGCGGCGCCACGCGTACGCCTGGAGGGTGCGGATCGTCGTCGCCCCTTCGCGCGCCTTGCAGTAGCTGGCGAAGTCGTGCAGCCCGAGCAGCCCGTGGGCGGCCTGGTCCATCGCGGTCGCATCGAGGTCGGACGACACCCACGCCGTGCGGTGGCGCTGCAGCGGGTCGCGGCGGGCGGCGCGGTCGGCGACCCGGTACTCGTACCGGCGCCAGAGCGCCGAGAACCGGGCGTCGAACCCCTCGGGCGCCTCGCTCGCGGCCGTGACGACGACGTCGGGGACGGGCCCGAGGATGCCGTTGATCCGCCGGGCCAGCGCGTCGTGCGCCGCGAGCGGAGGCCGCTTGCCGTGCGGCTTCCGCAGCACCGTGACCTGCTCCTCGGTGAGGTCGACGTGCGCCACCTGCCCTGCCGCGTGCACGCCGGCGTCCGTGCGACCGGCGACCGTGAGGGTCGGGGCCTCGCCGGCGCGGCGGAAGATCGTGGCGAGCGCGGCCTCCAGCACCCCCTGGACCGTTCGCAGCTCCGGCTGGCGACCCCACCCGTTGAAGTCGGTGCCCTGGTAGGCGATGTCGAGGCGGAATCTGCGCAACGCCTGGTCGGTCATCCCTCGATTCTAGGGAAGCGGCCGCCGCCGGCCACCGCACGGCGGCTCCCCTCAGACGTCACCGGGAAGCCGCTGAGTGTCGGCGCGCGTGGTGCGACCGGTGTCGGCGGGCGTTGCTATCGTGGGCGCTTCGATGTCCAGGATCACCGATACGCAGCCTCCCGCCTCCGCCGCGCCCACCGGGCCGCCGGAGGCCGTTTCGTGGACCCTGCAGCCCGCGGTGGACGTCCGGCCCGGCACGTTCGCGCCCGCACCTTCCCGCCCCTCGCGGCGGTTCAGCGGGCTCGACGGCCTCCGCGCCTTCGCGGTCACGGTCGTCCTCGTCTACCATCTCTTCCCCGGTGTGCAGCCAGGGGGCTTCATCGGCGTCGACGTCTTCTTCGTCATCAGCGGGTTCCTCATCACGAGCCTGCTCATGCGCGAGCGGCGGAGCACGGGGAGGCTCGACCTCCGCCGCTTCTGGGTACGACGCGCCCGGCGCCTCCTGCCGGCCATCGTCGCCCTCGTCGTCGTGTGCTCGACCGCCGCGCTCGCCATCGGAGGCGATGTGCTGGTCGGTCTGCCGCGCCAGGTGCTCGGAGCCGCCACCTTCAGCGCCAACTGGCTCTCGATCGCCGGCGACGCTAGCTACTTCGCGCAGGGAGCGCCGGAGCTGTTCCGCAACCTCTGGTCGCTCGCCGTCGAGGAGCAGTTCTATTTGATCTGGCCCGTCGTCGTGCTCGCGCTCGCGCTGCTGCGGGCCTGGTGGGCGCGCGTAGCCATCGTCGCGACGGTCGCCGTGGCCTCAGCGGCAGCAATGGCGCTGGAGTACCTACCCGGCACCGATCCCACGCGGGTCTACTTCGGCTCCGACTCACACAGCTTCGGGCTCGCACTCGGTGCCGTGGTGGCGCTCCTGGCGGCCAGGATGCGCCCGGTCGACCTCGACGCCGGCGAGAGCGGACTGCAGCTCTTCGTGCGCCGCTGGCTGCCTGCGCTCGGCGTGCTCTCCGTGCTGGGTCTCGTGGTCGCGGCTTACGGGCTGCGGGACGACGCCGCGTTCACCTACCGCGGCGGCCTCGTGCTCGTGAGCCTCCTGACAGCGCTCGCGATCTGGGCGGCCGTCGTCCCCGGCGCCGCACTGGGCAGGATCCTCGACGCGCCGGCGCTCCGCTACGTCGGTGTGCGCTCCTACGGCCTCTACCTCTGGCACTGGCCGGTGTTCGTGCTGGCCTGCGCCCTCGTCCCCGACGAGCACGATCCGGTGCTCGCCGTCGTGGTGGGCGTCGCGTCGCTCGCCGTCTCGGCCGCAGCCGCGCTCCTCTCGTTCCGGCACCTCGAACAGCCCATCCGCGAGCACGGCCTGGTGGGCGCGGTGCGCCGGTTGCGGGACCGCGTGGCGCTCTCCTCCAGCGCGAAGGCCGGAGGCTACGGCCTGGCTGCACTCGCGGTCGTGCTGGTCGCCGGCACCGTTGCCGCCATCGCCGTCGCGCCGACCACGACCGGCGCCGAGCGCTTCATCACGCAGGGCGCCGCCTCCCTGCACAGTGGCGGTCCCTCTGCGCCGTCGCAACGCCCGCAGCGCATCCCTCCGGATCCCCAACCGGTCGCCAAGGGTCCCGACATCTCCGCGATCGGCGACTCAGTGATGCTCGCGTCGGCTCCTGCGCTGCAGGAGGCCTACCCCGGGATCGCCGTCGACGCCGTGGTCTCGCGTCAGCTGAGCGCCGCACCAGACCTCCTGCAGCGGGCCGCGGACGCCGGAGCGCTGCGGAAGATCGTGGTGCTCGGGCTCGGCACCAACGGCTCCATCTCCGCCACGAGCCTCGACGCGGTGCTCGACGCCATCGGACCGCAGCGCCGGCTGATCCTGGTGAACGTCCAGGCGCCGCGGTCGTGGACCGACGGCGTCAACCAGACCCTCACCGCCTTCGCCGCACAGCACACGGGCCGCGTCGTTCTCGCCGATTGGAAGGGCGCGATCAGCGGGCACCTCGACCTGCTCGCCGACGACCAGATCCACCCGGGCATGCGCGGAGGGCGCGTCTATGCGGACGCCCTGCACACCGCGCTCGTGGAGCTGTCGCAGTACACCCGCACGCGACCGGCGCAGCCCTGGGACCGGCCGCGACCGCAGTGAGCCGGAGCGGCTCCCCGGTCGTCAGTACTCGATGACCAGCCCGGTCTCGTGCTGCGTCGGGACGAAGCCCATCCCGGTGTAGAGGCCGAGCGCACCCGTCGGGTTGTCCGCATCCACGTCCAGCACGACGCGCTCCCAGCCGCGGTCGGCGCAGGCACGCAGCACCGCCGCGAGCAGAGCCGGCGCGATCCGCCGGCCGCGGTGCGCCCGGGTGACCGCCACCGTCGAGACGTAGGCTCCGGTGAAGCCCTGCCCGGCCCAATCCTCCTCGTTGACATCGGTGAGGAGGACCCCGGCGATCGCGCCGTCCGCAGCGAAGGCCACGAACGACAGGTCGGCAACGAACACGCCACCCGTGAGCGACCGCCACTGCTCGTCGCTCAGCGGCTGGCTGCCCCAGTGGTCCCGGAACGCCTCGTCGCGCGCCGCATGCACGGCCTCCGAGGCGTCGTCGCCGACGATCGCCTCGGCGTAGGTGCGAATGGTCACCGGCTCGGTCGGCGTCACGTCCGAGATGGGGAGGCTCAGGTCACGTTCCATGGTGTGGAACCAGCGCATCGCGGTGAAACCGGCGGAGGTCAGGAGGCGCTCGCGATCCGGAGCACGCCGGTCCGCGTAGCCGACCAGCCATCCGGGCAGCGCCTTCGCCGACGCCGCGAGCCGCTGCTCGCCCCGCGCCCGCTGCCAGCGGATCAGCTCCCGGCCGATGCCCTTGCCGCGCGCCTCCGGGTGCACGTAGCCGTTCATGAACTCACGCACCAGCGTCTCCTGCCGCGGCGGTTCCAGCACAAGGCCGAAGGCGAGGGGCCTGCCGTCGTGGCCGATCGCGAGCAGGGTGTCGCGTTCGAGGTCCACGAACGAGTAGCCGAGGTCCTCCTCGACCTCGTCGCGGGTCGCGACATAGTTCGGGTGATCGACCGCGTCGCTCGCCCGGCGCACCTCCCACACGGCGTCCACATCGGACAGCGTCGCCGGTCGCCACTCCGCGACGAGGGGATGCGACGGCACGACCGTCTCGGGAGCCACCACCCGCTCGCTCAGCGGAGTCAGGGTGCGGGAGGTCGTCTCGGCCATGCCCCCACCCTGCCATATGAGCGCTGCGGCGCAGAGGTCCCGACGCAACGCGAAGGGCCCCGCATCCACGGATGGATGCGGGGCCCTTCGACGGCTGCGAGTCGGTTACGCCTTCTCGGCGTCCGCCTCCGCGGTGGTCTCACCGGCGGCCTCGGCGTCGCCGGTGGCCTCCTCGACGACCTCGGCCTCGGCGGCCGCGGTCTCGGTGGTGGTGTCCTCGGCGGCGGTCTCCTCGGCCGGGGCCTCCTCGACCGGGGCCTCCTCGACCGGAGCGGCCGGAGCAGCCTTCGGCGCGGCCGTGCTCTTGGACGACTTCACCTTCGGGGCGACGGGCTCGAGCACCAGCTCGATCTGCGCCATGGGCGCGTTGTCACCCTTGCGGTAACCGAGCTTGGTGATGCGGGTGTAGCCGCCCTCACGCTCGGCGACCAGCGGCGCGATCTGGGTGAAGAGCTCGTGCACGACGGCCTTGTCGCCGATGATCCCGAGCACCTTGCGACGCGCGTGCAGGTCGCCGCGCTTCGCGAACGTGATCAGACGCTCGGCCACGGGACGGAGGCGCTTCGCCTTGGTCTCGGTGGTCTTGATGCTCTTGTGGGTGAACAGCGCAGCGGCCAGGTTGGCGAGCAGCAGACGCTCGTGCGCGGGGCCGCCTCCGAGGCGGGGGCCCTTGGTGGGCTTGGGCATGATCGGTTATCTCCAGGTTGAAAAAAGTGAACGCGAGTGAGCGGGACGCCCCACGTCAGATGGTGGACTCGTCCTCTTCGTAGCCGCTGTAGAAGTGCGCGCCGTCGAACCCGGGGACCGAGTCCTTCAGCGAGAGGCCCATCTCCGTCAGCTTGTCCTTGACCTCATCCACCGACTTCTGACCGAAGTTGCGGATGTTCATGAGCTGGGTCTCGGAGAGGGAGACCAGCTCGCTGACGGTGTTGATGCCCTCGCGCTTGAGGCAGTTGTACGAGCGGACCGACAGGTCGAGGTCCTCGATCGGCATGGACAGCTCCGAGCTGAGCACCTGGTCGACCGGCGCCGGGCCGATCTCGATGCCCTCGGCCGCGCTGTTGAGCTCGCGGGCCAGACCGAACAGCTCCACCAGGGTGCGACCGGCCGACGCGATCGCGTCGCGCGGGCTGATCGCCGGCTTGGTCTCCACGTCGACGACGAGGCGGTCGAAGTCGGTGCGCTCACCGGCACGGGTGGCCTCGACGCGGTAGGTGACCTTCAGCACCGGCGAGTAGATCGAGTCGACCGGGATCTGGCCGGCCTCGCTGTACTCGTTGCGGTTCTGCTGGGCCGACACGTAGCCGCGGCCGCGCTCGATGGTGAGCTCGACCTCGAACTTCGCCTTGTCGTTGAGGGTCGCGATGACCAGCTCCGGGTTGTGGATCTCCACACCCGCCGGCGCCGAGATGTCGGCGGCGGTGACCTGGCCGGCGCCCGTCTTGCGCAGGTAGGCGGTGATCGGCTCGTCGTGCTCGCTCGAGACGACCAGGCCCTTGATGTTCAGGATGATCTCGGTGACATCCTCCTTGACGCCCGGGACGGTGCTGAACTCGTGCAGCACGCCGTCGATGCGGATGCTGGTGACGGCAGCGCCGGGGATCGACGAGAGGAGGGTGCGACGGAGGGAGTTGCCGAGGGTGTAGCCGAAGCCCGGCTCGAGCGGCTCGATGACGAACCGCGACCGGAACTCGGAGATGTTCTCTTCGGTGAGCGTCGGACGCTGTGCAATGAGCACTGTTGATTCCTTTCGGCTAAGTGTCCGCTATATGACACTTGCTTCTGATTCAGGGGGTGTGCGTCACGCCGTCAGGCGGCGGCCCGGATCGGGCCGCCGCCTGCGGCGGACAGAAGAGAACTAGACGCGACGACGCTTGGGCGGGCGGCAACCGTTGTGCGCCTGCGGGGTGACGTCGTTGATCGAACCGACCTCGAGGCCGGCGGCCTGGAGCGAGCGGATCGCGGTCTCGCGACCCGAGCCCGGGCCCTTGACGAAGACGTCGACCTTCTTCATCCCGTGCTCCTGCGCCTGACGGGCGGCCGACTCGGCGGCGAGCTGCGCGGCGAACGGGGTCGACTTGCGCGAACCCTTGAAGCCGACGCCACCCGACGACGCCCAGCTGATGACCGCACCGGTGGTGTCGGTGATCGAGACGATCGTGTTGTTGAACGTGCTCTTGATGTGGGCCTGGCCCACAGCGATGTTCTTCTTTTCCTTCTTGCGCGGCTTGCGAACGGCCGACTTGGGTGCTGCCATTTCTACTCCTTCAGTCCTTTACCCGGCCTAGCGAGCCTTCTTCTTACCGGCGACGGTCCGCTTCGGGCCCTTGCGGGTGCGAGCGTTCGTCTTGGTGCGCTGGCCGCGGACCGGAAGGCCCTTGCGGTGGCGGATTCCCTCGTAGCTGCCGATCTCGACCTTGCGGCGGATGTCGGCGGCGACCTCGCGACGGAGGTCGCCCTCCACCTTGAAGTTCCCCTCGATGTAGTCGCGCAGGGCGACGAGCTGGTCGTCGCTCAGGTCCTTGACGCGGATGTCGCCCGAGATACCGGTCTCGGCGAGAGTCTGCAGCGCGCGGGTGCGTCCGACGCCGTAGATGTAGGTGAGTGCGACCTCGACGCGCTTCTCGCGCGGGATGTCGACGCCTGCTAGACGTGCCATGTGTGGCTTCTCCTGTGTGAGTGGAGGTCTTCAGCGGTCCCGGTGCCCCGGCCTCCTCCGGGGGTGTCCCCCGCGTCCACCGGAGTGGACGCGGGATCTGGGATCACCATGTGTGTTCAGTTGTGGTCGAGGCGATCAGCCCTGGCGCTGCTTGTGGCGCGGGTTCTCGCAGATGACCATCACGCGGCCGTTGCGACGGATGACCTTGCACTTGTCGCAGATGCGCTTGACGGAGGGGTTGACCTTCATGAGTTGATTACCTTTGTTCGCTGTCCTCGTACCTCGCCAGGGGCTACCCGGTGGCGAGGCCGTTACTTACAGCAGACCTTTACTTGTAGCGGTAGACGATCCGGCCGCGGGTCAGATCGTAGGGGCTCAGCTCGACGATCACGCGGTCCTCGGGGAGGATGCGGATGTAGTGCTGGCGCATCTTGCCGGAGATGTGGGCAAGAACCTTGTGACCATTGGTCAGCTCCACGCGGAACATCGCGTTGGGGAGCGCCTCGATCACAGATCCTTCGATCTCGATGACACCGTCTTTTTTGGCCATAGCCTCACTGTCGCTAGTCGTTGGGGTTTGCTGGTCGTGCGTACTGTGGCGAAAGGCACACGGAAAACGTGCCTAAGACACCAAGGGTCTATCTTATGCGAAGCGGCGTCGTTTCGCCAATCCGCGTGTATCATGTGCCGCCGCTCTGAGCGAACAGCGTCGGTGGAACGGGCTTCTCACGCGATCGGAGCCGGCGTGATGCCGTACGGAGCGAGGCCGGCAGCCCCGCCGTCCTCGGCGGTGAGCACCCAGATGCCGTCCTTGTGCACGGCGACGCTGTGCTCCCAGTGGGCGGCGGCCGAGCCGTCCTCGGTGGCGACGGTCCAGCCGTCGTCCTTCACGTAGGTCTCCTGGTCGCCGAGCACCACCATCGGCTCGATGGCGACGACGAGTCCCGGCTTGACCTCCGGGCCCTTCGCTCGCACCCGGTAGTTGAACACCGGTGGCTCCTCGTGCATCTTGCGGCCGATGCCGTGACCGATGTAGTCGGTCAGGATGCCGTAGTCGCCCTGCGACATGATGTAGTCCTCGATCGCCTCGCCGACCTCGTTGAGGTGGCGTGCGGTCGCCAGCCGGGCGATGCCCCGCCAGAGCGACTGCTCGGTGACCTCGCTGAGCCGCTGACGCTCGGCGACGACCTCCGGCCGCGCCGGGTCCGGCAGCACGAACGTGCGCGCCGCGTCGCCGTTCCAGCCCTGCCCGTCGGCACCGCGCACGACGGCGCCCGAATCGATCGACACGATGTCGCCCGGCTGCAGGATGCGCGAGCCGGGGATGCCGTGCACGACCTCGTCGTTCACCGACGCGCAGACCGTGTAGTGATAGCCGGGTTCGAGCTTGAAGTTGGAGGAGCCTCCCGCCGCCTCGATCGCACGCTCGGCGAGGGCGTCGAGCTCGAGCGTGGAGACGCCTGCGGCGATCGCAGCGGCGACCGCGTCGAGAGAGGCCGCAGTGGCCCGCCCCGGCGCGACCATCTCGCGCAGTTGAGCGGGCGTCTTGTAGATCGAGCGCCCGAACGCCATCAGCGAGCCGCGGCGCGCGGAACGATGCCGCGCTCCGCGAGAGCCGCGTTGATCCGCTCGCCGACCTGGTCGATGTCGCCGAGGCCGTCGACCTCGACGAGGAGGCCGCGCTCACGGAACACGTCGATCAGGGGCGACGTCTCGCGGAGGTAGACCTCCTGGCGGTGGCGGATCGCCTCCTCGGAGTCGTCGGCCCTGCCCTGCTCCTGCGCCCGCTTGGTGAGCCGGGCCACGAGCTCGTCCTGGTCGGCGACCAGCTGGATCACGGCGTCGAGCTTCTGCCCCTGCGAGCCGAGCAGGTCGTCGAGGTAGTCCACCTGCGCGAGCGTGCGCGGATAGCCGTCGAGAAGGAACCCGTCTTTCGCGTCGTCCTCCCCCAGCCGGTCCGCGACCAGCTGGTTGGTGAGGCTGTCCGGAACGTAGTCGCCGGCGTCCACGATGGCCTTGACCTGCACACCGAGCGGCGTCTCGTTCTTGATGTTCGCGCGGAAGATGTCGCCCGTCGAGATGTCGGGGATCCCGTACACGGAGGTGATGCGGGAGGCCTGAGTGCCCTTGCCCGCTCCGGGGGGTCCGACGATCAGCAAACGGGTCAACGCAGAAGCCCTTCGTAGTGTCGCTGCTGGAGCTGCGAGTCGATCTGCTTGACCGTCTCGAGACCCACGCCGACGATGATCAGGATGGACGTGCCGCCGAACATGAAGTTCTGACTCGCGCCGATCAGCGCGAACGCGACCAGCGGGATGAGCGCGATGATGCCGAGGTAGAACGAGCCGGGCAGGGTGACCCGCGTCAGCACGTAGTCGAGGTACTCGGCGGTCGGCCGACCCGCGCGGATGCCGGGGATGAAGCCGCCGTACTTCTTCATGTTGTCCGCGACCTCCTCCGGGTTGAAGGTGATCGCCACGTAGAAGTACGTGAAGCCCACGATCAGGAGGAAGTAGAGCAGCATGTAGAGCGGGTGGTCGCCCTTGGTCAGGTAGTTCGTGATCCAGGTCACCCAGGGGGCGGGAGCCTTGCCGGCGGCCGGCTGGTTGAACTGCGCGATCAGCGCCGGCAGGTACAGCAGCGACGAGGCGAAGATCACCGGGACGACGCCCGCCATGTTCACCTTGATCGGGATGTACGTGTTGTTGCCGCCGTAGGTGCGACGTCCGACCATCCGTTTTGCGTATTGAACGGGGATGCGCCGCTGCGACTGTTCGACGAAGACGACGCCCGCCACGATCAGCAATCCGATCGCGATCACGACCAGCAGGATCTCGATGCCCTGCGACTGGCCGACCGCCCAGAGGGAGGACGGGAACTGCGCCGCGATCGACGTGAAGATCAGGAGCGACATGCCGTTGCCGATGCCGCGCTCGGTCACCAGCTCGCCCATCCACATGATGAGGCCGGTGCCGGCGGTCATCGTGATGACCATCAGCATGATCGCGTACCAGGAGTCGTCCGTGATGAGCTGCGTGCACTGCGAGACCGCGGTGGTGCCGAACAGCGCACCGGAGCGGGCGACGGTGATCAGGGTCGTCGACTGGAGGACGCCCAGGGCGATCGTGAGGTAGCGCGTGTACTGCGTGAGCTTGGCCTGGCCGGCCTGGCCCTCCTTGTAGAGGGTCTCGAAGCGCGGGATGACCACGCGCAGCAGCTGCACGATGATCGACGCGGTGATGTACGGCATGATGCCGAGCGCGAAGATCGAGAGTTTGAGGAGGGCACCACCTGAGAACAGGTTGACCAGCGAATAGAGGCCGGAGGTGTCCTGGTTGGCGTTCAGGCAGGTCTGAACGTTACCGAAGTCGACGAACGGCGCGGGAATGAAGGACCCGAGCCGGAAGAGGGCGATGATGCCCAGGGTGAAGCCGATCTTGCGGCGAAGGTCCGGGGTGCGGAAGATCCGCGCGACGGCGCTGAACAAAGTGCGTCCTGCTTTCCTATGAGAGTTCAGTCGGGTGGCCGGAAAGCCCGGCCACCCGACTGGACCGCCTGAGGGCGGCTACTTGACGGAGCCGCCGGCGGCGACGATCTTCTGCTCAGCAGAGCCGGAGACCTTGTCGACCGCAACGTTCAGCTTAACCGCAATGTCACCGTTGCCGAGAACCTTCACCTTCTCGTTCTTGCGTACCGCACCCTTGGCGACCAGGTCGGCGACGGTCACGTCGCCACCGGCCGGGTACAGCTCGGCGAGCTTCTCCAGGTTCACGACCTGGTACTCCACCCGGAACGGGTTCTTGAAGCCGCGGAGCTTCGGGGTCCGCATGTGGAACGGCAGCTGGCCACCCTGGAAGCCCGGGCGCACCGAGTAGCGCGCCTTGGTTCCCTTGGTACCGCGGCCGGCGGTCTTGCCCTTCGAACCCTCACCGCGTCCGACGCGGGTCTTGTCCTTCTTGGCGCCCGCGGCCGGACGGAGGTGGTGGACCTTCAGGACCTGCTCGCGGGGAGCAGCGACGTCCTTCTTGGCCGAGGTCTTCTTCGCCGGGGCGGAGACGGTCTCGTCCTTGGTGTCGGCGGCAGCCTTGTCGGCAGCGGCCTTCGCCGGAGCCTTCTTGGCCGGAGCCTTCTTCTCGGTCGCCGGCTTCTCAGCAGCGGCCTTGGTGGTCGCGGCCTTCTTAGCCGGGGCCTTCTTCTCGGCAGCCGGCTTCTCGGCAGCCGCGGTAGTGGGCTTGTCGTCAGCCATTAGTCGATCTCCTCAACCTTCACCAGGTGAGCGACGGTGTTGACGTACCCGCGGTTCTGCGGGTTGTCCTCGCGGACGACGACGTCACCGATGCGCTTCAGTCCCAGGCTGCGCAACGTGTCGCGCTGGTACTGCTTCTCGCTCACTTTCGACTTGATCTGCGTGATCTTCAGACGCGCAGCCATCAGGCACCTGCCTTCGCGGTAGCGGCGGCCTCAGCCGCACGCGCCTCGATCTGCAGCAGCTTCTCGGGCGCGACACGGTCGTAGTCGAGGCCACGGCGGGCGGCGACGGCGCGCGGCTCCTCGAGCCCCTTCAGCGCCTCCACCGTCGCGTGGACGATGTTGATCGTGTTCGACGAACCGAGCGACTTGCTCAGGACGTCGTGGATGCCGGCGCACTCCAGGACGGCGCGGACCGGGCCACCGGCGATGACACCGGTACCGGCAGCGGCCGGACGGAGGAGGACGACACCGGCGGCCGCCTCACCCTGCACCGGGTGCGGGATGGTGCTGCCGACGCGGGGGACGCGGAAGAAGTTCTTCTTCGCCTCCTCGACGCCCTTCGAGATGGCCAGCGGGACCTCACGGGCCTTGCCGTAGCCGACGCCCACCAGACCGTTGCCGTCACCGACGACCACGAGAGCGGTGAAGCTGAAGCGACGGCCGCCCTTGACGACCTTCGAGACGCGGTTGATGGTCACCACGCGCTCCAGGAACTGGCTCTTGTCCTGGTCGCGGCTGCCACGGTCGCGGTTGGGGTTGCGCTCACGGCCGCCACGGCGCGGCTCGCGCTCGCGCTGCGTGTTGTCGGTCGACGCAGCGGTCTCCACCGGCTGCTCGGCCACTGCCTGATCGGCCACGGTCTGCTCCTTGTTGTTGTCGCTCACAGGTTCAGTCCACCCTCTCGAGCTCCTTCGGCGACAGCGGCGACGCGACCCGCGTACTTGCTGCCACCACGGTCGAAGACGACCGCCTCGACGCCGGCGCTCTTCGCGCGCTCGGCGACCAGCTCACCGACACGGCGGGCCTTGGCGGTCTTGTCGCCGTCGAACGAGCGGAGGTCAGCCTCCATGGTCGACGCCGATGCGAGGGTGTGCCCCTGCGCGTCGTCCACGACCTGCACGAAGACGTGACGGGCCGAACGGGTGACGACCAGGCGCGGACGGGACGCGGTGCCCGCGATCTTCTTGCGAAGGCGGGTGTGACGGCGGTCGCGAGCGGCCGCCTTGCTCTTTCCTCTGGTACCCAGAGCCATGATTACTTACCAGCCTTTCCGGCCTTGCGACGGACGACCTCGCCGGCGTAGCGCACGCCCTTGCCCTTATACGGCTCGGGCTTGCGGATCTTGCGGATGTTCGCGGCGACCTCACCCACAGCCTGCTTGTCGATGCCCGCCACGGTGAGCTTGTTGTTGCCCTCGACCGTGAAGGTGATGCCGGCCGGCGGCTCGACGGTGACCGGGTGCGAGAAGCCGAGAGCGAACTCGACGGCCGAGCCCTTCTGGGCGACGCGGTAACCGGTGCCGACGATCTCGAGGCCCTTCGAGTAGCCCTGCGTGACGCCGATGATGTTGTTGTTGATCAGCGTGCGGGTCAGGCCGTGGAGCGAGCGCGACTCGCGCTCGTCGTCCGGACGGGTCACGAGGACCTGGCCGTCCTCCAGCTTGACCTCGATCGGGCTGGCGACGGTGAGGCTCAGCTCACCCTTCGGGCCCTTCACGGTGACGGCCTGGCCGTCGATGGTCACATCCACGCCCGCGGGGACGTCGATGGGGAGTCTTCCAATACGCGACATGTCGGGTTACCACACGTAGGCGAGGACTTCCCCACCCACGCCCTTCTTCTCAGCCTCGCGGTCCGTGAGCAGACCGGAGGAGGTGGACAGGATGGCGATGCCGAGGCCGCCGAGCACCTTGGGGAGCTCCGTGGACTTCGCGTAGACGCGGAGTCCGGGCTTCGAGACGCGCTTGATGCCGGCGATGGAGCGCTCGCGGTCCGGGCCGAACTTGAGGTTCAGCGTGAGCGTCTTCCCGACGCGCGCGTCGGCGACGTCCCAGCCCGCGATGTAGCCCTCCTTGGTGAGGATGTCGGCGATGTGGGCCTTGAGCTTCGAGTGCGGCATCGACACGGTGTCGTGGTGAGCCGAGTTCGCGTTGCGCAGTCTGGTCAGCATGTCTGCGACCGGATCTGTCATTGTCATTGCGGTTTTCCTTCGTTCACCAGGTTTCGTTCAGCCGGTCCACGACTGACGACCTGTGGTGGAGGCGGGCCGGCCGGTCGGCCGGCCCGCGGGTGGGCCTAGTTGGCCGCGTCGGCGGAACGGAAGGGGAAGCCGAGCTGCTTGAGCAGCGCGCGGCCCTCCTCGTCGTTCTTCGCGGTCGTGACGACCGTGATGTCCATGCCGCGGACGCGGTCGATCCGGTCCTGGTTGATCTCGTGGAACATGGACTGCTCCGTGAGACCGAACGTGTAATTGCCGTTGCCGTCGAACTGCTTGTCCGACAGGCCGCGGAAGTCGCGGATACGGGGAAGCGCGAGCGAGAGCAGACGGTCGAGGAACTCCCACATCCGGTCGCCGCGCAGCGTGACGTGCGCACCGATCGGCTGACCCTCGCGCAGCTTGAACTGCGCGATGGACTTGCGGGCCTTGGTGACCTGCGGCTTCTGGCCGGTGATGAGCGTGAGGTCGTTGACCGCGCCATCGATGACCTTGCCGTCACGGGCCGCCTCGCCGACACCCATGTTGACGACGATCTTCACGAGGCCGGGCACCTGGTGCACGTTCGTGAAGCCGAAGTCGCCCTGGAGCTGCTTGGAGATCTCGTTCTTGTACTTCTGCTTCAGGCGCGGCTGGATTTTGCCAGCAGCGGTTGCAGTGTCGGTCATTACAGGTCCTTACCAGACTTCTTGGCGTAACGAACGCGGACCGTCTTGGTGACGCCGTCCTTCGTAACGCTCTCGGTGCGGAAGCCGACGCGGGTCGGCTTCTTGGTCTCGGGGTCGACCAGGGCCACGTTGGAGACGTGGATCGGAGCCTCGTGGGTCTCGATGCCGCCGGTCTTCGTGCCACGCTGCGTCTGACCGACGCGCACGTGCTTGGTGACGAAGTTGACGCCCTCGACGATGACGCGGTTCTTCTCGGTCAGGACCTCGATGACGCGACCCTGCTTGCCACGGTCACCACCGCGGGCCTGCGTACGACCCGAGATGACCTGGACGAGGTCGCCCTTCTTGATGTTCGCCATGGGTTACAGCACCTCCGGGGCGAGCGAGATGATCTTCATGAACTTCTTGTCGCGGAGCTCGCGGCCGACCGGTCCGAAGATACGGGTGCCGCGGGGGTCACCGTCGTTCTTCAGGATGACAGCGGCGTTCTCGTCGAACTTGATGTACGAGCCGTCCGGGCGGCGGGTGTTCTTGCGAACACGGACGACGACCGCCTTGACGACGTCGCCCTTCTTCACGTTGCCGCCGGGGATCGCGTCCTTGACCGTGGCGACGATGACGTCACCCAGACCCGCGTAACGGCGGCTCGAGCCACCGAGGACGCGGATGGCCAGGAGCTCCTTGGCGCCGGTGTTGTCGGCGACCTTGAGTCGGGATTCCTGCTGGATCACTTGGCCTTCTCCAGAATCTCAACGAGGCGCCACCGCTTGCTGGCGCTCAGGGGGCGGGTCTCGTTGATGAGAACGAGGTCGCCGATGCCGGCGGTGTTGTTCTCGTCGTGCGCCTTCACCTTGGAGGTGCGGCGGATGACCTTGCCGTACAGGGGGTGCTTCACGCGGTCCTCGACCTCGACGACGATGGTCTTGTCCATCTTGTCGCTGACGACGTAACCGCGGCGGGCCTTGCGGTACCCGCGGACGATGGCCTCGTCGGCCGTCGACTCCGCGGCCGCGGCCTTGGTGGTCTCAGCCATTACTTGGCCTCCTCATTCTCGGTCGACTCCGCCTCGGCCGCCGGGGCGGCCTTCTTGCTGCGGGTCTTCTTCTCCGCCTTGGGCGCGACCTCGGCCGGGGCCGGGGTCGCCCGGATCCCGAGCTCGCGCTCACGGATCACGGTGTAGATGCGAGCGATGTCGCGCTTCACGGCGCGCAGGCGGCCGTGGCTCTCGAGCTGGCCGGTGGCCGACTGGAAGCGGAGGTTGAACAGCTCCTCCTTGGCCTTCTTCAGCTCGTCGACGAGACGCTCGTCTTCAAAGGTGTCGAGCTCGCTCGAGGCGAGCTCCTTGGAACCGATCGCCATTACGCGTCGCCCTCCTCGCGCTTGATGATGCGTGCCTTGAGGGGCAGCTTGTGGATTGCACGGGTCATTGCCTCACGAGCGAGTTCCTCGGAGACGCCGGAGACCTCGAAGAGGACCCGACCCGGCTTGACGTTCGCGACCCACCACTCCGGCGAGCCCTTACCGGAACCCATTCGGGTCTCGGCCGGCTTCTTCGTGAGCGGACGGTCCGGGTAGATGTTGATCCACACCTTGCCGCCACGCTTGATGTGACGCGTCATGGCGATACGAGCGGACTCGATCTGACGGTTGGTCACGTAAGCGGGGGTCAGGGCCTGGATGCCGAACTCGCCGAAGGAGACCTTCGTGCCGCCGGTCGCCTGGCCGCTGCGGCCGGGGTGGTGCTGCTTGCGGTGCTTGACTCTGCGTGGGATCAACATGGTTATGCCTCAACTCCTGCTGCGGCCGGCGCGGCCTCGGCGGCGGGGGCGTTGCCCCGGCCACCACGACGCGGACGGTCGTTGCGCTCGCGCGACGGCTTCTGGTTGGCCTGCTCGCGAGCCAGTTCCTTGTTCGTGATGTCGCCCTTGTAGATCCACACCTTCACACCGATGCGACCGAAGGTCGTCTTGGCCTCGTAGAAGCCGTAGTCGATGTTGGCGCGGAGCGTGTGCAGCGGCACACGACCCTCGCGGTAGAACTCGGAGCGGCTCATCTCGGCGCCGCTGAGACGACCGGACACCTGGATGCGGACACCCTTGGCGCCGGCGCGCTGAGCACCCTGCAGACCCTTGCGCATCGCGCGGCGGAAGGCCACGCGGGCGGAGAGCTGCTCGGCGATGCCCTGCGCGACGAGCTGGGCGTCGGCCTCGGGGTTCTTGACCTCGAGGATGTTCAGCTGGATCTGCTTGCCGGTGAGCTTCTCGAGGTCGGCGCGGATGCGCTCGGCCTCGGCGCCGCGACGACCGATCACGATGCCCGGGCGGGCGGTGTGGATGTCGACGCGGACACGGTCACGGGTGCGCTCGATCTCGATGCGCGAGACGCCCGCGCGGTCGAGCGACGTCTGCAGCAGACGGCGGATCTTGACGTCCTCGGCGAGGTAGTCGCTGTAACGCTGACCCGGCTTCGTGCTGTCCGAGAACCAGCGCGACACGTGGTCGGTGGTGATGCCCAGACGGAAGCCGTACGGATTGACTTTCTGGCCCATTACTTGCTCGCCTTCTTCGTAGCCTGCGCCGCCTCGGCCTCGTCCGGCGTCGCGAGGACGACCGTGATGTGGCTGGTGCGCTTGTTGATGCGGAAGGCACGTCCCTGCGCTCGCGGCTGGAACCGCTTGAGGGTGGTGCCCTCGTCCACGAAGGCGCGGCTCACGTACAGGTCCTGCTCGTCCAGGTAGGTGTTGGACTTGTCGGCCTTGACCCGTGCGTTGGCGATCGCCGAGGCGACCAGCTTGTAGACCGGCTCGCTCGCGCTCTGCGGCGCGAACTTCAGGATGGCCAGGGCCTCCTGGGCCTGCTTGCCGCGGATCAGGTTGACGACGCGGCGGGCCTTCATGGGGGTGACGCGGATGTGTCGCACGCGTGCGATCGACTCCACCATTTCTTCCTCCTTTTCGCCCCCGCGTTAGCGGCGGCGACCCTTCTTGTCGTCCTTCACGTGTCCACGGAAGGTGCGCGTCGGCGCGAACTCGCCGAGCTTGTGGCCGACCATGGTCTCGGTGACGAACACCGGGATGTGCTTGCGACCGTCGTGCACCGCGATGGTGTGACCCAGCATGGCCGGGACGATCATCGAGCGGCGCGACCAGGTCTTGATCACGTTCTTGCTGTTGGCCTCGTTCGCGGCAACCACCTTGCGAAACAGGTGCTCGTCGACGAAGGGGCCCTTCTTGAGACTGCGTGGCATCTTCTCGAACTCCTACTTGCGCTTCTTGCCGGCGTTGCGGCGGCGAACGATGAGCTTGTCGCTCTCCTTGTTGGGGTGACGCGTGCGGCCTTCCTTCTGGCCCCACGGGCTGACCGGGTGACGGCCACCGGAGGTCTTGCCCTCACCACCACCGTGCGGGTGGTCGATCGGGTTCATCGCGACACCGCGGACGGTCGGGCGGACGCCCTTCCAGCGCATGCGGCCGGCCTTGCCCCAGTTGATGTTCGACTGCTCGGCGTTGCCGACCTCGCCGATCGTGGCGCGGCAGCGCGCGTCCACGTTCCGGACCTCGCCCGAGGGGAGGCGGAGCTGGGCGTAGGGGCCGTCCTTCGCGACGAGACGGACCGAGGCACCGGCGGAGCGGGCCAGCTTGGCGCCTCCACCCGGCTTGAGCTCGATCGCGTGCACGACGGTACCGGTCGGGATGTTGCGCAGCGGCAGGTTGTTGCCCGGCTTGATGTCCGAGCCGGCGCCCGACTCGACGACGTCGCCCTGCTTGAGGCCGGCCGGCGCGAGGATGTAGCGCTTGGTGCCGTCCACGAAGTGCAGGAGCGCGATGCGAGCCGTGCGGTTGGGGTCGTACTCGATGTGCGCGACCTTGGCGTTGACGCCGTCCTTGTCATTGCGACGGAAGTCGATGACGCGGTACTGGCGCTTGTGGCCACCACCGATGTGACGGGTCGTGATGCGGCCCTGGTTGTTGCGGCCACCCGACTTCGACAGCGGACGGAGAAGGGACTTCTCCGGGGTCGAACGGGTGATCTCGGCGAAGTCGGCGACCGAGGAGCCGCGACGACCGGGGGTCGTGGGCTTGTAGTTGCGAATAGCCATGTCTGTCTTCCTCTAGTCCTTCGCTCAGCCGACGGCCGTGAAGATGTCGATGGAACCGGACTTCAGCGTGACGATGGCGCGCTTGGTGTCCTTGCGCTTGCCGATGCCGAAGCGGGTGCGGCGGGTCTTGCCCTGACGGTTCAGGGTGTTCACCGACGCGACCTCGACCTTGAAGATCGACTCGATCGCCAGCTTGATCTCGGTCTTGTTCGAACGCGTGTCGACGAGGAAGGTGTACTTGCCCTCGTCGATCAGGCCGTAGCTCTTCTCAGAGACGACCGGGGCGATGATGACGTCGCGCGGGTCCTTGTTGACGGCCATTACGCGTTCACCTCTTCCTTCTTGGTCTTGCTCGCGATGAAGCCCTCGAGCGCGGCCTGGGTGAAGACGATGTCGTCGCTCACCAGCACGTCGTAGGCGTTGAGCTGGTCGTAGGACAGCACGTGCACGGTCGGGACGTTGCGGACGCTCTTGTAGCCCAGCTCGTCGTCGCGCTCGGTGACCACGAGGACGTGCTTCGAGGTCGCGATTCCGTTCAGCAGCTCCACGACGGCCTTGGTCGACGGGGTCTCACCGGCGGTCAGGGCCTGGACGGCGTGGATGCGGCTGCCGCGGGCGCGGTCCGAGAGAGCGCCAAGCAGAGCAGCGGCGATCATCTTCTTGGGGGTGCGCTGCGCGTAGTCGCGGGGCGTCGGTCCGTGGACGATGCCACCACCGGTCATCTGAGGGGCGCGGATCGAGCCCTGACGAGCGCGGCCGGTGCCCTTCTGCTTGAACGGCTTGCGGCCGGCGCCGGAGACCTCGCCACGACCCTTGGTCTTGTGGGTGCCCTGGCGCGCTGCTGCGAGCTGAGCGGTCACGACCTGGTGGATCAGCGGGATGTTGGTCTGGACGTCGAACAGGGCCTCGGGGAGCTCGACGGAGCCGGCCTTCTTGCCCTTGAGGTCGAGGACGTCAATCGAGGTAGCCATTTACCTTAGGCCCCCTTCACTGCGTTGCGGACGAAAACGATGCGGCCACGAGCACCGGGGACGGCGCCCTTGACGAGCAGCAGACCCTTCTCGGCGTCGATCGCCTGCACCTTGAGGTTCAGGACGGTGACGCGCTCGCCACCCATACGACCGGCCATGCGCATGCCCTTGAAGACACGGCTCGGGGTCGAGGAGGCTCCGATGGAGCCCGGCTTGCGGTGGTTGCGGTGCGCACCGTGCGAGGCGGAGACGCCCTGGAAGTTGTGGCGCTTCATGACACCGGCGAAGCCCTTGCCCTTGGAGGTGCCGACGACGTCGACCAGCTGGCCGACCTCGAAGGTGCCGTCCACGGTGAGCTCCTGGCCGGCCGCGTAGTCGGCGGCGTCGGCGGTGCGGACCTCGGTGAGGTGACGACGCGGGGTCACGCCCGCCTTGTCGAAGTGGCCGGCGGACGGCTTGTTCACCTTGCGCGGGTCGATCTGGCCGTAGGCGATCTGGACGGCGTTGTAGCCGTCGGCCTCGGGGGTGCGGACCTGCGTCACGACGTTCGGCGTGATCTCGATGACGGTGACGGGGATGAGACGGTTGTTCTCGTCCCAGACCTGGGTCATGCCGAGCTTCTTGCCGAGCAGGCCCTTGGAGGTCTTGGTCACGTTGGAAGTGCTGTTGGTGTTAGGCATAGTGGCACTCCCCCTTACAGCTTGATCTCGATGTTGACGTCGGCCGGGAGGTCGAGACGCATGAGCGAGTCGACGGCCTTCGGCGTCGGGTCGATGATGTCGATCAGCCGCTTGTGCGTGCGCATCTCGAAGTGCTCGCGGCTGTCCTTGTACTTGTGGGGCGAACGGATGACGACCACCACGTTCTTCTCGGTGGGAAGGGGCACCGGGCCCACCACGGTCGCACCGGCACGGGTCACCGTGTCGACGATCTTGCGAGCCGAGGTGTCGATGACTTCGTGGTCATACGACTTAAGCCGGATGCGGATCTTCTGTCCCGCCATGTCTGACTCTCTCTCTTGTTATGGCGTCGTACACGACCTGATCTCCGGGGAGACCCGCCGCGCATTGGACGCGGTGCGACGAACGCATTGGGAACGCCACTATTCTTCTGTCAACTCCCGACCCCCGCGCCCGGGCGTGTCGCCTGGGCTCGGACCGCGCGAGGCACAGGGGTAGCCCCTGTTCTCCCGTGTGGTCGGATTGAGCGTGTCCTGCTGCCTGCGGCCTAACCTCTCGCCGCTCGTCCTGGAACCTGGTCCTCGAGGCCTCGCGGTGGGCTATGCACTGCCTGGCAGTGATCCGGTCGAAGCGCGCGTGAGCACGCTCGTTCCGGAATGTTGAACCCAACTAGTTTGCCAGATACGCCGGGATGCTGCAACCCGGGCGTGTCGCGGGCGGTGCGTGCGCGGTACGAGGGATGTCCACATGGCTGTCTCTTGGGGAGATTATCCACAGATTCAGTGCTGGCCGACCGTGGGGTTTGCGTTCTCGCGATGCTCGATGCATGACCGATTCACGTGTGCACGCCGTCCGCTCCGCCTCCATCCACGACCACGCTGTGCATCCGCAACGGGAGGCGACGCGGCGGCACCTCGCTCGCCGGCACGCTCGCGACGACCACCTCGAGAGGCTGCGGGGGTTCGCCTCCACCCGGCGCGTTCCTCCCGTGTTCTGTCACTGGTCGGCGGCTGTCATCCACGGGCTGCCGCTGCTTCTCGATCCGCCGCGGTCGATCCACGTGCTGTCGGCGAATGAGCGTGCCGGGGCCGATCGCGGCGTCGTGCGGCTGCCGCGGCTCGGCGACCCGGAGGTGGTGTGCGTCCGGGGGCTTCAGGTCACGTCGGCGGCCCGGACGGTGATGGATCTCGCGGCGCGCACGTCGTACAGCGGCGGCGTCGTGGCTGCGGACTTCGCATTGTCGGCCGGTGCCTTCGGATCGCGTCGGCCGCTCGCCGATCGGGAGGAACTGCTGCGCGAGGCGGTGTGGGTCGAGCCGTCGGGGGCATCGCGTGCGGAGGCGGCGGCTCGCTTCGCGGACGGTCGCGCGGAGTCGCCGTTGGAGTCGGTGAGCAGGGTCACGCTCGCGCTGGCCGGAGCGCCGCCGCCGGAACTGCAGGTGCCGGTCGGTGACCTCCTCGGATGGGAGGCGCGTGTCGACTTCTGCTGGCCGCAGCTCGGGCTGATCGGGGAGGCCGACGGCGCCGAGAAGCTGCTGGACCCGGCGATGCTGCGCGACCGGTCGATGATCGACGCCGTCGCGGACCGACGGGTGCGCGAGGAGCGTCTGGAACGGGCCGGGTTCCGGGTGATGCGGTGGGGGTGGGACGCCGGGAGGGACCTGCACCGGATGCGGGAGCTGCTGGCGGCGCACGGCGTTCCGCTGGAGGCGGGGGACGGCGTCCGGCTGGAGGCGGGGTGATGCGGCTACGGGTGCGGGTGCGGGTGCGGTGCCGGATGCCCTCACATGAGGGAGCGGGGCCGGACTCGCCGGGCCCCGCTCGCGTGGCGCCTCGCGCCGCCACGCCTGAAGTTGGATTCAAACCGCTCAGGCGGCTCCCGAACTCTCCGTCCGTGATCCGGTCAGCGGCTTGTGCTGGTTTGCGAGGTACAGGCTCACCATAGGCTGTCTCCCTTCATCGGCGGATCCGCTCGGTTGAACGGTGCGTCAATTCTGCGACCGGCGCGGCGAAAGGTGAACCCCTTTTGCAGGATTCCCAGGGACGGGCCGACGCCTCGCCGACAGAGCTGCGAGGCCGGCGCCGCCGAGGGCGACGATGAGCCCGATCGCCGTGGTGAGGGACACGGTCACGGCGGTGTCCGAGCCGGTCTGCGGGAGCCGGGTGGTGGGCGCAATGGCAGACGAAGGGAGGAGTGAAGCGCGGTCGTGGCCCGAGTGCGAACCGGGGCCGGCGAGGCCTGCGTCAGCAGGGGGCACACTGGGGATGAGCGGCGTGCCAGGCGCCGACGGCGCAGCGGCGCCAGGGGCGGGCTCCGGAGTGGAGGTGCTCGGCGTGGGGGTCGGCGTACTAGGGGCTGGGGACGGGCTCGTGGGGGCCGGAGACGTCGGAGTTGGAGTCGGGGTGGGGGCCGGGGTGGTCGGGGCCGGGGTCGGAGGAGGGGTGGGGCTCGTGGGGATCGCGGCGGCCGGGGTGACCTCGATGGTGGCGGTGTAGGCGGGGGAGGTGGTGATGCCGTCGGAGACGCGGTAAGCGAAGGAGTCGGTGCCGACGAAGGCGGGGGCGGGGGTGTAGACGGCGCCGGTCGGAGTGGGGGCCAGGTCGCCCTGCGTGGGCGACTCGACCACCTCGTAGGAGAGCTCGTCGCCGTCAGCGTCCTCGCCGGGGTAGTCGAACGCGAGGGAGGTGCCGCTGACGACGCTCAGGGAGAGGTACGCCGCGGTCGGGGCGCTGTTCGCGTGGAAGCTGTGGGCGGCGATGAGGACGGTCGAGTCGTAGAGGCCGTCGACGGTGTCGGCGATGACGAGCTTCGCGTGGTTCCACTCCCCCGGGTGGACCGAAGCAGCGCAGGTGAGCGGCGTCGTGAAGGCGTCGAGGGTGGTGTCGGCGCTGCCCGAGGCGTTGTCGACGTAGTGGTCCGCGTTCATGTGGTCATTGATCGTGTCGACGGAGACGGGCTTGCCGTCGATGAGGGCGCAGTTCTGGCCGTCGATGATGAACGCGAAAGCGTCGTTGAAGCTCTTGTCCACCCACTCCGGGTACTCCATGGAGCCGAAGACGTAGGTGAAGGCGATCGAATCCGTCGTCGGGCGGAAGTCGAACTCCAAGGCGGCGGCGTCGAGCGTGCGGGCACCGACGAGGGCTTCGATGTCCGCATCCCCCGGCGTCCCCAGGATGCCGGAGACGACGGGCTGGCCGTAGGGGCCCGGGAGCGACGAGACCCGGCCCGTGCTCAGAGCGACGCCGGACGGGACACCGAGAGCCGACATGCCCGAGAACGAGCCGATGGCCTCCGGGGCGCCCGTGATCCGGGCATCGGTGACCTCGACACCGGCTCCGACGAGGAAGGCGGCCAGGGCGTCCGGCGTCGTCGACGATGCGTCGGTGATCAGTTGGCCGGGCGAGGCGTCCGCAGGGGCGCCGACGAGAACGAGCGGGAGCACCACGAGAGCAGAGCCCGCAGCGGAGAGAAGGCGTGACGTGCGTTGCATGGGCAGCACGCTAGGCGCATTCAATATACGTAATGTAATCGGACCACTTCGGGGGCACCGAAGCGTGGGGGGACGGCTGGAGAACAGCCGGAGTTGCAGAAAAGGGCCGGGCCCGAAGGCCCGACCCTCTTCCGAGTGAGTCCGGAGACTTACTTGATGATCTTGGTCACCGTACCGGCGCCCACGGTGCGGCCACCCTCACGGATGGCGAAGCCGAGGCCCTCCTCCATGGCGATCGGCTGGATCAGCTCGACCGACATGTCGGTGGTGTCGCCGGGCATGACCATCTCGGTGCCCTCGGGCAGCGAGATGACGCCGGTGACGTCGGTGGTACGGAAGTAGAACTGCGGACGGTAGTTCGTGTAGAAGGGGTTGTGACGGCCACCCTCGTCCTTCGAGAGGATGTAGGCGGTGCCCTCGAAGTTGGTGTGCGGGGTAACCGAACCCGGCTTCGCCACGACCTGACCGCGCTCCACGTCCTCGCGCTTGGTGCCGCGGAGGAGCAGACCACAGTTCTCGCCGGCCCAGGCCTCGTCGAGCTGCTTGTGGAACATCTCGATACCGGTGACCGTGGTCTTCTGCGTCGGGCGGATGCCGACGATCTCGACCTCGGAGTTGATGGCCAGGGTGCCGCGCTCGGCGCGACCGGTGACGACGGTGCCACGACCGGTGATCGTGAAGACGTCCTCGATCGGCATCAGGAACGGCTTGTCCTTGTCGCGCACCGGGTCCGGGATGGAGTCGTCCACGGCCTCCATGAGGTCGAGGATGCTCTGGGTCCACTTCTCGTCGCCCTCGAGAGCCTTGAGGCCCGAGACGCGGATGACCGGGGCGTTGTCGCCGTCGAAGTCCTGGCTGGAGAGCAGCTCGCGGACCTCGAGCTCGACGAGCTCCAGGATCTCCTCGTCGTCGACCATGTCGGACTTGTTCAGCGCGACCAGGAGGTACGGCACGCCGACCTGCTTGGCGAGCAGGACGTGCTCACGCGTCTGAGCCATCGGGCCGTCGGTGGCGGCGACCACGAGGATCGCGCCGTCCATCTGAGCCGCACCGGTGATCATGTTCTTGATGTAGTCGGCGTGACCCGGGGCGTCGACGTGCGCGTAGTGGCGCTTCGGGGTCTCGTACTCGACGTGCGAGATGTTGATCGTGATACCACGCTGACGCTCTTCCGGAGCCGAGTCGATCGACGCGAAGTCGCGCTGCACGTTGGTCGCCGACGGGTACTTGTCAGCAAGCACCTTGGAGATCGCCGCGGTGAGCGTCGTCTTGCCGTGGTCGACGTGACCGATGGTTCCGATGTTCACGTGCGGCTTAGTCCGCTCGAACTTGGCCTTAGCCACTGTGGTCCTCCTCAGGACTCTCGTGCAGACACCCCGGTCGATGGATTTCGACCGGCGGGTCTACGGGATTGGTTTCTTATGTTACGGGATGTTGCCTGGGAGCAGCGACCGAGGTCACTCGCCCTTGCTCTTCTGGACGATCTCGTCGGCAACAGCCTTCGGGACCTCCGCGTAGCTGTCGAACTGCATCGAGTACACCGCGCGGCCCGAGGTCTTCGACCGCAGGTCGCCGATGTAGCCGAACATCTCGGACAGCGGGACGTTGGCGCGGACGACCTTGACGCCGCTCGCGTCCTCCATCGACTGGATCTGGCCACGGCGGGAGTTCAGGTCGCCGATGACGTCGCCCATGTACTCCTCCGGCGTACGCACCTCGACCGCCATGAGCGGCTCGAGGAGCACCGGGTTGGCCTTGCGCGCGGCCTCCTTGTAGGCCATCGAGCCGGCGATCTTGAACGCCATCTCCGAGGAGTCGACGTCGTGCGACGCACCGTCGACGAGCGTCGCCTTGACGCCCACCGTCGGGAAGCCGGCGAGAACGCCGACCTGCATCGCGTCCTGGATGCCCGCGTCGACCGAGGGGATGTACTCGCGCGGCACGCGACCACCGGTGACGGCGTTCACGAACTCGTACGAGGTCTCCGGGGTGACCTCCATCGGCTCGAGCGAGATCTGCACCTTCGCGAACTGACCGGAACCACCGGTCTGCTTCTTGTGGGTGTAGTCGTACTTCTCGACGGCGCGACGGATCGTCTCACGGTAGGCCACCTGGGGCTTGCCGACGTTCGCCTCGACGTTGAACTCGCGCTTCATGCGGTCGACGAGGATGTCGAGGTGGAGCTCGCCCATGCCCTTGATGACCGTCTGACCGGTCTCCTGGTTCTGCTCGGTGCGGAACGTCGGGTCCTCTTCGGCCAGCTTCTGGATCGCGGTGCCCAGCTTCTCCTGGTCGGCCTTGGTCTTCGGCTCGATCGCGACCTCGATCACCGGCTCCGGGAAGGTCATCGACTCGAGCACGACCTGGTTGTCCGGGTCGCACAGGGTGTCACCGGTGGTGGTGTCCTTGAGGCCGATCACCGCGTAGATGTTGCCGGCGGTGACCGAGTCGATCGGGATCTCCTTGTTGGCGTGCATCTGGAAGATCTTGCCGATGCGCTCCTTCTTGCCCTTGGTCGAGTTGATGACCTGGGCGCCGGAGTCGAGGCGGCCCGAGTACACGCGCACGTAGGTCAGACGACCGAAGAACGGGTGCACCGCGACCTTGAACGCCAGGGCCGCGAACGGCTCGGTGGCGTCGGCGTGACGGAGGATGACCTCCTCCTCGTTGCGCGGGTTGTGCGCCTCGATGGCGGGCACGTCGAGCGGCGACGGGAGGTAGTCGATCACGGCGTCGAGCATCGGCTGGACACCGCGGTTCTTGAACGCCGAGCCGCAGAGGACCGGGTAGATCTCGTTGTTCACGGTGAGCTTGCGGATCGCGGCCTTGATCTCGGGGACCGTGATCTCCTCGCCGCCGAAGAACTTCTCGAGCAGCACGTCGTCGCTCTCGGCGACGGTCTCGAGCAGGCGGTTGCGGTACTCCTCCGCCTTCTCCTTGAGGTCGGCGGGGATCTCCTGGACCTCGTACTTGGCGCCCATGGTGACATCACCCTTGGCGTCGCCCGGCCAGACCAGCGCACGCATCTCGATGAGGTCGACGACGCCGACGAAGTCGGACTCGGAACCGATCGGGAGCTGCATCACCAGCGGCTTGGCGCCGAGGCGCGACACGATGGTGTCGACCGTGAAGTAGAAGTCGGCGCCCAGCTTGTCCATCTTGTTGACGAAGCAGATGCGCGGGACGACGTACTTGTCGGCCTGACGCCACACGGTCTCCGACTGGGGCTCGACGCCCTCCTTCGCGTCGAACACGGCGACGGCGCCGTCGAGGACGCGGAGCGAGCGCTCCACCTCGACGGTGAAGTCGACGTGACCGGGCGTGTCGATGATGTTGATCTGGTTCTTGTTCCAGAAACAGGTGACGGCCGCGGACGTGATGGTGATGCCGCGCTCCTTCTCCTGCTCCATCCAGTCGGTGGTCGAGGCGCCGTCGTGCGTCTCACCGATCTTGTGGTTGACGCCCGTGTAGAACAGGATGCGCTCGGTCGTGGTGGTCTTGCCGGCATCGATGTGGGCCATGATGCCGATGTTGCGGACCTTTTTCAGGTCGGTGAGCACGTCCTGTGCCACAGGGTTCCTCCGAAAAGTAGAGAGTGGAAGCTGTGCCGCCCGGGCGCGGCACGCATTGGTATAACGCCCGGGCGGCCAGTTTTATTACCAGCGGTAGTGGGCGAAGGCCTTGTTCGACTCGGCCATCTTGTGGGTGTCCTCGCGGCGCTTGACCGCGGCACCGAGACCGTTCGACGCGTCGAGGATCTCGTTGGTGAGACGCTCGGTCATCGTCTTCTCGCGACGGCCCTTGGCGTAGCTGGTGAGCCAGCGGAGCGCGAGGGTGTTGGCGCGGTGCGGCTTGACCTCGACCGGGACCTGGTAGGTCGAGCCACCGACGCGGCGGCTGCGGACCTCGAGGGTCGGGCGGATGTTGTCGAGCGCCTTCTTGAGCGTGGTGACGGCGTCCTGACCGGACTTCGAGGCGACGCCCTCGAGCGCGTCGTAGACGATGCGCTCGGCGAGGCCCTTCTTGCCGTCGAGGAGGATCTTGTTGACGAGCTGGCTGACGACCGGCGCGCCGTACACCGGGTCGGCGACGACGGGGCGCTTCGGAGCGGGACCCTTGCGAGGCATTACTTCTTCTCCATCTTCGCGCCGTAGCGGCTGCGAGCCTGCTTGCGGTTCTTCACGGCCTGGGTGTCGAGCGCGCCGCGCACGATCTTGTAGCGCACGCCGGGGAGGTCCTTCACACGACCGCCGCGGACGAGCACCATCGAGTGCTCCTGCAGGTTGTGGCCCTCACCGGGGATGTAGGCGGTGACCTCGGTCCCGTTCGACAGCTTCACGCGGGCGACCTTGCGGAGCGCCGAGTTCGGCTTCTTGGGGGTGGTGGTGTAGACGCGGGTGCACACGCCGCGCTGCTGGGGGTTGGCCTTCAGGGCGGGGGCCTTGGTCTTGGTGACCTTCGGCGACCGACCCTTCCGCACCAACTGCTGAATGGTAGGCACTACTTCTCCTTATATGGACTGCACGGTGACAGGTGTTGCTTTCCCGCGGGCGACCGGCCCGGTTCCGGATGTCCGGTGCGGGCTGTTCGTGGTCGCGGGGGTGATCGGCTGGCGAGCAGATGGTCCGCCTGCCGATATGCCGTGGGGGCGGGGATCCCGTGCGGTCTCCCTGCCCATCGGATGAGTACGTGCCGGCTCGCGCATCCCCCGCCCTCGTTCGCTCGGAGGCGATCGCGGGCACGGAACAAGCGCGCGACAGAGCGCACACCCGATAAATACTATCGTCCGCGCCTTTACCGGTCAAATGAGAGCGGGTGTGCTAGCGGCCTGTCCGCGCACGGCGAAAGGGCGGCCGCCCCGGGGGACGGCCGCCCTTTCGCGAGCGTGCGGAGCGGCTCAGCCGCCGATGCCCTTGGCGAGCTCGCTGTCGACGTTCTGCAGGGCGTCGGCCGCCTTGGTGAGGAACTGCGACATGCCGTCGAGGCCGCTCACGGCGTCCGTCGTGCCCTTGGTGAACTGCTCGTAGGAGGTGTGGAAGGCGCCGGAGGCCTGGTCGGTGACGAAGCCGCCGTTGACGAGGCCGTTGACGAGGTTCTGCAGCTCGTGGAGCTTGGCGGTGATGTCGTCCTTGCCCGAGATCAGGCGGTTGGCGGCATCGGTCATCTCGCCGTAGGTGACGTTCATGTTGGCCATGACGGTGTTATCCCTTCGTTGTCGCTGAGGTTGGTCCCTTGAGGTCGAACCCCCCGGGCCGACCAGCTACCTCTACCTAACCAGGACCGGTTGCCGACCGGAATGGGGAGGACTCCCCATGTGGATGGCGCCGGCCCAGCGGGGTCTGTGGAGAACGGGGTCAGGAGACGGGCGTCCAGCGCACCGAGTCCACGATCGCGTCGAAGAGCTCGGTGTAGAGCAGCGGATCGCCGGGCGACGGCACGTCGACGGTGACGTGCAGCAGACGGCTGCCGTCCGGGACGGGCAGCCAGTACTCCAGCTTGACGTCCTGCGTGGTCTCGGCTCCGACCTTCAGCTGCGCGACGTCGGAGGAGCGCGCGGCGGGGCCGGCGTCGAGGTCGAGCTGCTCGGCCTCGGGGAAGGCGCGGGCGAGCCGGGCGGCGAGGTCGCCGTCGTCCCCAGCCGCCGTGGGCGGCCAGGGCGAGAAGTCCATGACCATGGCGGCGGGGAACGGCACGCCGGGGAGGATCTCGAGCGAGAGGCCGACGCGGAAGGCACCGGCCTCCTTCGCCGCCGCCGCCATGCCGATCAGCTGCTCGCGTGCATCGCGGCGGACGCGCGCCAAGCGGTCGTTCATGCCGACCTGCTTCTTGACGAAGGCGGCGATCTGATTGCGTGCGGTCTCGTCGCCCGCGAGGGGCACCGAGACCCAGGTGCCGGGAAGGATGATGCTGAGGTCGGCCTCCTGGAACGACAGCTGCCTGGTCACGGCGCTCCCTGTCACTGCTCGAGCTCGATCGACAGGGAGGCGACGATGCTCTCGGTCTCGGCCGGCATGTCGCCGAAGGCGTTGAGGTCGGCCGTCGTGAAGGTGAAGTGGACCATCTCGTCGGCGCCCTGCGGGAAGACGCCGAACACGGTGCGCGCCTCAACCCAGCCCTCCTCGGGGGCTTCGCCGGGCTCCGCCGGGTCGTCGAGGTACTCGACCACCTGGTGGATGCCTGCGAGACGGCCGCTCGGGATGACGTGCTCCCAGCCGTCGAAGAGGATGGTCGTGCCCTCGGCGTCCGGATCGCCCGCGAGCTCGCGCGCCTCGCGCAGGAACCACGCGGCGTCCTGGTCGGGCTCGACGCCGGCGACCTGGAAGGTCATCACCGCGCCCACGCTGAGGAAGTGCTCGGGGCGCAGGTAGACCGCGGCCGTGAGGTACGGGTTGAGCTGCGCGAGCAGTCGGAGGCGCAGCTCGGCGAGCTCCGCCTCCACCGCCCCCTCATGGTCCGCGCTGCCGAGGTCCGTCGTCGCGCGCGCGACGACATCACGCGCCCAGTCCTCGCTGGCCACCTCGTCGTCGAGGAGCATCGGGTAGAAGCCCTCGGGGATGGAGACGGAGAAGTCGCGGATACCGGGTGCCATGCCGCCCACCCTAGCCGAGCGTCCACTTCGGGAGTCGGCCGTTGGCGAGGTCCTTGGCGATGGAGTCCGGCTTCAGCGAGACGGGCTTGTCACTCTGGTCGAACGGGTTGTTCGTGAACGTCTCGAGCTTGCCCGCGACCACCCGGTAGTTCCACACGCCGAGGGCGACCTTGTAGCCCATCGGGATCTGGTCGGCGATCTCCTTGGCGAACTGCGGGTTGTCGAAGCCGACGAGGCCGAGCGGGTTGGTGCGCAGCTTCATCAGCCCCTCCGAGGCGGGCGTGATCTTGAAGGGGTTGGTGCCGAACACCTCCTTCATCACGTTGGGGAGGGCCTTCGGCGAGCCGACCATCGCCTGCACGTCCTTGAGGGCGGCCGCCTTCTTGCCCTTCGTGATGCCGGTGAGCGCCTTGAACTGGCGGCGCGGGAGCTTCATCGCCACGGTCAGGCCCTTCGCCTTCACGAGCTTCGCGATGTACTTGCCGATGTTGCCGCCGAACACGGCCAGCACAACGCCGACCGCGGCGAAGGCCACGTCGACCCAGCTGCCGTCGCCGTTCATGGCCTTGATCACGCTCTCGACCAGGCTGATCACGGCGCCGACGACGGCGAGCACGAGGAGGATCTGGCCGAGGATCGGCACCCACGACAGGAAGATGGAGAGCACGCCGGCGATCTCGCAGATCTTCTTGATCACGTCGCCCCAGTTGTCCCAGAAGCTGTCCTTGAGGCCGTGGTTGCCCTTGCCCTCGACGACGTCCTTGATCGCCTCGGCGGCGGTGTGGGCGGCCGTGTTCTTGGCGTCGCGGGCGTCGCGCCAGGCCTGCTGAGCGGCGTGCAGCTCTGTGAGGGCGTCGCCGGCGGCGGTCGCCGCGTTGGAGGCGGCGGTGTCGTTGGCCGCCTTCTCCTCCGGAGTGCTCTCGTCGGCCTTCTGCTGGGCGGTGTGCGCCTGGCGCTGGGCCGCGTCGGCCGCATCCTGCTTGGAGTTGATGTGGGAGATGGCGGTCTCGGCGTCGTCCTGCGCGTCGCGCAGCTTGCCGGCGTACACGGTCAGCGCCGTGGCGGTGGTCTCGTAGCGGTCCTGGGCCTTGCCGATGTCCTCGGCGACCTCGGCGGCGCTCTTCTTCACCGCGTCGACCGCCTGGCTGGTCATGCCGCCGACCTCGCTGATGCGGTCGAGGGCGGCCACCGAGCGGGTGATCGCGTGCGCGATCTGCTCGTAGTGCGCGGCCTTCGACTCCAGCAGCCCGGGGTCGCCCTCGAGCTTCTCGTACTCCCTGTCGCTCATCTCTCCCTGCCCCCTACTTCGCCGTCGCGTCCGGGTGGTTCTTCGCGACGTCGGCCGCCGCGTCCTCCAGCGCCTTCGCCAGCTCGGAATCGACCTTCGTGAAGCCCTCGGTGATCGCCCCGATGGACTCCTTGAGCGCCTTCACACTCTCGGTCATCTTCTTGCGCTTGTCGTTCCACTTGTGCGCGAAGTCGTGCACGCGGTCGCCCAGCTCGTCGTGCCCGGTCGCCTCCGCCACGTCGTCGCTGAAGTCGTCGGCATCCTCGAACTCCTTCACGACGGCGTCCAGGTCGTCGCGGAGCTGGGTGAGCAGCTGCAGGTCGAGCTTCAGGTCGGGCGCGCCCATCGGCGACTCCTTTCGGTCAGGCAGCGTCCAATGTACCGACGACCGGCGCAGACCTCGATGGGGAACGGTCCCCATCCGGTTGCGCGTGGCCCGGCGGGTATCGTGCTGTCGTGCGCCTGAAACTCACCCTCGCCCGCCCCTCCGGGAGCGCCGACGACATCGTGGTCACCGCCGACGCCGGCGCGAGCATCTCGGAGGTCGCCGCCACCATCGCGCGGGTCGATCCCCGCCGCACCGGCCCGGTGGCACCCGGCGAGGCGCTCACGCTGCGGGCCCAGCTGCCCGGGCAGCCCGAGCCGCTGATCCTCCCACCCGATGCGCCGATCGGCGAGGCGTGGATCGGCAGCGGCGCCACGGTCGCACTGGCCGACGCCGGCCTCCACTACGTCCCGCCGGAGCTCGGCGATGCGCCGGTCGTCGCGACGCTGCGGGTGCTCACGGGCGAGCAGGCCGGCCGCGAGTTCCCGCTGCGGGCCGGCACGACCGTCCTCGGTCGCGACGCCGGCTGCGATGTCGTGCTCGACGACCCGCTGGTGTCGAAGCGGCATGTGCGGTTCGAGGCGGGCGACGGCGTCGAGGTCGTCGACCTCGGCTCCGCGAACGGCGTCGTGGTCGACGGCGGGCTGGTCACACGCTTCACGGTCCGCCGCTCGGAGACGATGCTGATCGGCGACACGGAGGTGGAGCTGACCGTCATGATCGGCTCGGACGTGCCGGCTGCGCCTCCTACCGCCGGGCCGGTCTTCTTCAACCGGTCGCCGCGGGTCGAGCGCCGCTACGCCGGGCAGACCTTCCAGGCGCCGGAGGTGCCGGCCGAGAAGGAGGACCCGCCCTTCCCGCTGCTGGCGATGCTCACCCCGCTGCTGCTCGGCGGCGCGCTGTTCGCGCTCACCAAGAACCCGACCTCCCTGCTGTTCGTGCTGCTCTCGCCGATCATGCTCGTCGGCAACTACATCAGCTCGCGCACGCGGAACAAGCGCAAGCTCAAGAAGCAGATCGCGGCGTTCGAGCAGCGGCTCGACGCGCTCTCGACCCGGCTGGAGGAGGAGCGCGGCATCGAGGGCGAACTGCGCCGGGCGGAGACGCCGACCACGGCGGACGCGCTCTCCGACGCGGTGCGCCGCGGCCCGCTGCTGTGGACCAGGCGGCCGGAGCACTGGTCGTTCCTCAACCTCCAGCTGGGGCGCGGCCGGATGCGGTCGCGCAACCGTGTCGCCGTGAACGACCGCGGCGAGCTGATCGTCGAGTTCCAGGAGCGGCTCGACGCGGTGATCGCGGCGAACGAGTACGTCGACGACGTGCCCGTGCTCGACAACCTGTACGAGTCGGGCGCGCTCGGCATCGCCGGAACCGCCGACCTCGTGGCGGGCTCGGTCAACTCGGTGCTCGTGCAGCTCACCGCCCTCCACTCCCCCGCCGAACTCGCCGTCGCGGCCCTGGTGTCGCCGCGCTGGTCGCGCGAGCTGAGCTGGCTCAAGTGGATGCCGCACACCTCATCGCCGCACAGCCCCATCGCCGGCGGGCACCTCGCCGACAGCGCGTCCAGCGCGGCCGGGGTGCTCAGCGCGCTGGAGGGACTGGTCGAGGAGCGGCTCGCCGCCCTCCGCGGCAAGGCCCAGCGCCGCGGCGCGATGGACCAGGAGAGCGCGGCCCTCGAGCGCGGCGCGGAGGTCGGGGGCGGTCAGACGCAGCAGGGCACGCCCTCCCCCATCCCGGCGGTCGTCGTCGTGATCTCGGGAGACGTCGCCGTCGACCGCGCGCGCCTCGTGCAGCTCGCCGAGGTCGCCGCGGACGCGGGCGTCTTCCCGATCTGGCTCGCGGAGGATGTGCCGCAGCTCCCGGCCGTGTGCCGCACGTACCTGCACCACGCCGACCGCGCGGACCGGGCGACGGCCGGGTTCGTCCGGCTGGGCGAGACGGTCGAGGAGGTCGTGACCGAGCCGGTCGCGGCCGGCACCGCCCTCGACTACGCCCGCCGCATGGCGCCGGTCATCGACGCGGGCGCACTGGTCGCCGACGCGAGCGACCTCCCGCGCTCGGTGTCGATGGTGACCCTGCTCGGGCATGACCTGGCCGAGACCTCGGGAGCAGTGATCGACCGCTGGCGGCAGAACGCCTCCATCCACGACCGGTCCTCCGCTGCACGGCCGGCCAAGCGCCGCCCGGGGACGCTGCGCGCGATCATCGGCTCGGCGGGCGTCGACGCGATGCACCTCGACCTGCGCACGCAGGGCCCGCACGCGCTCGTCGGCGGCACGACCGGCGCGGGCAAGAGCGAGTTCCTGCAGGCGTGGGTGCTCGGGATGGCCGCCGAGTACAGCCCGGACCGCGTCACGTTCCTGTTCGTGGACTACAAGGGCGGATCGGCCTTCGCGGACTGCGTGAACCTTCCGCACTGCGTCGGACTCGTCACCGACCTGAGTCCGCACCTGGTGCGCCGGGCGCTCACCAGTCTCCGCGCCGAGCTGCACCACCGCGAGCACCTGCTCAACCGCAAGAAGGCCAAGGACCTGCTGGAGCTCGAGAAGCGCGGCGACCCGGAGAGCCCTCCCGCGCTCGTGCTCGTGATCGACGAGTTCGCCGCCCTGGTCGGCGAGGTGCCCGAGTTCGTGGACGGCGTGGTCGACATCGCCCAGCGCGGACGCTCGCTCGGCATCCACCTGATCATGGCGACGCAGCGGCCCGCGGGCGTGATCAAGGACAACCTCCGCGCCAACACCAACCTGCGCATCGCGCTGCGGATGGCCGACGAGTCCGACAGCCAGGACGTGGTGGGCGTCGCCGACGCCGCGCACTTCGACCCGGGCCTTCCCGGTCGTGGCCTGGCCAAGACGGGTCCGGGGCGCCTGGTGCGCTTCCAGTCCGCGTACGCGGGCGGCTGGACGAGCCGCGAGCCCGAGCGCGCGGGCGTCGAGGTCGCCGAGCTGCGCTTCGGCGGCGAGCTGCGCTGGGAGGAGGAGCGGCCGGCGGAGGAGCCGGAGCGCGACCTCGGACCGACCGATCAGCAGCGGATGGTCGCCTCCATCGTCTCCGCGCACGCAGCAGCGCACATCCCGCACCCGCGGCGGCCGTGGCTCGACGAGCTGGCCGCGGTGTACGACCTGGGGCTGCTGCGGCAGCGCACGGACGCCGAACTGCTGCTGGGCGTCTCCGACATCCCCGACCGGCAGGAGCAGCGGCCGGTGTACTTCCACCCCGATGTCGACGGCAACCTGGCGGTATACGGCACGGGAGGCTCTGGCAAGTCGACCGTGCTCCGCACACTGGCGTCGGCGGCCGCCATCACGCCGCGCGGCGGGCCGGTGCACGTGTACGGGCTCGACTTCGGCGCGGGCAGCCTGCGGATGCTGGAGAAGCTGCCGCACGTCGGATCGGTCATCCCTGGCGACGACACCGAGCGCATCATCCGGCTGTTCCGGACGCTGAAGGCCGTGCTCGAGGACCGCGGGCCGCGCTTCGCCGAGGCCAACGCCTCCAGCATCACCGAGTACCGCTCGCTGACCGGGCGGCAGGACGAGCCGCGGATCCTGCTGCTGATCGACGGGTTCCCGAACTTCCGCGAGGACTTCGAGATCCCGGCAGGGCGGTCGCAGTGGTACGACGTGTTCCGCGACATCCTCGCGGACGGGCGCCGGCTCGGGATGCACGTCGCGCTCACCGGGGACCGTGCGGGCGCGGTGCCGACGGCCATCCGCTCGCTCGTGCAGCGCAGCGTGGTGCTGCGTCTCGCCGACGACGGGTACGCGATGCTCGACGCGCCGAGCGACGTGCTGAGCCCTTCCTCCCCTCCCGGGCGCGCCATCGTGGACGGCTACGAGACGCAGGTCGCCGTGCTGGGCGGCTCGCGAGCCGTATCGGAGCAGTCGGAGGCGGTGCGCCGGCTCGCCGAGGCGATGCAGCGCGCGGGCATCCGGCCGGCGCCGGAGATCGGCTCGCTGCCGAAGGAGTACGCAATCGACACCCTCCCGCCGTCGCTCGGTGGCGCGCCGGTGCTCGGTCTCAGCGACATCGACCTCGGGCCGTACGGCTTCGAGCCGTCGGGGACGCTGCTCGTCGCGGGTCCGCCTGCGAGCGGCCGGACGAACGCGCTCGCGGCGCTCGCGGCGTCGGTCGCCCGCTTCGACCCGCAGACGCGGCTGTACTACCTGGGCTCGGCGCGCTCCCCGCTGGCGGGATCCGGCTTGTGGACGGCCAGGGCGGTGACGCCCGCGGAGGCGGCCGAGCTGGCGAAGGACCTCGCCGCCGCGGTCGCCGACCCGGACACCGAGGGCAGGATCGCCGTGTTCGTGGAGGCGATCGGCGACTTCCTGCAGACGCCGGCCGACTCCGCGATCGTGGAGCTGGTGCGGGCCGTGCGCCGCAGCGACCACCTCCTCGTCGCGGAGGCGGAGACCAGCGCCTGGGGCTCCTCCTGGCCGCTGCTCGGCGAGGTCAAGAACGGCCGCCGCGGCCTGCTGCTGCAGCCCGAGTCGGTCGAGGGCGACCTCCTGCTCAAGACGCCGCTGCCGCGGATGAACCGGGCGGAGTTCCCGGCAGGGCGCGGGGTGCTGATCCAGAAGGGGACATTCACGCGGGTGCAGGTGCCGCTGGTGGATGCGGGGCTGCCGGTGGGGGTGCGGGTGTAGGGGGGTCAGCGCGACCAGAGTGGCAGTGGGCGCCAGCCGTCCGGAAAGCCCATGTCGGTCTCAGGGGCGACCGGGAGACTGCCCGGGAATCGATCGATCAGGGCCGCGAGGCGCCTCCCCCAAGCATCCTCCGCGCGGATCGCGTCGGTGAGGAAGCACACCACAGCGCAAACGGCGTAGATCCGCTCCCTGCTGTTCGGGATCGCATTCAGGTGGAGGAGCCCGGGTGCATTCTCCGGGATGCGCCCGAGCTTGTATGTGAGCCTGCGGTTCCACAAGCGGGCGTGGTGGGCGCAGAGGTTCCTGACATAGTTGATGACCTTCAGCCAGCGCGCGAACACCGCTCCGGAGACACCGGCCATGTCCTTCGAGACAAGCGACTGGTCGCCGTCCGTCATGAATCCGAAGAGACGCACGAGTTGGCCGAGCTCCATGACTTCGGTCGCGACCCAGACCGGCAGCCGCGCGTCGTACTTCTCGACGTAGTGACGGATGAAGTCCTCGGAGACGGCCCGCTCCTGATGCTGCACGAATCGGTCGCGCCAGACGTCGTAGGAGCTGCTCCCAGGGTGCTCGGCATCCGGACGGTCGCATTTCGCCGGGTCCAGACTCGCCCGAGAGAGATGTCCGAACGCATCGCGATGACCGAGGTGAAAGCTCACCTTGGCGCGGAGTGCGATTTCCACCGTTTCGACAGCGTCGAGGATGAGCAGTCGAAGAGCCCGGTCGAATCCCCACAGTTGCTGGGCCCAGCCGAAAGCTGCTCCCTCCACGAAGGTGTCGGCCCGGAACTGGACAGACGTCTCCGGAACGACGCCGACGGCGAGCGGTTGCCGGAACGGGTACGCATACGCGCTGAAGCGGTAATACCCGACGGTTTCCAGCACCCGCCGTGCGGATGGGGAGTCATCGATCCGCAGACCTCGCGCTGCCAGCTGGGCCATTTGTTCATCGAGCGTCAGGTGGGGCTTGCCGTATTGCATGCATTGTTTCCGTAAACAAGAAAACCAGCCCGTACCCGAAGGCAGAGGGGCTGGTGTTTATGATTTGAGACTAGCACGGATGGAGCTTGTGGGTGCTATTCCTCGTCCTTCTCCCACGGCCAGCGCGGCCTCCCGCGCTGGCGGAAGCGGCCGACCAGGACGAGTTGGTAGAGCAGGGTGACGACGAAGGCGGCCGCGCCGACGAGGATCGCGTAGAGGCTGCCCAGCTGGCCGAAGGCGAAGATGACGTAGTGGAACGGGTCGCTGGGGTTGCCCGCCGCGCCCGCGATCGCACCGGCCGCCGCGTAGACCGCGTAGCAGGCGACGCCGACGGCGAGGGCGGCTCCGGGAGAGATGCGCTGCTTCTCGCCGGGGACGCGCGTGCCGAGGGCGATCAGGAAGATCAGCAGCATCGCGACCGCCGCCGCGACCATGACCGGGCCGACCAGCGGGCCGACCTCGGGGTCGGCGATCACGTCGGTGTCCGTCGCGAGCGACAGCAGGCCGAAGCCCGCGACGATCAGGGCGAGGTAGAGGCCGGCCGCGAAGCAGGCCACGACCGTCGCGTACGCGCGTTCGTCACGCATGCTCCACCTGCCGGATCAGACGCCGCTCAGTAGTTCTGCTGCGACGCGTACGCGGCGACGGCCTGGTTCTGCGCGTCGGCGAGCTGCTGCTCGTAGTCCGCCTGCGCCTCCGCATTGCGCGCCTTGAGCTTGCGGCCACGCGCGGCGAGCCAGGCGCCGGTCCAGACCGACACCTCCCGCGCGATGATGCCGGCGAGGATGGCGAAGGCGCCCAGCCAGACGGAGCGGAGGACGACGTCGAGCTCCTCGGCCGTGCGGTCCCACGGGTGCGCGTCGAGCACGGCGGCGCCCACATAGACGAAGTAGACGAAGATCGCGACGAACAGGCCGCCCAGGATGTACGCCCACCAGCGCGCGCGGTTGAGGATCTGCACCAGGATCACCATGCCGACGAAGAACGCCAGCACCGGCGCCCAGCCCGAGTACTGCTCGGTGTAGAAGCGGGTGATCGCCGACACGAACTCGTCGCTCGGGGTGAGCAGCGCGCCCACGATGAAGACGGCGGCGGTCCACAGGATCGCGTACGCCACCGTGCCGACGAGGGCGATCAGGATGCCGAAGCCGCGGTTGCTCTTCTTCTTGGGGCGCTCCGGGCGCTGCAGGAAGATCGGGGCGACGGGCTGCGGCGCCTGTGCGGCGGGAGCGGTCGCGGGCTCGGGGGCCCACGTCGCCTCGCCGGTGCCCGCGGTGCCGTAGGCGGCAGTCGCGGTGGCGCCGGCGGCGGCGGCGCCGGTAGCGGCTGCACCCGTGCCGTTGCCGTTGCCGTTCTGCAGGTTCGCGGCCTCGGCGGCGGCGATCACTGGCGTGGCGGACTGCGCGGGGGTGGCGGTGTCGATGGTGGCCTGGCCGCCGGCGGAGGCGCCGGGCTCGCCGGGCTGCGCGGCCGAGCGCGCGATGGCGGCGGCGATCTCGTCGTCGCTCGCGGTCACGGGCTCCGGCTCGGTGACGGCGGGCGGCGCGGACGGCTGGGACTGCTGAGCGGAGGCGGAGGCGGACGCCGGGGCTGCGGCAGGCTGCGCCTCCGCACCAGCGGCCGACGGGCCGGGTGAACCCGCGGCAGCCGCCTGGGCAGGACGGTTCACGTGGCCGCGGGCCGAGACCGGCGCCGACGGCGGGGACGCGAGGTTGGGGTCGGTGTCGTGCGGCTCGCGGGAGGCGGGCTCCGGCGTGGCCGGCGCGGCCGCGGCGGACTCGGCGGGCGCGGTCGCCGGCGCCTGGTCGGCGTTCGCGGGCGGCTCGGCCTGTGCGCCGCGCGGCGCGGATTCCGGTGTCGTGTCGCTCATCTCAAGCACCTTCCATCGGCCCGGCGGGCCCGTCTCGTCGCCAACTGTAGCAACGGGCAGGTCGTTGTCGAGGGAGGCCATACCGCCGTGCGCTACCCGGCCGCCGCCTCCCCGGCGCCGGTCGTCAGCACGTAGAGGAAGCCGCTGATCGTGCCGTCGTACCCGCTGCCGGACGCGGCCGGGCCCACATCCACGCCGTCGACGAGCACGAGCCGCGACCCCGCCTGCAGCGCCTTGACGAACGACAGGATGCTGCCGTACTCGCCCGAGACCGTCGCGCTCACCGGCACGAGCACGAAGTTCTGGTCGTTCACCAGCGTGCTCGTGAAGGGCGGCATTCCGGGGACGGGAGCGGTGGCGGCCGGCGCAGAGGTCGCCGCGGGTGCGGGAGTGGCGGCGGGCGACGGCGTGGCGGTGGAGGTGGAGGTGGAGGTGGAGGTGGAGCCTCCCGAGCCCGCCCCTCCCTTCCCTCCAGGGTCGGCCGGCGGCACGTACGCCTGGCCGTCCGAGACCTCGGTGGCGACGACCTTCACCCCGGCGGCCGCGGCGAGCGCGTCGATCTCGTCGGTGAACTCGTCGGCCTTGCGGTCGGCCGGGATGGAGGCGCTCAGGGCGGTGAGCTGCTTCTTCAGCTCGGGGAGGCCCTCGCTGTCCTTCTTGAGGCGCGCGAGCACGGCGGCGTTGGCGGTGTTGGCGGTGCGCACCTGCGCGGTCTGGTCGTCGGCGGCGGACGCCTGGTCGAGCTGCGGCTGCACCCCGACGACCCAGCCGAGCACGACGACGACCGCCATCGCGAGCACGCTGGCGATGATCCAGAGCCTGGTCCTGTCCATGTCACTTCCCCTTCGGCTGGAAGCGCTTCGTGTAGAGCGCCTCGCCCACGTGGACGGTCACGCTCGCGACGTACTGGTTGGTGGTCGCGTCGAAGTTGGTCGCGCCCGGCACGGCGTCGACGACTCCGTCGACCTTCTCGAGCGCCGATACCCAGGCGGCGACGTCCGGGAGGGTCGGGCTGTACGCCTCGATCGCGACCGTGCCGACGCGCGGGCCCTGGAGAGGATCGGTCGACTGCTGGTAGACGGCGATCGGAGATGCCGAGTCGACGGAGACCGATTTGAGGGTGACGCCCGCCGGTTGCACGGACTGGACCTTCTGCAGGAAGGCGTTCCAATCGATCTCCGTGGCGGCGCCGACCTGCTGGGCGGCCTCCGCGAGCGCGACCTGCCGCTGCACCTCGCGCACCTCGGCGTACTGCTGCTGCTGGGTGAGGAGGTCGGTGGTCTCGAGGCGTGCGCCGATCAGCCGCGCCTGGGCGCCGATGTTGAAGGCGAACGCCGCTCCGACCGCGAGCACCATGACGAGCGCCACCACGAGCACGCCCCAGCCGAACGCGCGCCGCAGGCGGCGGTCGCGGCGGGCGGTGCGGACCTCGGGCGGGAGCAGGTCGACGCGCGGCTCGCCGCCGATGTGCAGGTCCTCCTGCCGCGATCCCGCCGGCCGGCCTCGGCGCTTGCGGGGCGAGCCCGGCGCCTCGGTGCCCGCGGGTGCGACGGCGGGTGCGACGGCCGGGTTCCCGGTGGGCGGCGTCTCGACGCCCGGCCCCGCGCCGCCCTCGGAGGGCGGGTCGGACGGACGACGGAGGGTGATGCTCATGCTGCGCTCCCCAGGGCCAGGCCGACCGCCGCCGACAGCGAGGAGCGCTGCTGCCGGAGCACGTCGGCGTTCAGGTGCCGCGACAACGCCACGGAGTGGAAGGGGTCGCCGACGGCGACCGGGAGCCGGGTCATCTCGCTCAACGCCTCGGGCAGGCCCGGCAGCTGCGCGCCTCCCCCGGTCACGACGAGCTGTGCGACCGGTGTCGCCGGTCGGGTGTTGACGAAGTAGCTGATGGTGTTCCGGAGGCTCGTGAGCAGCTCGCCGGTGACCCGGTAGATGATCTCGACCGCCTGGTGCGCCTCCGGCGAGGACACCTGACGGGCCAGCCCGATCGCCGCCTTGATCCGCTCGGCCTCGCCCGGCTCGACCTCGAGGCCGCTGCGGAGCGCCTGGGTGAGCTCGCCTCCCCCGGCCGGGATGATGCGCACGAACTGCGGGACGCCGTCGGTGACGATCACCACGCTCGTCGTGTTGGCGCCGATGTCGACCAGCGCGACGGTCCCTCCGATGCCCGCCCTGGTGATCAGGGCGCGGGTGACGGCGAACGGCAGGAGGTCGACCTCCACCGTGGTGAGCCCCGCCAGCTGGGTGGCCTTGACGTTGCCGAGCACCGCCTCCTTCACCGCCGCCACGAGGAGGCCGTTGACCACGGGACCGTTGTCGCCCTGCGCCTCCGACACCGGATAGAAGTCGAGCAGCGCGTCGGCGACGGGCACGGGCAGCATGTCCTGCACGAGGAAAGGGAGGCTCTCGCGGATGCGCGTGCGCGACATGCGCGGCACGGTCAGATCGCGGGCGAGCACCCGCTGGTTGCCCATCCCGAGCACCACCTCCTTGCTCGAGAAGCCGCCCTGCTGCCACAGCCGCTTGAGCCCGGCGGCCACGGTGTTCGGCTCGAGCACCTCCCCACGGCTGGCGGCGCCGTCGGGCAGCGGCACCTCGTAGTGCCGCAGCAGCGTCGGTCGCGGCTTGCCGGGGTCGGCGAGCTCGACGGCGCGGATGGTCGTGGAGCCGATGTCGATGCCGACGATGCTGCTGGCCATGCGGTCCTCCTTCTCTGAGCGGGTTCGGTGCGGGTCTAGGCGAGTCCGAGCAGCGCCAGGTAGGCGCGGGCGACGGCGGGTCCGGCGAGGATGCCGAGCCACGCCCCGGCGAGCATCCACGGTCCGAACGGGATGCCCGTGCCGCGGCGGGCGCGGCGCAGGACGAGCAGCGCGACGGCGAACAGGCCGCCGAGCACGAATGCGGCGAACGCGCCGACGACGAGCGCGTCCCAGCCGAGGAAGCCGAGGAAGAGCCCGAGCACGCCGGCGAGCTTCACGTCGCCGAAGCCCATCCCGCCCGGGTATGCCAGCGCGAGCGCGAGATAGAGGAGGAACAGCGCGGCCCCTCCGATCGCCGCACGCAGCAGTGCGCCGGGGTCGCCAGCGAGGAGGCCCGCAGCACCGAGCAGCAGAGCGCCGACCGCGTACCCGGGCAGCACGATGGCGTTCGGGAGACGGTGGGTGTCGAGGTCGATCAGGGCGAGCGCGATACTGATGGCCGCGAGATAGAGGTAGGCGACGACCTGCACCACCCCGGCGGCGAGCGCCCCCGCGCCGCGACCGGCCGGAGCCTCCGGCCCTGCCCAGAACCACCAGGCGACGACGCCGAACGCGACGGCCGTCGCCGCCTCCACCAGCGGGTAGCGGAGCGAGATGCTGCTGCGGCACGCCCGGCAGCGTCCACGCAGCACCAGCCAGGAGATGACGGGGATGTTGTCGTACGGCCTGATCTGCTCACCGCAGCTGCCGCAGGCGCTCGGCGGCGCCACGATCGAGCGCCCGGCCGGCACGCGGAACACGACCACATTGAGGAAGGAGCCGATCAGCGCGCCGAACACGGCGATCATCCCGACGCTGGTGAGGACCACGGTCGTTGTCATGACAGGGGTGCTCCATCCGGCCCGAAGGCGGTCTTGACCTCGATCTCGGTGGTGACGTCGTACGAGGTGGTGCGCGGGGTCGGGAAGCGCGGCGGCGGGGAGTTGAGGAGGCGGGAGTCGTAGCTGTAGGACTTGAAGAAGCCGCTCGAGCCTCCGGTGAGACCGACGGGTCCGCGGAACTTCTGCGCGATGGAGCCCGTCACGCAGAGGTACCCGCGCTTACCGGCCTTGTAGTTCTGCACCTCGAACGAGTGGTCGTTGGAGAGGATCGCCGCGTTGATCGTGCGCGCGCAGTTCGTGCTGCTCGCAGACGCCTCCCACGAGACCAGAGACGTGCCGGCGGTGCAGTCGTTGTACGCGTCCTTGGTGGAGCAGTTGACGGGGTTCCACACCCAGACCGAGTTGGCGCCGACCAGGCCGAGCATGTCGTTGGCGGTGTCCTGGTAGACGAGCTTGCCGGTGATGAAGGCGAAGTTGTCGGCGTTCACCGTCAGCGAGCCGTGCATCGTGCCCTCCACGAACACGTCTCCGGCCCGGCAGCCGTACGGGATCTTGGAGGAGACCGTCTCGTTGGCCACGGGATAGCCGATGCCGTTGCCGGTGCTGCCGCAGCTGAACGTGTTGTTGTTCGGGCTGCGGTTCGTGGCCCAGTAGTTCGGGTTGGTGGACGTGGAGGGGACCGTCTGGACGTAGATCAGGTTGTTCCACAAGGCCGTCGATGCGCTGATGCCGAGCGTCACACCGGTCGGATCGGCGAGGGTGCCGAGGTTCTGCGTCGCCGTCGACGTCGGCTTGCCCGGTGTCCCGCAGTAGGCGGGGTCGGTGTACCCGTTGCCGGCCTTCGTCTGCGTGTGGACGGTCCACGGCGAGTAGACCTTGACGGTGCCGTTGGGCATGAAGGTGATCTTCGTCGGCCCGGTGTAGAGGCACCCCGGGTTCGGAACCTTGTCCGGGAGGTCGGCGCGCACCTGGTCGAGCTGCTGCTGCACGGCCGGGATCTTGTAGAGGGAGGCGTTCTGCGGCGGTCCGGCGCTGAAGACCGGCGTGCCCGAGCAGCTGCTGCCGAGCTGGGTATAGAGCTTGCCCGACGCATCCCGCTTGGGGTTCGCCGTCGTGACGCGCTTCTTGAACGTGCCGCCGCAGATGTTGAGGGTGTCGTTGGAGTGCACCTGGCCGTCCAGTGTGTCCTGGGTGACGAAGTTGATGATGCAGTTCGCGTCGAGCGACGGGTTCTCCCACGCGTGGAGCACCGTGCAGGTCTTCGTGTTCACCGCCGGGTCGAGGATCTCGTAGTCCGTGAAGTACACGTAGTTCGTGAACCCGGCCTGCTTGATGTTCGCCACGACACTGCGCGTAACCGTGCCCACCTTGCCGGTCGCGCGCAGGCGCAGCACGCCGTTGCTCTGGAACTTCGAGTTGTCGACCTCGTAACGGAAGTACGCGTTCACCGCCATACCGTCGGTGAGCTTCACCTGCGCCCACTGTCCGTTCGTCGCGATGTCGAACGCCAGGTTGGTCGTCGGCGGATTCTTCACCGTGGAGGCGGAGCCGTTCGCGATCGTGAAGGGTGCGTCCTTGTTGCCCCACTGGTAGTACGTCGGGTCGTTCGTCATCCGGCCCTGGTAGTCGGCGACACCGGCATAGGCGGCGGACATGGCGGCATCCCAGTCGGCGTCGTGGTCGGAGCGCACGAGTCCGGAGACTGCGAACGTCATCGTCAGCGAGACGAGCAGGAGCAGCACCGACGCGATCCCGACGACCATCGCCAGAGCGACGCCGCGGTCGCCCGACGAGCGGACGACCCGGAGGCGGGCGCGGAGGAGCCTCAGCATCACGACCCCGTTCCGACGTTGGCCATGCTGATCGTGTTCGTGAGCGTGACCGCAGTGGCGGCCCCCGTCGGCTGGATCGTGATGGTGACCTGGATGGAGGCGATCGTCGCCCGCTGCGTGTCGGTGATCAGCGCGGCGGGGAGCAGCGGGCCCCCCGCCTTGTCGAAGTAGCGGAAGACGACGGCGCCACTCGGGATGGAGTTGCACAGCGCGCGCTTCACGGCCGGAGCCGCTGTGAGGCGGTTCGGGAACGCCCAGTGCCCGTTCACCCCGGCGACAGCCGATGTCGGATTCCACTGCTGCTCGATCAGCCGCCCGTTCGTGTCGACCGAGAACTGGGCCATGACCGGGCTCTCGGCTCCGGTCAGGTTGACGTAGGCGTAGAACGCGACGCTGTTGTCCGTCGCGGCGAGGATCGCGGGCTCGGCCTGCTGGCCGCCGGGCGTCGGGTTGGTCAGCGGGTTCGGCGTGGCCGCGCGGAGCATGCGCGCGGCCTGGTTCATCCCGTTCGATGCCTGCCGAGTGCCGCCGTCGATGGACTGCGCGAGGCTCACGCTGTGGGTGCCGGCGACGAACATCCATGTGCCGAGGGTCGCGATCAGGGCGGTGAGCGCCATGGCGATCAGCAGTTCGATGAGGGTGAGACCGGCCTGCTCGCGCCGCAGACGGGCGAGGAGGCGCATCACGGCTGCCTCGGATCGAGGGTGAAGATCGTGGAGCTCGTCCACGCCGGGCTGCCGGCGGGAAGGGTGATGGCGCTGGAGGTGAGGTCGGTCGTCGTCGTGGTGGTGTCGTTGCTCGCGACGACGAGCTTCCAGCTTCCGTAGGGCAGCGCCAGGGTGAGGGAGTTGCCGCTGCTGGAGAGCTGGGCGAACTTGAGGGTCATCCCCGTGTCGCAGCCCGGGTCGCCGCTGGCGGCGTTGCCCGCAGCGCTGATCGCGCGCACCCACTTGCCGCCGAGGCCGCCGCTGGTCGAGAGCGTGATCAGCGCCATCGGTACCGTCACCGGGTTGGCAGACCCGGGTTCGGTGGTGACATGCGCCCGCTGGCCGACGTTGCCACTCGCGTTGGGCGTCGACCACTGCAGCGGGTCGACGGAGTCGCACGCCGGCTGCGGACTGCCCGCGGCGACGAACGCTCCGGCGATGATGTCGTAGCCGGAGACCGCCGGGAAGAGGGCCGTGCTCGCCTTGTACGCGGGCGACGACGCTGTGCCGCCGGTCACCGAAACCGTCGTGAGGGTCGGGTCGCCGGTCGGCTTGAGCGTCAGTGGCAGGTTGCGCGGAAAGTACACACCGAGCGGGGCGCCGGGCGCCAGTGTGATCGCGGGGGTGGCACGCGTGTCGTACTGCAGCTCAACGACGGCCGACTGGTTCTCGTAGACCGGGACCTTCGTCGCCGGCTGGGTCGCCTGGGCGGGCGTCAGGCGGTTGTCGCCGGAGGCGCCGATGGTGACGACGTACGAGCCGGGCACCACCTTCAGCACGTAGCTGCAGCCATCGGCGTCGGTCGCCACCGGGCCCGGCGTGATGGTGGTCGCCGAGTTGGGCGAGATGGAGGTGTCGGGCACCGCGGAGACGGGGATGCCGGCCGCCGCACTGCCGTCGGCGCGCGTCACGTGCACGATGATCGTGCCGGAGGAGGGGTCGTTGATCGGACCGGCGGGAGCGATCAGGGTGCTCGCCTGCACGGGCGCGGTGTTCGGCCGCATGCCGGTCCACTTGACGGAGACGTTGAAGGTCTTGTTCTGCAGGATGCCCGGGCCGCCGCAGTCGCTGGCCGCACCGGTGCTGGTGACCCAGCCGACGGACTTGGTGATCGTGTACCGCGTGCCGTCGAGGTCCTGGGTCACCTCGCCGCTCTTGACGGCGAAGACGTCGGTCTGCGACCGCGCGATGTCGATCTGCTGTGCGGCCAGGTTCGCGGCCACCTCGGCGGCGCGGGAGGAGCGGGTCAGGGTCATCGACAGCGTCAGCGAGTACGCGACGAGGACGGCGACGATGGCGAACACCATCATCGCGATCAGGACCTCGATGAGGGTGAAGCCCCGGTCGGCGGCTGCGGGGCGGAGAAGGCGGTTCAGGCGGTTCACGGGGGTCACCTCCCTTCGGTCGGGGTCCGGGGGTGGAGGGGGAGGCGAGGCGCCGCTGGTGCGAGCGGCGCCCCGCCTGAGGGTTACGGGGTGCAGTCTCCGTCCTTCGCACCCTCAGACTCCGTGATGTGGAACGTGTGGTCGGCGGTGCTGGTCGCCTCCACGCAGAAGCTCGTGGCGGAGATCGTGCCGCTGGGGGCAATGTTGCCCTTGACGTCCGCGCCCTTCGTCGCGCCGTAGTCGTCGAGTGTGCCATCCGTCAGGGAAGGCGCCGTCGCACTCGAACCCTTGTCCGTGTAGTAAGCGACGATGGCCGTCTTCACGTTGGTCAGGTCGGACTTCACCGACGCGTCCTTCGCGTTGTTCTGCACCCCGATGTAGATCGGGATGGCGATGGCGGCGAGGATGCCGATGATGATCACGACGACGAGGAGCTCGATCAGGGTGAAGCCCTTCTCGTCGTCCTCGAGCAGGCCCTTGCGGCGAGCGTTCAGCTTGCCCATCAGTCGGAAGTACATTGCAGTGTCCAATCCATTCGGTCGGGTAGTGCGGGGGTCGGCGGCTGCGAGGACCGCTTCTGGACGACACGCTAGTTCTCGGCGGATTTGCAGAAATATCCCCCGTGAGAGGGGTTTTACGGGGGTTTTTCACCCCAGATATGGGGTGATAACACCCCGTATCTCTTGACCCACGGGTCCGAAGACGTCAGCCTCCGACCGCCGACGCGATCCCGAAGATGGGCAGGTAGAGCGCGACGACCATGCCGCCGATGACGACGCCGAGGAACGCGATCATGACCGGCTCGATCAGCGACGTGAGCTGCTCGGTCGTCGCCTCGACCTCCTGCTCGTAGAAGTCCGCGATCTTGTCGAGCATGGTCTCGAGCGAGCCGGCGTCCTCGCCGACGGCGACCATCTGCGTCACCATGGGCGGGAACACGGTCTGTCTGCTCAGCGGGGAGGCGATCGACTCGCCCTGCCGCACGCCCTCCGCGACCTCCACGAGCGCCTGTTGCAGCACCCAGTTGCCGCTCGTCTCTCCCACGATCCGCAGCGCCTGCAGGATCGGCACGCCCGCCGAGATCATGTTCGAGAAGTTGCGGCTGAACCGCGCGATGGCGATGCGTTTCAGCAGCGAGCCGAAGATGGGCATGCGGAGCTTGAAGGGATCGAGTCGCCTTCGCACGGCCTCGTCGTTCTTGTGCCGCGGCCACCAGAGCGCGAAGACGATCCCGAGCACGGCGACGACCGGCACGACGAACACCATGGCGTGCGAGAGGTGCACCAGGATCATCGTCGGGAGCGGCAGCTCCTTGCCGAGCCCGGTGAACATCTTCTCGAAGATCGGCACGACGAACAGCAGCATCGCGGCGACGCCGATGACCGTCATGCACAGCACGATCACCGGGTACGTCATGGCCGACTTGATCGCCGAGCGGAGCTTGACCTCCTTCTCGAAGTTCTCGGCCACCGCCTCCAGCGCACCGTCGAGGAAGCCGCCGGTCTCGCCCGCGCGCACCATGTTGACCATGAGCGGAGGGAACACCTGCGCGTGCCTCCGCATGGCGTCCGACACGGCGACGCCGCTCTCGACCTGGTCGCGCACGTCGGCGAGCACGGCCTGGAACTTCTTGTTGCCGTTCTGCTCGGCGATGATGTTGAGCGTCCGGAGGAGCGACAGGCCCGACGAGATCATCGTCGCCATCTGCCTGCTCATGACCGCCAACTCCTTGAGCTTGACGCCCGAGCCGGTGGAGAGCCGGATCTCGCGGTTGAGGCCCGTGCCCTCCGCCGCCTCGGTGATGGACACCGGCGACAGGCCCATCGTGCGCAGGCGGGAGGCGACGGCGGCCTCGCTGGAGGCGTCCACCCTCCCCTTGACGATCTTGCCGGCGGCGTCGCGGCCCTTGTACGCGTACGGAGTGGTGACCGGCATGCCTAGCCCACCGTCCCGGAGTAGCTGTCGCCGAAGTCGGGCCCGCTCGCGGCGATGGCGGCGGCGGAGGCCTCGGTGGGCGACTCCACCCGCTGGATCAGCCGGGCGATCCCCTCCTTGTCGTGCGCCTTCTCCATGGCCGCGCGGCGGGTGATCACGCCCGCGTTGACCAGCTCGGCGAGGTGCTGGTCCATGGTCCGCATCCCCGACTCCCGCCCGGCCTGCATCATCGAGGCGATCTGGTAGGTCTTGCCCTCGCGGATGACGTTCGCGATCGCCGGGCTCATCACCAGGATCTCGGTCGCCACGACCCGGCCGCGACCGCTGGCGCGCTTGATCAGGGTCTGCGACACGACGCCCTGCAGCGTGCCGGCGAGCTGCGCGCGCACCTGGTCCTGCTGATGCGGTGGGAACACGTCGATCACGCGGTCGATGGTCTGCGGCGCGTCCTGCGTGTGCAGGGTCGCGAAGACGAGGTGGCCGGTCTCGGCGGCGGTGAGGGCGACGGAGATGGTCTCCAGGTCGCGCAGCTCGCCGATCAGGATCACGTCGGGGTCCTGCCGCAGCACGTGCTTCAGCGCGTTGTTGAAGCTGTGGGTGTCGTGGCCGACCTCGCGCTGGTTCACGATCGACTTCTTGTGCACGTGCATGAACTCGATGGGGTCCTCGACGGTCACGATGTGATCGGCGCGCGAGGAGTTGACCAGGTCGATCAGCGCCGCGAGCGTCGTCGACTTGCCGGAGCCGGTCGGGCCGGTGACGAGCACGAGCCCGCGCGGGAGGGTCGAGAACATGCCGACGGCATCCGGCACCCCCAGCTCGGCGAGCTGCTTGATCTCGGTCGGGATCAGGCGGAACGCTCCGCCGTACGACCCGCGCTGCTGGTAGAGGTTGACGCGGAAGCGCGCGTTCGCCGAGATGGTGAACGCGAAGTCCAGCTCGTGCTCGCGCTCGAACCGCTCGCGCTGCGGATCGGTGAGGAGGCTCATGAGCGCCTCGCGCGTGCGCTCGTGGTTCCACGACTCTATCGATGCCGCGGGCCGCAGGCCGCCGTCGACGCGCACCATGGGCGGGGCGCCCACCGTGATGTGGAGGTCGGAGGCGCGCTGGTAGACGACCTCGTGCAGGGCCGCGACCAGGTCGCGGTCGGCCTTCGCCAGCGCCTCCCGCTCGGGTGCGGTGAGCCGCTCGTCGATCTCGGGCTCGGCCGTGCGCCGGGGGACGTCGTCGTCAGGCGACTCGGGGGCGGGAGCCGCGGCGCGACGGCCGGCGGGGATGAGCCGCGGCGCGTACGGCTCGGACGGCGAGTACGGCTCTGGTGAGGCGTACTGCTCCGGCGGCGCGAACTGCTCCGGCGGCGCGAACTGCTCCGGCGGCGCATACGGCTCCGGCCCCTGGTCCAGCGACCACGCCCCCGGCGGCACCACCGGGATCTCGTACACCGGCTTCGCGACCGGCGGCGGGAACCCGCCCCAGCTCTCCTCGTGATTCGCCATGCGGCCTCCTATGCCACCACTCGCAGGATCTCTTCCACCGAGGTCAGCCCGAGCTTGACCTTCTCCCAACCGTCCTCGCGCAGCGTGAGCATGCCCTGCTCGCGCGCCACGCGACCGATGTCGGCGCTCGACGCCCGCTGCACCGCGAGCCGCTCGATCTGCTCCGTCACCGCCATGACCTCGTGCACCGCGATCCGGCCGCGGTACCCGGTGCCGGAGCAGGTCGGGCAGCCGACGGGCACGAAGATCGGTGGCAGGGGCTGGTCGTCCGGGACGGCGAAGCGCAGCCTCCGCAACTCCTCCACCCCCTGCTCCCCCGGCCGCTTGCAGCGCTCGCAGAGCCGCCGCGCCAGACGCTGCGCGACCACGCAGTCGAGCGCCGAGCCCACGAGGAACGGCTCGATCTCCATCTCGGTCAGCCGGGTCACCGCGCTGGGCGCATCGTTGGTGTGCAGGGTCGAGAGCACGAGGTGGCCGGTCAGCGACGCCTCGATGGCGATCTGCGCGGTCTCGTGGTCGCGGATCTCGCCCAGCAGCACCACATCCGGGTCGGAGCGGAGGATGCTGCGCAGCGCGCTCGCGAACGTCAGGCCGGCCTTCGGGTTGACCTGCACCTGGTTGATGCCGGGCATGCGGTACTCGACCGGGTCCTCCACCGTGATCACGTTGATCTCGGGCCGTGCGACGGCGTTCAGGGTCGTGTAGAGCGTGGTCGACTTGCCGGAGCCGGTCGGGCCGGTGATCAGGATCATCCCGTACGGCTTCGAGTACGACGCCCGGTAGACCTCGAAGTTGCGGTCGAGCAGGTTGAGGTCGCGCAGGGTCATGCCGGTGTTCGTGTTGTCGAGGATGCGCATGACGACCTTCTCGCCCCACACCGTCGGCAGCGTGGCCACGCGCAGGTCGATCTGACGGCCGCCGTGCACGACCGACATGCGGCCGTCCTGCGGCTTGCGGCGCTCGGCGATGTCGATGTCGCTCATGATCTTGAGCCGCGAGATGACGCCGTTCTGGATGGCCTTCGGCGCAGGCGGCATGGCGTGCAGCACGCCGTCGATGCGGTACCGCACCCGCACCTCGTGCTCGGCCGGCTCGATGTGGATGTCGGAGGCGTGATCCTGGATGGCCTGGCTGACCAGCAGGTTCACGAACCGCACGATCGGGGCGTCGTCGTCGATCGCGTCGGCCGCCCCCGCCTCCTCGACCGGAGCGCTCTCCTCCTCGAGCGTGCTGGTCAGGTCGGAGAGCTCGTCGTCGGCGCGGATCCAGCGGTCGATGGCGGCGAGGAGGTCCGTCTCGTCCGCGACGGCCGGCGCGACGGAGAGGCGGGAGGCGGCGCGCACGTCGTCGATGGCGAACACGTTGCCGGGGTCCGCCATGGCGAGGATCACGGCGCCCTCGCGCACGGCGATCGGGAGCACGGTGTGCCGGCGGCAGATCGCACCAGGGATGAGGGAGACGGCCGCCCGGTCGACCGGGTAGTCCGTGAGCTCGACGAAGGGGAGGCCGGACTGGGCCGCGCGGGCGCGCGCCAGCTGCTGCGGCGTGATCGCACCGCTGGACATCAGCTCGCGGACGACGGACTCGTCGGACGCCGGGTCGCCCTGGACGCCGTCGAGGTACTCGATGGGCAGATGGCCGTGCAGGATCAGGATCTCGGTCATGGACGCCACGGGGACCTCCTCTGCGGAATGCGAGGTCACCGTACTGAACGGCGAAACCACGCGGACAGTCCCGCATGAGGGTGCCCCGCGCGCGGGGGTCAGCCCGCCGAGGCCGGAGGAGCGGCTGCTGGAGCGGCTAGCGGAGGCGGCCGCGGCGGCTGGCGAGGAAGACCAGCACCCCTGCCAGCACGGCGCAGCCCATCGTCGTCAGCCAGTACGGGAGGGTGCCCGCGGCGTGCCCGCCGACGGCCTGAGCGATGCCGACGACGAAGCTCACGATCGCGACGACGAGCGCCACGCCGGCGCAGCCGACCATCGCGCGGCCGGTGGTGTCGGTGTACTCGAGGAGGTGGCGCCACATGCTCTCATTCTCCCGCACCGCCGCGCCGCCGACGACGAACCCCGGGAACGACGAAGGCCCCCGGCAGAAGCCGGGGGCCTTCGTGGTCAGGCGCCTATCAGTTGTAGGTGCCCGGGGTGTAGTCGTCCGAGCTGAAGCTGTCGAAGTCGACGAAGCTCAGGTCGTTCTCGCTGAACGCGGAGTCGTCGGCGAAGATGCGGTTGGGGTACCGCTCCGCCTTGGCCTCCTCGGTCGCCTCCACCGAGACGTTCCGGTAGCGGGAGAGACCCGTGCCGGCCGGGATGAGCTTACCGATGATGACGTTCTCCTTGAGACCGATCAGCGGGTCGGACTTGCCCTCCATGGCCGCCTGCGTCAGGACGCGGGTGGTCTCCTGGAAGGACGCGGCCGACAGCCACGACTCGGTCGCCAGCGAGGCCTTGGTGATACCCATGACCTCCTGACGGGCGGACGCCGTCTTCTTGCCCTCCTGCAGCGCAGCGCGGTTGATCTCGTTGTACCGCGAGCGGTCGACGAGCTCACCCGGCAGCAGGTCGGTGTCGCCGTGGTCGACGACGGTGACCTTGCGGAGCATCTGGCGGACGATGACCTCGATGTGCTTGTCGTGGATCGGCACGCCCTGCGAGCGGTAGACGCCCTGGACGCCGCCCACCAGGTGCTTCTGCACCTCGCGGACGCCCTTGACCCGGAGGACCTCCTTCGGGTCGACCGTTCCGACGATCAGCTGCTGGCCGAGCTCGACGTGCTGCCCGTCCTCCACCAGGAGGGTCGAGCGCTTCAGCACCGGGTAGACGTGCGGCTCGTCGCCGTTGTCCGGGGTCAGGATGACCTTGCGGGACTTGTCCGTCTCCTCGATGATGATGCGGCCCGCGGCCTCGGCGATCGGGGAGGCACCCTTCGGGGTGCGCGCCTCGAACAGCTCCTGGACGCGCGGCAGACCCTGGGTGATGTCGTCCGCGGAGGCCGAACCACCGGTGTGGAACGTACGCATCGTCAGCTGCGTTCCGGGCTCACCGATCGACTGGGCGGCGATGATGCCGACCGCCTCGCCGATGTCCACGAGCTTGCCGGTCGCGAGCGAACGGCCGTAGCAGGCGGCGCAGACGCCGACCGCCGACTCGCAGGTGAGCACGGAGCGGACCTTGATGTCGGTCACGCCGGCGGCCACCAGCTTGTCGATGAGCACGTCGCCCACATCGTCGCCGGCCTTCGCCACGACGTCGCCGTTCGAGCCCACGGCGTCGGCCGCGAGCGTGCGGGCGAACACCGAGTTCTCGACGTTCGGGTCACGCGTGAGCGTGCCGTCGGCGCCGACCGTCGCGATCGGCAGGTCGAGGCCCTTGGTCGTGCCGCAGTCGTCCTCGCGGATGATGACATCCTGCGAGACGTCCACCAGACGACGGGTCAGGTAGCCCGAGTCCGCCGTACGGAGGGCCGTGTCGGCCAGACCCTTGCGGGCACCGTGCGTCGCGATGAAGTACTCCGCCACCGACAGCCCCTCGCGGTACGAGGAGATGATCGGACGCGGGATGATCTCACCCTTCGGGTTGTTCACCAGACCGCGCATACCGGCGATGTTGCGGACCTGCAGCCAGTTACCACGGGCACCGGACGTCACCATGCGGTTGATGGTGTTGTCCTCCGGGAAGTTGGCGCGCATGGCCTCGGCGACCTCGTTGGTGGCCTCGGTCCAGATCTTCACCAGCTCCTGGCGACGCTCGAGGTCGGTCGTGAGACCCTTCTCGAACTCGGCGTTGATCTTGGCCGCCTTCTGCTCGTAGCCGGAGACGATCTGCGCCTTGTTCGGCGGGGTCAGGATGTCGCTCAGCGACACCGTGACGCCCGAGCGGGTGCCCCAGTAGAAGCCGGCATCCTTGATCCGGTCGAGCGCGGCCGCGACCTCCACCTTCGGGTACCGCTCCGCCAGCGCGTTCACGATCGACGAGATCGTGCCCTTGTCGGCGACGGCCTCCACGTAGGGGTAGTCCGCCGGCAGCGCCTCGTTGAAGAGGGCGCGGCCGAGGGTGGTCTCCACGATGGCGGTGACCGGCTCGGTCCCCGTGTCCGCCGCGTCGGAGGGCACGTAGTTGTCGAGACGGATCTTGACCTTGGCGTTCAGGTGCAGCGTGCCCTGGTCCTTCGCGAGGATCGCCTCGGAGACCGAGGAGAACGCGCGACCCTCACCCTCAGCGCCCTCGCGGACGGTGGTGAGGTGGTGCAGACCGATGATCATGTCCTGCGAGGGCAGGGTGACCGGGCGGCCGTCGGACGGCTTCAGGATGTTGTTCGAGGCGAGCATCAGGATGCGGGCCTCGGCCTGGGCCTCCACCGACAGCGGGAGGTGCACGGCCATCTGGTCACCGTCGAAGTCCGCGTTGAAGGCGGCGCAGACGAGCGGGTGCAGCTGGATGGCCTTGCCCTCGACGAGCTGCGGCTCGAACGCCTGGATGCCCAGACGGTGCAGCGTGGGGGCGCGGTTCAGCAGCACGGGGCGCTCGCGGATGATCTCCTCGAGCACGTCCCACACCTGCGGGCGCGAACGCTCGACCATGCGCTTGGCGGCCTTGATGTTCTGAGCGTGGCTCAGGTCGATCAGGCGCTTGATCACGAACGGCTTGAACAGCTCCAGCGCCATCTGCTTGGGCAGACCGCACTGGTGCAGCTTGAGCTGCGGACCCACGATGATGACCGAACGGCCCGAGTAGTCCACGCGCTTGCCGAGCAGGTTCTGGCGGAACCGGCCCTGCTTGCCCTTCAGCATGTCGCTGAGGGACTTGAGCGCGCGGTTGCCGGTGCCCGTGACGGGACGACCGCGGCGGCCGTTGTCGAACAGCGCGTCGACGGCCTCCTGCAGCATGCGCTTCTCGTTGTTCACGATGATCTCGGGCGCGCCGAGGTCGAGCAGACGACGGAGGCGGTTGTTGCGGTTGATCACGCGGCGGTACAGGTCGTTCAGGTCGGAGGTCGCGAAGCGGCCGCCGTCGAGCTGGACCATCGGGCGCAGCTCCGGCGGGATGACCGGGACCACGTCGAGGACCATCGCGGCCGGCGAGTTGCCGGTCGCGAGGAACGACGACACCACGCGCAGGCGCTTGATCGCACGGATCTTCTTCTGACCCTTGCCGGTGGCGATCTGCTCGCGGAGCAGGTCGGCCTCGGCGTTCAGGTCGAAGGCCTGCAGGCGGCGCTTGATCGCCTCGGCGCCCATGTAGGCCTCGAAGTACAGGCCGTAGCGGTCGACGAGCTCGTTGAAGTCCGCGTCCTCAGGCTTGAGGTCGCCGACCTTGAGGGTGCGGAACGACTCCCACACGCGCTCCAGGCGGGCGATGTCCTCGTCGAAGGACTTGCGGAGCTGGCCCATCTCCTTCTCGGCGGTGTCCTTGACGCGACGCTTCTGGTCGGCCTTGGCACCCTCCTCCTCCAGGGCGGCGAGGTCGGTCTCGAGGCGCTGCAGACGCTCGGCGACGCGGGCGTCGCGCTGGTCGGACAGCGTCTTGATCTCGAGGCGCAGCTCGTTCTCGAGGCCCGGGAGGTCGGCGTGACGGCCGTCCTCGTCGACCTCGATCACCATGTAGGCGGCGAAGTAGATGACCTTCTCGAGGTCCTTCGGCGCCATGTCGAGCAGGTAGCCGAGACGGCTGGGCACACCCTTGAAGTACCAGATGTGCGTGACCGGGGCGGCGAGCTCGATGTGGCCCATGCGCTCACGACGGACGGAGGACTTGGTGACCTCCACGCCGCAGCGCTCGCACACGATGCCCTTGAAGCGGACGCGCTTGTACTTGCCGCACGAGCACTCCCAGTCCCGCGACGGGCCGAAGATCTGCTCGCCGAAGAGGCCGTCCTTCTCGGGCTTCAGGGTGCGGTAGTTGATCGTCTCGGGCTTCTTGACCTCGCCGTAGCTCCAGCGACGGATGTCGTCAGCGGTGGCCAGGCCGATACGCAGCTCGTCAAAAGTTGTTGACTCGAGCAAAGTTCCTTCTCTCCTATGGAAGATTCGTCAGTTGGGTCTGGCTACCGGGTCAGATCTCGTCGATCGACGAGGACTCGAAGCGGGAGGAGATGTTGATGCCGAGCTCCTCTGCGGCGCGGAAGGCCTCGTCGTCGGAGTCGCGCAGGCTGACCGTCTGGCCGTCCGCGGAGAGCACCTCCACGTTCAGGCAGAGGGACTGCATCTCCTTGATGAGGACCTTGAAGGACTCCGGGATGCCCGGCTCCTGGATGTTCTCACCCTTGACGATGGCCTCGTACACCTTCACGCGGCCGAGGATGTCGTCCGACTTGATGGTGAGGAGCTCCTGCAGCGCGTAGGCGGCGCCGTACGCCTCGAGGGCCCACACCTCCATCTCGCCGAAGCGCTGACCGCCGAACTGCGCCTTACCGCCGAGCGGCTGCTGGGTGATCATCGAGTACGGGCCGGTCGAACGGGCGTGGATCTTGTCGTCGACCAGGTGGTGCAGCTTCAGGATGTACATGTAGCCGACCGACACAGGGTCCGGGTACGGCTCGCCGGAGCGGCCGTCGAACAGCTGGGTCTTGCCGGAGGAGCCGATCAGGCGGTCGCCGTCGCGGGTCGGGAGCGTCGAGTCGAGCAGACCCGCGATCTCGTCCTCCTTCGCGCCGTCGAACACCGGGGTCGCGACCTTGGTGTTCGGCTCTGCGCTCAGCGCGGCCTCGGGCAGCTGGGCCGCCCACTCGGGGATGCCCTCGATGTTCCAGCCGTTCTTGGCGATCCAGCCGAGGTGGATCTCCAGCACCTGACCGAAGTTCATGCGGCCGGGGACGCCGAGCGGGTTGAGGATCACGTCGACCGGGGTGCCGTCCGCGAGGAACGGCATGTCCTCGACCGGAAGGATCTTGGAGATGACGCCCTTGTTGCCGTGACGGCCGGCGAGCTTGTCACCCGCGGTGATCTTGCGCTTCTGGGCGATGTAGACCACCACGCGCTGGTTCACGCCGGAGCCGAGCTCGTCGTCGCCGTCCTGCGCGTCGAAGACCTTGACACCGATGATGGTGCCCTCCTCGCCGTGCGGAACCTTGAGGGAGGTGTCGCGCACCTCGCGGCTCTTCTCGTTGAAGATCGCGCGGAGCAGGCGCTCCTCGGCGCTCAGCTCGGTCTCGCCCTTCGGCGTGACCTTGCCGACGAGGATGTCGCCGGGGCGCACCTCGGCGCCGATGCGGATGATGCCGCGCTCGTCGAGGTCGGCCAGGAGGTCCGGGCTGACGTTCGGGAGGTCGCGGGTGATCTCCTCCTTGCCGAGCTTGGTGTCGCGGGCGTCGACCTCGTACTCCTCGATGTGGATCGAGGAGAGGGTGTCGTCCTTCACCAGGTTCTGGCTGAGGATGATGGCGTCCTCGAAGTTGTGACCCTCCCACGGCATGAACGCCACGAGGAGGTTCTTGCCCAGCGCGAGCTCGCCGTTCTCGGTGGCCGGGCCGTCTGCGACGACCTCGCCCGCCTCGATCCGGTCGCCCTCGTCGACGACAACGCGGTGGTTGTACGAGGTGCCCTGGTTGGAGCGGTCGAACTTGCGGAGGTAGTACGTCTGGTACGTGCCGTCGTCCGCCATCACGGTGACTGCGTCGGCCGAGACCTCGGAGACCACACCGGACTTGTCGGCGGTGACCACGTCACCGGCGTCGATCGCGGCGTAGCCCTCCATGCCGGTGCCGACCAGCGGGCTCTCCGAGCGGAGGAGCGGCACGGCCTGGCGCTGCATGTTGGCGCCCATGAGCGCGCGGTTGGCGTCGTCGTGCTCGAGGAACGGGATGAGCGAGGTGCCCACCGAGACCATCTGGCGCGGGGAGACGTCCATGTAGCCGATCAGGTCGGCCGGGACGAGGTCGACCTCGCCGCCCTTCTGACGGGCGAGCACGCGCTCCTCGGCGAAGTGGCTGTCCGCGGTGAGCGGGGCGTTCGCCTGGGCGACGATGTAGTCGTCCTCCTCGGAGGCGGTGAGGTAGTCGATCTGGTCGGTGACCTTGCCGCCGACGACCTTGCGGTACGGCGTCTCGATGAAGCCGAACGAGTTGATGCGCGCGAAGGACGCGAGCGAGCCGATGAGGCCGATGTTCGGGCCTTCCGGGGTCTCGATCGGGCACATGCGGCCGTAGTGCGACGGGTGGACGTCACGGACCTCGACGCCGGCGCGCTCACGGCTCAGACCACCGGGGCCCAGCGCCGACAGGCGGCGCTTGTGGGTCAGGCCCGCGAGCGGGTTGTTCTGGTCCATGAACTGCGACAGCTGCGACGTGCCGAAGAACTCCTTGATCGCGGCGACGACGGGGCGCACGTTGATCAGGGTCTGCGGGGTGATCGCCTCGATGTCCTGCGTGGTCATGCGCTCGCGGACGACGCGCTCCATGCGGGACAGACCGGTGCGGACCTGGTTCTGGATGAGCTCGCCGACGGCGCGGATACGACGGTTGCCGAAGTGGTCGATGTCGTCGACGTCGATGCGGATGTCGGTCAGCTCGCCGTTACGGAGGCCCTTGATGGTGGTCTGGCCGTCGTGCAGCGACACGAGGTACTTGATCGTCGCGATGATGTCCTGGGTGGTCAGCACCGAGTCCGTCAGCGGGGCCTCGAGGCCGAGCTTGCGGTTGATCTTGTAGCGGCCGACCTTGGCGAGGTCGTAGCGCTTCGGGTTGAAGTAGAAGTTGTCGAGGAGCGCACGCGCGGCCTCGGCGGCGACCTGCTCGCCCGGACGCAGCTTGCGGTAGATGTCCTTGAGCGCCTCCTCCTTGGTGAGGACGGTGTCCTTCTCCAGGGTGGCCTCGATGGACTGGAAGCCGGCGAACTCGGCGAGGATCTCCTCGCTGGTGAGGCCGAGGGCCTTCAGGAACACGGTGACCGACTGCTTGCGCTTGCGGTCGATGCGGACGCCGACCTGGTCGCGCTTGTCGATCTCGAACTCGAGCCACGCGCCGCGGCTCGGGATGATGCGCGCCGAGTAGATGTCCTTGTCGGAGGTCTTGTCGGCGGCGGCCTCGAAGTAGACGCCCGGCGAGCGGACGAGCTGCGAGACGACGACGCGCTCGGTGCCGTTGATGATGAACGTGCCGCGCTCGGTCATGAGCGGGAAGTCGCCCATGAAGACCGTCTGGGTCTTGATCTCACCGGTGAGGTGGTTCATGAACTCGGCCTCGACGTAGAGCGGGGCCGCGTAGGTCTTGCCCTTCTCCTTGCACTCGTCGATGGAGTACTTCTTCTCCTCCAGGAACGGGTTCGTGAAGGAGAGCTGCATGGTCTCGCCGAGGTCCTCGATGGGAGAGATCTCCTCGAAGATCTCCTCGAGGCCCGTCGCGGCGGGAAGATCCTGACGGCCCTGGGCCTCGGCCTCGGCGACGCGAGCCTTCCACGCGTCGTTGCCGACCAGCCAGTCGAAGCTCTCGGTCTGCAGAGCGAGCAGATCGGGAACGGTCAGGGTGTCTGCGATCTTGGCGAACGAGAGACGAGAGGCGGCTCGTCCGTTCTTGGGTGTCTTGTCGGTGTTGGTTGCGTTGCGCGCAGCAGCCAAGGAAATAACCTCCGTGGGCCCCGTCGGGCCAGTTACTGTCGGTCAGGTGAGGGTGTGGACGAGGGCTCCCGGCCGGTCACGCAGTCGCCGTATCTGACCCGAGGAGTCGGGCCCAGGCGCGCGGGTGGAGGACAGAGCCGACCGCAATATGAAGGCAGAAGTGTGTCCGGGAGCGCAAAGAACAACTATATGTCAAACGGACGCGCCGTGTCCAGTCTTTTCTTGACCGACAACGCGTCGATGGGGTATAACCCTGCGCGCACGTCCGATATTCCTAGCGCGTCGGCTGCACCGGGAGGGTGTCGACGGTCGCGATGACGGCCTCCTCGCGGCTCCGCGGCTCCCAGCCGAGCACCCGTCCGGCCTTGTCTCCGGAGGCCCGTCGCACGACCCCGATGTCGCCCAGGGAGTCGCGCACCTGCCGGTTGAACGGCGCCGCCGCCTTGACCATCCAGTTGGGCATGAGTTTCGTGCTGATGCGGTGACCGCCCGCGGCGCCGAGGTGGCCGCGGATCAGGAGGGCGACCTCCTGAGCGCTCATGACCTCCCCCGCGATGGCGAGGAAGCGCTGCCCGGCGGCCTCCGGCCGCGTCATCGCGAGCAGGTGCAGCGCGGCGACGTCGCGCGCGTCCACGATGCCGAAGTGGACGTCGGGAAGGCGCGGGAGGCGTCCCTCCCGCAGCAGCCGGATCAGCTCCACCGAGCTCGAGACGTCGGGGCCGAGCACCGGGCCGAGCACGCCGACCGGGTTGACCGTCGCGAGCTCCAACGGCCCGCCTTCGCGCTCGATGAACTCCCACGCCGCGCGCTCGGCGAGCGTCTTGGAGCGCACGTACGGGCTGACCGGACGGCCGCTGTCGAGCTCGGTCCAGTCCTCCTCCGTGAAGGCCCGGTCGGTCGGCGCGTGGCCGTAGCCGATCGCGGCGAACGAGGAGGTGAGCACGACCCGCTGCACGCCGGCGTCGCGCGCCGCCCGCAGCACCCGCAGGGCGCCGTCGCGGGCGGGGACGACCAGTTCGTCCGGGTCCTTGGGCTGGCGGCGCGGGAACGGGGAGGCGACGTGAAGCACGTGCCGGCAGCCGGCGACGGCGTCGCTCCAGCCCGCGTCGCTGGTGAGGTCGGCGACGGCGAACGCCAGGCGGTCGCCCGGGTCGTCCACGCCTCCCGCGCGCAGCTGGGAGCGCACGTCGGCGGCGCGCGCCGGGGTGCGGATCGTCGTACGGACGTCGTAGCCGGCCTGCAGCAGCGCCAGCACGCAGTGCGCGCCGACGAAGCCCGACCCTCCGGTCACCAGGACGCGTTCGCCGCTCATGCGCCCATCCAACCCCCGTTTGCGCGGTTTAGGGTGGGAGTCGTGTCGCAGAACCCCTCCGTCGTGCTCGGTGAGAGCGGCTACCTCGCGGTCGTCGAGCCGGACCGGTTCGTGCCGGGGGCGTACCAGCTCGTGGTGGACGGCACCCCGCAGTCGCACGTGAACCTCGACGACCCCTCCCAGCTGTTCTTCGAGTACATCCAGCGGATGGGCAACGTCATCGACCTCATCGGCGAGCCGGGCGAGCCGATCACGGCCGTGCACCTCGGCGCCGGCGCGCTGACCCTCCCCCGCTACATCGCGCACACCCGGCCGGGGTCGCGGCAGCAGGTCGTGGAGCTGGAGTCGCGGCTGGTCGAACTCGTGCGCGAGAACCTGCCACTGCCGCGGTACGCCTCCATCCGCATCCGCCACGGAGACGCCCGCGAGGTCGTCGGCAAGCTCCCCGCGGGTCTGCGGGGAGCGGTCGACCTGCTCGTGATCGACATCTTCAGCGGCTCGCGGACGCCCGCGCACGTGACGAGCGTCGAGTTCTACCGGTCGGCGGTGTCGCTGCTCAAGCCGGGCGGGATCGTACTCGTCAACGTCGCCGACGGGCCTCCGCTCGCCTTCGCGCGCAGCCAGGTCGCCACCCTCGGCCAGGTCGTCGGCAACGTGGCCGCGCTCGCCGAGACGCAGGTGCTGAAGGGCAGGAGGTTCGGCAACGTCGTGCTCGTCGGCTCCGACTCCCCGCTGCCGCTGGAGTGGCTGCCGCGGCTGCTCGCGAGCGGACCGCACCCGGCGAAGGCGGTCGCGGGCGACGAGCTGCGCGCGTTCGTGGCGGGCGCGCCGATCGTGACCGACCAGACCAGCGTGCCGTCGCCTCCGCCCGCGCGGAACATCTTCCAGACGGGGACGCGGCGGGACTGACGCGAGCTCGGGCGCCGTCAGGCGTGCCGGAACGCGACCTCCTGCCCGGGCCGCAGCTGCGCGAACCTGTCGAGGGAGGCCGCGGTCACGACCGCGATCACCGGGTAGCCGCCGGTCACCGGGTGATCGGCCAGCAGCACGGTCGGACGGCCGTCTGGCGAGACCTGCACGGAGCCCGCGACCATGGGCTCGCTGGGGAGCTCGGCGTGGAGGCGGCGCTCGAGAAGGCTCACGGGCGCGGCGGCCGGCGGGTCGAGCCGGGCGCCGACACGGTTGCTGTCGGCTCCGATCCGCCACGCGGTGCCGTAGAAGGCGTCGAGCGCATCCGGCGTGAACCAGTCGGCGCGCGGGCCGCGGGACGCGTGCACCTCGACCGCGCCTGCGGCCGGTCGCTCGACCGGGACGACGTCGATCGCGGGCACGGGATGGGCGGCGAGGTCCCCGGCGGGCAGCACGTCACCGGCGGCGAGGGGCGCTGGGCCGAGCGAGGCGAGCACGTCACGCGACCGAGAGCCGAGCACGGGCGGCACGGCGACGCCGCCGCGGAGCGCCAGGTAGAGGCGCAGACCCGCGGTCGCGCCACCGAGGCGGAGGAGCTGGCCGGCCTCGGCGCGGTGCGGGAGGTTCGGGTCCAGCGGGCGTCCGTCGAGCGTCAGCGGCGCCTCCGCCCCGGTGACGGCGAACCAGAGCGGCGCGTCGACGCGGGCCTCGAATCCGCCGAGCAGCACCTCGACACCCGCCGCGCCCTCGGCGTTGCCGACGAGCCGGTTGGCCAGCGCGAGGGCGCCGCGGTCGAGCGCTCCCGACGGGCTCACGCCGAGGTGCGCGAGACCCGGACGGCCGAGGTCCTGCACGAGCGCGAGCGGGCCCGGGGCGAGGACGTGGAGGCTCATCGCGCCTCCCGGAACCGCACCACGGCACCCGGGCGGAGCAGGGCGGGCGGATCGGCCGACGGGTCCCAGAGCGTCGCGTCGGTCGTGCCGATGAGCTGCCAGCCGCCGGGACTCGTGCGCGGATAGACGCCGCTGAACGCGCCGGCGAGCGCGACGGCTCCCGCGGGCACCGCCGTGCGGGGCGTGCTGCGGCGCGGCACGTGGAGCCGGTCGTGGTCGGTCACGAGGTAGCCGAAGCCGGGCGCGAAGCCGCCGAACGCGACCCTCCAGACGGAACCCGTGTGCAGGTCGATCACCGCGCGCTCGTCGAGGCCCAGCAGCGCGGCGACCTCGGCGAGGTCGGGTCCGTCATAGCGGACGGTCAGCTCGACGGCCGGGCCGTCGTCGCGCGGGGTCGCGTCGGGCGCGGTGCGCTCGAGCCACGCGGCGGCCGAGGCGAGCGGCAGGAGGCGCGGGTCGAGCGTGACCCCGATGGTCCGGGCGGCGGGCACCAGGTCGACCACGCCCGGCGGGCGGCTGCGCTGCAGCGCGGGATAGAGGGCGAGCACCTCCTCCAGTCCGTCGACCTCCACGAGGAGCGCGCGGTCGCCCGAGGGGAGGATGCGACGCGTCATGCGAACGCGGCCACCGGGATGCCGGCGGCGTCGAGCCGGGCGCGGACCGCCTCCGCCATCGCGACCGCGCCGGGGGTGTCGCCGTGCACGCAGAGCGAATCGACCTCCACGGCGATGTCGGTGCCGTCGGACGCGGTCACCCGGCCCTCTGCGGCGAGCCGGAGCGCGCGCTCGGCGATGCCGTCGTCGCCGTGCAGGACGGCGCCGGGCTCTGTGCGCGGCACGAGCGTGCCGTCGGGCCGGTAGGCGCGATCGACGAACGCCTCGCGGACGAAGCGCAGTCCGGCGCCGGCCGCCGCGCGCTCGATCGCGGACCCGGCCAGCCCGAGGAGGGCGAGGCCGTCGTCGAACAGAGCGACCGCCTCGGCGACGGCGGCGGCCTGGGCGGCGTCGGTCACGATCCGGTTGTAGAGGGCGCCGTGCGGCTTCACGTAGCGGACCTCGGCACCGGCGACGCGGGCCACCCCGACCAGAGCGGCCAGCTGGTACAGCACCTCGTCGCGGAGCTCGGTGGCGGGGACGTCCATCGCGCGCCTCCCGAAGCCCGCCAGGTCGCGATAGGAGACGTGCGCGCCGATCGCGACACCGCGCTCGGCGGCCGTGCGGCAGGTGGCGAGCATCGTGCTCGGGTCGCCGGCGTGGAAGCCGCACGCGACGTTCGCGCTCGTCACGACGCGCAGCATGGCGGCGTCGTCGCCCATCCCCCAGGCGCCGAACGCCTCGCCGAGATCGCTGTTGAGGTCGACGGAACGCGTCATGCGTCCATTGTGGCGGACGGCCGGGCCGCGGGGTCGTTCTCCACCGGCCGGCGATCGAGTGGGCGCAACACGCCGTCTGGGCCACGCTCCTGACGGCGTGTTGCGCCAAGGCGATGGAGCGGCAGGGCGGGACGGCGGACGGTCAGCCGGCGACGCGGGAGGCGCGGGCGCGGTGGGCCCGCACCTTGGCGCGGTTGCCGCAGCGCTGCATGGAGCACCAGCGCCGGTTGCTGCTGCGCGAGGTGTCGAGGTACACCAGCTCGCAGTCGTCGGCGGCGCACTCGCGGATGCGGCCGCCGACCTCCGGCCCGAACAGCCGCACGGCGTCACGCGCGATCGAGCCGAGCGCCTGGTGCGGGCGGGCGTTGGTCCGGCCGGCCTGGCGTCCGCCGCCGGCGAGCACGGGCGGGATGTCGGGCGTCGCGGCGAAGAGGTTCACGACGTCGACGTCGTCCGGGGCGAGCGGCTCGCCGCGGCTGGCGCTGCGGGCCAGGCGGCCGATGGCGGCGCGGAGGGTGCCGGCGTCGCGCAGCTCGCGCTCGCCTGCGGTCGGCGCCACCTCGGGGAAGCGCTCGGTCAGCCAGGCGTTCAGCCCCTCGGGGTCGGTGACGGCCGGTGCGGAGATACCGCCGACGGCCTCCTCGCCCGTGTATGCGAAGTCGAGCGCGAGCGAACCGGAGTCGAACCACCAGGGCGCTCCGTCGCCGGTGTCGAGCAGCTGTCCGGTGCCGCGGGGGAGGATCGAATCGGTCGCCATAGCCTCGAAGACCCTATCGCACCGCGGGGTCGCCGCCCGGCCGTCGGCGTGCTCCGCGCTGCCATACTGAACGGATGACCGCCTCCCGCCCCGATCCCGCCGCCGTGCTCGATGGCCGGCTGGTGCGGCTGCGCGCCCTCACGCTCGACGACCTGCCGGACCTGTTCGATGCGATCGGGCGGCCCGAGGTGTTCGCCGGAGGCTGGGGAGGCGGCCCCGCGGCGTACCGCGACACCTACGAGGAGTGGCGCGACTTCATCCTCGGCTACCTCGCCTGGGGCAGCGGCAACGTGACCGCGGTCTGCCTCCGGGACGGCGACCGGCTGGTCGGGACGACGACGCTCGGCGACTTCGACCTGGTCAACGGCTCGGCGCACATCGGCTGGACGGCCTACGCGCCGGAGGTCTGGGGAACGTCCGTGAACGCGGAGACCAAACGCCTGCTGCTCGGCACCGCCTTCGATCACGGATTCGAGCGCGTCAAGCTGCAGGCCGACGTGCTGAACGAGCGCTCGCGCGCGGCCATCCTGCGCCTCGGCGCGACCTTCGAGGGCGTGCTCCGGCACACGCAGCCGCGCGCGGACGGGAGCTGGCGCGACACGGCGGTGTACTCGGTCCTCCGCGAGGAGTGGCCGCGGGTTCGCGACGGGCTCGACGCCCGGCTGGCGGAGGCTGCGGCCGCCGAGTAGGGGCAGCGCCGGGTCAGCGCAGCCGCTCGGTGGCGGCGGCCGCTGCCACCCGGCGCTGCGCCGACGACACCTCGCGGTGCTGCCACGAGATCAGGTTGGCGGCGTCGAAGCGCCTGCTGCAGGCTCCGCACGCCAACGCACGCGCCGGCTTGCGGTAGCGGTAGTGCGTGTGACCGTTCGGGCAGGTGCCGACCCACGGCGCCAGGTCGTCCGCGATGGCGCCGCCGTGCAGCCGCTTGCCCTCGTAGCCGAGGTCGAGCGCGATGGCCCGCCAGCGCGGACCGTGACCGGCGCGCGATCCGGCGAGCGCGTGCGCCACCTCGTGCAGCAGGATCTGGTGGATCTCGTCGTCGTCGTAGCGCGACGCGAGGTAGCGCGAGACGGTGATCCGCTTGGCGGTGTAGTTGCACAGCCCGGCGCGGGTCTTCGCGTTGTCGAAGTCGAAGCTCCACACCTGCGGGTCGAGGTGCAGCGCGATCAGGGCGTCCGCCCAGCGCCGCACCCGCTCGAGCTCGGCCATCAGCGCGCGACCTCGCGGTGGAGGCGACGGAGGGCCGGGTGGTTCATGGCGAGAATCCTACGCGGCGACACCGGGCGTCTCCAGGGAGCGGCGGGTGCCGCGGGTGCTGCGGTCAGCGCTCCCCCTCGTGGCCGGGCCCCTCTGCGCCCAGCGCACCCGCGCCTGCGCTCTCGTCGCGGAACGCCTGCACGACGGCCACCGCGGTCAACGCGCCGTCGATCTCGGCCGGGGAGGCGCCGAGCTTCTCGCGCAGGAACACCGCCGCCTTCATATCGGTCAGCGCGTTCTCGTAGTCCTTCATGTCGAAGTAGACCTTGCCGCGGCTCTGCACGGCGAACGCCTCCAGCGCGGTCCACTCGCGGCCGGCCGCCTCGTCGACGCAACCGGTCAGCTCCACCACGGCCTCGTCGAACTTGCCCTGGTACTGCAGCACCTGCGCGCGCCGGATGCGGGCGCCGAGCAGCTCCTCCCGGTCACCCGTGAAGCGCGCCTGCCTGACCGCCTCGTTGGCGATCTGCAGCGCCTCGTCGAGCCGGCCGAGCAGCCGCAGCAGCACCATCTTCTCGTTGAGCGCGCTGAGGCTGCGCAGGCTGCCCAGCTCGTCCAGGCGCTCGCCGGCCGCCCGCAGGTCGACGCGCTCGCGCAGGGTGGTCGGATCGTATCCGAGGATGATGCTCAGGGTTCGCTCCCGAATCGTGGCGTACCCCTCCAGACTACCCGTCGGTCCCGGCCGAACCCCTCAGCCGGGAAGCCGTGCCGGATCGGCCGGGGTGAGCGGCACCTCCACCAGCCGGTCGTCCCCCGGCCCCGGGTCTCCGCGCCCGTCGGTGTCGTTGGTGAGCAGCCAGATGCGGTCGCCGCGCGCCACGACGTCGCGCAGCCTTCCCAGCTCGCCGTCGAAGAACGCCTCTGCGGTCACCGGAGCGTGCCCGTCGGTCGACCAGACGGTCCAGAGGCGCTCGCCGCCGAGCCCGGCGATGAAGATGGTGTCACCCACGATGGCCAGACCGCTCGGGCTCGCCTCGTCGGTCGACCACTGCTGCACCGGGTCGGTGTAGGCGGGATCGCCGCCGATGCCCTCGACGGCCGGCCAGCCGTAGTTCGACCCCGGCGTGATGATGTTGAGCTCGTCCCAGGTGTTCTGGCCGAACTCGCTGGCCCACATGGTGCCGTGCGAGTCCCAGCCGATGCCCTGCGGGTTGCGGTGGCCGAACGACCACACCGGGGAGCCGGGGAACGGGTTGTCCCCGGGCACGTTGCCCTCCGGCGTCACCCGGAGGATCTTGCCGCCGAGCGAGGCGACGTCCTGTGCGCGGTCGGGCTGCGAGGCGTCGCCGGCGGTGATGTAGAGCATGCCGTCCGGGCCGAAGGCGATGCGGCCTCCGTCGTGGTTGGCGGCCTTGGGGATGCCGGTCACGACCGGTTCGGGGGCTCCCAGCGCGTAGCTGCCGGGAACGCCGGTCAGCGGGAGGCGCACCACGCGGTTGTCGTCGGCGGTCGTCTCGTACGCGTACAGGTACGGCGGCGCACTTCCCGTGGGGACGGCGAGGCCGAGCAGGCCGCTCTCGCCGGTGTGCACGACCCCGGGCACGGTTCCGGCGAGCCGCTGGCCGCCCTGCGGCAGCCGCTCGATCACGTCGCCGGAGTCGCGCTCGCTGATCAGGGTCGACCCGCTCGGCAGCGGGACCGCCGACCAGGGCGCCTCCAGGCCGGTCGCCAGGTCGGTGGTCCGCTCCCCCGGCTGCCAGGGGATCGCGGCGACGGGCGACGACGAAGCGGTCGGGCGCGGCGTCGATGTCGGCGTCCGGGTCTCCGTCGGGCGGGGCGTCGGCGCCGATGCGGTGCACGCGGCGAGGGCGGCGGCCGTCAGTGCTGCCGTGATGGCGAGCAGGGCGGGGCGGGTGGAGCGGCGCATGCGTTCCTCCCTCCGCGGGCCATCGGTCGGGGTGAGACGACGCCGGCCCGGACTCGCGGTCATCGTAACGCGCGGGCCCGGGCCGGAAGCGGTCTGTGCGGGTGGTTCCCAGGCCGGTGGGCCGGTGACCTTCGTGGGATCGCCCGATCAGGCGTCAGTCGACGACGCGGACGTCCTTCCAGAACGCGACGTAGCCGCTGTAGTCCTTGCCGACGCGGTCGAACGAGCTCGGGTACGGGGTCGGGTAGCTCCACGCACGGTCCTGCAGCAGGGCGTCGCCGTCCTTCACGGAGAAGTACTGGCACTCGCCCTTCCACGGACAGGTGTACGGCGTCGAGCTCTCGACGAGGTACTCCGACTTCACGCTCGCCGGCGGGAAGTACCAGTTGCCCTCGATGCGGATGAGGTCCTCCTGCGGGGCCTCGGCGATCACGGTGTCATTCAGAACAGCCTTCATCATTACCTCCTGCAGGCAGTGAACACCCCGTTGCAGCGGTGCATTCCTGCAGCGGAGCGAGCTCCCAGCGGGGCCGGAGCGCCCGATCAGGCGGTCGGCGCGCGGAGGACGCGGACGTCGGCGGAGGTGTCGAGCCGTCCAGCCGGGGCGACATCGGCCGGGGTGATGCCCTGGGCGACCAGCTCCTGGCCGGAGACGGAGGCGGTGAGGAGGTGCGCGACGGCGCCGCGGAGGCCCGTGAAGGCGGCGCACGCGGCGGCGGCCTCCGGGGAGCTGTAGTCGATACCGGAGGCGGCGAGCGCGTCGACCACGGCACCGGCGGCCAGGAGGTCCTCGACGGCGAAGCGGGGGGTCGCGGGGTCTGCCGCCGTTCCGCCTGCCGCTGTTCCTCCTGCCGCCGTTCCTCCTGCCGCGACGAGGGCGATCATGGCCCGGCGGCCGAGGCGGACCTGCTCGTCGAGGATCCAGCGCGCGACCGCGGGCGCATCGGTGAGGCCGGCGGCCAGCACGGCGGCTGCGGCGGGGGCGGCGGCGAGGGCGGGTGCGGCCTCCACGGCTCCCGTCGGGCCGTCGGCCGGGAGGGCGTCGACCCACACGACCACATCGGCGTCGGCGGCCACGGCGGCGGCTCCCGCGGACGCCCAGTCGAAGCGGACCTGGTACTTGGCCTGGCGGTGGGCGGCGGGGATGTGCGGGGTGCTGGTCGACGTGGTGTTCGGCGTGGTGAGGCTGTCGGTCACCGGGCCATCGTAATCCGGGCGGACGAGCGGTTCCGGCGTGTGTCCTCCGGTGACGGACGCATCTGCCGCCGGATCAGCTCGAAGTCGTGGCGGCTGATCTCGATGAGGCCGCGGCGCAACTGGTACCCCCAGTCGCGGTTGTCGCGCGTGAAGTCGAGGGAGGGGAGCATGGGCCGGATCGGCGTCGCGACGGCGTCGTGGTCCCACTCCACGCGACGCCGCCACGGCCGGAAGTCGCCGTTCGGGCCGGTCATCATGGGGCCCTGCGTGGCCTGGTACGTCTCGTCGTCGGCGATGCGGCCGATCGCGGTGAACTCCTTGAGCGGCTCGCCGTCGGGGTAGGCCGTCTTGGGCGAGTAGAAGACGAAGCCGTCGGCGCCGTGCATGCGCTCCAGCGGCGCCCTGGCCCCGTGATTGACCTGGGCGAAGCCGCCGGCCACGCCGCGGAGGACGTGGTCGCGCTGGACCACGCCCAGCCAGTACCGGATCGCCATGACCTGTTTCTACAGCATGCCTGTGTCATTCGACTTCTCCACAGATTCCGCCACTCCGGGCCGCGGGCGGGCGGCGGCCTCCAGGCTGGATGACGTGAATACACCGCGAAGACCGACCGGCCCCCTCGAGGGAGGACGACACTGGGGGCGTGCGCGTACTCCTGAAGCTGATCCTCGACTGCGACCCCGACGCCGCCTGGCGGGCGCTGCAGAGCCCGACGGCGTTCCGCGAGGTCGCCCTGCCGTGGCTGGACTTCCGGTCGGACGAGCCGGCGGGGTTCCCGACGACGTGGGGCGGGGAGGGGGCCGGGTCTGGGTCTGCGTCTGCTTCTGCGTCTGGTTCTGCCGCTGGGTTCGAGTCCGGATCGCGCGGTGGCGGGGAGCATCGGGTGCGGGTGCGGCCGCTGGGGGCGTTCACCGTGGGGACGCAGGCCATCCGGCTCGACACGCTGCGGTCGACGGATCCGCGGGAGGGCGCGACCCGCATCCTGCGCGACAGCGGCGGGGGGACGGGCGGACTGCTCGCTGCGCTCCCCCACCTCGACCACCGCATGGCGATCGCGCCGGACCCGGCCGGCCCCGGACCGGACGGGAGGCTCCGCACGCTCTACCGCGATCAGCTCATCGTGCGCGCGGGGGTGCTGACGCCGTTCGCCTGGTACACGCTGTGGGCGTTCTGGCAGTGGCGCGGACGACGCCTCAAGCAGCTCGCGCCGACTTGGGCGTACGACCCCGAGCTGGACCCGGAGCGGGTCGCCGCGCGGGAGGCGGCGCGCGACGTGGATGCGGCGGGGGCCGAGGCGGCGCAGGCAGCGGCGCGCGACGCGGACGTGGCGGGGGCCGAGCCTCCGGCGGCTGGTCGTGACGAAGGGCAGAATGCTGAGGGTGGCGGGGCGTCCGCCGCCCCGGCCGAGGAGGGCTCATGAGCACGATCGATTCCGCTGGCGCCGCGCAGGCTGAAGGGGCCGCCGGGCGCTCGCGGGCCGTCACCGCGGTCGAGACCGCCGACTGGCGGCGCAGGGTGTTCGGGCTGTACGCGTCCGTGCGGCGGATGGCGGCGACCGACCCGGCCGAGGCGCATGCGTACTGGGTGTCGTGCCGGGACGAGCTGTTCTCGTCGCATCCCGCCTCCCCGCTGCTGGACGCGGACCGCGAGCGGTTCACCGGGCTGCCGGTCGCCGGATACGACCCGGACTGGCGGTTCGAGCTGCCGATCCTGCCCGCGGCCGAGGGGCGGCGGATGGAGGTCGAGACCGGCACCGACGGCGTCGTGCCGTTCGAGCTGCTCGGCACGGTCCGGGTGCCGCTGGCCGGGACGCTGGACGTGTGGCGGCTCGCGTCCTACGGCGGTGGGCTGTTCGTGCCGGTGAAGGATGCGCTCGCGGGGCGTCCGGGCGGGACGTACGGGGGTGGCCGCTACCTGATCGACACGATCAAGGGCGCTGACCTCGGGCTCGCCGCGGACGGGGAGGAGGCGACGCTGGTGCTCGACTTCAACTTCGCCTACAACCCGTCCTGCGCCTACGACCCGGCGTGGGCGTGCCCGCTCGCGCAGGCCGGCAACACACTGCCCGTCGAGGTGCCCGTGGGCGAGCGCTACGCCGGCGCCGAATAGGCAGGCGCCGGCTCAGCGCTCCACGAGGGTGAGGCGCTGGGTCGGGCGGGTCATGGCGACGTAGAGGGAGGCCGCGCCGCGCGGGGACTCTGCGGCGAGCGCCGCGGGGTCGGCGAGGACGACCGCGTCGAATTCGAGGCCCTTCGCCTCGAAGCCGGTGAGCACCGCGATCGGGCGGGTCAGCCCCGAGGCGCCGCGGGCGGCGGCGTCGCCGAAGCGGGCGAGGACCGCCGCGGCCACCCGCTCCACCTCGTCCTGCGCCACGATCACGGCCAGCGTGCCCTGCGCGTCGATGCCGCGGTCGTGCTCCACCGCGTCCACGACGGCGTCGGCCAGGCCGCGGTCGCCGGCGGCGGGTGGTGCGCTGGTGCGGCGGATCGGCCAGTCGCCCTCGCGGACCGCCTGGGTGGGGGTGATCGGGAGCCCGGCCTCCGCGGCGATCCGCTCGGCCTCACGGGTGATCTGGGCGGGCGTCCGGTAGTTGACCGTCAGCTCCTCGAGGCGCCAGGCCTCCTTGAACGACGGCTTCAGCGCATCCTCCCAGCTCGTCGCGCCCGCGGCGGAGGCGACCTGGGCGATGTCGCCGACGATCGTGAACGACTTCATCGGGCAGCGGCGTACGAGAACGCGCCACTGCATCGGTGAGAGCTCCTGCGCCTCGTCCACCACCACATGCCCGTACGTCCAGGAGCGGTCGGCGGCGGCGCGCTCGGCGGTGGAGCCGCGGTCCACCTGCTCGGCGAAGCCGTCCGCCAGCTGCTCGGCGCTCACCAGTCCCTGCACGCCCATGTTGCGGATGGCCGCGCGCGCGTTCTCGAGGTCGCGCTTGCGCTGCCGCTCCCGCTCGCGGTCCGCCGGGTCGGGGCGGCCCGGGAAGTCGCCGAGCAGCTCCGCCGCCTCGTCGAGCAGCGGGACGTCCGACACGGTGAACGGTTCGGACCGGTCGCGGCGGAGCGCGTCACGCTCCGCCTGGCTCCAGCGCGGCGTCAGCTCCGCCAGCCAGGCGGGCCGCGCGTACAGGTCCTGCAGCAGCTTCTGCGGGGTCAGCGGCAGCCAGGCCGTGTTGAGCAGCACCCGCACGTCGTAGGAGGTGCGCAGATCCTCCCGGAGCACCTTCAGGTCGGCGTCGTCCAGCGTCGAACCGGAGGCGCGGAGCTGGGCGGCGAGCTGCTCCGTCAGCTCGCTCAGCGCGCTCTTGACGAACGTGACCCTGGCGACGTTGTGCGGCTTGCCGGTGCGCTGCGCCTTCGCGATCGCGCGCTGGATGAGGTCGGGCTGCACCTCCAGCCGCTCGTTGTCGACGACGATCGTCTGCGGCTCGGCCGGAGCCTTCTGCCTCGACCGCACCGCACGCCACAGCAGCCGGGCCATCGGGGCGGCGCCCTTCAGGCGGCCGGCCTCCGGCGCATCCTCGACCGTCGCCTCCACGCCGGGGAACAGCTCGCCGAGCGTCTGCATGACGACACCGGTCTCGCCGAGGGACGGCAGGACGGCCTCGATGTAGCGCAGGAACGCGCTCGACGGCCCGACCACCAGCACGCCGGAGGAGCTGAGCCGCTGGCGGTTCGCGTACAGCAGGTACGCGGCGCGGTGCAGCGCGACCGCGGTCTTGCCCGTGCCGGGACCGCCCTGTACGACCAGGGCGCCGCGGAGGTCGGAGCGGATGATACGGTCCTGCTCGGCCTGGATCGTCGCGACGATGTCGTGCATCCGGCCGGTCCGCTGCGCGGTCAGCGCGGCCAGGAGCGCGCCCTCGCCCTGGATCTGCTCGCCGGAGCCGCCTGCCCCGTCGAGCAGTGCCTCGTCGAACACCTCGTCGTCGATGCGGACGACCTGCCGGCCCGTCATCGTCAGGTGCCGGCGCGCACGGACTCCCATCCGAGCCGTCGCGGTGGCCTGGTAGAAGGCGCTCGCCTGCTGCGCCCGCCAGTCGAGCAGGAGCGACCGCTGGTCGTCGTCCCGCAGGCCGATGCGGCCGATGTAGCGGTGGTCGGAGCCGTCGACCGGCTCGTCGAGCAGCAGCCGGCCGAACACGAGCCGCGCATCCACCTCCCGCAGCTGTACGAGCTGGTCCTCGTAGAGCCGAGCGAACGCGTCGCGCTCGCTGCGCGCCTGGTGGTTGCCGCCGACGCTCTCCTTGCGCACGCGCACGAGGCGTTCCGCCGTCTCCGCGCGCAGCGCGTCGAGCCGGTCGTACAGCCCGGCGACGACGGCGCGTTCCCGGTCGAGCTCCGATTCGTGCACGCGCAGACCACCTCTCGTTTCCGGGCCGAAAGTCTACGACCTCCGGCCCCGAGGATGCAGAGAGCCCGCCGTGAACCCGGGCCGGAGCGGTCTCCCAGCCCGAGCACGGTAGGCTTGCAGCACTGCGAGTCCGTCGGACTCCTGCGTCGTCAGAACGCACCGCGCTGTCAGCGCACTTCTCACGGCGAACGAATGCGCATCCCGCGCCTTCGCCCACCCCTCCCAGCGCCGCGCCGTGCGTGCTGCGCGCCGGGACCCGATGCCCGAAAGGCACCAGTGACCACCACGACTTTCGCCGACCTCGGCGTGCCAGCTCCCCTCGTCGCCGCGCTCGCGGCCGACGGCAAGACGGAGCCGTTCCCGATCCAGACCGACACGCTGCCCGACACCCTCGCCGGGCGCGACGTGCTCGGCCGCGGCAAGACCGGCTCCGGCAAGACCATCGCCTTCTCGCTCCCGCTCACCGCGCGGCTCGGCGACGGCAGCAAGCGCAGGGCCTCCCGCCCGCGCGGCCTCGTGCTCGCGCCGACCCGCGAGCTCGCGACGCAGATCGCCGCGACCCTCCAGCCCCTCGCCGACGCAGCGGGCCTGCGCATAACGACCGTCTTCGGCGGGGTGTCGCAGAACCGCCAGGTCGATGCGCTGCGCGGCGGCGTCGACATCCTCGTCGCCTGCCCCGGCCGTCTCGACGACCTCATGAAGCAGCGGCTCGTGTCGCTGGACGCGGTCGAGATCACCGTGCTCGACGAGGCCGACCACATGGCCGACCTCGGCTTCCTGCCCGTGGTGACCCGCATCCTCTCCGCCACGCCGACCGACGGGCAGCGTCTGCTGTTCTCGGCGACGCTGGACAACGGCGTGGACAAGCTCGTCAACAAGTTCATGAAGAAGCCCGTGATGCACTCGGTCGACGAGGCGAACAGCCCGGTGGAGGCGATGACCCACCACGTGTTCGAGGTCGCGTCCGCCGACGACAAGAAGGACCTCGTGCACATGCTCGCCTCCGGGCAGGGCAAGCGCATCCTGTTCATGCGGACCAAGCACCACGCGAAGCGCCTCGCCAAGCAGCTCACCGCGGCGGGCATCCCGGCCGTCGACCTGCACGGCAACCTCTCGCAGCCGGCCCGCGACCGCAACCTCGCGCGCTTCGGCTCCGGGGAGGTGCGCGTGCTGGTCGCGACGGACGTCGCCGCGCGCGGCGTGCACGTCGACGAGGTCGAGCTGGTCGTGCACGTCGACCCGCCCGCGGAGCACAAGGCGTACCTCCACCGCTCCGGCCGCACGGCGCGCGCCGGCAGCAGCGGCGACGTCGTGACCGTGATGCTCCCCGAGCAGGCCGGCGACGTGCGCTCGCTGCTGCGCGCGGCGGCCATCAGCGCGGCGCCGCAGAAGGTCAGCGCGTCGCACGCGGCGGTCGTGGAGCTGGTCGGCGAGCGCGCGGCGCGCGTTGCGCCGGAGGTCGCGGCCGCGGCTGCTGCGGCGGCCTCGGGCGGCGGCGGACGCGGCGGTTCGGGTGGCGGCGGTCGCGGTGCGAGCGGTTCCGCGGGCGGCGGGCGCGGACGGTCACGCGGTGCCCGGAGCGGCGCGGCGGAGGCCGGGGTCGGCGGCGGCCGGCAGGCGACCGGTGGTCGCTCGGGTGCCGCGGCCGACGGCGGCCGTGGTGCCGGTGCCGGCGAGACCGGCGGCCGCGGCGGTCGTGCCGGTGGCGGCGACGCGAACGGTTCGGGCGCGGGTGGCGGTCGCCGTCGTCGTGGCGGTCGCGGACGCGGCGCTGCCGGCGGCGAGCAGGCGAACGGTGCGAACAGCGCCGGGCAGTCGCGCCGGGATGCGGCCGGTGGCGGCGAGCAGCGTCGCCGGGAGCGCGGCGACCCAGGGGCACAGCTCGCGCGGCGGCTCGTCCGCCGCGCATGGCTCGGCGTCCGGCTCGGGCGCTCAGGGCGGGTCGCGCGGCGGCATGCGCGTCGGCCAGCTGGTCGACGCGGGCACGCGCCGCGGCAACGGCACCCGTCGCGCCCGCGGCTGACGCGCGAAGGACCACGAAGGGAGGTGTCTCCGGCTTTCTCGGCCGGGGGCACCTCCCTTTTTCGTCGAGATGAATCGGCACGCAGTGTCACGAAGGGAAGGCGTTCCCGGCTCACCCGGCTCGAATCGCCTCCCTTCTCGGTCGACACGCCGAGGCTGCGGGAGCACGACCTCCGTTTCTGACGTGGCGGACTGGGCTGTTGACATCTCTGGCTAATGGCCTTAGCTTTGTGGCTATGAACACTTCCATCGCTCAGCAGGTCCGGTATCTGCAGCGCCCCGAGGGACGCGTCTCCTACACCGTCGAGGGCTCTGGGCCGCTCGTCGTGGCCGTCCCCGGGATGGGCGACCTCCGTTCCTCCTACCGCGAACTCGTCCGCCCGCTCCTGGAGGCGGGCTACCGGGTGGCGGTCACCGACCTCCGCGCCCACGGCGACTCGGACGCCGGCTTCCGGACGTTCGGCGACATCGCCACCGGCGGCGATCTGCTCGCCCTCATCGAAGAGCTCGGCGGCCCCGCGGTCGTGCTGGGCAACTCCATGGGGGCGGCGGCCGCGGCCTGGGCGGCGGCAGAGCGCCCCGACCTGGTGAGCGGGCTCGTGCTCTTCGGGCCGTTGCTCCGTGACCCGGCCATGGGGCGTACCGCGGTCGCCGCGATGCACGGCGCATACCGGGTGCTGTTCCGCGGGCCGTGGGGCGCACCGGCCCTGGGGAGCCTACTACCGGAAGGTGCTCAACCGCGGCCGCACTGCTCCGTGGCTCGATGAGCACGTCGCGGCGATCCGCGCGAACCTGCGCGAGCCCGGGAGGCTGCGCGCCTTCCGGCACCTGACCCTCCAGCTGACCCACGCGGTCGTGGAGCCCCGCCTCCCCGAGGTGTCCGCCCCGATGCTGGCGTTCGTCGGCGACCTCGACCCCGACTTCCGCGACCCGGCCACCGAGGCCGCCTGGCTGGAGTCCGTCGGCGCGGAGGTGGTTCGCGTCGCCGAATGCGGGCACTACCCGCAGGCCCAGCGGCCGGATGTTGTGGTGCCGGCGACACTCGGGTTCCTGGCCGCGCGGCGGGATGCGGGATGGGGTGCGGAGCGGGATGCGGGATGGGGTGCGGAGCTGGGCAGGGGTGTCGGCGGCGGTGACGGCGTCGATGGGGGTGACGGTGACGCCGTCGGCGGAGGTGGCGGTGGCGCCGTCGATGGCATTGACGGTGGCGCCGTCGACCGCGGTGCAGCTGACAGTGGTGCCGCCGTCGATGATGGTGCAGCTGGCGGGGCAGCCGACGCCGACGGGAGTGCCCGTGCCTAGGGCCGGGCTCACGGGAGCCGCGGTCACCGCGCTGGCGCTGGATGTGCTCGACGAGGGCGGCGTCACCGCCTTCGATCGGCTGACGCTCGCCGCTGTCGCCGGACGCGCCGGGGTCGCTGTGCCGAGCCTTTACAAGCACGTCGCGTCACTGGACGACCTGCGTCGCCGGCTCGCCGTGGAGGCGGTCGCCGAGCTGACGAGGGCGATCGCCGCGGCCACGATCGGCCGGTCGGGGCCTGAGGCGATCCGTGCCGCGGCGGAGGCCGTCCGCCGCTATGCCACCGAGCATCCCGGACGGTACGCGGCGACGCAGGTCGCCCCGGACCTCGCAGAGCCCGCGGACCGCGAACTCGCCGTTCGCGCGGAGGAGACCCTGGCTGTGCTGGGCGCCGCCCTGCGCGGCTTCGGCTTGCCCGAGGAGCGGAGCGTAGATGCGATCCGCGTCTTCCGCAGCGCCGTCCACGGCTTCGTGATGCTCGAGCTGACCGGCGGCTTCGGGCTGCCGGACGATCTCGACAGGAGCTTCGAACTCCTGGTCGATGCCGTGGTCACCGGGATCGCGGCGGCCGCGGCAGGCTGACACCGGACGGCCTGGCCCGCCGCACTCTACGCCAGAATCCGCCCCACCGACGCCATCGCCGCCTTCACCAGGGCGCCGCGGCCTCCCTCCAGCTCGTCGCACATGGTCGGCGAGACCGCCTCCTCCGGCGTCACCCAGGTGAGTTCGAGGGCGTCCTGGCGGGGCTCGCAGGTGCCGGTGACCGGGACGACGTAGGCGAGGGAGACGGCGTGCTGGCGCTCGTCGGTGAACGGGGAGACGCCGGGGAGCGGGAAGTACTCCGCGACCTGGAACGGGACCGGGCTCGCGGGGAGGAGGGGGAACGCCATCGGGCCGAGGTCCTTCTCGAGGTGGCGGAAGAGGGCCTCGCGCAGGGTCTCTCCGTACATCACCCGGCCGGAGACCAGCGTGCGGGTGATCTCGCCGACCGCGTTGGCGCGGAGCAGCACGCCGACCTCCGTGACCTGGCCGAGCCCGTCCACGCGCACCGGGACGGCCTCCACGTACAGCAGTGGGAGGCGCCGCCGGATCTGCTCCAGCTCCAGGTCGCTGAGCCACGCCGGCCCGGGCTGGGGGCCGTCGCCGGGCAGCGGGTCCGGGGTCGGATCGGGGTCGGGGGTGCGCACGCTCATGCCACCGATCTTAGGCACCCGGCGAGCGGCGGCCAGGCCAGGGGGCCTGGCCGATCTGTGGACAGGGGCCACACGATCGGGGGCTGTGGAGATAACACGGTGGATGGGCACAATGGAGGGTGCCGTTCCCCGCCCCCGACCTCCACCTCGACCGTGACGCCGTGCTCTGGTCCGCCGGCGAGCGCGACCGTGCAGGGCGCCCGCTGCTGGTGCTGCTGCACGGCTACGGCTCCGACGAGGCCGACCTGTTCGGGATCGCCGCCTACCTCCCGCTGGAACCCGTGATCGCCTCCCTGCGCGCCCCGATCCCCGAAGGGCCCGGCTTCGCCTGGTTCTCGCGGTTCACGAACGTCGCCGCCGACCCGCTCGCGGGCAACGCCGACGCGGCCGCGCGCGCCGTGCTGGAGTGGCTCGACGAGCAGCCGGTAGTGCCGACGGGCCTGCTGGGGTTCTCGCAGGGAGGGGCGCTGGCCCTCCAGCTGCTCCGGCTCGCTCCGGAGCGGTTCGACTACGCCGTGCAGCTGTCCGGATTCGTCGTCCAGGGCTCGCAGCAGGGCGACGCCGCGCTGGCCGAGCGCCAGCCGCCGGTGTTCTGGGGGCGCGGGACGCTCGACGATTCGATACCGGCCACCTCCCTCGACCGCACCACGGACTGGTTGCCGCAGCACAGCTCGCTCGACGCGCGCATCTACGAAGGGCTCGGCCACGGCATCTCGCCACTGGAGCTGGGCGACATCAGCGCCTTCATCCGGGCCAACCTGCCGCGCTGAGTGCCGACTGTCGACCTGGGACGCCGCTGACAGCCACCTGACAGTGTCGGTGGTCGGGGGCAGGATGGGGGGATGGGCGATGTGCTCGACCGCTTCTCCCCCGCGACCAGGGAATGGTTCCGTGGGGCCTTCGCCGCGCCCACTCCCGCCCAGGAGGGGGCGTGGGAGGCCATCTCGCACGGCAAGCACGCCCTCGTCATCGCGCCCACCGGCTCCGGCAAGACGCTCGCCTCGTTCCTCTGGGCGATCGACAAGCTGGCCGCCCAGCCGCGCGATCCGCAGGCCGCGCCCGGCACGCGCGTCCTGTACATCTCGCCGCTGAAGGCGCTCGGCGTCGACGTCGAGCGCAACCTCCGCGCTCCACTGGTCGGCGTGACGCAGACGGCGAAGCGGCTGGGCTCCGAGCCGCCGCACGTCAGCGTCGGCGTGCGCTGCGCTCGGGCGACACGCCGTCCTCCGACCGGCGCGCCCTGGTGACGAACCCGCCCGACATCCTGATCACGACCCCCGAGTCGCTGTTCCTCATGCTGACCTCGCAGGCGCGCGAGACGCTGACCCAGGTCGAGACGGTGATCGTCGACGAGGTGCACGCCGTCGCCTCCACCAAGCGCGGCGCACACCTCGCCCTGTCGCTGGAGCGGCTCGACAGCCTCCTGGCCACGCCGGCGCAACGCATCGGGCTGTCTGCGACGGTGCGGCCGCCGGAGGAGGTGGCCCGGTTCCTCGGCGGGCGCTCGCCGGTGGAGGTGGTGGCGCCGCCCGCGGGCAAGCGCTTCGACCTGCGCGTGGTCGTCCCCGTGGAGGACATGAGCGAGCTCGGCACCTCCACCTTCGCGAGCGACAACGACGACGGGTCGGCGCCGCAGGCCGGCTCGATCTGGCCGCACGTCGAGGAGGCGATCGTCGACCGGGTGCTCGAGCACCGCTCCTCCATCGTGTTCGCCAACTCGCGCCGGCTCGCCGAGCGGCTGACGGCGCGGCTCAACGAGATCTACGAGGAGCGGCTCCTCGGCGGCGAGGTCGCGGACGGCGCGCAGGAGGCGCAGCCGCGCCGCGCTCCCGCCGAACTGATGGGTGGCGCGGGGCAGACGCGCGGGTCGCAGGCGGTCGCCGATCCGGACACGCTCGTGCTCGCACGGGCCCACCACGGCTCCGTGAGCAAGGAGCAGCGGGCGCTGATCGAAGACGACCTCAAGTCGGGCCGGCTCCGGTGCGTCGTCGCGACCTCCAGCCTCGAGCTCGGGATCGACATGGGCGCGGTCGACCTGGTGGTGCAGGTGGAGGCGCGACCCTCGGTCGCGAGCGGGCTGCAGCGCGTCGGCCGCGCCGGGCACCAGGTCGGCGAGGTCTCGCGCGGCGTGCTGTTCCCGAAGCACCGCGCCGACCTCATCCACTCGGCCGTCGCCACCGAGCGGATGACCGCGGGGCTGATCGAGACGCTGCGCGTGCCGACGAACCCGCTCGACATCCTCGCTCAGCAGACGGTCGCGGCGACGGCGCTGGAGCCGATCGACGCCGACGACTGGTTCGACACCGTCCGACGCAGCGCGCCCTTCGCGACCCTGCCCCGCAGCGCGTACGACGCGACGCTCGATCTGCTCGGGCGGTACCCCTCCGACGAGTTCGCCGAGCTGCGGCCGCGCATCGTCTGGGACCGCGACGCCGGCACGCTCACCGGGCGCCCGGGGGCCCAGCGGCTCGCGGTGACGAGCGGCGGCACGATCCCCGACCGCGGCATGTTCGGCGTCTACATGGTCGGCGAGAAGGCCAGCCGGGTCGGCGAGCCGACGAGGAGATGGTGTACGAGTCGCGCGTCGGCGACGTGTTCGCGCTCGGCTCGACGAGCTGGCGCATCCAGGAGATCACGCACGACCGGGTGCTCGTGACGCCCGCGTTCGGGGAGCCGGGGCGACTGCCGTTCTGGAAGGGCGACGGCCTCGGCCGGCCGCCGAGCTGGGGCGCGCGGTCGGCGCGTTCATGCGCGAGGTGACCGCGGCCTCCCCCGCCGACGCCGAGCTGCGCTGTGTGGAGGCCGGGCTCGACGCCTGGGCGACGAACAACCTGCTGGCGTTTCTGCGCGAGCAGAAGGAGTCGACGGGGCACGTGCCCGACGACCGCACGCTTGTCGTGGAACGGTTCCGCGACGAGCTGGGCGACTGGAGGGTGGTGCTGCATTCCCCGTACGGCATGCAGGTGCACTCGCCGTGGGCCCTGGCGGTGCAGGCGCGGGTGCGCGAGCGGTACGGCATCGACGCGGGCGCGATGGCGGCCGACGACGGGATCATCGTGCGCATCCCCGACACCGAGGCGCAGCCTCCCGGCGGCGAACTGTTCGTGTTCGAGCCGCAGGAGCTCGACGAGCTGGTGACGAGCGAGGTCGGCGGGTCGGCGTTGTTCGCGTCGCGGTTCCGCGAGTGCGCCGCGCGGGCGCTGCTGCTGCCGAAGTACAACCCGGGCAAGCGGTCGCCCCTGTGGCAGCGGCAGAAGGCGTCGCAGCTGCTGGATGTGGCGCGCAAGTACCCGAGCTTCCCGATCATCCTCGAGACGATCCGCGAGTGCCTGCAGGACGTCTACGACCTCCCCGCGCTCGACGACATCGCCAAGCAGATCGAGCAGCGCCGCATCCGGCTGGTGGAGGCGAGCACCGAGTCGGCGTCGCCGTTCGCGCGGTCGTTGCTGTTCGGATATGTCGCCGCGTTCATGTACGAGGGCGACAGCCCGCTCGCGGAGCGGCGGGCGGCCGCGCTGTCGCTCGACGCCGGGCTGCTGGCCGAGCTGCTGGGGCGCGCGGAGCTGCGGGAGCTGCTCGACCCTCAGGTGATCGAGCGTGTGGAGCGGCAGCTGCAGCGGCTCGACCCCGACCGGCGCGTGCGCGGCGTGGAGGGCGTTGCCGACCTGCTGCGCCTGCTCGGACCGCTCTCGGCGGAGGAGGTCGCGGAGCGGCTGCAGGCCGAGGGGGTTGCGCCCGCGCCCCCCGGCGCCGCCGAAGCCGTCGACGCCGAGCTCGCGCCTCCCGCCGCCGACCCCGCCACCGCGCGCGCACACCTCCAGGCCCTGGTCGCCTCCCACCGCGCGCTCGCGGTCACGATCGCGGGCGTCGAGCGGTTCGCCGCCATCGAGGACGCCGCCCGGTTGCGCGACGCGCTCGGCGTGCCGCTGCCGATCGGCGTCCCTGTCGCGTTCATCGAGCCGGTGGAGGATCCGCTCGGCGACCTCGTCAGCCGGTTCGCGCGCACCCACGGGCCGTTCGAGACGGCCGACGTCGCTGCGCGGTTCGCGTTGGGCCCGGCGATCGTGCACGACGCGCTGCGCCGCCTCTCGCACGACGGGCGCGTGGTCGAGGGCGAGTTCCGGCCGCACGCGCACGGCTCCGAGTGGAGCGATGCCGAAGTGCTCCGGCGGCTCCGGCGCATGTCGCTCGCCGCGCTCCGGCACGAGGTCGAGCCGGTCGAGACGGCGGCGTTCGCGCGCTTCCTGCCCGATTGGCAGCACATCGGCTCCACGCTGCGTGGTGTCGACGCCGTCGCCTCCGTCATCGAGCAGCTCGCCGGAGCGCGCATCCCCGCTTCGGCGTGGGAGTCGCTCATCCTGCCCTCGCGCGTGGCGGACTACAGCCCGGCGATGCTCGACGAGCTCACGGCGACCGGCGAGGTCATCTGGGCGGGAGACGGCTCGCTGCCCGGCAAGGACGGCTGGGTCAGCCTCCACCTCGCCGACAGCGCGCCGCTCACCCTCGCGCCGCCGCAGGAGCACGACCCGGACGAGTTGCAACGCGGCGTGCTGGAGGCGCTGTCGCGCGGCGGCGGCTACTTCTTCCGTCAGCTCTCGGACGCCGTCGGGATGGAGCGGGGCTCCGCGATCGACGACTCGGCGCTCGAGACGGCTCTGTGGGACCTCGCCTGGTCCGGGCTCGTGACCAACGACACGCTCGCGCCGCTGCGCGTGCTGACCGCGGGCGGCACCGCGGCGCACAAGCGGCCGCGGCAGCCGACGCGCTCGCGCATGTACCGTGGGCGCGCTGCCACCCGCTCGGCGATGGTGACCAGGATGGGGCCGCCGACCGTCGCCGGCCGGTGGTCGCTGCTCCCCGAGCGCGACCTCGACTCCACCGTCCGGGCGCACGGCCAGGCCGAGACGCTGCTCGACCGGTACGGCGTGGTGACCCGCGGGTCGGTGATGAACGAGGGGACGCCCGGCGGATTCGCGCTCGCCTACAAGGTGCTGAGCGGCTTCGAGGAGACCGGGCGCGCCCGCCGCGGCTACTTCGTGGAGACGCTGGGCGCCGCGCAGTTCGCGGCCGGCGCGACCGTGGACCGGCTGCGCTCGTTCACGCGCGATCACACGCAGGAGCGCCCCTTCGAGGCCGTCGCCCTGGCAGCGACCGACCCCGCCAACCCGTACGGTGCCGCGCTCCCCTGGCCTGCTGTCCCCGCACCGCCGGGCGGCACCGAGGGCGGCACCGGCCACCGTCCGGGTCGCAAGGCCGGCGCACTGGTGGTCCTGGTCGACGGCGAGCTGACGCTCTACGTCGAGCGCGGCGGCAAGAGCCTGCTGTGCTTCGTCGACCCGTCGGCGGAGGGGCCGGAGGCGGAGGAGGCCGCGGCGGCGATGCGCGCAGCCTCCCGCGCCCTCGCCTCCCTCGTGACGGCCCGCCGGGTCGACAAGCTCGCCATCGAGACCGTCAACGGTGGTTTCGTGCTCGGCACCGGCCTCGGCGACGCGCTGACCGAGGCCGGGTTCACGGCGACACCGCGCGGACTGCGACTGCGGGGCTGACGGATGCCCGAGGGAGACACCGTCTACCGGGCGGCGCGGAGGCTCAATGACGCGCTGGCCGGAAAAGTGCTGACCGCGACCGACTTCCGGGTACCCGCGTACGCGACCGTCGACCTCTCCGGCGACCGGGTCGACGAGGTGGTGAGCCGCGGCAAGCACCTGCTGATGCGCGTGGGTGAGCACACCATCCACAGCCACCTGAAGATGGAGGGCTCGTGGGAGCTGTACCCGGCCGGCGGCCGCTGGCGGCATCCCGCGCACCAGGCCCGCGCCGTGCTGCGGACCGCGGACACCGACGCGGTCGGCTTCCTGCTCGGGATCCTGGAGGTGCTGCCGCGGAATCAAGAGGAGGAGGCGGTCGGCTATCTCGGCCCCGACCTCCTCGGCCCCGACTGGGATGCGGCGGAGGCGGTGCGCCGGGTGGAGGCGCACCCCGAGGTGCCGGTCGCCGTCGCCCTGCTCGACCAGCGCAACCTGGCGGGCCTCGGCAACGAGTACGTCAACGAGCTGTGCTTCCTGCGCGGGATGCTGCCGACCCGGCCGGTGAGCGACGCGGACATCCCTGCGGCGGTCGCGCTGGGCCACCGGATGATCGTCGCGAACCGCAACCGGCCGGTTCGCGTGACCACCGGCGACACGCGGCGCGGCAAGTCGAGCTGGGTGTACGGCCGCAAGGGGCAGCCGTGCCGGCGGTGCGGGACGCCCATCCAGCGCTCGGAGCTCGGCCGCACGGAGCTGGAGGAGCGCGTCACCTACTTCTGCCCGGTCTGCCAGACCTGACGGCGCGCTCCCGAACATGCCACGAGGGCCGTCGTTGTGTCGGAATCCGGGCGGAATAACGACACAACGACGCCCCTCGGCGCCGGGCAGGTGCGGGTTACGCGGCGGCGGACTCCGCGGCGGATTCGGCGCGCACGGTCTCGAGCGCGCGCGACCAGGACTCGACCTGGTCGAAGAGCGGGGTGAGCGCGGCCTCCTGCTGCTGCGTCGGCTTGAGCGCCCAGTTCTCGAAGTCGTGGGCGAGGCTCAGGCCCACGTGGGCGCTGACGGTCGCGACCTGGAGCTGCGAGAGCACGAGGCGCAGGTGCTCGACAGCGCGGGCGCCGCCGAAGACGCCGTAGCTGACGAAGCCGGCCGCCTTGTTGAACCACTCGGCGCCGACGTAGTCGATCGCGTTCTTGAGCGCGCCGGAGGTGCTGTGGTTGTACTCGGGGGTGACGAAGATGTAGCCGTCGAACTCGTCGATCTTCGCAGCCCACGCCTTGGTGTGCTCGCCGGCGTACTGGCCCATCGCGGCGGGCATCGCCTCGTCGAGGTGCGGCAGGTCCCAGTCCTTGAGGTCGACGAGCTCGTACTCGACGCCCGTGCGCTTCGCGGCGTGCTCGTGGACCCAGCGGGCGACGGCCTCGCCGTTGCGTCCGGGGCGGGTGCTGCCGATGATGATGGCGATCCTGGTCATGTCAGCCTTTCGTGTCGGATGAAGTTGACGTGTCATCAACGGGCGAACGCGCGCCGGCCCTCCCGCATTCCCGGCTCGCTAAGCTCGTCCCATGGCTGCGCCGGACCCCGAACGCCACGATGACCGGTACCTCCCCGCCGACGCCACGGAGGATCAGCGGCGACAGGCCGGCGACCGCCTGCGCGAGCGCATCTATGCGACCTTCACCGCGCTGGCCGTACTGATGGCCATCAACGGCCACGGCGGCCACCTCGACCCGCTGGACACGCTCTTCACGCTGGTCATCTCGGTCGTCGGCGTGCTCCTCGCCGGGCTCGCCTCCGACTTCGTGTCGCACATGATCGTGCACAACACCCTCCCCTCGGCCGGGGAGTTCGGGCACATGGCCGCCGTCGCCTCCCGCGCCCTCGGCGTGATCGGCGTGCCGGTGGTCGTGCTCGGGCTGGCGGCGGCGGACGTGATGGAGACGCGCACGGCGATGATCGTGGCCATCGTCGCCCTGATCGTGTCGCTCGCGGTGGTCGGGCGCATCGCGGTGAACCGCACCGGCCTCCCCTGGTGGAAGCAGCTGATCGTGCTCGGGGCGATCACCCTGCTCGGCGTGCTCGTCGTGTTTCTGGAGCAGCTCGCGCACTGACGACGACCGGCCGGGCCGCGCGCGTGCGAGGATGGCGGCATGGCCACCGCGCGCACCCGGCCCGACCCGCGCAAGCTCAGCGACGACGAGCTGCGGCTGTTCCATGAGTTCTATCTCATGCGCCGCGGGTTCGACCGGGCGCTCGACCAGCAGCTCCAGCGCGACGCCGGCATCTCCATCTCCGAGCTGGAGGTGCTGATGGCGCTGATCCGCTCCCCCGGCCGTCGTCTCCGTGTGCGCGACCTCGTCGCGGCGACCGGGTGGGAGAAGAGCCGCGTCTCGCACCAGGTCACCCGGATGGAGGCGCGGGGCTTCGTCGAGCGGCAGGACTGCGCCGAGGACCGCCGGGCCAGCTGGATCCACCTGACCGGCGACGGGCGCCGCAAGGTCGTCCGGGTGCTGCCGGAGCACACGGCGACCATCCGCCGCATCCTCTACGACGCCCTCAGCCCGGAGCAGCAGGAGGAGCTGCTCGCCATCTCCACCCGCATGACGGAGGCGATGGGCCGCGAGCCGGGCGCGGAGCCCGAGGACGTCGTCGTTCCGGGCGTCCAGGAGGCAGCCGGCTGAGAGCGGCGCCGGGAATTGCTGGCGATTCGTCGGGAACGCGCTCGGAAAACAGGGGGTTCCAAGGCGGCGCCCTCTAGCGTTTCCGTGTGAGACGCCCGACTGATCCCGCCTCCGGCCCCGGTGCCGACCGCCCCGGTTCCGCCCGGGGCGACTCCGTCGACCCCGCGACCGCGGTGTTCGGGCGCGTGCCCGACGCCGATCCCCGCCGCCCGGTCCGCGCGACGCGACCGGCGTCGCGGGTGCCGGCGGGTGCGGGCGGCGGCGCAGGTGCGGTGAGCGGAGGCGCGAGCGGCGCGGCGGGCTCGCCCTTCGACGACCTCGGCCTCGGCGGCGGCAACAGTGGCGGCAGCGGCGGCGGCAACGGCCGGGGCGGACGCGGCGGTCGCGGCGGAGACGGCGGACGCGGCGACGGCGGAGGCGGCGACGACTCCGGCCGCGGCGACGGCTCCACCCCGCCTCCCGGCAAGCGTCCGCGGCGTCGTCGCGCCAAGCGCATCATCGCGTGGACGGCCGCCGCGCTGGCCGTGATCCTCGTGGTCGTCGGCGGGTACGCGGCGTACAGCTACTTCCGCTTCGTGGGCGGCGTGACCCACGTCGACGTGATCGGCAAGAAGGGCAACGACGTCGACGGGCAGGACCAGAACATCCTGCTGGTGGGCGACGACCACCGGCCCGACAACGCGACGCCCGAGCAGCTCGCCCAGCTCAGCACCACCGAGGACGGCGGCAGCACCAACACCGACACGATGATGATCCTGCACCTCCCGGCGGACGGGAAGTCGGCGACCCTCATCTCCCTCCCCCGCGACTCCTGGGTGGATGTGCCGGGGCACGGGATGAACAAGCTCAACTCCGCCTTCTCGCTCGGAGGCGGCGCGACCGATCCGACGGCCGGCGCGAAGCTGCTGATCGACACCGTGCAGAACCTCACCGGCCTCTCGATCGATCACTACGTGCGCGTCTCGCTGCTCGGCTTCTACACGATCGCCGACGCGCTCGGGCCGGTGCAGGTCTGCCTCAACGAGGCCGTGGACGACCCGTACTCGGGCGCGAACTTCCCGGCGGGCGTGTCGACGCTGAACGCGCAGCAGGCGCTCTCGTTCGTGCGCCAGCGGCACGGGCTGCCGCGCGGCGACCTCGACCGCGTGGTGCGGCAGCAGTACTTCCTCTCGGTGGAGGCGCACAAGGCCCTCTCCGCCGGCACGCTGCTGAACCCGGGCAAGCTGACGAAGGTGCTCGACGCGGTCAGCGGGTCGCTCGAGACCGATCCCGGGCTCAACTTCCTGCAGCTCGCGGCGCAGATGCAGGGACTCACCGGCGGCAAGATCCAGTCGGCGACCATCCCGATCTCCGGCACGCCGACGATCGACGTCGACGGCGACGAGATCTCGGTGGTGGAGGTCGACACGGCCGCGATGCCCGCGTTCATCCAGAGCCTGATGGGCACGCCCGGCGACTATGAGAAGGCGACCGCGGCGAAGCCCGCCGACACGACGGTGACCGTGCTCAACGGCGGCAGCGCGGACGGCGCGGCGACCACCGCGACGCAGACCCTCGCCGCAGCCGGGTTCAAGACGGGCGCGCCCGGAGACGCGGACACGACGGCGACCACGACCATCCAGTACCCGAAGGGCCAGGAGGCGCAGGCGAAGGCGGTCGCCGCCTTCGTGCCGGGCGCGGTCGTGCAGGAGACCGGCTCGGTGAGCGGCGTGACGCTGGTGCTCGGCGACGACGGCATCATGCCGGCCGCGCCGGCCACCGGCGACGCCGGTGCGGCGCCCGCCCCGGCTCCCGCGCCCGCCGCGACCCCGACCTCCCCGGCCCAGTCCTACTCGGACCAGGTCTGCATCAACTAGCCCGGGCAACCGTCGAGTACGCGCGAATTCCCGAGAAAACCGCCGAGTACGCGGAGAATCTGCGTACTCGACGGTTTGCCAACCGGGGGTCAGTCGAAGAGGCGGCGGAAGACGTTCGTGTCGGCGAGGTCGATGAGCTCGTCGCCGCGGCCGGACATGATCGTGCGCAGCGCGTAGAGGGTGAAGCCGCTGACCTGCTTCGCGGTGATCGCCGGCGGGATGCTGAGCTCCTGCCGGGCGGTCACCACGTCGATCAGGGCGGGACCGTCGTGCGCGAACGCCTCGCGCAGGGCGCCCTCGAGGTCGTCCGGCTCCTCCACCCGCCGGCCGTACAGGCCGATCGCCTGCGCGACCTTCGCGAAGTCGGGGTTCTCGAGGCCGGTGCCGTAGTTGACGAAGCCGGCGGCCTTCATCTCCACCTCGACGAAGTTCAGCGAGGAGTTGTTGAACACCACGATCTTCACCGGCAGCTTGTTCTGCCGCAGCGTCAGCAGCTCGCCGAGCAGCATCGCGAGGCCGCCGTCTCCGGCGAGCGCCACCACCTGCCGGCCGGGGAAGGCGGTCTGCGCGCCGATGGCCTGCGGCAGCGCGTTCGCCATCGAGCCGTGCGTGAACGACCCGATCAGCCTCCGCCGGCCGTTCATCTTCAGGTAGCGCGCCGCCCAGACGACGGGCGAGCCGACGTCGGGGATGAACACCGCGTCCTCGCTGGCGAGCTCGCTGACCAGCCGGGCGACGTACTGGGGGTGGATGGGCTGGCGGTTGCGGTCGTTGACGGCCAGCTCGTCGAGACTCTTGCGGGCCTTGGCGTAGTGGTTGGTGGAGGCGTCGAGATGCTTGCTGTCGGAGCGCTCCGACAGCAGCGGGAGCAGCGCCTTCACCGTGTCCTTGACGCTGCCGACCAGCCCGAGGTCGAGCGGCGTGCGGCGGCCGAGGACCTCGCCGCGGATGTCGACCTGGATGATCTTCGCCTTGGACGGGTAGAACTGCGGGTACGGGAAGTCGGTGCCGAGCATGAGCAGCGCGTCGCACGCCTCCATCGCCCGGTAGCCGGAGGAGAAGCCGAGCAGGCCGGTCATGCCGACGTCGTAGGGGTTGTCGTACTCGACGAACTCCTTGCCGCGCATGGCGTGGACGACGGGAGCCTGGAGCGCCTTCGCGATCGAGATCAGCTCGGAATGCGCGCCCTCGACACCCGCGCCGGCGAGGATCGTCACCTTCTTGGCCGCGTTGAGGATGTCGGCGGCGGACTGCAGCTCGGCGTCGGAGGGGCGGGTGACGCGCGGCGCCTCCACGATGGGGGCGGACTTGCGGCGGCCGGCGGCGTCGGCGAGGAAGATCTCGCCCGGGATGACGATGACGGCGACGCCGCGCTTCTCGACCGCTGCGCGCATCGCGATCTCCAGGATGCGCGGCAGCTGCTCCGGCTGGCTGACCAGCTCGGTGTAGACGGACGCCTCGCGGAACAGCTCCTGCGGGTGCGTCTCCTGGAAGTAGCCGGTGCCGATCTCGGCCTGCGGGATCTGCGCCGCGATCGCGAGCACGGGCACGCGGCTGCGGTTTGCGTCGTACAGCCCGTTGATCAGGTGCGTGTTGCCGGGCCCGCAGCTGCCGGCGCAGACGGCGAGACCGCCGGTGAGCGCCGCCTCCGCCGACGCCGCGAACGCCGCGGCCTCCTCGTGCCGCACATGCTCCCACGCGACCTCGCCCGAGCGGCGCAGCGCGTCGGTGAACCCGTTGAGGGAGTCGCCGGGGATCCCGTAGACGCGGTTCACCCCCGCGTCGTGGAGGATCTCGACGATGGTGTCGGCGACGGTGGTCATGGGCAGGCCCCTCTCCTGGAATGTCGGCTCCTCCGCAACGCTACGCCCGGACCGCGGGCGGCGGAGGCGGCGTGGACGAACGTTCACCGTGGTCGGAGGAACGGTGGGTTAACGTGTGACGAGCCCCTCCACCCTCGACGCCCAGGAGCCCCATGGTCAAGCAAGCGCGCGCCCGGATCACGAGGGACGCGATCGTCGCGGGCGCAGCGGAGGTCTTCCGGCGCCGGGGCTACGGCTCGGCGTCGGTGGCCGAGATCGCGGCGGAGTCGGGGATGACCAAGGGCGCGCTGTACTTCCACTTCGTCTCCAAGGACGACCTCGCCCGGGCGGTCATCGAGGAGCAGCACCGCCGCACCATGACCGCGGTCGCGGCGACGCTCGAGGAGGGCAGGCCGGCGCTGGAGACGATGGTGGTGCTGTGCCTGGGCCTGGCGGAGCAGCTGCAGGCCGACCGGGTCGTGCAAGCCGGGGTGCGGCTCACGACCGACGTCTCGACGTTCGAGCAGCCGGTGGCCGACCCGTACCGCGACTGGATGCGCACGCTCGCCGAGCTGACCCGGCGCGGGATCGCGGAGGGCGACCTGCGCCCCGAGGTCGACCCGGAGACGTTCGCGCGCTTCCTCTCACCCGCGTTCACCGGCGTGCAGCTGGTGTCGGAGACGCTCACCGACCACGCCGATCTGCTGCAGCGGGTGCGCGAGCTGTGGGCGTTCGTGCTGCCGGGCATCGTCGCGACCGGCCGCGCGAAGGCGCTGCAGGGCCTGCCGGAGTCCGTCGGCGTCTCCCGCTAGACTGAGCCGAGGGGACCGCCGATCACCGGCGGCAGCGGTACCTGGGGAGGTCGCGTGGCGGCACGCACGAAGAAGCAGACGCGACGCGCCGTCATGCGCCTGGTCTACATCGACTTCTGGTCGGCGCTGAAGATGTCGTTCCTGGTGAGCCTCATCGTGGCCGCGGTCACCGTCGTGCTGATGCTGCTGCTGTGGAGCGTGCTGGAGAAGTTCGGGCTGGTGCAGACGGCCCGCGATCTGCTGGACGGCATCGCCGGTGAGCAGGGCGCCGCCCTCGTGGCCGACCTGACCTTCCCGAACGTGATGACCTTCACGCTCGTCGTCGCGGTGCTCGAGCTGATCGTCGTGTCGGCGCTCGGCGCCATCGCGGCCGCGCTGTTCAACCTCGCCACCCACGTCGTGGGCGGCTGGAAGGTCACGTTCGGGAGCGACTGACCCGCTCCAGTCCGCCGACCAGCAGGTCGATTCCGAAGGCGAACGCCTCCGCCGAGTCCGTGCCCGCCTCCGCGGAGGCGCTGTCGGCCAGCACGCCCAGGCTGTCGTACTGCAGGCGCTGCTGCTCGTGCGAGACATGCCCGAGCACGAAGTGCAGGAGGGCCGTGGCCGCGCGCCGGGCGGTCTCGTCGTCGAAGCCGCCGGCGGTCACCGCGTCGGTGAAGCGGTCGAGCGGTGCGCCAGCGCCGAGGCCGAGCGCGAAGGTGCTGGAGACGACCTCGGCGCCGTCGCGGTAGGCGAGGAGCGCGTCGCGCAGGGCGGCGGCCTCCGCGCGGACGGTGTCGCTCCAGTCGAGCCCGCTCGCCGGTTGGGCGGCACGCGCCACGATGCGGTCCGCGAGCTCGGCAAGCAGCGTCTGCTTGTTCGGGAAGTGGTGGTAGAGCGCGCTGGGCTGCACGTCGAGGGCGGCGGCGAGGCGGCGCATCGTCAGATCCGGGAGGCCGTCGTCGTCGAGGATGCGGAGCGCCGTGCGCGCGACGTCGTCCCTGGTGTGCCTGCGGCCGCTTTCGTTCGACGTCACGCTCCCACTATAGTGAACGGCGTTCAGGTGAACACCGTTCAGGTTAGGACTGAGATGACCGACTCCCCCACCACCGCACCCGCCCCTGCGCCTTCTCCTACCGCGCCGGCCGCACGCTCCCGCCGCCTCGACGCGACGGACCTCGCGCGCGTCGCCGTCTTCGCCGCGATCGTCGCCGTGCTCGGACTGCCCGGCGGACTCAGCGTGTTCGGGTCCGTGCCGATCACCGCCCAGACGCTCGGCGTGATGCTCGCCGGTGCCATCCTCGGTCCCTGGCTCGGGGCGCTGTCGATGGCGGTGCTGCTCGCCCTCGTCGCCGTCGGCCTCCCGCTCCTCGTCGGCGGGCGCGGCGGCATCGCGGTCTTCGTCGGCCCGAGCGGAGGCTACGCGCTCGGCTGGATCGCGGGCGCGCTCGTCATCGGGCTGATCGTGCACGCGGCTCACCGCAAGCCGGTGTGGTGGCGCACCTTCCTCGGCATGCTCGTCGGGGGCGTACTCGTGATCTATGCGGTCGGCATCCCGTGGCAGGCGGCCGTGACGCGCCTCCCGCTGGCCGAGACCGCGCTGACCAGCCTGGTGTTCGTGCCGGGCGACCTGGTGAAGGCCGTGCTCGCGACGCTGATCGTCATGACGCTCGTGCGGGCCTACCCACGGGCGTTCCGCCGCAGCTGGAGCACGCGGGCCGCGTGAGCGCGAACGTGCCGGCACACGAGCAGCACCCCGCCATCGAGTTGCGGGAGGCTGCTGTGCGGCTGGGCGAGACGGACGCGCTGCACGCCTCCACTCTCGCCGTCGACGCCAGGACCGTCGCCGTCATCGGCGAGAACGGCTCGGGCAAGTCGACCCTGGCGCGCCTTCTCTGCGGGCTGGTCGCGCCGACGGGAGGCCGGGTGCGGGTGCTCGGGCTCGACCCGGTGCGGCAGGCCGGCGAGCTGCGGCGGCGCGTCGCCGTGCTGTTCAGCAACCCCGACGCCCAGATCGTGATGCCGACCGTCGCCGAGGACGTGGCGTTCTCGCTGCGCGCCGACCGCCTCCCACGCGCCGAGTCGGCCGCGCGGGTGGCCGAAGCGCTCGACCGGTTCGGGCTGACCGACCTCGCCGAGCGGTCGGCGCACGACCTCTCGGGCGGCCAGAAGCAGCTGCTGGCGCTGGCCGGCGCGTTCGTGCGGCGGCCCGAGCTGGTCGTCGCCGACGAGCCGACGGCGTACCTCGACGCGAGGAACGCGCGGCTGGTCGCCGGGCACCTCCTGGCCGACACCGGGCACCGGCTCGTGCTCGTGACCCACGACCTGAGCCTGGCCGCGCGCTGCGACGCGGCCGTGCTCGTGGCCGACGGCACGGTCGCCGCGGTGGGTGCGCCCGAGCAGATCATCGACGCGTACGAGGCGGCGCTCGCGTGCTGACGCTCTACCGCCCGGGCGACGGGCTGCTGCACCGGATGCCCGCGGGGCCGAAGCTGCTGCTCGTACTCGCCGTGGTGCTGGCGGTCTCGCTGCTGCCCTCCGCCTGGTGGGCGGCAGCGGTCGCGACCGTCGTCGCGGTGGCGTGCTACCTGATCGCCGGCGTCGGGCTCGCGGAGCTCGGCCGCCAGGTGCTCGCGGTGCGCTGGCTGATCGTCGTCACGCTCGGCTTCCAGCTGATCTTCCTCGGGGTGGAGGCCGCCGTCGCGAACACGGCGCGCGTCACCGCGGCCGTCGTGCTGGCCGGGCTGCTCGTCCTGACGACGCGGGTCACCGACCTGCTCGACGCGGTGGAGCGCGGACTCGCCCCGCTGCAGCGCCTCCGCGTCGACCCGCAGCGGGTGGCGCTGCTGCTGACGGTCACGCTCGGCACGGTGCCTGTGCTGGCGCGGCTCGCGGGCGAGGTGCGGGAGGCGCAGCGGGCGCGCGGCGGACGTGCGAGCCTCCGGGCGTTCGCGGTACCGTTCCTGGTGCTGGCGCTGAAGCACGCGGACCAGCTGGGCGACGCGCTGAGCGCGCGAGGGGTGCGGTGAGGGCGGTGATGATGGAGGACGACAGCAGGGTCGCCGTGCTCGGACCCGTCGTCGACGATCAGACGCGCTGCATCCACTACCGGTCCGCGCTCGACGTGGTGGCGATCCGGTTCGCGTGCTGCGGCGAGTACTACCCCTGCCATCTGTGCCACGAGGAGGCGGCGGGGCACCCGGCGACGCCGTGGCCGCTCGACGCCAGGGGCGAGCGGGCGGTGCTGTGCGGGGTCTGCCGCACCGAGCTGACGATCGCCGACTATCTGACGGCGACCGCCTGCCCGGCGTGCGGGGCCGCGTTCAACCCGGGCTGCAACCTCCACACCCACCTGTACTTCGAGGTCTGAGCGGCCGGAGGCCCGAGCGGCCGCCGCCGCCCGGTTCAGGCGCGGACGGCCAGGAGACCGAGGTCGCGCAGGCTCTCCGCAGTCTCGACGATCGTCGCCACCGCGGGGCGGGGGCGGAGTCCCAGTTCGCGCTTCGCCCGCTCGTTGTGGATCGTCAGCGGTGCGGGCTCGTCGCCGGACGCCTCCACCGTGGGGACGCGCTCGGCGAGCGGGCCGAGCTCGCGGCGCAGCACGTCCGCCACGTCGAGGAACGTCATCGTCGGGCCGTCCGCCAGGATCAGGTAGCGCTTGCCCGCCGCCTCCGGCGTCGACATCGCGGCGAGGTGCGCCGCCGAGACGTCGCGCACATCCGCCATCCCGAAGCGCTGGCGCGGCGTCGCGGTCATGGTGCCGTCGAGCATGCCGGTGAAGACGGCGAGCGACGAACGGGCCGAGGCGGTCAGGGTGGGTCCGGCGATCCACGTCGGGTTGAGGGCGACCAGCTCGAGGCCGGCTCCCTCGCGCTCGACGAAGTCCCACGCGGCGCGCTCGGCCACCGCCTTCGACAGCGGGTAGGCGGGGAGGCCCGGCGTCTCCGGGTCGGTCCAGTCGCTCTCGTCGTAGTCGCGCACCGGCTTCGGCGAGTAGCCGACGGCGGCGAAGGAGGAGGTGAGCACCACCCGCCGGACTCCCGCGTGGCTGGCGGCCCGCAGCACGCGGAGTGCGCCGTCGCGGGCGGGGATCACGACCTCGTCGGGGACGGCGGTCTGGATCATCGGGGACGCGGTGTGGTGCACCTCCTCGATGCCGGCGAGCGCGGCCTCCCACCCCTCGTCGTCCGTGAGGGAGGCCGCGACGAACGAGAGCGCGCCGTCGTCGGCCCCTGCCCGGCGGACGGCCGCGCGCACCTCCTCCTCGCGGTCGAGCGAGCGGACCGTCGTGCGGACGGCGGCGCCGGATGCGAGCAGGTCGGCGAGCAGCCGGGTGGCGAGGTAGCCGGTACCGCCCGTGACGAGGACGGTGGGAGTGGAGCTGGAGGTCATCGGAAGGTCTCCTCGAGTCGGGGAAGGATGGATGCGAGCTGCGCGTGGGTGCGCTCCTCGTCGGCGGCGTCGTCGCGCTCGCGCGCGTCCCAGAGGGCCGCCTTGACCCGCAGGTAGTCGAGGTGCACGCGCAGCCGCGCGAGCTCCTCCTCCACCCGCTCGGCGTGGCGGAGCAGGATGTCGCGCTGCTCGCCCGCCGCCGCGCGACCGCGGCGGCGGTTGGCCTGGTACGTGCGCATGTCCTGGATGCCGACGCCCATCGCGCGCAGGCACGCCAGCACCTGCGCGTCGTCGAGGTCGCCCTCGGCGTACCGGCGGTGGCCGCTGCTCTCGTCGCGGGCGATCGGGCCGAGCAGGCCGACCTCCTCGTAGTAGCGCAGCGTGGGCTCGCTGAGCCCGCTCTGCCGGGAGACGTCCTGGATGGTCAGTGCGGTCATGACCCCATCAGAACAGACCTCAAGCGCTTGAAGTCAAGCGCGGTGTCGAGGGGATCCGATCAGAGGGTGACGACCACCTTGCCGCGAGCGCGGCCGGCGCCGATGTGCTCCACGGCGTCCGCGGTGTGCTCCAGCGGATAGACCGTGTCGATGACCGGGCGGACGGCTCCCTGCGCCCAGAGCGAGACGAGCTCGCGCTCGTCGTCGGCGTTCTCGGTCGAGACGAGGCCGACGAGATGCTGCGTGCTGACGGCGTTGAGGAGGCCCGCGGCCGCCGTGCGGCCGATGCCGCCGGTGAGCGGTCCCGCGGCCTCCCCACCGACGATCACCAGGGACCCCGTCGGAGACAGGATGCGGCGGAGCGCGCCGAGCGGGCGATTGCCGGCCGTGTCGATGATGACGTCCCAGATGCGGCCGAGGGCGAGCACGTCGGTCGTCGTGTAGTCGACGACCTCCTCGGCGCCGAGCTCACGGACGAGGTCGGCCTTCGCGCCGCTGCACACGCCCGTCACCCGGCCGCCCTGCGCGGTCGCCAGCTGCACGGCGAAGTGGCCGACGCCTCCCGCCGCTCCGAGCACCAGCACCCGGTCGCCCTCGCGGATGCCGGCGGCCCGGACCGCCTGCAGGGCCGTCACGCCGGAGATCGGCAGGGCCGCGGCCTCCACCGCGCCGAGATCGTCGGGGCGCGCCACCAGGTCGGACGCCTTCACGGCGACGTATTCGGCGAGCGCGCCGTCGGCCGAGCCGAGGACGCGCTCACCGGTCCCCTCCACCACGCCGGCGAAAGCCATGCCGCGGATGCGCGCCTTCGGGCCGCGGAACCCGAGACCGATGGCGCGCATCAGGTAGGGGCGACCCGTCGTGAGGTGCCAGGTGCCCGCGTCGATGCCGGCGGTCTCCACCCGGACCAGCACCTCATCATCGGCGGGTGCCGGGATCGGCACCTGCTCGACGTGCAGCGCGCTCGGCGGGCCGTACACGTCTTGCGTCACCGCTCGCATCGTCGTCATGATCGTCTCTTCTCAGCTCTCGGTCGTCTCGGGGTACGCGAACACGTCGTCGAGCGGGACCCCGAACACCCGCGCGATCTGGAACGCCAGCTCGAGCGACGGCGAATAGCGGCCCTGCTCGATGGCGATGATGGTCTGCCGGGTCACGCCGACGCGGTCGGCGAGCTCGGCCTGCGTCATCTCGTCGGCGCCGAACCGCAGCGCCCGGATGGAGTTGGTCACCCGCGTCGGCTTCACCACGCGGGCATCCCCTTGCGGTAGGCGACCAGGGTCGCGATCGAGCCGACCACCGCGGACAGGACGAACGCGAGGTAGACGGCGTTCGCGATCCAGAACCACGGCGTCTCGAACATCGCGAGGACGAGCGCGGCGACAGCGCCGATGACCACGAAGGCCTGGCCGATGCGCTCGCCGAACGCCTTGACCTCGCGGTCGCGCTGGTCGCGCTTGTCGGCGTCCTTCGGGTTCGTCGCCGAGACGACGATGCTCGCCAGGATGTTGACGACGATGGCGCCGCCGACGGTCCAGAGCAGCAGCGGCACGTAGGCGCCCGGACCGAGGACCGCCAGCAGGATCAGGTAGGTCGCGTACCCGATGACCGCTGTCACCAGGAAGACCCAGGAGTTCTTCTCGTCGTACGACACCACACACCTCGCATGTCAAAGATTCTGTACATGGCGAGTGTAAAGCGGGGCTGACACCGTGTCAAGAATTTTGTACATGTCGCTATCGATGCGGCGATGGGGAACGGCGAACGGCCGCCGGAGGTGTGCACCTCCGACGGCCGTCCGTCGCCGTCAGTTGCGGGTCAGTGCCCGAACAGCCAGCCGAGGATGCCGCCGATCACATCGACGATCCAGTCGATCAGGCCGTTGCCGCTGCCGTGGCCGTTGTCGGCCTTCACCTTGATGGTCGTCCAGCCGAGCACGTCGTTCTGGGCGTCCTGCACCGACAGCTTGTGGTTGCCGTTGCCGATGTCCTTCGGGAGGGTGAGCGTCAGCACACCGCTCGCCGGCACCTGCACCCAGCCGCCGCCGATGTTCTGCGGCTGCGAGTAGGCCCAGACCGAGACCCACTGGCCGGCCAGCTTCTTCCCGACGGTGATCGAGATCTGCTCGCCCGGCTTGTAGGTCGCCTTGTCGGTGCTGACGAGACCCTCCAGGGCCTTCTTCAGCGCCGACTCCTTGGCGGCCTTCGGGTCCTTCGTCGGCTTCGGGTCGCCGGGCTCGGCGGCCGCCACGGTGAGCGGCACCTGCACGGTCGTGCCCGTCGGGGTCGCCCGCAGCACCAGGCTGCTCGCGCCCGCCGCGTCGGCCGGGACCGTGAAGGTCACGGTCGCGTTGCCCGTGGCGTCCACCGCCGCGGTGCCGAGGGAGGCCGAGCTGCCCGCCCAGGTCAGCTCCAGCGCGGTGTTCGCCGGGCTGCCGAGGGAGGTCAGGTTGAGACCCTTCACCTGGAACGAGACCTGCTGGCCGCGCTGGAGGGTGCCCGTCGGCACGCCGGTCACGCCGACGCCGCGCTTGGCGAAGTCGGGCGACACCGGGCTGTGCTGCTGGAGGTAGCCGATCCACGCGTCCCGGTCGATGAGACCCGAGTCGCGGGTGTCGCTGCCCACGAAGGCGCGGAAGTTGTCCCCGCCCTGCAGCAGGAACGAGAACGACCCGATCCGGTACGACTTCGCCGGGTCGATCGGCTGCCCGTTCACGAGGATGCTCGTGATCCGGTCGCCCTCGGGGCGGGTCTCGTCGAACGTGTAGTTCACGTTCTTCGAGAGGCCGAGCGCGAGGAACGGCCGGCTGGGCACGGTGCCGTCGGCGTTGCGCTGCCACTGCTGCTCGAGCGCCTGCTTGAACTGGGCCCCGGTCAGGGTCGTGGTCCACAGGTTGTTCACGAACGGCAGGACCGCGTTCGCCTGGGCGTACGTGATCGAGCCGTCGGTGCCGTACAGCAGCTCGGCGCGCAGGCCGCCCGGGTTGACGACGCCGATCTCGGCGCCGCCCAGCTCGGCCGGCTTGAGGGTGTCGAGCAGCGAGTCCGCGACGAGGCCGCCGAGGGTGGACTGGCTGGCGCGGTCGTCACGCAGGCCGTTGGCGTAGGCCGTCGTGATGTCCGCGGTGACCGAGCCGACCTTCTGGTTGCCGATCACGGCCGCGTCGGCGAGCGCCTTGTCGACGATCGTCTTGACCTGCGCGACCCGCGGGTACGCCGCGACCAGCGCGTCGTCCGCGTCGGTCGTGCGGGCCACGTTGCGGGCCGTGTGGGCCGTCACCGTGTCGGTGTCGGGGTCGACGGTGAGCTGCACCTGGCCGATGTTCTCGCCGTAGCTGCCGGTCTGGACGACCGGACGGGTCGCACCGTCGACACCGGGCACCGGGGCGTCCCACGCGTACTGCTTGTGGGTGTGGCCGGTGAAGATGGCCGCGACCTTGTTGGAGGTCTTGGTCACGATGTCGGCGAAGGCGCCGCCCGCGGCGACCTCCTGCTCGAGGGTCGCGCCGTCCGGCGTGCCGGCTCCGGCGCCCTCGTGGTACTCGGCCACCAGCACGTCGGCCTCGCCGTTGGCGGGGTCGCCGTCGGTGAGCTCGCCCGCGACGCGGTTGACCGCCTCCACCGGGTCGCCGAAGTCGAGGTCGGCGATGCCGCCCGGCGAGACCAGGGTCGGGGTCTCCTGCGTGACGGCGCCGATGACGCCGACCTTCAGGCCGTCGACCGTGAACACGGCGTACTCGGGCAGGGCCGGGTCCTTCGTGCCCTTCTTGTAGACGTTCGCGCCGAGGTAGCTGACGTCGGCCGCGTCTTCCACCCGGCCGGTCAGGTCGGCGAAGCCCTTGTCGAACTCGTGGTTGCCCACCGAGCTCGTCTTCAGGCCGAGCGCGTTCAGCACGTCGAGCGTCGGGATGTCGCCGGCCGAGGCCGAGGCGAACAGGGAGGCGCCGATGTTGTCGCCGTCCGAGAGGAAGAGGGTGTTGCCCTCGCCGCCCTCGGCGCGCAGCTTCTCGATCGTGCCCGCGAACTTCACGGTGTTGCTGTCGATGCGACCGTGGAAGTCGTTGATGTTCAGCAGGTTCAGCGTCACGGGCGCCGCCTTCAGGCCGAGGCCCACGACGATCGGGTCGTGGTCGCTCGACCGGTACGGGTCGGCCGCGTAGAAGTTCGTGACGTTGTAGTTGTACCGGCTGTACTCCAGCGCGATGGACTCGCCCGAGTTGATGTTCCACACGTCCGCGCCGGTGATGGTCCTGTTCATCGCGGGCGAGGCGAGCACGTGGTCGAGCGAGCCGACCGTGCCGTCGAACGAGTAGGTGTACTTGCTCGTGCGGGTGCTCACCTGGTCGACGTAGCCGGCGTCGGTGAGGACCGTGATCGGGTCCTCCTTGAGGTAGGCGTTGAAGTCGCCGATCAGCAGCACCTTGTCGGTGCCCAGCGTCTTCTGCCGCTCGTCCGAGAACGCGACCAGAGCCTTGGCCTGGGCGACGCGGGAGGCGTTGGAGGCGCCCTGGCCGTCGCCCTGGTCGGCGTCGGCCCCGCTGCCCGAGCCCTTCGACTTGAAGTGGTTGACGATCGCGATGAACGTCGAGGAGTCGCCGGCGCCGACCTTCTTGAAGGCCTGCGCGAGCGGCTGGCGCGCGTTCGAGAACGCGGCGTCGTCGAGGATCTTGGCGTCGCCGACCGGCTCGGCGGTCGCCTTCTTGTAGATGAAGGCGGTGCGGATGACATCCTCGGTGGCGGGGAGCTTCGACGGCGACTTCACGTACGCCCAGACCTCGCTGCCGGCGGCGGCGTTGAGTGCGGCGACGAGCTTCGAGAGCGCGTCGTCGCGGTCCTTGCCGAACCGGGCCGAGTTCTCGATCTCCTCGAGCGAGACGACGTCGGCGCCGAGGCCGTTGATGGCCGCGACGATCTTGTCCTGCTGGCGCTTGAGGTCGTCGGCGTCGGCGGCGCCGCGGGCGTCGCAGCCGGAGTTGACGGTGACCTTCTCGCCGGCGCGGTCGGTGTAGTAGGTGCAGCCGCTCAGCTGGTCGCCGGTCGTGGTGAAGTAGTTCAACACGTTGAACGTGGCCAGGCGCAGGTCTCCGCCCACGTTCTCCGGCGCCGCGGTGCGGGTGTTGCCGAAGGTGACGGGCTGCACGTCGGCCGCGTCGGCCGGGGTCAGCTCGGCGACGGGCTGGAACTTCCAGGCGTCGTTGCGGTAGTCGAGGATGACCGGCTTGGTGAAGGTGACCGGCTCGCCGACGCGTACTGGGTTCTGCAGCGACACATACGGCAGCGGCTTGGCCTTGTTCGCCGCGCTGCCGAGGAAGTTGGTCGAGCCGCCGTCATCGAGGATGACGCCGCGGGCCTTCACATCGGCCACGGCCGCCGCGTACTCGGGCGTGCCGGGGCGCGCGACCTCGGTCGGCTGCACGAGCGGCTTGTCGCCGGCGGCGAGGCCCACCTCGCCGTACTGGTTGGTCGAGTACGTGTCGGTGACGGTGAACGCGCCCTGCGGGGCGAGCAGCATGCCCTCGAGGCCCTCGCGCTGCGCGTCGGTGGCCGGGAGGCCGACCGTGGCGGGCGTGGGAGCGGCGACCGTGCTCTTGTCGAGCTGGTCGACCTTCGTGGCGGTGAGCTCGGTGAGGCCGTTGAACTCGCTGACCGCGCCGGTGACTTGCACGTAGTCGCCGGTCTTCACCGCGGCGGCGGAGGAGGAGCCGTACACGAAGACCGCGTCGGACGCGGTGTGCGTCGCCAGGTCGACAGCGCCTCCGGTGCCGGGGGTCTGGAGGTAGAAGCCGTTGAAGCCGCCCGTCGCGTACTGCGCGGTGACGATGCCGGCGGTCGTGACCGTCTGGCCCGCCTTGGGGCTGGCGTCGCCGGTGCCCTGCAGCTCGGCGATCGTGATCGCGCCGGCCGGGGGACCCGGGTCGCCGCCGTTGCCGGGGTCGGTGCCCTCGCCCGGGTCGGTGCCGGGGTCGCCGCCGGTCGACGACGAGTTCTGCGGCGTGATGGTGGCGTTCAGGGAGAAGTCGGCGCTGTTGTCGTCCGCGTCCTTGAAGGAGGTGCGGTTCAGCGACTTCACGTCGCTGTTGGCCGTGGGGGCGGTCGCCTTGGCGGTCTCGAAGGTGTTGGAGGTGCCGTAGCCGAGGAGGTCGGCGACGTCGGCGTTGCCGGTCACCGAGCCGGTGGGCAGGGTGAGCGCCGTGGCCTTCTTCGCCAGGATGAGCGTGCCGGTGGTGCCGCTCGGGTTGAGGCCGTTCGCCGCGGCGTCAGGCGTCGGGAGGGCCTGGCCGTTCGTGCCGTTGGAGCCTCCTGCCACCAGGTAGTAGCCCTTGGCGGCGATCGAGCCGGAGAGCGGGACGACGCCGTTCGCGGCGCCCGTGCCGGTCGCGGAGCGGTACTGCACGCTCCAGCCGCCCAGGTCGACGGCGGCGTCGCCCGGGTTGTACAGCTCGACGAACTTGTTCGTGTAGGCCGCGCCGGCGCTGCCGCCGGAGAGGTAGGCCTCGTTGATGACGACACCGGTGCCGTCGGTGCTCGCGAGCGCAGGGGCCGCGACGATCGGGGCGGCGGCCAGGCCGGCGCCGACGATGGTGGCGGTGGCGACGCGCCACAGCCTCCCCAGTCTGGTTGACATTCTTCTCCTCGGTCGGTGAGGTGCTGGTGATCCGGGCGCCACCCTAGGAAATGCGGGGAACGGGCCGCTGACCCTTCTGTGAACGTACAGAAAACTCGTTCGGGGGTAGACCGCTCATTTGAGCAGACATGCGTTTTCACGCCCATGCGGGTGGGACCCGGTCGGGGGTCGTGGCGCGCGGATGCTATACGCGCGGGCCATGATGGGAGGATGCGCATCGACGAGATCGCCCAGTTCCGCGCGCTGGCCGCCGAGGGGTACCTCGCGCTGGCCGCCGACGCGCTCGGCATCTCGCAGTCGACGCTGTCGCGGACCCTGGCGAAGCTGGAGGCGGAGGCCGGCGTCGAGCTGTTCGACCGCCGCCGCGGCCGGCTCGAGCTGAACCAGTACGGGGAGATCCTGCTGGCCCACGCCGTGCGCGCCGAGACCGAGCTCGAGAACGCCAGGGCGCGCATCGACGCGCTGCGCGACCCGTCCGGCGGCACGGTCTCGATCGCGTACGTGTCGTCGTTCGGCGGCTGGCTCATCCCCCGGGTCGTGCGGGAGTACCGGGCGCTGTTCCCCGACATCCGGTTCGTGCTGCGCGGCGGCACGGCCGACACCGTGCTCGACGCGCTGCGAGAGGGATCGGCGGACCTCGCCTTCCTCAGCCCGGACCCGCGCGACCCCGACATCGACTGGCACCCGCTGACCGCCGAGCGGCTGGTGCTCGGTGTGCCGGTCGGGCATCCCCTCGCCGATCGCGCGAGCGTGACGGTCGCGGACCTCGACACGGTGGAGCTGGTGGCTCTGCGGCCGGGGTCCGGCCTTCGGCACATCGCCGACGCGTACTTCTCGGCGCACGGCGTCGTCCTGGACCCGGTCATCGAGGTGACCGAGCTCGCGACCCTGCGCGCGCTCGTGCGCGACGGCGTCGGCGTCGCGCTCATCCCCGACGCGCCGGCCGACCCCGGCATCGTCGCCGTGCCGCTCGCCGACGAGGCGTCGCGGATCGTGGGGCTCGCCCGCAACCGCACCCGGTCGGAGTCGGCGGCCGCCGCGCAGTTCGCGCGCTTCGTTCGCGAGGAGTACGCAGTGCTGCCGGAGGAGGACCGGCGCGGAGAACCGACCGCGTAGAATGGTTCTCGCTCCGGACAGCGGCGTCCTCCCGCCCCATCACCTCCGGGAGCCTCCCATCAGCAGAGAACTGCGCGTCCACTTCGTCGTCCGCGACCACCTCGGCTCGGTCACCACCCTCTTCACGTCCGAGGGCGTCGTCGACGCCGCCGCCGCGGTCGCCGACATCGAACGCGGCGCCGTCGCCTACGTGACCGGTCACGACACGTGGTCGCGCGTCCCGGTCAAGACCATGTCGGGCCTCGGCGGCGGCTTCCTGTTCGCCAACTGGGACGGCACCGGCCGCAACAACCTGCACGACCTCGCCGCCGACCCGCCGACGATCGCGAGCGCGTGCGTGCACGTGCGACCGCAGCGCCAGGGGCTGTGGCGGCGGGTCCGCGGGCTGATCGCCGGGCGGGCCTAGCAGGAGTCGGCGAAGAGGCGGCGCGGGCGCTCGGGGTCGAGGTCGTCCAGCAGCACCGACGCGACCTCGCGCGGCGCACCGAGCGGATCCTTGCGGCCGGTCGAGACGAACGACCAGTCCGCGCTGCGCTCCGGGTCGTGCTCGACCCAGAGCGAGAAGTTGAAGAAGCCGCGGAAGGCCGGCTCCAGGAGGCCAGGACCGTCGACGACCAGCACGCCCTCGTGCGTGCGGAACGGCACCACGACCTCCTGCCGGAACGCGTCGGGATCGGTACCCGCCGCGACGCTCGCACGCTCGACCGTCTCGCCGGCAGCGCGCAGGGCGGCGCCGAGGTCGTCGGCGGCGGAGGCGGGGTCGGCGCCGGGCACCCCGGTGACCGCGATGAAGCGCGGGCCGCGCGTGTAGTGCTGGTGGAACTCCGCCGCGATGCCCTCGTAGAAGGCGGCGCGGTCGGTGGAGGTGTCGGTCATGGGGCGAGTATCCCACCGAATGCCGGTGGATGCCCCGCCGAGTCGTGACATCGTGTCGCTTCTCGCGCCGAGTCGCGACATCCTGTCACGACTCGGCGCGAGAAGGGTGTCCGCTAGGCGCGGCGGCGGCGGAGCTGCAGCAGCACCAGGCCGCCGGCGAGCAGGGCGAGGGCTGCCAGGGCGATGCCGCCGACAGCGACGTCCGAGCCGGTGTGCGCCAGGCCGGAGGCCGCGGCGACCGGAGTCGCGCTCGGCGACGGGGCGGGCGCGTCGGGCGTGGCCGTCGGGGTCGCGGTCGGGGTGACGACCGGGGGTGCCGGCGGCGCCGGGGCGGCCTCCACGGTGACCGTCACCTGGGAGGTGGAGGCGGCGAACGACGCGTCCCCGCTGTAGAAGGCGGTCACGATGTGGTCGCCGGCGGCGAGGCCGGTGGTGTCGCAGGACTCCGCGGGCAGCGTCACGGTGCAGAGCTCGGTGCCGTCGGCGAGGCGGAAAGCGACCGTTCCGGTCGCGCCGGCCGGGAGGCCGCTCACTCGCAGGGTGACGGTGCCGTTCTTCGCGGTGGTCTGGTGCGCGACGATCGCGGTCGACTGGGCGGCCACCACGAGCGTGAACGGGTCGCCCGTCGCCGGCTCGTAGTTGTCGTCGCCGCTGTAGACGGCCTTCACCGTGTAGGTGCCGCCCGGGAGGTCGCCGGGCACGGTGCAGGTGGTGGCCGGGAGGGTCGCGGTGCAGAGCACCTTGCCGTCGTCGGTCACCAGCGAGATCGTGCCGGTGGCGTCCTTGGGGAGCGTCGGCACCGGGACGCCGGTCGGCTCGCCGTGGGTCACGGTGACGACGTCCGGGTCGCCCGTGCCGGGGTTGCCACCGTTACCGGGGTTGCCGGGGTTGCCGCCGTTACCGGGGTCGCCGGGTGTCCCGCTGATCGGCGTCGCCGCCTTGCGGATCGTGAGCGTGGCCTCCATCGAGTCGGACGGCTTGTAGGTGTCGTCGCCCGAGTACGCGACCGTGATCGGGTACGCGCCCGCCGGAAGCGAGGTGGAGGTGGCGCAGCTGGTCACCGGGAGCTGGGTCGCGCACAGGGTATCGCCGCCGCTGGTGAAGGTGAGCGTCCCCGTCGCGTCGGCCGGCAGGCCCGTCGCCGAGAGCGTCGCGGCGGTGCCGTAGGCGGCCTCGGCAGGAACGATCGCTATGGCGACCGTGGTCGAGACCTTGGTGATGTCGAGCGCGGAGGCGGCACGGTCTGCGCCGGTCACGGCCTCATGGTCGGCGTCACCGGTGTACGACGTCAGCACGGTGTGCGCGCCGACCTGCCCGGCCGCGGGGGCGGTGCAGCTCGCGACGCCCGCCGCGTTCACCGGCGCGGTGCAGAGCTCGGCGCCGGTGGTGTCGTCGGTGAAGGTGACGCTGCCCGTCGGCGTCGTCGGCGCGTACTTCGAGGTCGACGCCACGGTCGCGGTGAAGGTCGCGGTCGCGCCGAGCTCGGCGGTCACGTCGCCGACGGTCACGCTCACCGGCTGCTTCAGCACGGTGACGGCGCTGGAGGCGGTGACGGCCTCCGCGTCGGTGGAGGCGACGACCGACGAGATGGTCGCGGTGCGGGTGGTGCCGGAGACGGTGTACGGCACGGCCAGCTCGGCCACGGCGGTGCCGGGCTGGATCGGCGCTGCGGGGTCGACCGCGTAGTCGCAGGTCGCGACCTGTCCGGCGACGGTGCAGCTCCAGCCGGCCGACGGCGTCGCCGCCGAGGGCGTGAAGCCGGCGGGGAAGGTCGTGGTCGCGCGGATGAGCTGCGACTCCGTCCCTCCACCGCTCGTCACGGTCGGGGTGACCGTGTACAGGCCGTTGCCGCCGTGGGCGACCTCGGCATCCGCCCCCGCCGTCGCCGACAGGACGGGCACGGGACCCGCGGCCGTCTTGGCCTCGAGGTAGTTGACCTCGTGCACGTCGGAGGCGCCGCCGGTGCCGGCGACCCAGCCGTAGGTGAGCTTGTACGGGTACTGCGTGGCCGGGTCGATCCACGAGGCCGGGATGCTGGCCTGGTTGCCTGCCGGGTTCAGCTTGGGGAGGGTGCCGGTCAGCGTCTGCCGGGTGCCGCCGATCGGGGTGAAGATGACCGCGAACTGGCCCGCGTTCACGGTGACGTCCGTCGCGCGCTGCGCCTGCAGCGGGGCCGCTGTCGGGTTGATCACGATCTCCACCGGCACCTTCGCCTGCGAGCGGTCGGTGACGCCGGACTTGCTGAGCGAACCGGTGAGCGCGGTGCCGGCGGTCGAGGTGACCACGCAGTAGCCGGTGGTGCCGTCGCCGGGGCCGCGGACGGTGACGTTGTTCGGGTAGCGCGGGCGGCTCGCGTCCGCGGCGCAGCCGTTGCCGCCGAAGTTCGGGTGGTTGAAGTTGCCGTAGCGGTCGAGGCCGAGGCCGAGGTAGGCGTGCGCCAGGCCGCTCGCGGTCTTCGTGCCGCTGTAGCCGAGCGAGCCGCCGAGCTGGCCGATCTGGGTCGGCACGGTCGGGTTGTACGGGTCGGTCGCGGCCAGGTAGAAGACGATGCCGTCGGCGGTGCCCGTGCCGTCGGAGACGCCGTTGTACTGGTAGCTGTCGAAGATCGCGTCGATGCCCTTGGTGATCGGCACGGACTGCTTCGCGCCGACGCCGCCGGTCATGTTGAGGGTGGCCGAGGTGAGGCGGAGGGCGCCGCTGCCGTCGGCGTCGGCCGTGCCTCCACAGCCCGGGATGGTGTCGGAGGCCGTCGCCGTCGTCGATGTGCGGGCGGTGAGGCAGGCGCTGTTGGTGACGAACGACCCGGGGGCCGCGCTCGGGAGCGTGTAGCCGGCGCCCGCGGAGGTGCCGGTGAAGCCCTCGTTGACGAAGGTGGTCTGCGGCTGCGCAGCACCGTACGACGCCGTCGCGCCGGTGAGCGCGAGGCCCGCGAGGCCGAGTACGGCGGCCGCGGTGACCGCGGTGCGGCGCAGCGCGCGGCGGGCGTGCGAGGTGTGCGCGCGGAGCGAGGTGAGGGCGGGAACGACGGGACGTGCGTCGGATTTCGGGCGCAAAGAAGCCTCGGTTCGGGCAGGGCGGCGCAGCGGCGCCGAGGTCGGGCAGTCGGGGGCGGCCCGGCGCGGCGGCGGGGACGCGCGCTCCGGGACGTGATCACGCTAGTGATCGGGCGCAGCCCTGGCGGCGGCGGGTACGGCTGGTCCCCTCCCTGGTCGGGGGGCAGAACGCGCGTGCGCGCGTCAGCAGCTCCGGAGATCCCGCCGCCGGGACGGCGTGTCGGCCGCTTCAGCCGGAGATCGCGCGAGCGGGTCGCACGATCTCCGGAGTTACGAACGGAGGAGGGCGGGCCTCAGCGGGCCGAGCCCGCGGTGAGGCCGGCGACCAGGCGGCGCTGGAAGAAGGCGGCGGCGGCGAAGACGGGGATGAGGCCGATGACGCTCGCGGCGGCGAGCTTGCCGTAGTCCGTGATCCGCTCCCCCAGCATCAGGGTGAGCACGACGGGGAGCGTCTGCGCGTCCGGCGACTGGGTGAGGAACGCGGCGAGCAGGAACTCGTTGTAGTTCAGCACCGCCACGATGATGCCGATGGCGACGAGGGCGGGGACGAGCAGCGGCGTGACGATCGAGAAGAGCACGCGGTAGCCTCCTGCGCCGTCCAGCTGAGCGGCCTCGTCCAGCTCGACCGGGATGCGGCGGGTGAAACCCTCGAGCAGCCAGACCGCGACCGCGACGTTGGCGAGGCCGTAGACGAGCGTGAGGCCGAGCAGCGTGTTGTTGAGCGACAGCGTCCGCAGCAGAGTGAAGAGCGGGATGACGGCGACGATCGGTGGCAGCAGCCACGGGCTCAGCACGGTCGCCGCGAGCGTGCGGCCTCCCGCCCGGTAGCGCGTGATCGCCCAGGCGGCGGGCACGGCGAACAGCAGCGTGATCGCCGCGCCGGCGAGGGCCGCGATCAGGGAATTGGCGATGCCCTGCAGCAGCCCGCCCGACGCGGCGTTGGCCCAGTTCTGCGGCTGGGGGTGGGCGGGCACGAGGAGTCCGGCCCCCACATCCGCCCGCGACATCAGCGAGACCGAGACGAGATAGAGGATCGGGAGGAGCGTCCCGGCGAGCACGACAGCCAGCACGACGATCGCGGCGGCCGGGCGGCGGGTGCGCGAGCCGGCGCCGGCGAGCAGGCGGTCAGTCATTGTGGAGCCTCCGGGCGATGGCGATGACCGGCAGCGTCACGACGGTGACGACGACGGCGAGGAGCAGGGTGATGGCGGAGGCGCGGCCGAGGTCGAACTGCTGCAGCGCGGCCTGGTAGATCAGGTACGCGGGCACGCTCGTGGACGTGCCGGGGCCTCCCGAAGTCAGCACGAACACCAGGTCGAACACCTTGAACGCCAGCACGAGCCGGATGAGGAAGGCCGCCGCGACGGTCCCCGCGATGGCCGGCAGCGTGATGCTGCGGAAGAAGCGGAAGCCGTGCGCGCCGTCGAGCGCGGCGGCCTCGGCGACCTCGCGGTCCTGGCCGAGCAGGGCGGCGAAGACGAGGAGGGCGACCAGCGGCGTCCACTCCCACACGTCGGCGACGCCGATGCCGACGAGCGCCCAGGCCGGGTTCGAGAGCACCGCCACGGGGTCCCCGGCGTACCCGAACAGGCCGAGCACGGTGTTCAGCAGGCCGCCGGACGGGTTGAAGATCAGCTTCCACAGCACGCCGACGATCACGGGCGGGGTGATCAGCGGGAGGAGCAGGAGGGTGCGCACGAGCGAGCCGCGGCTGGTCGCGCTGCGCAGGGCGAGCGCGGTGACGACGCCGAGCGCCACGCTCGCGGCCGTCACGATCACCGCATAAACGGTGTTGCGGAGGAGGGAGGCGGTCACGTCGCCGTCGGTCAGCACCTCCGCGAGGTTCGCGCCGCCGACCCACGCCTGGAACGGGCGCCCCAGCGACGACTCCGAGAACGCGGTCAGCAGGATGAAGACGAGCGGATACGCGCCGATCACCAGCGTCGCGAGCACGGTCGGCGTGACCATGCTCCGGCGCAGCCAGGCGCCGCCCGGCCGCCCGGCGCGCACCCGGGTGGGTGCGGCCGGACGGCGGGCGGCGGTGTCGAGGGCGACCTCGGTCACTTGAGGATGCTCTCCCACTTCTTCTGGATGTCGTCCATCGTCTGCTTCGCCGTCCCGCCCTGGCCGGCGAGCAGCTTGGCGAGGCCGTCGGTCAGCACCTGTGCGAGCTCCGTGGCGTGCTCGCCGGTCGGCCAGGCGAGGGTGCCCTGCAGGGTCGTCTCGTTGACCTTCTGGATCTCGGGGAAGTCCTTGCCGTAGGTGGCGTCCTCCAGCGAGCTCTTGCGGTTCGGGTCGATACCGGTGGGCGGGGAGGCGACGAGCAGCTTGGCGTTCGTCTCCGACGAGGTGGCGAACTGGATGAACGCCTTCGCCAGGTCGGCCTTCTTCGTGTTCGCCGTGATCACCCAGGTGAAGCCGGCCACGAGCGACGCGCGCGGCGTCGTGTTGGAGCCGCCGACCGGAAGGGTGACGACGCCCCACTTGCCGGCGACCGTGGAGTCGCTCGACGGGTCCTCCGAGCGGACGCCGAGGTCGGTCCAGTTCTCGATGAAGCCGACCTTGCCGGCGAACCAGGCGCTGTTCCCTGCGCCGAAGTCGGTCTCGGCGGGGGTGGGGAGCGCGTACGTGTTCACGTCCACGAGGGCCTGGGCGGCCTCCACCGCGGCCTCGGAGTCGAGCGCCGGCTTGCCGCTCTTGTCGAGGAACTCGCCGCCGAATCCGGCGAGCCGGTTGGCGTAGCTGGCGCCGAGGATGAGCGGGGACTTCTGGCCGAAGACCGCGGCGCCGTAGACGCCCTTCGCCCCCTCGTTCGCCGTGATCGTCTTGACGTCGGCGAGGTACTCGTCCCAGGTCTTCGGCGGGTTCGCGATGCCGTTCCTGGCGAGGATCTCCTTGTTGTAGAACAGCACGTGCGTGTCGCCGTCGAACGGGAGGCCGTAGCGCTTGTCGCCGACCTTCGAGTACGCGTCGTAGATCGACGGGATGAAGTCGGAGGTGTCCAGCGCCTTGTCGTCCTTGATCCACGACGACAGGTCCTGAATCGCGCCGTCGGCGGCGAGGTCGCCCAGCGAGACGTACCAGGGCGCGGCGGCGTCGATGGTGTTCGCGCCGGACTGCTGGTCGAGGGCGATCTTCGAGCCGATCTCGTCGTAGGGGACGATGACGGGCTTGATGGTCGCGCCGGTCTCCTTCTTGAACTCGGCGGCCAGCCACTTCGCGGCGCCCTCGTGCGACGAGATCATCTCGACGGTCAGGGTCTGGCCGGCGAACTTCTTGTCGCCGGAGCCGGAGGCGGTGGAGGCGTCGGAGCCGGTCGCGCAGCCGGTCAGCGCGAGGGCCGTCGCGGCCAGCGCGGCGACCGCCGCGGTGAGGCGTCGTCGTGAGGTCATGGGTGCTGCTCCCTGCTGGGGTTCGGGTTTGCTGTGTGGGTCGGGACTGTAGAGGCGGCACGGGCGGCGGGGCAACCGAATGTGACGCTGTGCGACGCGGGCGCAACGTGGCGTCACACGCGCTGGTCAGCCTCCCCGAGCCGCCGCTAGAGTCCCCCGACTATGGCCGATCGGATCATCCTCAACGCGTTCGACATGAGCTGCGTCACCCACCAGGCGCCCGGGCTGTGGCGCCACCCCGACAACCAGGCGCACCGCTACACCGACCTGGACTACTGGACGTCGCTCGCGCAGACCCTGGAGCGCGGCGGGTTCGACGCGCTGTTCCTCGCCGACGTGCTCGGCATCTACGACGTGTACCGCGACTCCGCCGCTCCCCCGCTCGTCGACGCCGACCAGGTGCCGCTGAACGACCCGATCGGCCAGATCAGCGCGATGGCCGCGGTCACCGAGCGCCTCGGCTTCGGCGTGACGGTCGCCACGACGTACGAGCAGCCGTACCTCCTCGCCCGCCGCTTCTCGACGCTCGACCACCTGACGAAGGGCCGGATCGGCTGGAACGTCGTCACCTCGTACCTCGACTCCGCCGCGCGCAACCTCGGCCTCGACAAGCAGATCGGGCACGACGACCGGTACGGGATCGCCGAGGAGTTCCTCGACGTGACGTACAAGCTCTGGGAGGGGTCGTGGGAGGACGGCGCCGTCGTCCGCGACCGCGAGACCGGCGTCTTCACCGACCCGGCGAAGGTGCACCCGATCGAGCACGACGGCGCGTTCTTCCGCGTGCCCGGCATCCACCTCAGCGAGCCGAGCCCGCAGCGCACGCCGGTGATTTTCCAGGCGGGCGCGTCGCCGCGCGGCCGGGAGTTCGCGGCGCGGCACGGCGAGGCGATCTTCATCAACGGCCTCCGGCCCGAGCTGACGCGGAAGCTGACCGACGACATCCGCGACCGGGCAGAGCGTCTCGGCCGGCCGCGCGACACCGTGAAGATCCTCACGCTCGCAACCGTGGTCGTCGCACCGACCGACGAGGAGGCGCAGGCGAAGCTCGACGAGTACCGCACCTACGTCTCCACCGAGGGCGCCCTCGCCCTCTACGGCGGCTGGTCGGGCCTCGACCTGTCGCAGGTGCCGCTGGACGAGCCGCTGGAGTACATCGACACGGATGCGGCCCGCTCGGCGCTCTCCATCTTCACCACCGCCGACCCCACCCGGCAGTGGACCGCCCGCGACATCGCCGAGTACGTCGGCATCGGTGGCATCGGCCCGGTGATCGTCGGCAGCCCGGCGACCGTGGCCGACGAGCTGGAGCGCTGGATCGAGGTCGGCGGCATCGACGGCTTCAACCTCGCCTACGTGGTCACGCCCGGCAGCTTCGAGGAGTTCGTGGAGCTGGTGGTCCCCGAGCTGAAGGCCCGTGGGCGTCTCGACGAGCAGCCTGGCGCCACCCTCCGCGGCCGCCTGAGCGGCACGGGCGACGCTGTCGTGCCGAGCTGGCATCCCGCGCACGCGTACCGCGGTGCGTTCGCAGACCGACCGAGCGCCGCGGACGCCCGCGCGCGCGTCACCGAAGGAGCATGATGGCCCGCAGTTTCTGGACCGGACAGGCGACCCCCGAAGAGCTGAGCCGCTGGGAGGCGGTGGCCGACGAGGCCGCCGAGACCCTCGCCGTCGACGCCCTCGAGCGCGACCGCGCCAACCTCGACCCGCACCGCGAGCTGCAGCACCTGCGTGACGTCGGTCTCGTGAATCTGCTCGACCCGGCGGAGTTCGGCGGCGGAGGCGCGCACTGGGAGACCGCGTTCCGCGCGATCCGCGTGCTGTCGCGCGCCGACGCCTCCGTCGCCCAGGTGCTGGCGTACCACTACATCAACTCGGGCAACATCGGCTTCGCCGTCGACCCGGCGCGGCAGCCGGAGCTGTACCGCCGCACGGTCGCGGGCCGCTGGGTGTGGGGCGACTCGGTCAACCCGGTCGACCCCGACCTCACGCTGACCGCGCTCGACGACGGCTCGTACCGGCTCGACGGCACCAAGCGGTTCTCGACCGGCGCCTCGGTCGGCGACGTCGTGCTCGCGTCCGCGACGGTCGCGGGCGGACCGCTGGACGGCCGCCCGGTGTTCGTGCTGCTCGACCACGACCGTGCCGGCATCCGGTACCACGGGGACTGGGACGCGCTGGGCCAGCGGCTCTCGGCCAGCGGCTCCGTCACCTTCGAGCAGGTCGCGGTGGCGGCCTCCGACATCCTGGGCGAGCTGAGCGACGAGCCGTTCTCGACGCTCATCACGCCCGGCATCCAGCTCGCGTTCGGCAACCTGTACCTCGGCATCGCGCAGGGCGCACTCAGGAAGGCGCGGGAGCTGACCCTGGCGCGCAACAACTCCTGGTTCCTCTCGGGCGTCGACCGCTACGCGGAGGACCCGTTCGTGCTGCGCGTCTTCGGCGAGCTGCTGTCGAAGGTGGAGGCGGTGGAGGCGCTGGCCGACGCGGTCGGCCGCGAGTTCGACGCGGTCGTGGCGAAGGGCGCCGAGGTGACCGCCGAGGATCGCGGCGTGCTCGCGCAGCGGATCGCCCGGCTGAAGGTCGTCTCCACCGAGGTCTCGATCGAGGTGACCACGCGCGTGTTCGAGGTCACCGGCTCCAGCTCGGCGAAGGCGTCGGTCGGGCTCGACCTGTGGTGGCGGAACGTGCGCACGCACACCCTCCACGATCCCGTCGACTACAAGAAGCTGGAGGTCGGCGCGTACTACGTCAACGGCGACCTGCAGCCGATCTCGCTGTACACCTGATCGGAGACCGTGATGACCGACACGACACTGGTCGAGGCCGTTGCGCCCGAGGGGGCTGCACCGACCGGATCGGCCGCGGCGCGCGAGCGGTTCGCGCCGCTGTTCGAGCGGATCGCCGCCGACGCCGCGCGGCGCGAGCGCGAGCACGAGCTGCCGACGGCCCTCGTGCGGGGGCTGGCGGACGCGGGCTTCGGTGCGCTGCGCCTCCCCGTCTCCGCGGGAGGCTCGGGGCTGACGTTCGCGGAGCTGGGCGAGCTGCTCGTCGAGCTGGCGGCGGCCGACTCCAACCTGCCGCAGATCTTCCGGGGGCACCTGGCCTTCGTGGAGGACCGGCTCGCCGCTCCCCCGTCGGCCTCGCGCGACGCGTGGCTGGCGCGCTTCGCCGCGGGCGAGGTCGTCGGCAACGCGTGGAGCGAGACCGGGCCGGTGACGCTCGGCGAGTCGGGCACGCGGGTGCGGCGCACCTCCGGCGGCGTGCTGCTGAGCGGCCGCAAGTTCTACACGACCGGCAGCCTCTACGCCGACTGGATCGACGCGACCGCGACCGATGAGGACGGCAACGCCGTCACCGTGCTCGTGCGCGTCGACCAGCCCGGCGTCACGGTGAGCGACGACTGGGACGGCTTCGGCCAGCAGCTCACCGGCACCGGGACCGCGGTGTTCGCGAACGCCGTGGTCGAGCCGGAGAACGTGTTCCGGTTCGAGGACCGCTTCCGCTACCAGACCGCGCTCTACCAGTGGACGCTCGTGTCGGTGCTCGCCGGCATCGCGCAGGCGGTGGAGCGGGAGGCGGGGGCCGCCCTGCGCGCCCGCACCCGCGTGTACAGCCACGGCCTGGCGCCGCTCGCGAAGGACGACGGGCAGCTGCAGGCCGTCATCGGGGAGATCTCGGCGACCGCGTTCACCGCGCGGGCGCTGGTGCGTTCGGTATCGGATGCGCTCGATGCGGCCGCCGCGACGGCTGCGCAGCGCGACTCCGCGGAGGACGTGGAGGCCAACGTGCGCGCCGAGATCGCCTCGGCGCAGGCGCAGATCGCGCTGAGCCAGGCGGTCCCCGTCGCGGCGACGCGGCTCTTCGACACGCTCGGAGCCTCCGCCGTCAGCCGCTCCGCCGGACTCGACCGGCACTGGCGGAACGCCCGCACCGTGGCCTCCCACAACCCCTGGGTCTACAAGGCGCGGATCGTCGGCGACTGGAGCGTCAACGGCACCGCCCCCACCCCCATCTGGCACGTCGGCACGTCACGCTGACCCGCTGACCGCTGACCTGCTGGGCCGCTAGCCGCCGAGCACGGGTCAGAGGAGGGGGAGGCGGCCGACGAGCTTGTCGATGCGGTTGCGCGGGCCGACGAGACCGACCGCGTAGTAGGAGAGGTCGGCGGGGGCTGCCGCGGCGACCGTTTCGAGGTACTCGTCGTAGACGCGGGTGAGCTGCGCGGCGGCGGGCATGTCGGCAACGAACACGGTGTCGCTCGCCGCGGCGCGCGCGTGGAGGGCCGCGAGCTGCTCCGCGCTGCCCTTGAGAACGCTGCACCCTGCCCACGGCAGCCCCGGGTGGGCGTGGCCGCCGCTATCGACCGCCTCGGGGCCGAGGAGGCCGGCGACGTGCGGTGCGGTCGCCGCGGCGACGCACGCGGCGGCGTTCGTCGCGATGCCGGCCGGGAGCGCCTCGTCGACGACGATCACCCACTTGAGCCGGGCCGAGCGGGTGGGCGCGCCGGTGTCCACCTCGTGGGGAGCGAAGCCGACGACTGGATTCATTAGCGGCCCTTTCGGATGCGCGGTCGGATGCCCAGGAGGCTACCGAATCACCGGGATCGCCGCTCGATCATCGAACTTCGTTCGGCGAACGGCTACGCTGAGCCTCCATGGACGAACTTGATCGGGCGATCCTGCGCGAACTCCAGTCGGATGCGCGGCGCAGCAACCGCGACGTCGCAGCGGCGGTCGGCGTCTCGCCGAGCACCGCGCTCGAGCGCACGCGCGCGCTGCGGCAGCGCGGGATCATCCGCGGCGCGACCCTCGACGTCGACCTCGCCCAGCTCGGCCGCGGGGTGCAGGCGCTCATCGCCGTCCGCATCCGTCCGCCCGCGCGCCCGGTGATCGAGGGGTTTCGGGACTGGGTGGCGGCGCTGCCGGAGACGCTGGGCGTGTTCGTGACGAGCGGGAACGAGGACTTCATCATCCACGTGGCCGTCGCCGACAACGAGGGGCTGTACGCCTTCGTCATCGACCGGCTCACCCAGCGGCGCGAGGTCGCCGACGTGCGCACGTCGGTCGTCTACGAGCACCTGCGCAGCGGGCGGGTGGAGCCGCTGGGCTGAGCCTGGTGGCAGGACGCATGCGATCACTAGCCTGGGCCTGAGGCCGCGCCCTCGGAGCCGGCCGGAGGAGGGACATCGTGGACGATCTTCGAGGCTCTGCGCAGGAGCGGCTCACGCAGCTGGACGCCGCGGTGGGGCGCGGCGGCGCGACGTCCGAGTGGCTGGAGCGGCAGTTGCGCGCGGCCCTCACCGAGCTGACGCAGCTGGAGCCGGTGGCCGACGCCGAGCAGGACCGGCGCGAGGACTACTGAGCGCCTCCCCGCGGTCAGCGGGTGAGCGCGTGCTGGTGCGCGGCGGGCTCGGGGGTGGTCGGGTCGGCGGCGCGGGGGTTGCGGATGCCCGCGGCCGAGACCAGCGCGCCGACCGCGAGCGAGACGGCGGCCGCGCCGGCGAGAGCGTGGAAGCCGTCGACTCCCGAGAGCCCGCCGCTCATCGTGCCCGCGACCGAGCCGGCGAGCGCCACCGTCACCAGCCCGGCGACGCGCGAGACGGCGTTGTTGACGGCGGAGGCGATGCCCGACCGCGCCGAGTCGACCGCGCCGAGGATGGTCGCGGTCAGCGGCGCGACGGTGATCGACATCCCGAGCCCGAACAGCGCGACCGCCGGCAGCACCTCGGTGACGTAGTCGGCGTGCGTGCCGATCCGCAGCATCAGCGCGAAGCCGCCCGCGGCGACCAGCGGGCCGGCCGTCATCAGGAGGCGCGGCCCGATGCGCCCGCTCAGCCGGCCGAACATGGCCGAGAGGGCGATCAGGAGGACGCTGGAGGGCACCATCGCGAACCCGGCGAGCGTCGCGCTGTAGCCGGCGCCCTGCTGCAGGAAGAGGGCGAGCGCGAACGTGCCGACGGCGACGCCGCCGTAGATGAACGCGGTCGCGACGTTGCCCACCGAGAAGTCGCGCTCGCGGAAGATCGCCAGCGGCAGCATCGGCCGGGCCGCGCGGCGCTCCCACAGCACGAACGCCACCGCGGCGGCGAGGCCGACGACCAGCGACCCGAGGATGACCGGGGAGGTCCAGCCGTAGCGGCCGTGCTCGATCAGCGCGAACACCGACAGCCCGAGCCCGACCACGGCGAGCGCCGCACCGACTCCGTCCACCCGGGCGCCGGCGGCTCGCGGCGGGTCGGCGGGCAGGCCGCGCAGCAGGAGCAGGGTGACCGCGATCGGCAGGAGGTTGATGCCGAACACCCAGCGCCACGACAGCGTGTCGACGAGCACGCCGCCGACGACCGGTCCGGCGATGCTGGCGAGGCTGGTCACCGCTGTCCAGGCGCCGATCGCGCGCGCCTGGGCGGCCCCGCGGAAGGCGCTGAGGATCAGCGCGAGCGAGCTGGGGACGAGGAGCGCCCCGGCGACGCCCTGCGCCCCGCGCGCGACGATCAGCACCCCGGCGGTCGGCGCGAGCGCGCAGACCGCGGATGCGACGGCGAAGCCGACGAGCCCCCAGAGCAGCACCCGGCGGCGCCCGTACAGGTCGGAGAGCGACCCGGCCAGCAGGATGACCGCGCCGAGGGTCAGGAGGTACGCATCCACGATCCACTGCTGTGCGGCGAGTCCGCCGCCGAGCTCACGGCCGATCGCGGGCAGTGCGACGTTCACGACGCTGCCGTCGAGGAAGGCGATGAACGTCGCGAGGATCGCGACCGCGAGGACGGTCCGCTGCTGGGGTGTGTTCGGGCTGCCCACCGTCGTGGAGGTGCTCCGTCGGGCCATGGTCGTCGTCTCCGCTCCCGGCGCACCGGGTGTGCGCCAGCAGCTTCGACCGGGTGGAGGGTGCCGTTGTGACACCCGGGAGGGCTGCGGCCGGCTCAGACGGTCACGCCGTGGCGCAGCGGCGCAGGGTGCATCCGCACCCACACGAGGCTGATCAGCGCGCCGGTGAAGTCGACGGCGAGCGCCGCGACCGGCGTCCCCGAGTCGACGACCATCAGGCCGGGACGGCTGTTGACCGCGCGCTCCTGCACGACCACGCCCGGGCCGGCCGCGAGACCGTGCGCGAGCACCTCGGCCGCGTCGTAGGGGCCGCGCACCACCCGCACCTCCGACCCGTCCGGCTCACCGCGGTCGACGACCACCGCCACGCCCGGATGCAGCAGGGAGCGCAGCCGGTCGAGGTCGCCCGCGGCTCCGGCCTCGCCGAGGCCGTGCACGGTCGCGTGGCGCAGGCCGAAGGCGAAGTGGCGGCGCAGGCCCGCCGGGTGCCGGCCGCTGGCCGGTCGTGTCGTCGTCCCACTATCGCTCTTGCGCACCGCAGCCTCCCGCGTCCCGTCGTGTCCCTCCCAGAGCAAGGTCCCTCACAGAACAAGACCGTGCAGGTCTCCCGGATGTGACTCCGCCTGGCCGAATGCTGCGCTTCCGCTGTGCACGCGACCCTCGCCCTCCCGCCGCCCGGCCTGGCGGCCTACCCTGGCAGCATCGATCGACGCCAAGGGTGAGGAGCGGTCATGGATGCGCACACGGACGAGGGCCTGCGGCCTCCGGAGGCGGTGCCTGAGCTGTCGGACGACCAGGCCGTGAGCATGGTCCGGGTGTCGGCGCAGCGGACGGCCGAGCTGGAGCAGCAGGCGAGGGACTTCGTCGCCGAGCTGGCCGCCGCCGACCCGGACAGCGACGCCTTCCGCCGCAAGATCAACGGCTTCTCGCTGTTCGGCGACAAGGAGATGCGGGAGTCGGGCGACGCCTCCCGCGCGCTGCTGAACCGGCCGGGCGCCTCGCTCGCCGCCGCGCGCGGCAAGACGGTGCGCACCGACCCGCAGTACGGCGTGCTGCGGACGCTGCAGGACCTCCGCTCGACCGTCAGCGACTTCGACCCGCAGCACCTCACGGGCCGCAACCGGATGCTCGCGCGCGTGCCGGGTGGCAGGAGGCTGCGCCAGTACGTGCAGCGGTTCGAGTCGGCGCAGAAGCAGCTGGACGCGATCGTCTCCTCCCTTGACAACGGCCAGGAGTCGCTGCGCCGCGACAACGTCGACATCGAGCAGGAGCGCGCCGCCCTCTGGAAGACCACCGAGCGCCTCAACGAGTACGTCGTGCTGGCGACCGCGCTCGACAACGCGACCGTGGAGGCCGCCGAGGAGCTGCGCAGCACCGACCCCGAGCGCGCCGCCCGGCTCGAGAGCGAGGCGCTGTTCCCTATCCGCCAGCGCCGCCAGGACCTCACCACGCAGATCGCGGTGTCGGTGCAGGCGTACCTCGCGCTCGACGTGATCAAGAAGAACAACGTGGAGCTGATCAAGGGCGTGGAGCGGGCCAAGACGACCACGGTCTCCGCCCTCCGCACCGCCGTGGTCGTCGCGCAGGCCCTCGAGAACCAGCGCCTCGTCATCGACCAGCTGGGCGCCCTCCACGAGAGCACCAACTCGCTGATCGGCCGCACGGGCGAGAACCTGCGCACCCAGACCGAGCAGATCCAGAAGGAGCAGACCTCGGCGGCGGTCGACGTGGAGGTGCTGCAGCGCGCCTTCGACAACGTCTTCGCCACGATGGACAGCATCGAGTCGTACCGGGGCGAGGCCATCGCGAGCATGGCGAAGACGGTCGACGCGCTGGAGCACCAGGTGACGCGCTCCCGCACGTACCTGGCGCGGACGCGACCGGAGGGGACGCGGTAGGCGGGCCCGTGCCACGATGAGGTCATGCGGGGGACGACAGCGGCCAGGGCAGCACGCGCCGCCGCGCTCCTCCTCACGCCCCTGCTCGCGCTCACGACGCTGACCGCGTGCACCCAGGAGCTCCGCGGCGAGGAGGACCTCGGCGCCCGTCCCTACACCGGCCGGTTCTACGAGGACCCGCCGAGCGCGGTCGGGGCGCCCGGCGTGGTGGTGCGGTCGGAGGTGGCGGCCGGAGCGCCGGAGGGGGCGACCGCGTGGCGCATCCTGTTCCGGTCGACGGATCTGCGCGGGGATGCGGTGCTCAACAGCGGGATGCTCGTCGTGCCCGACGGCCCGGCGCCGGACGACGGGCGCACGATCGTATCGTGGGGGCATCCGACCACGGGGAGCGCCGAGAAGTGCGCGCCGTCGCGATCCGTCGACCCGTATCTGTGGATGGAGGGGCTGCCGAGCCTCCTGAAGCAGGGCTACGCCGTCGTCTCCACCGACTACACCGGCATGGGGGTCCCCGGCCCCGACTCCTACCTGATCGGCGCGACCGAGGGGCGCAACGTGCTCGACGCGGCCCGCGCGGCCCGCGGCTTCCTCGGCGACGCCGCGAGCGACAGGGTGCTCCTGTGGGGGCACTCGCAGGGCGGCCAGGCCGTGCTGTTCGCGGCGCAGCTGTCGCGGGAGTACGCGCCGGAGCTGGACGTGCGCGCGGTCGCCGTCGCCGCACCCGCCACCGACCTCGCAGCGCTGCTGCGGGCCGACATCGGCGATGTGTCGGGGGTGAGCATCGGCTCGTACGCCTTCGCCGCGTACTCGGAGGTGTACGACGCACCGCTCGACAGCATCCTGACGCCGGAGGCGGAGGCCGCGCTCCCCGCCATGAACGGCTTCTGCCTCATCACCCAGAACGCCGCCCTGCACAAGGTCGCGCAACCGCTGGTCGGCCGGTTCGTCACCGCCGACCCCGGTGCGACGCAGCCGTGGGCGGACCTCCTCGCGGCCAACACTCCCGGCACCTCCGCGCTGCCGATGCCGCTGCTGGTGGCGCAGGGACGGGCGGACCAGCTCGTACGGCCGGCAGCGACCTCCGCCTTCGTCGAGCGCGAGAAGCGGCTCGGGACGGCGGTGACGTACGACGAGATCGCGGGGGCGACGCACGGGTCGATCGCGGACAAGGCGCTTCCGGGGGTGCTGCGGTTCTTCGCGGAGGAGGTTCGGGCATCGGCCTCGCGGTCGTCCGCTCCTTCCTCGGGGAGCCGGTAGGCAGTTCAGCCTTCGTCGGTGCCTCTGTTCGCGATCTCGAGCAGAACGTCGGCGTGGCAGAGCTGATCCAGCGGGCACCAGCACGCCAGGTTCTTTCCCACGAGTCGCTCGCGGATCTCGTCGGGCCCCGGGTAGTCCAGCGCCGCTCGCGCGGCCGGGTCGTCGAGCATCGCGCGGAATGCTGCGATCGCGTGCGCGCGGCCGTGCTCGGCGATCGAGAACGGGTTGCCCCACTTCGACGGGCGCGCGACGACGACCGTGTTCTCCGGCTTCCGCCACCCCTTGCGGCGGGACAGCTGGATGCGTCGGGGGGTGTCGCCTCTCATGCCGCCTCTCCCTTCTCGCCGATCAGCTCGGCCTCGATCTCTTCGGTCTCGATCTCTTCGGTCTCGTTCTCTTCGGTCTCGACACGGGCCCGCCGGTGGCCCTAGCCTCCCGCTGTGGACCTCCGACTCACAGGCAAGCACGCCGTCGTCACCGGCGCGAGCCGCGGCATCGGCCTCGCGATCGTCCGCTCCTTGCTCGCGGAGGGGGTCGGCGTCGTCGGCGTCGCCCGCCGGGGCACGGCCGAGACGGCCGAGCTCGAGCGCGCGGGCTCCTTCGAGCTTCTGGAGGCCGACCTCGGCGCCGAGGAGGGCATCCTCGCCGCGGCGGCGCGGATCGACGGCCCGGTCGACATCCTCGTCAACAACGTCGGCTCGGCGCCCCCGCGGCCCGGCGGCTTCGCGAGCATCACCGACGAGCAGTGGACGGCGACGTACGGCTTGAACGCGCTCGCGGCGGTGCGGACCACGCGCGCCCTCCTCGATCGCATCCCCGACGGCGGCTGCATCGTGAACATCGCCTCCGAGAACGCGATGCTCGCCGATCCGCTCGTCATGGACTACAGCGCGGCGAAGGCCGCCCTGCTGAGCTTCACGAAGTCGCTGTCCAAAGAGCTCGGCCCGCGCGGCATCCGCGTCGACTCCATCAGTCCCGGCCCCGTGGCCACCGACCTGTGGCTGGGTGACGGTGGCGTCGCGCGGACGGTCGCGGCCGCCACCGGCGCGGACCCCGACCAGGTGCGCAAGGGCGCCGAGCAGTCGATGGCGACCGGGCGCTTCACGACGCCGGAGGAGGTGGCGGCGCTGACCGCGATGCTGGCCAGCCCGCTGCTCGGCAACCTGACCGGCGCGGATGTGGTGATCGACGGCGGCCTGCGGCAGACCATGTGAGCGAGGTGCCACGGGCGTGGGCCGCGTGCGCCCGTCACGGCACCGCGTCTCTCACGACGTCGACGATGCCGCGGGGCGGTCGGCCCAGCAGGGCGGCGAGGTCGCCGGTCTCGGCGGCGAGCAGGCCTCGCGCTGCGAGCGCCTGCAGCGGACCCAACGGCCCAGCGGCTTCCGGCGCCACGCGCTCGTGCGCGACCGGCCTGCCGAGGGCGGCGGCGAGTGCAGCGGCGAGCGCGTCGTACGTCCACGCCGGGCCGCGCAGCTCCAGCACGTGCTCCCGCGGCGGGCGCAGCGCTGCGGCGGCCGCCGCCTCGGCGAGATCGCGCAGCGACGCCGTCGCCAGCGGGCCGTCACCCGCCGCCGATGCGATGCGCCCGGCCTCCGCCTCCGCGAGCGCCCGCTCCACGAACGGCTCGGTGTAGAAGCCGTTGCGCAGGATCGTCGCGCCGCGCCCGTCGCGGTCGAAGGCGTCCAGCAGGAGTCCCTCCGTCGTCGCATGACCCGGATCGTGTTGAGCGCCGAACGCGCTGGTGTAGACGACCCGGCGGACGCCTGCGGTGAGCGCCGCCTCGACGACGGCCCGGTGCTGCGGGACGCGGACGCCCGGGTCGAGCGCCGGACTCGACACGAACACCAGCGTGTCGATGCCCGCGAAGGCGGCGGCCAGCGTCGCGGGGTCGTCGTAGTCGCCCGCGCGGGTCGGGAGGCGCCGGTCGGCGAAGGCACGTGCGTCGCCGGCGCGGCGGACGAGCGCGTGCACGCGGCCCGGCGCGCGGTCGGCGAGAGTGGCGACGATCGCGCCGCCGAGGCGCCCGGTGGCGCCGGTGATGAGGATGTGGTGCCCGCTCACGGGCAGGCCGGAGGGGCGGACCGTCAGGCCCGCACCGGGTCGATCGAAGGAATCGGCATCTGCGCGGCAGCTTACGGCATCCGCGGCCGGCTGTGATTCATCCCCCGTTCACCGCGGGATGCCACACTCCCGGAACCGCCGCGGGCGTTCCGGGGGGAGCGCCCGCAGATGCCCGGCCTCATGTCGACGGCGGTCCCGGTCGTGACCGCCGGTCCGAGCCGCCCCAGGGTGTGCCGCGGCGGTCACGCCTCGGCGCCCGGACGGCGCACCCTACCCGAGCGCGGACATCGCCCACAGCACCACCGCCGCCACACCCACGATGACCACGCAGGCCGCCACGACCGACGCGAGCACGACGAAGCCGCGCCGCACCCTCCTGGCGCCGAGCGTCCCCGGCGCGAACGTCCGGGCCGTGATCTTGTCGAGGTTCGGCGCGACGATCGCGACGTACGGCTCCTGGGGGTCGTCGGGGAGCCCGTACGGCAGCGGCTGCTCCGGCTCACGGGCGCGGAACACGCCGTCCCCGTCCTCCCGCATCTCGATCATCGTCCCCCGATCCCCGCATCCGTGCGGAAGCCCGTCACCCGGTCACCCGGTCACCCGTCTCCACCGTAACCGCCGGCAACCCGCTGATCATCACACCGGGCGCCACGGCGCCTGCACGCGCTGCAGCTCCACCGCCAGCTCCCTCAGCCCGTCCTCGAGCTCCCGCAGGCGCCCGTCGCCGAGCCTCGTCGCGAGCCGGTCCTTGAGCCGGTCGAACGCCTCGGCGCCGATGCGGTGCATCTCGACGCCGCGGGGTGTGACGACGAGGCGCTTGCGGCGGGCGTCCTGCGGGTCGGCCTGCCGCTCCACATAACCGAGCTGCTCGAGGGACGCGATCGATTTCGCGGCCGCCTGCTTCGAGACCCCGAGGCTGCGGCCCAGCTCAGAGGCTGTTCCCGCGCCCTCGGCGATCGCCCGCAGCGCGAACTCGAGGTTCGCCGTCGCGCCGGGGTGACCGGCCTCCTTCAACTCCGCCACCACTTCGTCGACCATCAGCGTGAAGCCGTCGAGGAGCAGGAGGGCGAACTCCGCCCCGCGGGTGATCGGCAGCTGCGGCGCATCCGTGGACATGGCCACCAATCTAGGACATGACGACAGTATTGACAACCAGGTTGTCTTCATCTCAGAATGACAACCACGTTGTCCATTCCGGCGACGTCTTCACGGAAGGTTCCCGCCATGACCCCGAACACGATCCCCGAGGTGCAGCACGCGACAGCGGCTGTCAACGGGACCACGCTGCACTACGTCTCCGCCGGCGCGACCGGCACTCCCCTCCTGCTCGTCCACGGGTTCCCCGAGTCGTGGTGGGCGTTCCACCGCGCGATCCCGCTGCTGGCCCGGCATCACCGGGTCTTCGCCGTCGACCTCCGCGGCTTCGGCGACTCGGCCCCGGCGACCAGCCCGTTCACGAGCGCCGACGCGGCCGAGGACCTGCACAGCTTCATCCAGCACCTGGACGTCGGCCCGGTCCACCTCGCCGGGCAGGACATCGCGGGCGCGACGGTGTACCGACTCGCCGCCCAGCACCCGGAGGACGTGCGCAGCCTCATCGCCACCGAGATGGGCCTCGCCGGCTTCGGACTGGAGGCGCTCGCGGATGTCACCCACGGCGGCTCGTGGCACATCGGGGTGCTCGCCTCCCCGGGCATCGCTGAACTGCTGCTCACCGGGCGCGAACGCCGCGTGCTGGGCGAGTGGGCCTTCCCGTCGATGACCGGACGCCCGGGCACCATCACGGACGACGACGTCGCGGAGTTCGCGCGCACCTACGAGCGCGCGTCGGGCTGGCAGGGCGCCGTCAGCCTTTACCGGTCGATGCTCGCCGAGGGCGACGAGCTGCGCGCGCTCGCACGCACCAGCCCGGTCGCCGCACCGGCCCTGGCGATCGGAGGCTTCGGCGGCTCCTTCACCGCCGACACCCTGAGCCAGGTGGTCACGGGCGACGTCACCTCGGTGCTGATCCCCGACGTCGGACACTACGTGGCACTGGAGGCTCCCGACGAGTTCGCGGCGGCGGTCATCGCGTTCACGGGCCGGGTCGACGGCTGAGCGCGCGCCGAGGGCGGCGGACCGCCGATCGGTCCGCCGCCCTCTCCTGTCGCCTCAGCCCTCCCCGCGCAGTGCGGGGCGCCTCCTACTCGATCCCCGGAACCTCCACCCACTCCCCGGTCTCCGCCGACTGCACGATCGCGTCGTCGATAAGCGCCGTCTTGTAGCCGTCCGCGAAGTTCGGGCGCACCTCCGTGCCGTTGGCGATGGCGCTGAAGAAGTCGTGCGCCTCGATGATCTTCGTCTCCCCGTAGCCGATGCCCAGCGCCGGGATCGGCCACAGTGCGCCGCCGTTGGGGTGCGCCGGCCCGGTGTAGATGGTGCGGAAGCCGCGGCGGTCGTCGCCGTCGGAGGCGAAGCAGACCTGCAGCTCGTCGCGGCGCTCGTAGTTGAAGACGAGGCTGCCCTCGGTGCCGTGGATCTCGAAGGTGATGTAGTTGTTGCGGCCGTAGCCGTTGCGGGTGGCCTCCACCGAGCCGATCGCCCCGTTCTCGAAGCGGATCATGGTCATCACCTGGTCGTCCACATCCACCGCTCCACGCGGGCCCTGGCCGCCGCGGGCGGTGCCGAGGCTGTCCGCTCCTCCGGTCTGCAGCGGGCGCTCCGGGATCCAGGTCTGCATCATCGCGTTGACCGAGCCGAACTCGCCGACGAGGTAGCGGGCGATGTCGATGACATGGGTGGCGATGTCGCCGAGCGCGCCCGAACCGGCGATGGACTTCTGGAAGCGCCAGGACAGCGGCGAGTCGGGGTTCGCGCTCCAGTCCTGGAGGTAGGTGCCGCGGAAGCTCAGGATGCGGCCGATCGCGCCCTCCTCGATGAACTTCTTCGCCAGGGCGATCGCGGGGGTGCGCCGGTAGTTGAAGGCGACCATGTTGACGACGCCCGCCGCCGTCACGGCCTCGTACATCTGCTTCGCCTCCTGGGCAGTGCGGGCCAGCGGCTTCTCGCTGATGATGTGCTTGCCCGCCTGCGCTGCGGCGATCGCGATCTCGGCATGGAGGTGGTTGGGCGTCGCGATGTCGACCACGTGGATGTCCGGGTCGTTCACCACGCTCCGCCAATCGGAGGTGGAGCGTTCGAACCCGAAGCGGCGTGCGGCCTCCGCCGCGAGCTCGTCGGTCGCCTCGGCGATGGTGTGCCGGACGGGGAGAGCCGGCGCCGGCCAGAAGAACATCGGCATGGCCGCGTACGCGAGCGAGTGGGCCTTGCCCATGAATCCGCCGCCGATCAGCCCGACGTTGAGGTGCTGCATGGTGATGGTGTTCCTTTCGAGAGGGGTCGTTGTGTGGCCGTCAGGCCGCGAGCAGACGGCGCAGGGAGTCGCGGCTCGCCCGGGCGGCGTCCTTCGGATCGCCGTCGTAGTCGTCGAGCTCGACCATCAGCCAGCCGTCGTAGCCGGTGTCGCGGAGGGCCGCGAGGATGCCGGGGAGGTCGAGGTCGCCAGCACCGAGCGGCTGGAAGGTCACCGACTCCCTGGTCAGGTCCTTCAGGTGGACGTGGTTGATGCGGTCCCCGTAGGCACGGATGATCGCCGCAGGGTCTCCACCGCCGGCCGCGAGGTGGGCGACGTCGGGGCAGAACCCGATGCGCGTCGCCGGCAGCAGCCGGTCGAGCTCCTCCGGGCTCTCGACGATCGTCGAGAGGTGCGGGTGGTAGCTCGCCTCGACGCCCGCGGCCTCGGCGATGTCCGTCACCTGGTTCAGGGAGTCCGCCAGTCGGCCGTAGTCCTCGTCCGTCGTGCCGGCCGCCCGGCGGGCGCCTCCTCCGATGACGAGCCGGCCCGCTCCGAACTGCGCCGCGAGGTCGGCGGAACGGCGGATGCGGTCGAGCTCGTCCGGCAGGATGTCGGGGTAGATGAAGTTGGCGCCGCTGTAGACGCTGACCAGCTCGAGGCCGGCGTCGCGCAGGTGGCCGGTGAGCACCTCCGGCCGGTCGGCGAACTCCACGAGGTTGCCGTCGAACATCTCGACGCCCTCGTAGCCGGCCGCACCGATGTCCTCCACCGCCCGCTGCATGTCGCCGTGCGTGAGGTAGAAGAGGTCTTTGACGCTGGTCACCCCGGTCGGGTGGCCGACGACGCCGCCCCAGGTGATGGAGCAGTATCCGAGTCGCATTGCTTGTCGCCTTTCTGGAGGGAGGAGGGTCACTTCTTGCGGGCCAGGGCCACGGCGAGGATGATGATGCCGCCGCGCACGACCTGCTGCTGGCTGCTGTCGAGGCCGGCGAGGATGAGGCCGTTGTTGATCAGGCCGATCAGCAGCGAGCCGAACAGCGTGCCGATCACGGTGCCGCTGCCGCCGAAGAGGCTGGTGCCGCCGAGGATCACGGCGGCGATCGCCGAGAGCTCGTCGCCTGTCCCCCACTGGAACCGCCCGGACTGCAGGCGGCCGGCGTAGAGCATGCCCGCCACGCTGGCGACGAGACCCGAGAGCAGCAGCACCTGGAAGGTGATCCGCTTGGTGTTGATGCCGGTGAAGTCGGCGGCGGTGCGGTTGCCGCCGGTCGCGAGCACCTGGCGGCCGAACTTGGTGCGCGCGAGCACGACGGCTCCCGCGGCGACGAAGACGCCCGACCAGATGATCAGCCCCGGGATCGGCCCGATGTTGCCCGAGCCGAAGATCGTGTTGTACGTGTCGTCGAGGATCGGGATGGGCGCCGACGCGGTGATCCACTGCGCCGTCCCGACGGCGATCCCGAGCATCCCGAGCGTCACGAGGAACGACGGGATGCCGAGCATGCTCACCAGAGCGCCGTTGATCGAGCCGACGACGGCTCCGACCGCGAGCCCGCAGAGGATGCCGGGGAGCGGGCCCCAGGAGGCGATCCCCATCGCCGTCACGACGCTGGCGAGACCCGCCGTCGACCCGACGCTCAGGTCGATCTGCGCGGCCGCGATGACGTAGGTCATCCCGACGGCGATGATCGTGATGGTCGAGGTCTGCCGGAAGATGTTGAGCAGGTTGTTCGGCGACAGGAACCCCTGGTCGTGGAGCAGGATCGCGAAGAAGACGAAGACGACCACGAAGCCGATGTAGATGACGTAGCGGCGCCAGTCCCAGCTCTTGAGGGCTTCACCGAAGCCGGTGCGCCGCGCGGGCGCGTCGATGGTTGCCGGTTGGTTCATTGCTGGACTCCTTGTACTGCGAGTTCGAGGGTCTCCTCGTCGGCGATGTCGCGGCGGGGCATGTCGCGCACGATCGCGCCCTCCCGGATGATGAGGATCCGGTCGCTCACGGCGAGGAGTTCTGGGTATTCGGACGAGATGACGATCACGGCCTTGCCGGAGGCGGCCAGATCGCGGATGCGGTCGAGGATCTCGCTCTTGGTGCCGATGTCGACGCCGGCGGTGGGCTCGTCGAGGATGAGCACCTCGGGGTCGGTTCCGAGCCACTTGGCGATGACGACCTTCTGCTGGTTGCCGCCCGAGAGCAGCCGCACGGGCCGGCCCGGGTGGGCGACCTTGATGCGCAGGCGGTCGATCAGGGAGGCGGAGAGGGCACGGCTCTCGGCCGTGCTGAGCAGCGGCCCGCGCCGCACCTCGTCGAGCAGCGGCAGCAGGAGGTTCTCGCGCACCGAGTGATCGAGCACGAGGCCCTGCTCGCGACGGTCCTCCGGAACGAGCGCCAGCCCCGCAGCGATGGCCTGCTTCGGGGAGGAGAGCGCGACCCGCTCCCCGTTGACGAGCACGTCGCCGGCCTCCGCGCGGTCGATGCCGAACAGGGCGCGGGCGAGCTCGGTCCTGCCGCTCCCCATCAGCCCGGCGAGGCCGAGGATCTCGCCGCGCCGCAGCGTGAACGAGATGTCGCGCACCCGGTCGCCGGCGGTCAGGCCGCGGACCTCGAGCAGGGGCGGACCGTCGTGCTCGACGACCTCCCGCTCCCGGTAGGTGAGCTGGCTCTCGATCCTGCGGCCGACGATCCCCTCGACGATGTCCTCAGGCGTCACCGCGCTCAGCGGCTCGGTGAACAGCCGGCGGCCGTCGCGCAGCACTGTGATGCGGTCCGCGATCCGGTACACCTCGTCCATCCGGTGCGAGATGTAGATGATCGAGATGCCCCGCGCCTTCAGCCGTCCGATGAGCTCGAAGAGGGCCTCGGTCTCGTGGCGGGCGAGGCTGGCGGTCGGCTCGTCCATGATCAGCACCCGCGCGTCCTGCGACAGCGCCTTGGCGATCTCGGTGAGCTGCCAGTAGGCCGTACCCAGCCGCCCGACCTCCGCGCGGGGGTCGATGTCGACGCCCATCCCGGCGAAGACCTTCGCGGCCTTCCGCACCAGGGCGCGCTCGTCGATCATCCCGAACCGGGTCAACGGCTCGGAGCCCAGGAGGATGTTGCGCGCCACGCTGAGGCTCGGCACGAGGCTGAACTCCTGGAAGACCATGCCGATGCCGGCGGCCTTCGCGGAGTGGATGGAGTCGATGTCGGCGCGGACGCCGTCGACGAGGATGTCGCCCGCATCGGCGCGGTACACGCCCTGCAGGATCTTCATCAGCGTCGACTTGCCGGCGCCGTTGCCGCCGGCGAGGGCGTGCACCTCGCCGGGCCGGACGTCGAAGTCGACGCTGTCGAGGACGACGACGCCGCTGAAGGACTTCGAGATGCCCTGCATCTGGACGGCGTTGTTCGGTGTGGTCATGGATCCGCCTTCCGCGTGGCGGGGAGCGCGACCGTGCGCTCCCCGCCCGCTCCCTACTTCTTGTACGAGTCCTTCAGGTCCTTCGGCGGGTCCTGGTGATAGACCTTCTTCCACGCGTCGAGCACGTTCTCGTGGTCGACGGGGAGGGCGCTCAGCGCGATGTACGGCGGAGCGGTCTTCCCGAGCAGCGCGCCGGCGCCGAGACGGGCCTCTGTCACGCCCTGGTCGAACGGCACCTGGGCGCCGAGCCCGACGACGAGCTGGTCCTTGGCGAGGGCGATGGCGACGTTCTTGCCGAGGTCCTCGGTGGCGATCTTGAGGTCGGTGCGGCCGGAGGCGCGGGCTGCTGCCATCACGCCCTCGGCGGGGACGTCCCAGACGGCCCAGATGCCGGAGAGGTCCGCGTGCTTGCTCAGCATGGCGTTGGCCGCCGCCTGCGCGTCTCCGGCGAAGTCGGGACCGGCGATGCCCTTCTCCTCGACGATCTTGATGTCGGGGTACTCCTTGGTGATCGTGTCCTTGAAGCCGTCGTAGCGCTGCTTGGTCACGAAGAAGTCGGCCTGGTGGAAGATCGTGCCGATGGTGCCCTTGCCGCCGAGCGCCTTCGCGAGCTCGTGCGCCGAGACCACGCCGTTGCCGTAGTTGTCGGCCGAGACGACCGACACGTAGTCCTTGCCGGCCTCGAGCCCCTGCGGCACGTTGTCCATGAACACGAGCTTCGCGCCCGCCGCGGCCGCCGCCTTGTACGCGGAGGCGGTGGCCACCGGGTCGGTCGGGATGGAGACGATGATGTCCGGCTTCTTGGTCAGAACGGTCTCGAGGTCGGAGACCTGCTTGTCCGGCTTGAAGTCGGCGTCGGTCGTCGCCACGACCGTGATGCCGAGCTTCGCGAACTCGCTCTTGAGCCCGGCGATCTGAGCGGTCGCCCAGTCGTTGCCGCCGTAGTGCATGACGATGGCGGCGGTGGCGCCGAGGGCCTTCACCTCGGCGATCTCGTCGTCGGTGAGGTCGGCGTCGGAGGCGGGCGACGGGTCCTCGCCGTTCGGACCCTTGCTGAACACCTGGCCGGTCACCTCCTCGAGCGCCTTCTCGGCCTTCTGGGAGGCGGCGGAGTCCTGAGTGCCGCCGGAGCCCGTTGTCGAGCTGCAACCGGCGATCCCGATGATCAGGGCCGCGCTCGCTGCGAACAGTGCTGTCTTTCGGAGCATGCTTCTCCAGTCCTTTCTGGATTGCGTGGAACGAGGGTGCATGTGATGCCCGGCGGCGCACCCTGCTGACGAGCGCAGGCGTGCGGGCACGGGTGTCGGACGTCGCCCGGGACCGGGATCCGCCCCTGGACAGTCGTCACTGACGTCGGAGCCGATCGGTCTCGCGGACTTCGCCGGCGGCGGTCCGTCGACTCCGCCAGCGCCTCTATCGTGAACGTTCACGGAACCATTTGTCAAGCGCCGCGTCGGCCACCCCGCGCACCGGCGCGAGACGGCCGGACGGCGTCAGGAGGCTCTGATCGCGCTCCTGCGCACCACGAGCGTCGGCACGCTGGGCGTGCGATCGACCTCGCGCCCTTCCACCGCCCCCAGGAGCACCTCGATCGTCGCGCGGGCCAGCGCGGGGAAGTCCTGCCGGACGGTGGTCAGCGGCGGCAGGAAGTAGTCCGACCCCTCCAGGTCGTCGAAGCCGACGATGCTGACGTCCTCGGGGACGCGCACGCCGTTCTCCGAGAAGGCGCGGATGAGCCCGAGCGCGGTGTGGTCGCTCACGGCGAAGATCGCGGAGGGGACGCGGCGCTCCTCGATCAGGCGCAGGCCCGTCTCGTACGCCCACTTGGGGCTCCAGTCGCCCTCGAGACAGAGCCCCGGCCGCAGCCCCGCGGCGGCGAGCGCCGCCTCCCAGCCGCTCTTGCGCACACGCCCGTCGAACCAGTCCATCGACCCCGCGATGTGGGCGATGTCGGTGTGGCCCAGCTCGATCAGGTGCTGCGTGGCCATGCGCGCCCCCAGCTCCTGGTCCTCGGAGTACGTGAAGACCTTGGGGGTTCCGGAGGCGCCCGCCGCGATCATCTCGACCGGCACGCGGACCGACGCGCGCCGGGTCGCCTCCGCCATCGACAGGCGCGGCGCGATGACGATGATCCCGTCGACGCCGATCTCGTCGAGGGTGTCGAACGCCCCCTGCATCGACTGCTCGAAGGGCTCGTTCGCGGCGACCACGGTCACGACGTAGCCGCGCTCCCGCGCCTCCCGCTCCAGGGAGAGCAGGGTCCCGACGGGCCCGAAGCGGGGAGAGCCGTCGGTGACGATGCCGATGGATGTCGACCGATTGGTGACCAGCGCCGCCGCCGAGCGGTTGCGGCGATAGCCGACCTCCGCGATGATCTCCTGGATCCGCGCACGGGTGGCGGCGTTCACATCGGGCGCGTCGTTGATGACCCGCGAGACCGTCTGGTAGGAGACGCCGGCGATCCGCGCGACGTCGGTGATCGAGGGCTTCCGGGTCGGCACGGGCGCCTCCTTTCGCGACATCCTGTCCTGACGGACTCTATCTGTCGCTCGCGAACGTTCACGCTCGCTCTCGGGAGACTCGAACACCTGCTTCGCGTCGCGCAACGCGACGCGCAGGGCCTGATCCGGGCCGACGCGTGCTATCTGGCGGCGGCTCTCGAGGAGGGGTCGGCCGGCCGTTGACGCCGACGCCGGCACGTCACCCCCGCCCCGGCACCACGACGGCGACGTCCACCCCCGCACTGGGCACCTCCGCGCTCTTGACGCAATAACCCGTGTTCTGATCACTGGTGGCTTTTTTATTTCGCCCCGTAAACGTCCTGTTACCAGTCTGTTTCCGCGGCCATGAGAGGCCTGTGCGACCCCCTAGCTTCGATCCTGAGAGGGCGTTCAGTCGCTCTCTCGTGCTCCTCTCGCCGCCCCTTCGGCCCCTGCACCTGGCCGCGGGCGACTCCCCCACCCGTTTCGAGCTAGGAGAACCTTGCCTGCACGCATGTCCGTGCGGCGCCGAATCGCGCTGAGCGTCGCTGCCGCACTCGTCCCCGTCGTGGCCCTCACGACCGCCCCCGCCGCCGTCGCGGCGCCCGAACCCGATCCGGTCGTGGCGTCCGGATCCGACTGGGCCGTCACCACCGCCCCCGGCGGCTACCTCGTCACGCTCGAGCTCGATGAGCCGCTGCCGATGGTCGACGACGCGCCCACCCTGCTGGTCGACGGCGAGCCGATCGGCCTGGCGACGGAGTCGGCCGACGGCCTGAGCCTCGCCGTCGTCACCGCCGATCCCGCCGTGGGCGATGCCGGCGCGGTGACCAAGGGCTGGTCGAGCGGCGAGGAGGACAAGGCCGCGGAGACCCCGGTCGCGCCCGAGACGCCGGCGGTGCCCGAGAACAAGACACTCACCAGGCAGATGAAGTCCTTCGCAGGGCTTGCCGCCGTCGACGACCCGTCGGCGCTCGGTTCGTACGGTGTCACGGAGGCCGAGTACGACTTCGGCGACCAGGCCGTCCCGCTCGCCGCGATCGGCGGCATCCGCGGTGAGCTCACCGGCAAGATGTACCTCACGAACGCGACGGGCGCGCGCCCCACGGTCGTGCTGCTGCACGGACGCCACACGTCCTGCTCCGGCACCGGCGCCAACCCGCTGCGGTGGCCCTGCGGCCCGACGCAGATGAACATCCGCTCCTACCTCGGCTACGAGGGCACAGCCCGATCGCTGGCGTCGCACGGCTACAACGTGCTGTCGATCGCCGCCAACGCGGTCAACTCCAACGACAACCAGCTCGCCCTCGACTACGGCGCGCAAGCGCGCGGCCAGCTCATCCTGGACACCCTCGGGATGCTCGCCAAGGCCGACGCGGGCGAGGCCGTCGCCTACGACGACATCACCACAGCGACCGACACGGTGCCGAGCACCACGACCACCCGCACCCTGGACGAGGCGTTCGTCCGCGCCACCACGCGCGCCGATCAGCCTGCAGCGGCGTCCGCTGTGACGGCTGCCTCGCTGAAGGGCCGTTTCGACCTCGGGCACGTCGGCATCATGGGGCACTCCCGCGGCGGCGAGGGCGTGGTCTCGGCGGCCACGCTGAACCAGGCGCTCGCGAAGCCGTACGGCATCGAGTCGGTCCTCCCGCTCGCCCCGGTCGACTTCGGCCGGATGACGCTGCCGGACGTGCCCACCGCCGTGTTCCTCCCCTACTGCGACGGGGACGTCTCCAACCAGCAGGGCCAGCACTTCATCGACGACTCGCGCCATGCGTTCGACGACGACGTGCTCCGCTCGGCCGTCTGGGTCATGGGCGCCAACCACAACTTCTTCAACACGGTCTGGACGCCCGGCCTCTACCCGGCGGCGACCGGCGACGACTGGCGCACCAGCGACACGACCTCCACCTGCGCGACGACGAACCCGACCCGCATGACGGCAGCCCAGCAGTACCAGGTCGGCGTCAGCTACATGACGGGCTTCTTCCGCCTCACGATGGGCGGCGAGACGCAGTTCCAGTCGCTGTTCGACGGCTCGGTCAAGCCCTCCACCACTGCGACCTCCTACGCCGACGTGCGCGTGATGGCGACGCAGCCCGCGTCGAAGACGGCGCTCGTCACCGACTTCACGGAGACCAGCTCGCTCGTGCGGGTGTCAGGAGGCGCGACCGCCGCGGTCTGCACCAACCTCACCGGCCGCACGGTGCCGCAGTCCCTCCCCTTCTGCGCCACCACCAAGGCGTCCGCGCAGGTGCCGCACTGGACGCCCGGGTCGTTCGCGCCGAACGTCCCCGAGTTCCCGGTGACCCGGTTCCTCTGGACCGGAGCGTCGACGACGGACCCGACGGCGCCCAGCACCGGTGAGCTCCGCATCACGGTCCCGGCGAAGCTCCGCGACGTCTCCCGCCAGGCGCAGCTGACGCTGAAGACCGCCCCCGACGAGGCGGTCCAGACGGGCACCGACTTCACGATCACCGTCGTGGACGGCACGGGCAAGACCTTCGCCGTCGCCGCCTCCGCGGTCAACCCGCTCGCCGTGAACCGGATGCCGGGCGGCACGAACACCACGCTGAACAAGGTGGTGCTGCAGCAGCTGACCATCCCCACCTCCACCATCACGGGAATCGACCTGACCGATGTGCGGGAGGTCCGGCTCACGGCGAAGGTCGGTGCCGACGGCACCGGCACGGGCGGCGTCTACCTCTCCGACCTCGCGTTCGACACCCCGTCGGTCGGCACCGCCGTGGTGCAGACGCGCACGACGGTCAACGTCGCTCCGACCGCGGTCGAGGAGGGTTCCGGGCCCGGCACCGCCGACGTCGCGGTCTACCTGAACCGCGCCGAGAAGTCGCCCGTCACCGCGTACGTCAGCGTCATCGGCTCGGCCACCGGGCTCGTCGGGGTGGGGATGGAGAAGGTCTCCTTCGCGCCCGGCGAGACGTGCAAGGCCGTCACCGTGCCCACTCTCGGGAACACGGCGACGTCCACCTCGGCCAGCACGGCGTTCAAGGTGAGCGTCACGAACACGACCGACGCCGTCATGGGAGCGGGCGCCTTCGCCAACCTCACCGTCCGCGAGGACGACGGGGTCACCGGCACCGCGACCGCCCTGCCGCCCGTCGGCGCCCAGGGCGAGGCGTGTGCAGAGCTCGCCGCCGCCACCACCCCCGTCCCGCTGACGACGTCGGCCGAGGATGTCGCCCCCGGCGGCGCCTTCACCCTCACGGCGACGGGCTTCCGCGCCGGTGAGACCGTCGCCTTCACGTACGGCGGCACCGGCCTGGGGACCGCGATCGCCACGGCCGAGGGCACCGCGACGATGGAGGTGCCGGTCGCGGAGGACGCCGACCTCGGCCCCGCTGACGCGACGGCCACCGGCTCCGGCTCCGGCCGGCGCGCGACCGTCGCCGTGTCGGTGCTCGCGCCGACGGAGACCACCCTCGCGGCGACCCCGAAGAAACCGGCCGCCGGAGAGAAGGTCGTGCTCACTGCGACGGTCACCGGTCGCGACGCCACCGGTACGGTCTCGTTCGTGGACGGGGAGACGCCGGCCGCGAACCCGGCGCCGGGAACCGCTGCCGCCCTCGCGGCGGGCCAGACGGTGCTCGGCGAGATCGAGGTCGTTGATGGGGTCGCGACGCTGACCCTGCCCTCGGGCCTCGCCGCCGGCGAGCACACCATCACGGCCTCCTTCGCCCGCACGGCCACGGCCGACGCCTCGACCTCCGACCCGATCACCGTGACGGTGGCGGCGGCTCCTCCTGCGGGCGGACCGGACGGACCGGGCAACGGCTCGGGCGGCGGCGCGGGAGGCGGCTCGGGCAACGGCCCGGGCAGCGGCCCGGGCAGCGGCTCGGGCAGCGGTTCGGGCACTGAGGTCGCCGGCAGCGGCGACACCACCGGCATGGACTCGCTCGCCGAGACCGGCTCGGCCATCGGCCTGTGGCTGCTCGCCGCCACGACGGCGCTCCTCCTGGGAGGCGGCGTGCTCGCCGTATCGCGGCGGCGGCGGGCCATGAGCTGACCACTGCCGACAGAATGGACGGGGCGCCGCGCCCGCTCTCTCGAGCGGGAGCGGCGCCTCGGGGCGAAGTGGCCGAATGGTCCGCGAGCCGCGCTCTCGTCAGAGCCGGGCCCCTCCCGTGGTGAGGTAGTCGTGGACCATCGTCACGACGCTCGCTCCTTCGCCCACCGCGGCCGACATCCGTTTGACCGATCCGCTGCGCACGTCGCCCGCGGCGAACACGCCCGGTATCGAGGTCTCGAACGGCTGGGTGCGCACGTCGCCCTCCCCCGGTCGCGGTCCCGTGAGGAGGAAGCCGCGCTCGTCCCGCTGGATGTCGTGGCCGAGCCATGCCGTCGCGGGGACCGCCCCGATGAAGACGAACAGGTGGGCGGTCTCGAGCTCCTCGCGTTCGCCGGAGGGCCGGTGCACGACCGTGACGGACTCGAGCCGGGCCTGTCCCCTGGCCTCCACCACTTCGGATCGCGTGTGGACGGTGATGCGCGGGTGATCGCGGATCTGGACGATCAGGTATCGCGACATGTCACGACCGAGGTCGGCCGCGCGGACGATCAGGTGGACGCGGGACGCGGTCCCGGCGAGGAAGACGGCCGCCTGTCCTGCCGAGTTGCCGCCGCCCACCACGACTACGGGGTCGGTGCCGCACTCACGCGCCTCGTTGATCGTCGCCGCGTAGTAGACGCTGGTGTACTCGAACCGTTCGAGGTCCCTCACCTCCAGGCGGCGGTAGTCCATCCCCGACGCGACGACGACCGCGCCGGGACTCACGGTCGATCCGTCGGCGAACCGCACGGTCAGCGCCGCACCGGCGACGTCGAGCCCTTCCGCGGCGGCCGGGACCAGGACGGTGGCCCCGAACTTGGCCGCTTGAAGACGGGCGCGCTCGGCGAGCTCGGCGCCCGAGATCCCCGCCGGGAAGCCGAGATAGTTCTCGATCCGGGCGGATCGTGCGGCTTGGCCGCCGGTGGCGATCGCGTCGCTGAGCACGACCGACAGCCCGTCGGAGGCGGCGTAGACCGTCGCCGCCAGTCCCGCCGGCCCCGCACCGACGACGAGGAGATCGCACGTCGGTTGCGGCCGCACTCCGCGGATGCCGAGCGCCTCCGAGACGTCCGCGACGGACGGATTGCGCATGATCCGCTCACCGCCGACGATGACGACGGGAAGGTCGCCGACCTCCAGGCGCAGCCGCCGGACGATGACCTCGGCGGCGTGATCGCCGTCCAGGTCGAGCAGCCGATGCGGGATCCGGTTGCGCGCGGCGAGATCCAGCAGCCTGCGGGTGTCCGGCGAGAAGCGCGAGCCCACGATACGGAGCCCGGCCCCGGACCCGATCGCCAGCGACCGGCGGATGAGATACGCGCGCAGGATGATATCGCCGAGCACCGGGTCGCGGGTGACGATCCGCTGCAGCGCCGGTATCGGCACGGCGAGCACGGTGCCGGCCTGGAGCGCCCTCACCGTGGCGAAGGACGGCTGTCCCTCCAGCAGCCCGATGTCGCCGACGAACCGGCCGGGCCCGTGCACCTCGGTTCGTGCACCCTGCCCGTCCTGGCCGGTGTCCTCGACGACGACCCGGCCCTCGATCACCGTGAAGAAGGAGCCGATCGGCTCGCCCGCCCGCGCGAGCACCTGGCCCGCAGAAACGGGTTCGGTGGTGCCGTGCTCGCCGAGCGCCTGCAACTGCGGCGACGTGAGTCGCGGGTACGCGCCGAACGCGTCCGGCGTCTCCGCCGCCTGCGTCTCCGGGCCGGGGCCGGTCATCACACGTAGTCCTCGTCGATGTAGCACCACTGCCAGCTCTCACCCGGCTCGTGCGAGCGGACGATGGGATGCCCTTCGTGCGCCGCATGCGCCCGCGCGTGCCGCATGGGTGAGGCGTCGCAGCAGCCCACCGTGCCGCAGGTGAGGCACAACCGGAGGTGCACCCACGGCGTTCCGAGCGCCAGGCATGCCTCGCACGCACCCGGCGTGCGCGGCGTCACCGGACGGATGAAGGCGATGTGGGGATCCCTACGAACGGTCATGGGGCGTTCCTCCCTCCCCGCCGTCGCGCGCGCCCTTCCGGGCGCGCCGCTGCCGCAGCATCGCGTCGTCGAACCAGCGGCGCAGCACGGCAACGGGCGCCGCCCCGGCCTGCCGGGCGATCACCTCCCCGTGGTCGATGATCATGAGGGTCGGAACGGCCTGCACCGTGAACCGGGACGACAGCAGGGGCGCCCGGTCGACATCCACCTTCACCAGCTTCACCTCGCCCGCACGCTCGGCAGCCAATTCCTCCAGGACCGGGCTGACCATCCGGCAGGGGCCGCACCAGGTCGCCCACATGTCGACGATCACGGGCAGGTCCGCCTGCTCGGCGATCTCCGCGAACGTGTCGTCGAGAGCGTCCGCGATCCACGGGAGGGTCTGGTGGCAGTTCGCACAGCGCGGACGTCCGCTCGCAGCCGCGGGCACACGGTTCTTGCGCCCGCAGTTCGGGCAGCGGATCACCCTGGTGGCATCGACGGCGCTCATGCGGTCGCCTGCGCTTCCGCGTCCGCCGTCGTCGGCGCATCCACCACGTCGACGACGATGTCGCCGTCCCGGACGTCGATGCGCACGGTCGATCCGTCACCGACCGTCCCCGACAGCAGCGCCCTGCCCAAGCGGGTCTCGATGTCGTGCGAGATGTATCGGCGCAGCGGTCTGGCGCCGTGGAGCGGGTCATAGCCGCGCTCGGCGATGAGGCGCCGGGCCTCGGGCGTGACCTCGAGCCCGATCTGGCGTTCCGCGAGACGGCGCGCCAGGTCGCCCATCAGCAGATCGACGATCGACTCGATCTGCTCCAGGCCGAGAGGCGCGAAGACGATGATGTCGTCGACCCGGTTGAGGAACTCCGGCCGGAAGCGGCCTCGCAGCTCGGCCAGCACCAGATCCTTGACGTTCTGCGGGATGCCCCCCGCGGTGTCGCGGGAACCGGTGAGCAGATGCTCCGCTCCGATGTTGGACGTCATGATCACGATGGTGTTGCGGAAGTCGACGGTGCGACCCTGGCTGTCGGTGATCCGTCCATCGTCGAGCACCTGCAGCAGCGTGTTGAACACGTCAGGATGCGCCTTCTCGATCTCGTCGAAGAGGACGACGCAGTAGGGGCGCCGGCGGACGGCTTCCGTGAGCTGGCCGCCCTCGTCGTAGCCGACGTACCCGGGAGGGGCGCCGACGAGCCTGCTCACGGTATGGCGCTCCTGATACTCGCTCATGTCGAGCCGGATCATCGCGGAATCGCTGTCGAAGAGCGCACCGGCCAGGGCCTTCGCGAGCTCGGTCTTACCGACGCCCGTCGGCCCGAGGAAGATGAACGAGCCGATGGGTCTCCTGGCATCCCGGATGCCGGAGCGCGCTCGGATGATCGCGTCGGTGACGAGCCGCACGGCCTCCTCCTGGCCGACGACACGCTCATGCAGGATCTCGTCGAGCTTCAGCACCTTCGCGCGCTCCCCCTCCTGCAGCCGGGCGACGGGGATGCCCGTCCAGGCCGCGACGATCTCGGCGATCTCCTCCTCGGTCACCACCTCGCGCAGGAGCCGCTGGCGGCCCTGCTTCTGCTGAAGCCTCTGCTCCTCGGCGGCGAGCTGACGCTCGAGATCGGAGAGCCTGCCGTAGCGCAACTCGGCTGCGCGGTTGAGGTCGTACCTGCGTTCGGCGTCCTCGGCTTCGCGCCGCACCTGCTCCAGTTCGCTCCGGAGCTCCTGGACCTTGCGGATGGCCTGGCGCTCCGCCTCCCACTGGGCGCGTTTCGCGTTCGCCTCCGCCTGGAGGTCGGCGAGTTCGCGCCGCAACTCCTCCAGCCGGATCCGGCTCGGCTGGTCCTTCTCCTTCTCCAGCGCCGCCTCCTCGATCTCGAGCCGGGTCACGCGGCGCGTGAGCTCGTCGAGGTCGGCGGGCATCGAGTCGATCTCCGTCCGCAGCCGCGCACAGGCCTCGTCGACGAGATCGATGGCCTTGTCCGGCAGGAACCGGTCGGTGATGTAGCGATGCGAGAGCGTCACGGCCGCCACGAGCGCGTTGTCCTGGATGCGCACCCCGTGGAAGACCTCGAGCCGCTCGCGCAGCCCGCGGAGGATCGAGATGGCGTCTTCGACGCTCGGCTCATCCACCAGCTCCGTCTGGAAGCGTCGTTCGAGCGCGGCGTCCTTCTCGATGTGCTGCCGGTATTCGTCCAACGTGGTCGCCCCGATGAGGTGCAGCTCCCCGCGGGCGAGCATGGGCTTGAGCATATTGCCCGCGTCCATCGCGCCCTCGGTGGCACCGGCTCCGACGAGGGTGTGGAGCTCGTCGATGAACAGCAGGATGCGCCCCTCTGCGGCCACGACCTCCGCGAGAACGGCCTTCATCCGCTCCTCGAACTCGCCGCGGTACTTCGCGCCGGCGACGAGGGCCGCGAGATCGAGCTGGAACACCGTCTTGTCGCGGAGCCCTTCCGGGACGTCCGTGTTGACGATCCGCTGGGCCAGCCCCTCCACGATCGCCGTCTTGCCGACACCCGGCTCGCCGATCAGCACCGGGTTGTTCTTCGTCTTGCGCGACAGGATCTGGATGACCCGGCGGATCTCGGTGTCGCGCCCGATGACGGGGTCGAGCCGGCCGGCGCGGGCATCCGCCACGAGGTCGCGCCCGTACTTCTCGAGCGCCTCGTACGTCTGCTCGGGTGTCGCGGAGTTCACGTGCTGATTGCCGCGGACGGCAGTCAGCGCCTGGAGGAAGGACTCCCTCGTCACGCCGTTGCTCCGCAGGACGCGCGCGGACTGCCCTCCGCTCGGGTCGTCGGCCAGCGCGAGGAGCAGGTGCTCGACCGAGACGTACGAGTCCTTCAGCCGGTTCGCCTCCCTCTCGGCGCGGTCGAGGGTGGCCGCCAACGTGCGGGAGAGGAACACCTGACCAGGGGTCGCCCCTGGGCCGGTCGTCCGCGGTTTCCGTTCGATTGCCTGCTGCACCTCGGTGAGGAGGTCGGCCACGTCGACCCCGGCGGCTTCGAGCAGCCGCGGGATCAGACCGTCCTCCTGCGTGAGAAGGGCGAGCAGGAGGTGCTCGTTCTCGGTCTCGGTCTGCCCGTTCCTGGTGGCGATGCTCTGGGCCTCCTGCAGGGCCTCCTGGGACTTCTGAGTCAGCTTGTTCATCTCCATGGCGGAGTCTCCTTCCCGGAGCGGATGACGGATCGCTGCGCTTCGAGCACGTCGATCCGGGCGAGCAGGTCGATGACGAGTGCGACAGCGGCGTAGTTGAGGGACAGGTCGGCGTGCAGGCGCACGATGCGCCGCACCTGTTCCGGCACGTCCGGCGTGAACCACAGCCGACCGGACGCGTCGACCGCCGCCGCTACGAGCCCGAGCTCGACGAACCGCCGGACCAGCTCGGGATGGACGCGTGCGGCATGAGCGACCATCCCGAGGTCGAGGCGGGGCGGGATCACCGGAAGCAGGGGGGAGCTCATGACGACGACCTCGGATCGAAGCGGGATTCGCGCTGCAGCTGCTCGAAGAGCTCGCGTTCACGCTGCGTGGGGTGCGGGGGGACCATGATCCTCACCTTCGCGAACAAGTCGCCCGGCCTCCCTCCGGGTTGCGGCATCCCCTGGCCCTTCAGCCGCAGCCGGCGCCCGCTCGACGAGCCGGGCGGGACGCGCACGGTGATGGGTCCTCCGGGGGCTCGCGTCGACACGCTCGCGCCGAGGGCGGCCTCCCACGGCGAGATCAGCAGGTCCATCTCGATGTTCTTGCCGTCGAGGCGGAGGCGCCGGTCCGGCTTGACCCTGAGCGTGATGACCAGATCGCCGGCTCCGCCGTCCTGCCGCCCCGGCTGCCCTCCGCCGGAGACGCGGATGCGCTGCCCGTCGAGGGCGCCTGGCGGGATCTGGATGTCGAACGACTCGCGTTCGCCCTCGGGACCCGCGAGGATCACCGTCCGGGGGCCACCGCGGAACGCCTCCTCGACCGTCAGCTCCAGTTCGGCCTCGGAGTCCATCCCGCGGCGCGAACCGAAGACGTCGCCGAAGAGGTCCTCCCAGTCCACGGACGCACCGCCCGGGCCCGCTCCCGCCTGCGCGCTCGACCAGCTGAATCCGGACGGCCCCGGCCGGGCGCGCGTGCGGCCTCCCGGGCGTGCACCACCGGCCGGCTGCGATGCGTGCTCGCGTTCGGCCTCCGCGTAGCGGCGGAACTCCGGCCCGAAGCGGTCGTACTGAGCCCGCGACTCCGGGTCGTTCAGCACGTGGTACGCCTCGCTGATCTTCTTGAAGGTGTCCTCCGCGCCGGGCTGCTTGTTCACATCCGGGTGGTACTTCCGGGCGAGCGAGCGGTAGGCGCGCTGGATCTCGTGGAAGTCGGCCGATCGCGGGACGCCCAGCAGCTGGTAGTAGTCGTCCGCCACGGCTCACTCCCGCGCCGGGGTGACGACGACGCCCGCAGGTCGCAGCAGCCGCTCGGGGGTCCCGAATCCCAGCCGGGCGACCGCCACGACGGTCTGCGGCGGCAGGTCGCCGCTCTCGACCACGGAGACGACCTCGTGGATGCGCGGATCGAACGGCACACCCACGCCGTCGATGCGCGGGTAGTCGAGCCGCTCGAGGGCGGCGACGGCCTGCTCGCGGATCGACTCCATGCCCTCTCCGAGCGGGTCGTTCACCTGCTTCGCGTAGACGACGGCATCCGTCAGTCCGTCCACCACGGGAAGGAAGACGGACGCGGCGCGGGCCCGCTCCACGTCTCGGACGAGGGCGAGTTCGCGGGCGGTGCGTTTCCGCACGTTGTCGAGATCCGCGGCCGCGCGCCTCCAGCGGTCGTCGAGCTCCGCGATCCTGGCGTCCCGTTCGTCGGGAGCCTGGGCGGTCGGCTCCGCGGTGGGCTCTGCCGTCGGTTCGTCCGAGGTGTCCATGTCCGGGTCCTTCAGTTCCGGTCGAAGTCGGCGTCGACCACATCGTCGTCGTCGTCCGCAGGGGCTCCCCCGCCTGCGGAGGTCGTCCCCTGATCCGGGCGGGCGACGGACAGGGCGGCGTCCACCTGCCGCAGTTCGCTCGTCAGCTCGCGCGCCTCCGACGCGGGGACCTCGCGTTCGACGGCCTCCCTCGCCTGCTGGACGAGCATCTCCGCGCGGGACCGCTCGTGCGCCGGCGCGGAGTCGCCGTGCTCGGCGAGCGCCCGCTCGACCCGGTAGGCGGCGGCGTCCAGCTCGTTCCGGGCGTCGATGTCCTCGCGCAGGCGCTGATCCTCGGCGCGGTTCTGCTCGGCCTCACGCACCATCCGGTCGATCTCGGCCTGGTCGAGGTTCGTGGTGCCGCTGATGGTGATGCCCTGCTCGGCTCCCGTGTCCTTGTCGCGCGCGGTGACGTTGAGGATGCCGTTCGCGTCGATGTCGAACGTGACCTCGATCTGCGGCTCGCCCCGCGGCGCCGGTCGGATCCCGGTCAGCGAGAACCGGCCGAGGACGCGGTTGTCCGCCGCGCGTTCGCGCTCACCCTGGAGCACGACGATCTCGACCGAGTCCTGGTCGTCCTGCGCCGTCGAGAAGACCTCGCTCCGTCGCGCCGGGATGGTGGTGTTGCGCTCGATGATGGGCGTCATCACCCCGCCGCGGGTCTCGACGCCGAGCGAGAGCGGGGTCACGTCGAGCAGGAGCACGTCGCTGACCTCGCCCTTCAGCACGCCCGCCTGGATCGCCGCGCCGACGGCGACGACCTCGTCCGGGTTGACGGTCATGTTGGGGTCCTTGCCGCCGGTGAGGCGCTTCACGAGCTCCTGCACCGCGGGGATTCGGGTCGAACCGCCGACGAGGATGACCTCGTCGATGTCGTTCTCGGTGACCTTCGCGTCCTGCATCGCCTGGCGCACCGGGCCGAGGCAGCGCTCGACCAGATCGGCGGTGATGTTCTCGAAGGTGGCGCGCTTGAGCGTGGTCGTCAGGTGCTTCGGGCCCGCGGCGTCCGCGGTGATGAACGGCAGGCTCACCTGGGTCTGGCTCACCGAGCTGAGCTCGACCTTCGCCTTCTCCGCCGCCTCGAACAGCCGCTGGAGGGCCTGCGGATCGTTGCGCAGATCGATGCCGTTCTCCTTCTGGAACTCGTCGGCGAGGAAGTCGACGACGCGGCGGTCGAAGTCGTCGCCTCCGAGGTGCGTGTCCCCTGCGGTCGAACGCACCTCCACGACACCGTCGCCGACGTCGAGCAGGCTGACGTCGAACGTGCCGCCGCCGAGGTCGAACACCAGGACCGTCTCGTGCTCCTTCTTGTCGAGTCCGTAGGCGAGGGCGGCCGCGGTCGGCTCGTTGATGATGCGGAGGACCTCGAGACCGGCGATGCGACCGGCGTCCCGCGTCGCCGTGCGCTGCGCGTCGTTGAAGTACGCCGGGACGGTGATGACCGCCTCCGTGACCTTCTCGCCGAGGAATTTGGCGGCATCGTCGGCCAGCTTCCGCAGCACGAGAGCGCTGATCTCCTCCGGTGCGTACAGCTTGCCCCGGACGTCGAAGCGGGCTTCGCCGTTCGGGCCGGCGACGACGTCGAAGCCGACCGCCTTCGCCTCCTCCCCGATCTCGTCGAACGAGCGGCCGATGAACCGCTTGGCGGACGAGATCGTCCCCTTCGGGTTCAGGATCGCCTGACGCCGCGCGAGCTGACCGACGAGTCGCTCACCGGTGTCGGTGAAGGCGACGACGGACGGGGTGGTTCTGGCGCCCTCGCTGTTCGGGATGACTCTCGCCTCACCGCCCTCCCACACGGCGATCACCGAATTGGTGGTGCCGAGATCGATGCCGACTGCCTTAGCCATGGGCTCCTCCTTCTTCGTGGTCCGTCGGGACGAGGACCGTCAGCACACCGCTGCCGAGGTGTGCCGTGAATCTCGAACTGTCGAGCATCTCGCCGACGAGGAGCCGCCGGACGAACTCCCCGCGCGGCCGTTCATCGACCAGGACGAGGTCGTCCGGTGCGAACGCGGGCCGGCGCTGCACCGTGATAGTGACGACGTTGCGCTCGACCCTCACGTCGATGTCGCGGATGTCGACCCCCGGCGCATCGGCGACAAGCACGTACTGATCGCCTCGCCGGTAGGCCTCCAGGGGGACCGCGTACGTGCGCCGGTTGGCGCCGCGTGCCTGCTCGATGGCGCTCTCGAGCTCCTGCGGCGGGTCGAACCCCAGCAGACTCATCTCGCCCCCTCCTCGTCGACCGCGCGGTGCTGTCGTGACGTGGATGGTGCGCCAGCTCCGCCGATTCCTCGTGGACCGGACGGAGCAGGAAATACGTGCGGCGGTAGACCTGTCAGGGTCATCGATCGAGGTCTACGGTCCAGGCCATGAGTTCGTCGATCTCTCCGGACTCCGTCGCTCCGGCCTCCGTCGCTTCGGCCGGCGCCGCCACGGGCGCGCAGCCGGGCCTGTACGACGTCTTCCGCGTGGGCTCCGCGATGTTCGAGCGGCCCTCCACCCGCCGGACGTTCCGGCTCGCAGAGACGGCGGCGAGCGAGTTCGCGGGATGCATCGTGCACGCGGCCTACGTCATGTCGAGCGGGCACCTGGTTCGGTATTCCGGCAAGGAGGACCGCCGGCTCGACCTCCTCGTGGAGGCCAGGAGCGGGGCCAACGGCGTCCTCGCCCACGACGGTGCGTGGAGCTTCGCGCTCTTCTTCCGCGGGAACGGCAAGGTGAAAGGCGCGTTCGCGCTGCAGGCGGACGCGGAACCTTCGACGGAGACGATGGCCCTCCTCCTCGCGCTGGCGGAGCCGACCGGAGCAGCCCTGGCCGCGGCCGAGCTCATCGACCGGCAGCGCCGTCAGACGAAGGAGTTGCGCCGGCTGGGCAAGGCCACCGAGTCGTCGAGCCAGGTGATGGCCGCCACGATCGTGCGACTCAATGCGCAGCAGGCGATCCGGGACGCGATCGTCGTCGCGGCCGGTTCCGGCGGCGGTGAGACGCGGATCGTCGAGACCGCGAGCACAGCCACCGGTCGCCCGATCGTGCTGCAGGACTCCTTCGGGAACGACCTCGCGCTGGCGGGCGCCGGAGATCCGGCAGTGCGTCCGGTCGGGAACCTCTCCGTCGGCCCCGACCCCGCCTCCGGATGGCGCGCCTCCCCGATCCGCTCGCGCGGGGAGACACTCGGCATCCTCGGCATCTACGACCCGGACGACACCCGGAGCGACGACATCCGGTTCGCCCTCGACTACACGAGCGCGACGCTGGCGGTCGAGCTCGCGCATCGCCGCAGCGTCGCGGAGGTCGAGCTCCGGCTCGGCCGCGATCTCGCGGACGACCTCGTCTCGGGCCCCGAGGTGTTCGACGCCCTCGCTCGGGCGGGCGCCCTCGGCTTCGACCTGGGAGGCCTCCACCGCGCGGTCCTCGTCGCCTGGGAGACGCCGACGCCGAACGGCGTCGACGTGAGCGCCGCGGTCCGCTACCAGCTCGCGGCGATGCGCATCCCCGCGCTGGTCTCCCGGCGCCCCGAGGCGACACTCGCCATCGTCGCGGACGGCCACGATCTCTCCCCGCTGTACGGCAGAGTGTCCGCCGCTCTGACAAGTCCCCGGGGAACGATCGGCATCGGGGGGCGCTGCGCCGCGAGCGACCTCCCCCGCTCGTTCGCCGAAGCGACGCGTGCGCTCCGCATCCGGGCCGATTCCCGGCAGCCGCTCGGGCTCTCGAACCACGACGAGCTGGGCCTCCTGCGAATCCTCGACACCTCCGAGGACGGAGTCCGGCTGACGAGATACATCCAGGAGTGGCTCGGCGTCCTGATCGAGCACGACGCGCAGCACCGCGCCGACCTCGTCCGCACCCTCACCGCGTACCTCGACTCCGGCGGGAACTACGACCGCACAGCGGCCGCTCTCGTGATCCACCGGAGCACGCTGCGCTACCGCCTCCGCCGGATCCGGGAGGTGAGCGGTTTGGAGCTGAACGACCCCGACGTCCGCTTGAACGTGCACATCGCTCTGCGGGCGCGCGCCGCCCTCAGGGACTACTTCGGCTGAGCCTCGGGACCGAGCTCCGCCTGCGCGCGATCGATGAAGTCGGGCAGCTCCGACGAGCTGACGCTGCCGGACGCCGTGCTCTTCGTCTCCCACCGGTCCCATCGGCTGAACGGCGTCCCCGCCTCCACCACGGACCGCGCCGCGAGGATGTCCGCCCCGGACCCGTCGGCGACCAGGACCGCCGCGAAGTCGGGATCGGGCGTATAGCGCCGATCGTCCATCTCCCCGAGATACCGGAGCCATCCGGAGAGCACCAGGAGGCCGGCCCTGACCTCGGAGCGGGCGCTGCCGTCGGGGTCGAGTTCGAACAGCCCGCGCAGCTCCTCCGCGGCCAGCTTCGCGATGTCCGGCCTCTCGGCGTCGAGTGCGAGCTTGACCAGCTCGACCATCGCCCAGGTGCCGCGCGACCGCAGGCCGTTCGGCTCGTCAGCGGAGGTATCCGCGTACAGGGTGAGGTTGCGGACGCTCGCGACGATGCGCACGGGCAGCGGGTCGAACTCCGGCCCGCCGTGGTTCAGGATGTCCGACCACTGCCGCATGAAGCTCCGCAGGCACTCGTCGATGTAGTCACCGGCTCCCGACCTCGCGGCTTCGAGTGTGCGGGTCGTGGTCGCGGTGACGAAGACCTGGGCCACCTGCGGCGAGAGCAGCACGTCCTGCTCCACGTCGTCGATGCTCTCGAGAAGCCCGCTCCCCCGGCTGAGCGACGCGCCCTCCGACGCGTCCGCCCGCTCGAGTCCGGCCATCCACACGCCCTGAACGATCTCCCCGAGGAGTTCCAGCGCCCGCTCGGCGGTGGCCAGCGCGCCGGAGCGCAGGTTCGTCCCGATCGCGTCCACCAGGGTGGCGATCTCGTGCTCGGTCTCCTCGTACGCGGTGACCGCTTCCGGCGGCTCCAGCTCGATGCTCGATTGGAGGAGCTCGACCAGCCGGCCGGCCTCTGCCGCGTCGAGCCGGGCCGACGTCTCGATCCGGAACGCCGTCGCGCCCAGGCGCGTGCGGTCGCCCGGGCGGATGTCGAGCAGGATCCGGGGCGGGTCGTCGCCGGGAGCCCCGGCCGACGGACCGAGCGACGCGATCGCCCGCCGGACGCTCTCGGGGTCGATGGCCCGGATGACACGCCCGGCCTGCGGGGCCGGGACGTGCAGCGTCGAGACGGCGCGCGTGGAGGTGCGCGTCGAATCCGCCGTCAGGAGATCCTCAACGCCGCTCCGCGCGTCGGAGTACCGGCGCGCCATCCGGTCGAACCGGTCGGAGAGGGTCTCGATGAGCGACGACCGCACGACGTCGTCGAGGCGCGACGGGTGCCCGAAGAGCTGCGTGAGCCGGGAGGTCGACACCATCAGCAGGACCGCGGTCGCCGTGAGCCACGCGAACGCGATGACGACGGCCGTCGCGCTCGGCAGCCAGATGGACGCGAGGCCCATCACAGCGTTCCCGGCGAGCCCTACCGTCACGAACCAGCTCGCGCCGATGTACGACAGGACGCGCTTGCGGGACGTGCCGATCGCGAGGGGGGCCTCGGCGAACAGCTGAGCGGCGATCGTCAGCCCAGCGAACCCCACGGACAGGAACGTCGTCTGCACCTGCCAGATGGCCGCCGCTGAGCCCGGGGCCGGGGCCAGCTCCCGCCGCACCCAGGCCGGGTCGCCCGCGGCGTGGAAGACGATCAGGAGCGCCACGCTGACGACGAGTGCGCAGGCCACGATCGTGAGCTCGCGCCACCATGCTTTCGCGGGTCTGTCTGCTCCGTCAGGCTTCTCGCGCATGCCGCGACACTACCCACGGGACCGGATGCCTTCGCCCCCTTCTCCCGCTTCCAGATCCGCGTACCGTGAGCGGCGATCGCGGAAGGATCCGCGCCGATCGAGGAGGACACCATGGGTCTCGACGACAAGGCCGACGCAAAGGGCGACAAGCTGAAGGGCAAGGTCGATGAGCTCATCGGCAAGGCCACGGACGACGAGTCGCGCGTCCTGAAAGGCAAGGCGGAGCAGGCGGAGGGGAGCATCAAGGACACCGTCGCCGACGCCAAGGCGCACCTGAAGGACACCGCGGACAAGGCGCACGACGACCGTCGCGACGACGGCCGCTGAGCGCGACCCCGTCAGCGGAGCACGGGGTCCCCGGCGCTCGCGGTGAACTGCTCCACCTCTCGAAGGGTGGGGCTCGACTCCCAGTCGCCCGGAGTCATGCAGAGCATCGCCCCGCAGACGTTGGCCCGGTGCAAGCGCGCCTCGACGTCCGCGCCCTCCAGCAGAGCGCTCAGGTAACCCGCCACGAAGGCGTCGCCGGCTCCGACCGTGTCGACGACATCGACGACGAAGCCCGGTGACGCGACCGCCCCTGTTCGGAGGACCGTCGTCGCACCGTCGGCGCCGCGCTTGAGCACGGCCTCGGTGGGCCCGCTCCGGAGCAGACGTTCGCACGCGGCCACGCCATCCGTGCCCGGGTAGAGCAGCTCGAACTCCTCCGGGCCGCCGAACACGACGTCAGCGCGCTCGGCGAGATCGCGGAGCCACGGTCCGGCGAGCGCCGGCGCAGCCAGCGAGGAGCGGTAGTTGATGTCGAAGGCCACGGTGGCACCGGCGCTTCGCGCGCGCTCGATCGCGACCGACAGGGCCTCGCGGGCCGACTCCGAGAGGAGGGCCGTGATGCCGGTGAGGTGCAGAAGGTCGGCCCGCTCGATCCAGCCGTCGGGCACGTCCGCGGGCGAGAGCCTCGATCCGGCCGAGCCCGCCCGATAGTAGAGGACGCGCATCGAGGACGGGCGCGGACGCTCCTTGAGCATGAGGCCCGTGGGTGCTCCCGAGTCCACGATCGCGAGAACGTCGACGCCCTCGGCACGGACCTCGCGCACCACCCGCTCGCCGAGCGGGTCATCGCCGACACGGCCGAGCCACGCGGCGTCGAGCCCCAGCCGGCTCAGGGCGATCGCGACGTTGCTCTCTGCGCCGCCGATGCCCAGGACGAGGTCGGATGCGTGGCGGAGGGAGCCGATGTCGCGGCTGCGCGCGAGAGCCATCGTCTCGCCGAGGGTCGCGACCCGTCGGCGAGCAGGCGGAGTCGTCATCGCGCGCCGTCCCCGGCGACCGCCACGAACGCCCGGGCCCGCTCCCGGAGGGCGTCGAGGTCGCCGCGCGCGAACGCATCGCCCAGCAGCGGGCCGCCGACGCTGACAGCCGCCGCCCCCGCCGCGAGCCACTCCGCCGCGCTCTCGAGGTCCACTCCTCCGGAGGGGACCACGTGGATGTCGGGGAACGGCCCCCGCAGGTCTTTGACGTATCCCGCGCCGAGCCGTCCGGCGGGGAACACCTTGACGGCGGACGCGCCGGCCGACCACGAGGCGAACAGCTCCGTCGGCGTGAACCCGCCCGGCACCAGCGGCACACCGGCCGTCACCGCCTCGGCGAGGAGCTCGGGCACCGTGATCGGCGTGACGAGGTAGCGGGCTCCGGCCTCCACCGCACGCCGGAGCTGGTCGGTGCTGGTCACGGTGCCGATCCCGAGGTCGGCGTCGCCGCCGAAGCGATCGAGCAGCCGCGGAAGCCGCTCGATGGTCCCCGGTGTCGTGAGGGTCAGCTCGACGCTGCGGACGCCGGCGTCGAGGAGCGCCTCGAGCACCCGGTCGTAGTCCTCCGCCTGCCGTGCCCGCGCGACGACGATGAGGCGGGACTCGGCCGTCTTGTCCGGAAGCGGAAGCCGAGCGAGCTCACCAGTCATGGACGGTCCCGTCGGTGAGGCGGTTCACGGGCAGGTACGCCTTGGTGTACTCGAAGCCGGCTGCCGCCTCCTCGTCGAGCTCGACACCGAGCCCCGGCTGCTCGCCCGGGTGCAGGAAGCCGCGGTCGAACGTGAACGAGGTCTGGAACACCTCCAGCGTCTGCTCGTTGTGGGGCATGTACTCCTGGATGCCGAAGTTGTGGATCGCGAGGTCGAGGTGGAGCGCCGCCGCCATGCCGACGGGCGAGATGTCGGTCGGCCCGTGGATGCCGGACTTGATGCCGTAGATCGCGGCGAAGTCGAGCAGCTTCTTCATCGCTGTGATGCCGCCGGTGTGGGTGACCGCGGAGCGGACGTAGTCGATGAGGCGCTCGGTGATGAGGGTCTGATAGTCGAAGACCGTGTTGAAGACCTCGCCGATCGCGAGCGGAGTGGTCGAGTGCTGGCGCACCAGACGCAGTGCCGTCTGGTCCTCGCCTGGCGTGCAGTCCTCGAGCCAGAACAGGTCGTACGGCTCGATGTCCTTGGCGAACCGCGCAGCCTCGATCGGCGTCATGCGGTGGTGGCCGTCGTGGAGGATGCGCAGGTCGGTGCCGAAGTCCTCGCGGATCCTGGCGAAGATCCCCGGCATGTGGTTGAGGTAGTTGCGGGTGTCCCAGACCTCTTCGCTGGGGCGGCCGTCGTCGGTGCGCTTGGCCGGCTCGTAGTCGTAGCGGACGCCCGGGCCGGCGGCGGAGACGCCGTAGATCTGGCCGAGCCCCGGCACCCCGGTCTGCACGCGCACGGCGGTGAAGCCGAGCTCCTGGTAGCCCGTGATGGCGTTCGCGAGCGCGGCGTAGTCGGTGCCGGAGGCGTGGGCGTAGACGCGGACGCCCTCGCGGCTCGCCCCGCCGAGCAGCTGGTAGAGCGGCATCCCGGCCTTCTTGGCCTTGATGTCCCACAGGGCCATGTCGACGGCGGCGATCGCCGCCATCGTGACCGGGCCGCGCCGCCAGTACGGGCCGCGGTACAGGTACTGCCAGGTGTCCTCGATGCGGTCCTCGTCGCGGCCGACGAGCGTCGTCGCGACGTGGTCGCGCAGGTACGAGGCGACCGACAGCTCGCGCCCGTTCAGGGTCGCGTCGCCCCACCCGACGAGGCCGTCCGAGGTCGTGATCTTGAGGGTCACGAAGTTGCGCCCGGGGCTGGTGATGACGACGTCGACGCGGTCGATGGTCATGGGTCTTCCTTCCTTGTCGGGGCGCGGCCGCGCGTCTGCGGCCGCGCCCCGGTCTCACGTGCTGAGGGTGTTCGCGTGCGTCGTCACATGGCGGAGCGCGGGTCGGTGAGGTCGCGGCCTGTCCACTCCGGCGCCACGATCGCCGCGATCAGGGCGCACGCCGTGTAGATGCCGAGCAGCACCATCACCGGGATGATGCTGCCGGTCGTCGCGGCGACCCAGGCCGCGGCGATGATCGGGCCGACGCCGGTGGCGATGATGGCGGCGATCTCGCGGACGATGGCTGTCAGCGTGTAGCGGTTCCGCGCACCGAAGATCTCGGGCAGCGAGATGTTCTCCATCGACGCGAGGCCCAGCACCGAGACGTTGTGGATCACGGCGTAGCCGACGAAGATCCAGCCGACCTCCTTGGTGTTGATCGCGAGCATCGTCGGGATGATCAGCACGAGCGAGAGCGACGTCATGATGATGTACATCCGCCGTCGGCCGAAGAGGTCGCCGAGCCAGCCGACGAGCGGGATCGTGGCGAAGCCGATGAGCGAGGAGACGATGACGATCTCGGGGCCGACGCCCTTCTGCACCGCGAGCGTGATCGTGATGAACGAGATCATGTAGGTCTGGATCAGACCCGAGTTGCCGGCCTGCCCGAAGCGGAGCAGGAACGACACGATCGTCGCCTTGACGGGCTTGCGCCGGAGCGCCTCGAGCGAGCGGAGGTCGTTGCTCCTGGTGGCGACATCGACCAGCTCGTCACGCGAGAGCGCCTTGCCGTCGACGACGTCGGTGCGCTCTTCGAAGACCGGGCTCTCCTTGAGGCGGAATCGCACCCACACGGCGAACACCATGACGACGGCGCTCGCGATGAAGGGGATGCGCCAGCCCCAGGCGATGACGTCCTCCTCCATCATGACGGCCAGGAGGAGCGCCCAGATCGCCGAGGCGAAGAGCGTGCCGCAGTTGGTGCCGAGCGCGACGAGGGAGGCGATGATGCCGCGGCGACGCGCCGGGGCGTACTCGGCCAGCATGACGCCCGCGCCCGAGATCTCGGCGCCGGCGCCGAAGCCCTGCGCGAGTCGCAGCAGCACGAGCAGGATCGGCGCGATGAGGCCGGCCTGATCGTAGGTCGGGAGGAAGCCGATGAGCGTCGTCGCCAGGCCCATCAGCAGGATCGTGTAGAAGAGCACCCTGCGTCGGCCCACCCGGTCGCCCATCCGGCCGAAGTACCAGGCGCCGAGCGGACGCGCGATGTAGCCGACGCCGTAGGTGGCCATGGCGAGGACGACGGCCATGCCGGGCTCCTCACCGGCGAAGAAGAGCTGGCTGAAGACGAGGGCGGCGGCCAGCGAGTAGAGCTGGAAGTCCATGAACTCCAGCGCGGTGCCGAGCCAGCCCGAGACGGCGGCGCGGACGAGGTCGCCGGTGGACCGCTCCACCGTCGGCGGCGACGCCGGTGCGTCCACGCCCGGGGTGTGGGGACTACTCATGGTTACTCCTTCGTAGATGAGTTCGGAGAGGGGTGGTGCAGGGTCAGAGCCGCAGAAGGACCTTGGCCGACGCCGACGAGTCGCGCGCGACCCCGAACGCCTCCACGGCGTCCGCGGCATCGATGGTGTGAGAGATGACGGCGTCGAGAGCGTCCGACGCGGCGAGCATCGCCACGGCGTCGTCGATCTCGGTGGAGAAGCGGAAGGCGCCGCGGAGCGTCAGCTCCTTGGCGAGCATCGGCGCGAGGTTGACGCCGATCTCGGCGTTCGGGAGCATCCCGACCTGCACGACGGTGCCGGCCCTCCGCGCCGCGCGCACGGCCTGGGTGACCGAGACGGGCACGCCGGAGCACTCGAAGACGACGTCGTACGACTCGTCCGCGATGGCGTCGCGGCCGACGAGCACCAGCTCGCTCGCGCCGAGGGCCGCTGCGCGGTCGAGCGGCTCGGTGCGCACGTCGCTCGCGCCGATGGTCGCGGCGCCCGCGTGCGCGGCGGCGGAGACGGCGAGGAGGCCGATGGGGCCCGCGCCGATGACCAGCACGCGCTTGCCCGCGATGTCGCCCGCGAGGCTCACGGCATGCAGGGCGACGGCGAGCGGCTCGGCAAGGGCCGCGCGTTCGAGGGGAAGCCCCTCCGGGAGCACCCGGATCATCTGCTCCTCGACGAGGAGGTACTCCGCGGCACCGCCCTGACGGTGCGGCATCGTGGCGGCGCTGCCGAAGTAGTCGCCGCCGGGGCGCAGGTGGGGCCGGTCCTCGAGACCCGGCACCTCGGCGCCGTAGCGGGCGGGATGCACCGTCACGGGCGTCCCCGCCGCGAGGCGTCCCGACGGGTCGAGGTCGACGACGGCCGACAGCTCGTGCCCGGGCGTCAGCGGCTCGCGGATGGCGTACTCGCCGTTCGCGCCGTGGAAGTAGTAGTGCAGGTCGGAGCCGCAGATGCCGACGTAGCGCACGCGCAGGCGCACCTCGCCGGGAGCGGGCTGCGGGACCGCGCGGTCCTCCCAGCGGATGTCCTCCGTGCCGTGGATGGCGAGGGCCTTCATCGTCGCGCCTCCTCCGTGTTCGCCGTTCACCTGGTTCGCAGTGCTGTGGTCTGCCGCGCTCATGCCCGGACCTCCGATGCCGATGCGGATGCCGGTGCCGCGACTTCGGTCTCCGCCGCCGTCACGCTCTCCGCGATCGCCGCCGGGACGCCGTCGTGCGCGATCGTGTCGACCAGCTCGCCGACGCGCTCGATGAACGCCGGGCGGTCGGCGAGCTCGCCGCCGAAGAGCTGGAGGTCCGCGATCGAGAGTTCGGCGATGTCGGCCCCGGTGCGCGCCGACCCGGCGACCGCGAGCAGCCGCTCGCGCGCGGCGTCCTTCATCGCGGCGGCGAAGGGGCCGGGGTCGAAACCGGGGCGCGGCGCGATGCACGACAGGTAGGCGGCGACGGTCAGCGCGATGAGGTGCGGCGTCTCGCCGCGGTCCAGCAGGCGGAGCGCCGGCTCCGGGATGCGCTGCCGCAGCTTCACCGAGCCGTCCGTGCCGACCTGGCTGGTCCGATGGCCGAGCGCGGTGTTCCCCCAGCGGAGGAACAGCTGGCGCTCGTACTCCGCGATGTCGACGCCGGAAGGCACCTGGATCGACGGCGTGTACTCGTGGGCGAGCACGGCGCGCGCTGCGCCCTGGATCGCCGGCCGGACCACGGCCTCCGGAATCGTCTCGGCTCCCTGCAGCGCACCCAGGTAGGCGATGAGCGAGTGCGTTCCGTTGAGGAGACGCACCTTCATCTGCTCGTAGCGGCCGACCTCCGCGCTGAAGACCGCTCCCCCGGCCTCCCATGCGGGGCGACCGGCGGCGAAGTCGTCTTCGATCGCCCACATCGTGAAGGGCTCGGCGGGGACGGGGGCGTCGTCCCACGCGCCGAGGAGGGACGCCACCTCGCCGCGGAGCGCTGGCGTGGTGGACGGAACGATCCGGTCGACCATGCTGGAGGGGAAGGACACCGAGGACTCGAGGAACGCGAGCGCCTCCGCGCCCTCGGCGGCGGGCAGCTCCTCCAGGAACGTGCGGACGAGGCGCTTCGTGTGCGGCCCGTTGGCGGCGAGATTGTCGCAGCTGAGCACCGTGAGCGGGGCTCCGGATCCCGCCCGCTTCTGGATGCCGCGTGCGAGCTGGCCGATCGTCGACCGCGGGTCGCCTCCGCGCAGATCGCCGACGATCGCCGGGTCGGCGGTGTCGAGCCGGCCGGTGGCGGGCGAGGAGCTGTAGCCGTTCTCGGTGACGGTGAGCGTGACGATGCGGATGGCCGGGTCGGCGATGCTCTCCACGGCGCGCGACGGCTCGTCGGCTGCGACGAAGACATCGGTGTGCACGCCCGGGATGCTCAGCGACGTGCCGTCGGGTGAGATCGTCGCGACCGAGTAGAGGAGGTCCTGCGCGCGCATCGCGTCGACGACGGCGCGCGAGCGGGAGGCGACCCCCACGATCCCCCAGTCGCCGCCCCCGGCCGCCATGGCCGCTGCCGTGTAGACCGCCTGGTGCGCGCGGTGGAAGTTGCCGAGACCGAGGTGGAGGATCCCCGCACGGGCGGGCCCCTCGGGCGCCGGGACGGCGCCGTGGTGCGACCGCGTCAGGCGGCCGGTCCTGGGATCTTCGGTGATCGGCATGGAAAAGAGTGTGAATGGGTTGTACAAAATTGTCAAGCGCCATTCCATGTTGGAGGATGAGCCAAGATGGAACTGCTGTTCCCAGGAGACGGGAGAGGTGGCTATGGGTGCGACGCTGACCGACGTTGCGCGACGCGCCGGGGTCTCGATCGCGACGGCGTCGCGGGCCTTCGGCGAGCCGGACCGCCTCGCGAGCGCGACGCGCGACCGCGTGCTGCACGCCGCCAACGAGCTCGGCTACGACAGCCCGCAGGCGGCGACCGCGACCCGCTCGTTCGGCGTCATCGTCCCTGACGTCGCCAACCCGGTCTACGCGACGCTCCTCAAGGCCATCCACACGCAGGCCTGGCACGGCCGCCACCGCACCGTCCTGTTCGACGCGGACGAGGACCGCCGGCGGGAGCGGGAGCAGATCGAGCGGGCGCGCAAGCTCGACGGCATGCTGCTGTGCTCGCCGCGCCTGCCCGACGACGAGGTACTCGAACTCGTCGGAGACGTGCCCGTCGTCGTCGTCAACCGCCGGATCGACGGCGTCCCCTGCGTGCTCATGGACATGGAGAACGGGCCGCAGCAGGCGGTGGAGCACCTCGCGGCTCTCGGCCACACGCACATCGCCTACGCGGCGGGGCCGCCTGGGTCCTGGGCCGACGGCCAGCGCGCCGCGACGATCACGAAGGCGTGCGAGCGGTTCGGCATCCGCCTCACCCCCCTGAGCCACCAGGCCGCCTCGATCCAGGGCGGACGGGCCGCGGCCGCCCCCGCGGCCGCCAGCGGGGCGACCGCCGTCATCGCCTACAACGACCTGGTCGCACTCGGCCTCGAGGCCGGCATGGCCGACCTGGGCCGGTCCTGCCCGGCCGACATCAGCATCATCGGGATCGACGACATCGACATGGCGAGTGCGGTGAACCCGGGCCTGACGACCGTGAAGATGCCGATCGAGCGATGCGGCGCGCTGGCCGTCGAACTCCTCCTCCAGGTCATGGCCGGCGCCGCGCTCACGGAGACCGCGACCCTCGGCTCGCAGCTCATCGTCCGGGGGACGACTGCCGCCCCCTCCCGCTGAGGGCGGGCAGGACACGATGGGTCTCTAGGACGGCACGTCCCCCTTCTCGCGCTTGACCGCGAGGAGGTCGACCGTGTGCAGTTCGGGCTCCTTCGCCAGCAGGCCCGGTCCCACCTCGCCGAGAGCTTTGGGGATCTCGCCGCCGAGGTGGGCCCGCCGCGCGTCCCCGTCGGCGAAGGAGTCGAAGATGCCGAAATGCGTGTCGTCGATCTGGAATGCGTACCAGGTGCGCGTCCCAGGCTCGCGGTCGACGACCTCCTTGCCGCCGATCAGGAATTCCTTCACCTCCGCGGCCTTCTCAGGCTTCGCTTCGAGCAGTGCCAGTACGCCGAGCTTCAGATCCATGTCCGTCTCCTTCGAGGTCGCGGCGCCGCGCCTCCTCCTGAGGCGTGACGCCGACGGTGCGCCCCGATGGCGGGGCGGCTCTTCTCCGACGCGCTCAACGCTGTCCGCGGCGCTTGAACTTCTCGGCCAGCCGCCTGGCCGCACCCGCGGTCTCCTCTTCCACCCGCTGCGCCAGCTGCTGAAGCGTGCGCAGCGGACGGATGAGGGCCGACTGCCGGTGACTCGACTCCTCGGCCGTCTCCTCGAGCGGCACGACGAACTCATCACCGGCGATGGTCACGACGTAGGCGGAATCGTCCACGTTCAAAGCAATGCTCACCGGCACGACGTCTCCCGTGTCCGGGTCGACGGAGACGGCGTTGATCGCGACGTCCACATGAGACCCGTCGTCGGTCTCGACGACATCGACTTCGGTGAGCGGACCGCTTTCGATGGCGAGGACGAGGTCGTCCTGCACGGGAGTCCTGTCCTCGTCGTTCCTCTCATCGGCCATGATGGCTCCTTCCGCAGCCCGGGGTTGATATCGCTGGACGCTACGCGGCACGCCGACACCGGACCATGCCCTGTCCGGCCCAAAGCCGTCCCCCGATTCCACCCCACGGGGGCAGGCCGATGCGCCACAGTCGCGAATCGGCCACACCCGCGCAGCATTCGGATAGTCGGCGGTTCCGGTTCACCCGTACCGTGAAACGGTCGAAGCCACCCGACCAGACGCCCGCTCCGCCCCCTATCCCTCCCTCCCCGAAGGCACCCACACCATGAAGAAGACCTACCGAATCGTCTCGCTGGCAGCGCTTGTCACCGGCTCCCTGCTCGTCGCCCCCGCGGCTCTCGCCTCGACCGTCACGCAGGCGGTCACCGGCGGGTCGCTGACCGCCTCCGCGAGCGACGTGACGCTGCCCGCGGTGGCCACCGCTCACACCGACCAGGACAGCCCTGGTTCGCTGACCATCACCGCCGACGACTCGACCGGTACCGGTGCGGGCTGGCATGTGACCGAGCAGGTGAGTGATCTGGTCTACAGCGGCTCGAGTGCGGGCACGGACATCCCGGCGAGCAACCTGTCGATCACCTCCGTCGGTGCCGCGTCCGTGACGGCCGGACAGGCCATCGACACCAGCGGGACCGACGCGGCCCCGACCGGGCCCCAGAGCGGCAACGTCACCAGCGGCGTGACGGGAACCCTCGACAGCCCCGTCACCGTGTTCGTCGCCGGCCCTGACCACGGCCAGGGCACCTATACGCTCCCGGTCGACCTGAACCTGACCGTCCCCGCCGACAGCCGCGTCGGCACCTATAGCGGCACGCTCACCACCACCATCACCAGCGCTCCCTGAGCGGGATCACGCCACGGCTGGGCCGGAATCGCTCGTCGGTTCCGGCCCAGCAGCATGTCGAAGTCACGAGGAACCATGCTCAACCCCGTTCGAGGGCGTCTCGCCCTGATCCTTGTCGCCGCCGCTGCCGCGATCGTCGTCGCTCCCCTATCGGCCCTGCCCGCCTCCGCCACGACCGCACCGGGACCGGTGCAGTTGAGCATGAAACCTCTCGGACAGGCCCGCCCGTACTTCGAGCTGACGTTGAAACCGGGAGAACGCGCACACCTCCAGGTCGAACTCGGAAACCACGGACCCGAGGCGATCGAGGCCCGCACCTTCGCCGCGGACGCCTACTCCATCGTCAACGGCGGCTTCGGTGTCCGAGACGGGGGAAGCACTCCGACCGGAGCCACGACCTGGCTGACCTACACGACCGAAGTGCTGCCGTTGCCAGCGGGCCAGGCGACCATCCGCGATCTCACCGTGATCGTTCCCGAGGACGCTGCTCCGGGCGAGTACATCACGGCACTCGCGATCGAGAATGCGGTTCCGGTCACGGGCGCCGGTGATGTCGCCCTCGACCAACTCGTGCGCCGGGCGATCGCCGTGTCGATCCGCGTGCCGGGTCCGTCGGATCCCGCATTCACTCTCGGCGCCGCGAGCCACACGACGGTGGCGGCCCGCTCGGTCGTCAGCGTGCGAATCAGCAATACCGGCAACGTCGACCTGAAACCTCGCGGCCAGCTGATCATCCGCGACAGCACCGGCGAGCGCATCAGTCATGCCCCTGTCACGATGGACTCCCTGTACGCGCATGACACGACGACCGTGGAGGCGACCCTCGCGGGACCGCTGCAGCCCGGTCGCTATACCGCCGGCATCACGCTGAAGGACGACGCCACCGGGGTCGCGCGCACCGCCGACCTCCCGTTCGTCGTCGCACCGAAACCCGTGCGGGACTCGGTCGGCCTGCAGCAGGGTGAGCTGCCGCAACTCCTCCTGCAGCCCGGCAGCACAGCCGACGCGACCGTCCCGTGGCTCATCACGGGCATCCTCGTGCTCGCCCTCGCCGTCTGTGCGTTTCTCCTCGTCAAGGCTCACAGGCGAGGGAGGCCGCACGAGTAGTCGATCCGACGGCCGTCAATATCCCAAGCCGTCCCCGAACCGGAACAGGGGGTCGGTCGTGTCGAACGGCACGTCGGGCCGCGACGCCTGCACCGCGGCCATCGACCGCGGCAGGTCGAACGGCAGCCGGCCCTGCGGGGAGAATCGGCCGGTGAGCACGTCGAGCAGCGCCTCCGCGCTCGCACCCCAGTTCACCGTGACGGCGGCGGCGGCGTCGACGATCGGGGCGAGGATCGCGGGGCGGTCGGCGAACACGTCGACCACGACCGGTGCGTGCGCGGCGAGCTCGCGGAGGTGCTCCACGACCTCGTCCGGGAACTCCAGCGACCCGGAGTGGAAGAGGCTCTCGAACACCGTCGGCCGCTCCTCGTACGGGGCCTGGAGGCGCACGACGACCACGTCCGCCGCCTCGGGCGACGCCACGACCTCGCCGTAGCCGGCAGCCCGCTCCGGGTCGATGCCCTCGACGTAGACCCTCGGCGTCCCGCGCAGCGGCAGCACCGGCGCCCCACGGCCATCCGGCGCGCCGTTGGTGAGGAGGGTGATGGAGGCGCGCTGCGCCCACTCCCCCGCCGCCCGGAACTCGTCATTGCCGACCACGGCGTCGGCCGCCGCCGCGTCGACCAGCGCGGACTCGAACAGCCCCAGCTCGAACTTCTCGCGCAGGATGCGGCGAGCCGACTCGTCGAGCCGCGCCTCCGGCACGTCGCCGGACTCGACCAGCTCGATCAGCAGCTCCGGGCAGGCCTCGCCGCCGAACTGGTCGGCGCCGGCGTCCAGCACCTTCTTCATCCGCTCGCGCGGGGTCAGGTGCTCGACGCCCCACGCGCGCGCGGGGAACGGCTGGCCGAAGATGTCCGCGTCGGTGAGCAGCCCCCAGTCGGTGCAGACCAGCCCGTCGAAGCCGAACCGCTCGCGCAGCAGGCCCGTGATCACGCCTTTGTTGAAGCCGAACCCGACCTCCTCGAACTCCGTGCCGACCGGCATCCCGTAGTACGGCATGATCTGGCGGGTGCCCGCGGCGAGCAGCGCCTCGAACGGCTTCAGGTGCAGCTCGAATGCGTCGCCCGGGTAGACCTGCTCACGGCCGTGGGCGAAGTGCGGGTCCTCCCCATCCTTCTGGGGGCCGCCGCCCGGGAAGTGCTTGGTCATGGTCGAGACGGACCCCGCTCCGAACGACGCACCCTGGAAGCCGCGGACATACGCGGCGCCGAGGCGCCCGGTGAGCTCGGCGTCCTCGCCGAAGGTCGCCACCTGGCGCGACCAGCGCGGCTCCGTCGCGAGGTCGACCTGCGGGTGCAGGGCGACCCGCAGGCCGACCGCCGTGTACTCCTGCCGGGCGATGTCGCCGAAGCGCTCCACGAACGCCTCGTCGCGGATGGCCGCCAGCCCGAGCGGCTCCGGCCACTGCGAGAACGGACCGGAGAGGAAGGCCGTGCCGACATTCTCCGTGAACGAGTGCCGCGGGTCGGTCGACAGCGTCACCGGGATGCCCAGGCGGGTGGAGGCGGCCAGCCGCTGCAGCGCGTTGTGCCACTCCGCGATCTCCCCCGCGGTCTGCGCACCGCCGATCAGGTTGAAGTGCGTCATGTGCCGGCCCTCGACGTAGTCGACCGCGGAGGGCGTCGAGAACACCTCGTTCGGCTCGTCGAGCGCGCCCATCCCGATCATCGAGTGGAAGAACAGGCCGGCCTTCTCGGCGAGCGTCATCTCGTTCAGCAGCAGCTCCACGCGCTCCGCGACGGGGCGCTCGGCGTCGAGCCAGGGCCGATCCGTGGTGGTGGTGGTGGTGGTGTCCGTCGTGGTCATTTCACTCCCTTGATCCGGTAGACGAGCACGGCGCCGAGCAGGGCGACGACGGCGCCGAAGAGATACCACACCGAGTAGCCGCCGATGGCGGTCGTCGCGCCGAGTGCGATGATCGACGGCGCGATCGCGGGGGCGATCGACTGCGGCAGGGCGTTGGCGATGTTGAGCACGCCGAGGTCCTTCGCGGTGTCGTCCTCGCTCGGCAGCACCTGGGTGGCGAGCGCGAGGTCGACCGAGAAGAACGAGCCGGCGCCGAGGCCGATGACGGCCTGCGCGATGATGACCACCGCGATGCTCGGCGCGAAGGCGAGGATGACCAGGCCGACCACCATGATCACGCCGGCGGCCGCGACGAACGGGCGGCGCTTGCCGAGGCGGTCCGAGAGGAAGCCGCCGATCGGGCTCGAGATCACCATGGCGACGGTGGAGGCGAGGTTGGCGAGCAGGATGGTCCCGATGGCGCCCTGCTCGGTGAGCCGGAACTTCTCGGTGAGGTAGAACGGCAGGAAGGTCGCGATGCCCGCGTAGCCGAACATGACGAAGAACTTGGTGAGCCAGGTCCAGCCGAAGTCGGGGTGCTTGCGCGGGTTGAAGACGAACGATCCGAAGAACTGGCCGATCGTGAACCGCTGCCGCGGCTTCTCCGTCAGGCGGCGGTCCTTCAGGAGGAGCACGAAGATGACGGCCAGCACCAGGGCGAGAAGGCCCGGCACGAGGAAGCGCAGCAGGTCGTCGCCGATGAAGTTGATCAGGAAGCTGCCGCCGAGGATCGCGAGCGGCGTGGTGACGCCGACGATGCCGGACACCTTGCCGCGGCTGGCCGCCGGCACCTGGTCGGGGAGGGTGGCGTTCGCCGCGGCAAGGACCGCGTTCAGCGCCGCCTGGGCGAGGCACCAGCCGATCAGGACGACCCAGATGGAGGTGGCGGCGCCGACGAGGAGGAAGGCGCCGACGCCGACGATGCTGCCGCCGAGGATCCACGGGCGCCGCATCCCGAACCGCGACGAGGTGCGGTCGGAGAGCCGGCCGGCGAGGGGGTTCGCCACCAGCGCGAACAGCGCGCCGACGCCCAGGATGAGGCCGAGCTGCGCGGTGGCCTCCTCGGTGGAGGCGCTGAGGTGCTGCACCTTGAACGCCATCGAGACGAGCACGGGGGTCAGCAGGGCGAGCAGCACGCCGAAGTTCACGGCGGCGAGTCCGGGGGTGTAGCCGCGTGGCGTCCGCGGAGGCGTCGTGCCGGGGGTCTTGATGCCCGTGGTTCCCGTCGCTGCCGCGGTCGCCGCGGGTGACAGCTCTGTCATGGTCGAGTCCTTTCGTGTCGTCCGCTTTGACGATGGGCGCCAGCATACACAGAAAACGACCGCGTGGTAACTGAAATCCGACTGCACGGTAACCTGGCTACGATGGTGCCGAGGGAGGTGGTCCGTGACGTCGGTCATCGATGGGTCGCGCTTCGCGCGCGCCGCGGCGACCCGGCAGGCGATCGTGGCGGCCGCCGCGGAGCTGTTCAGCACGCGGGGCTACCGATTCGTGTCCCTCCGGGAGATCGCGGAGCGGGCCGGCATCTCCCATCCCGCGCTCCTCAAGCACTTCGCCGACAAGGAGGAGCTGCTGGCCGAGGTGGCGAAGCGCTTCGACCGGTCCCTGCACGGCTCGCCCTCGGGCGATGGCGGTCTGCCGTTCGCGGCGGAGGCCGCGCGTCAGGCGGGCGTGGCGGGCTTCGTCCCGTTCTTCGCCGCACTGACCGGCGAGGCCTCCACGCCCTCCCACCCGCTCCACGAGTGGATGCGCGACCGGCTGGCCGCCTCCATCGCGTCGCGCGCGCATGACCTCGGTGCCGCAGCCGGCCGCGCCGTGGACGCCGAACGCGACACCGCGCGCGAGTCCGTCCGACTCACGGCCGCCTGGGCCGGCCTCCGGATGCTCGCGCGCTACCTGGGCGACGGCGTCGACATCGTGAGCACCCTGGAACGCCACCAGGAGCTGATCGCCCACCCCGCCGGCTGGAGCCCGCGTCCCGACACGCCCCCTCCTGCCGCCGCTGCGGCGGTCCCCGCGCTGCCGCCCCTCCTCGATGACGAGCCGCCCGCTCCGCCTGCGGGCTACCGCACCGGCCGGGCCCGTCGGGCGAAGATCGTCGCCGACGCGACCACCCTGTTCGCGCGCGAAGGCTACGGCGACACCAGCCTCCTCGACATCGCCACCCGCGTCGGCGTCTCGAAGTCGGCGCTGTACCACCACTTCGCGTCGAAGGACGCGCTTCTCCACGCCGTCCTCCGCGAGCGCGACCACCGCATCGACGTCACCACCGCCGACGCGCCGACCGCGACCGCCGCCGACGTGCTCCGTTCGTTCGCCGACGGCGCCGCCGCGAACGAGCGCGACCAGCCGGGCCTCATCGAGCTCTACGCCGTCATCTCGTCGGAGGCCACGGTGCCCGAGCACGCCGCGAACGCCTACTTCGAGCACCGCTTCACGCGCGCTCTCGACGGCTTCACCCGCCTGTTCCGGTCCGCAGCGGACGCCGGCGACCTGCCGCCCCATCGCGACCCCGCACAGGAGGCGCTCTGGCTGCTGGCGCTGTGGGACGGGCTGCAGTACCTGTGGCTGTACGACCGGCACGGCGTGGATGTCGCCGCAGAGCTGCGGGCGCATCTGGAGGACGTGCTGCCCGCCTGACCGGGCGTTGTGGGGTTCGCCGGGACATGAAAAACCCCCGGATCCCTTCTCAAGACAGGGATCGCGGGGGCTTCACACTGGCGGTAACGGTGGGATTTGAACTCTAGTTCAGGCCACTATGTCCCCCGGATATCCTGGCAACTCCCGCGGAAAGTCAGCGAAGTACGGCTGGTGTGATCTCACGAGATCTCGTCGCAACTCGTCAAGTTGTAGTCAAAATGTAGTCAAGCTCCGCGCTTGGGGGATGTAATATTCCAAGCTGCCCACAATTCCGCTGCCTAGATCAGGCTTACGGTCTTGAGTGGAAGTGGTCGACAACGGCGCTAGCAACTGCACGCATCCCGGCCGGTGTCGGATGAAATAGCGCCGCTTCTCGCGCGCTGCGCGGCGCGAATCCTTGGACCCATGGATCCTGCGACCCCAGCCCATGCGTTTCACTAATCGCCGCAACGTCGACGAGCTCAGCGTCGGTCGCGCTTTCGGCGATCACGAACGCTTGTTTGAGCTGGTCGGCGATTCTCCGGAATGATGCCAACTCGTCGGCCGTGAAGGGTGCGGCGCGCGACGGGGCCGTCGCTGGCCCAACAACGGTGAGGTAGTTCACCAGAAGGATACGGGCCGAACGCGCCCGCTCGCGGATGGCCTCCACGATGGAGACGAGCCCTGCCGCGGCCGCGTCGACTTCCCGCTGCGTTGGTGGCGATGCTACGGCTGCGGCCCGCAAGCGGCGGCCCAGGACCCGTGTGGCGGGTCGCGCTTCCAGCCAGCTGCCGTACGCCACCGAGACGAGAGTACCGAGATAGCGCAGGTCGTTCCCGCCGGCCGTAAGTGTCACCACGTCGGCGTCAGGCGCGAACGACTGCATCTGGGGAGGTAAACGTCGCAACCCCAGACGTTGCGGTTCTCGAAGAATCGTCTTGGTTGTTGCGCCGCTGACGGTGACATCGGTGAGTTTCGCTCCGATCGAGGCGGCTACAAGGTGCGGGTAATTGCCCGCAGACCGATTAGCTTTCCGATCGATGATGGGCGTGATGCCTGCCCCCGCTGCGAAGGAACTGCCCAGCGCGACCATCCGAGTCATGGTTGCGGCGCCTCCTAAACCGTTATGAGTCGGTTGAGGTTGGGTGGGAGCGCTGCTGGATTGCTCGGTCGAGCGCCGGACGCAGAACTGTGAGCCACTGCTCGTAACCTTTCCCGTTGAGGTGGAGGTTGTCGAAGCTCAGGTCCGAGCGGATATTCTCACCATCTCTGAGCGCCGGCCAGGTGTCGATGACCTCCACGGTAGGCCGCTGTCCTGCCACCTGCTTATATAGCGCGTTGACCTCATGGATCTCTCGGGCGAATTTCGCGCTCCGCGGCATGATGCCGTTGAGAAGCACGGGGGTACCCGGAGCACGCCTCTCGATCTCGTCGAGGATCGCGGCGACGTTCGCTGCGATCTGCCAGTGAGGAGTACCCGCGGTCAGGTCGTTGGTACCGACAAGGAGGCTGACGGCGGTCGGCCCGTGGATCGAGCGGGCGAGACGGTCGCGTACCTGGGCGCTGGTCTCTCCGCCGACGCCGCGGTTGACGACAGCGAGGTCGGGAAGCAGTTCCTGCCACTCGCCCTGATCGGTGATGCTGTCGCCGAGCATGACGATGCTACCCGGGGCCGGCGGGAGGTGATCGAGTTGATCGCGGCGCATTCGGATGCCCTTCTCGACGAGAGGGCCTCCGAGGTGACGTGCCAGGTAGCCGAGGACGCTGATCGTGATTTGCGAACGACTGGTCTTCATCACGCTTCCACAGCAGTAACGGTGATGTCAGAGGAGAGATCTCCCGCTTCGACGCGGATGGTGATCGGGCCGGCACTCGTAGGCCGGATGACCGCGAGCGCTCGCCCGCGGTAGGCGTGGCAGCTGGCGCCGGTGTAGTCGTCTTCGGACGCCGGATTGTCGCTCCCAAGCCCCTGAAGAACCCCGCTGCCGGAGACAGTGACGGTGACTTCGTCGTCTCGCGAGATGTGCACCGTTCCCGAGCCGTCGGTGAAGGCGATCTCGATGAACGCGAGGTCTCGATCGTCGGCGATGATTTCGTTGCGCTCGGTGCTGAGCGTCAAGGTGACGTCGCCACCCGCCGTCCGAATGGTCGACCGGCCGCTTTCGGTACCGCCGCGATGCGCGACGGCGGTGAGCTCACCCGGCAGGTAGGGCAGCTGGAACGAAGCGATGAAGCGGTGTTCTGCTCCGGCCCGAGCCCGGCCGATGGGGTCTCCGTTCAGCAGCAGTTCGACCTCGTCAGCGTCGGAGTAGACGTCGACGGTGACGGTCGCGCCTTCGTGGCCGGGCCAGCTCCAGCTGCTGATGCTGTCGCTCCACGTGTAGATGGACGGCCTGAGCTGGTCCCGGTCGCCGGCGTCCGGGCGATGAACGGCGATGAACGGAGCGGAGCGGAGCCCCCAGACTGTCTCCCGCCAGTACGAGATGGTCCGACGCTGCCCGGTAATCCCGAGATCGCCGGTCCCGGAGAACCGCCACGGGTAGTTGCCGAAGAAGGCCTCCTCGGCGGGCTTGTCGGCGCCGAGCCCGGCCTCTCCGACATACTCCCAGGCGGTCCAGCTGAACTCGCCGATCACCTGCGGGTAGCGCACCACGTACGGCCATACCTCGTCCAGCTTTCCCGGCAGTCCCTCGGTGCCGAGCAGCAGCCGCTGCGGGTGGCGCTCGATGTCGAGCTCGTATCGTCCGTAGGCGTAGTTGTAGCCGGAGATGTCCAGCTGCGACATCGGCTCTTCGAGACGTTCGGTGGCGAGGTCGGAGACGACCAGGTCGTGGGTCTGCTCGCCGAGGTCGCGCATGAAGGCGTTCACGCCGGCGCTGTCATCCTTGCCCAGTTCGGCCTTAAGGTCGTGGAGGACGGTCATCATGGGGTTGATGGCGTTGGTGACCGGGCGGGTGTCGTCCATGCTCTTGATCCAGTCGACGAGGTCGCGTCCGAACGTAGCGCCCCAGCTGTTCCCGGTGTCTGCGACCTCGTTGCCGATGGAGTACATGATCACGCTCGGGTGGTTGTAGTCCCGTTCGATGAGTTCGGTGAGATCCCGCTGCCACCATTCGTTGAGGTCGAGACCGTACCCGAAGCCCAGTGTGGGGGTGGTCCAGCCGTCGGTGAACTCGTCGAGGACCAACATGCCGAGGCGGTCGCACGCCTCGAGCAGGGCGGTGCTGATGGGGTTGTGGGCGGAACGGATGGCGTTGTAGCCGGCGTCTTTCAGCAACTGGACCCGGCGCTCCTCCGCCCGCGCGACGGTCGCCGCGCCGAGCACGCCGTTGTCGTGGTGGATGCAGCCGCCGCGGAGCTTAACCGGCTGGCCGTTGATGAGCAGGCCGTCCTGCGCGTCCCAGTTGAGAGTGCGGATGCCGAATCGTTCCTCGTGCACTTCTTCGCCACCACTGGTTGGTACGAGCCGGGTGCGGATGGTGTGGAGCGATGGGCCCTGCGGACTCCACAGCGACGGCTTGGATAGGGCGAATCGCTGCCGCAGCGGTGCCGCCTCACCCGGTCGGACCGAGAGCCTGGCCGACTCGGCGACGACGACCTCACCGGTCGGGGCCACGACCTCGGTGATGACCGTGACCGTGTCGAGCCGTTGCGAGTCGTTCTCGATGGTGGTGGTCACGTCGATCACGGCCTTCCACGCGTCGGCGTCGCGGGTTCGGACGCGGACGCCGTTCCGTGCGATGTGCGTTGCACCACCGGTGAGGAGCCAGGTGTCGCGGTAGATGCCGAGTCCGGAGTACCAGCGTGCATCGAGGTGGTTGCGGCATTCGACGCGAATCTGGTTGTCCCCCTCGTGCAGGTAGGGGTCGATGCGCACCGAGAACGGGATGTAGCCGTATGGGCGTTGTGCGACGAAGGCGTCGTTGACGTAGATCATGGCGCCGCGGTAGACGCCGTCGAACTGCACCTCGACGCGCCCGGTCTCGAAGCCTTCGGGGGCGGTGAAGGTCTTCACGTACTCGACGACGTCCTCGCCGTGGTAGCCGGTGAGCGCGCCTGGTTTGTTCTCGGCGGAGCGGGGCTGGGAGATCAGCCAGTCGTGCGGGAGGGTCACAGGCTGGGGGGCTTCAGCCTGCCCAAGGATTTCGAGGAAGGGGCTGGTCTGGTGGCGCACGCCCCAGTCGGTGTTGAAGCTCGTCTTGCGCACGGTTGTCCTTATCGTCGTGGTGCGGTCAGTTGATGGAGGCTCGAGGGCGGAGGCCGGCCGCCCCGTAGAGGTCGTCGATGGCTTTGAGCTGAGCGGCAGCCTGTGCAGGCCCGGTGATCGGTGGGACCCCGGACCGGATGGCGTCGCGGAACGCTTCGAGTTGGAACGCGTATGTGGGCCGGCGATCCGCAACTTCTTTGCGCCGACTCTGGCCTGATTCGACGACCATGCGCGTCCCGCTCTGCGGGTGGTACGGCCAGGACGCTTGAAGGCGACCCCTATCGCCGACGACTTCAAGGTGCGAGGCCAAGACGCGGTGGGACCAGATGGCGGAGACCACCTGGGTTTGGACGCCGTGCGGGAACAGCATGGTCGCTTCAAAGCGACGGTCCACGCCATCTTTGGCCCAGGCGCGCGACTCCAGGATCCGCTCGGGTTCACCGAACAGCTCGCGCAACTGGCGGAGCGGGTAGTACCCGACATCGAGTAGCCCGCCTCCACCGAGCGCGGGATTCCACTGGATCGCTTTTCTGGAGATCAGGGGGATCGCGAAGGTGGCACGAGCCGAGACAACAGTGCCCAGGTCGCCGGAGGCGATGACGTCCCGGAGCCGCTGTTGGAACGGGTGGTAGGCGGAGTGGTACGCCTCCATCACCACCAGTCCGGGCGCGTCCAACGCTGCCGCTTCGACCGCGCGCGCTGAGGTGGCGTTGCTGGTGAACGGCTTCTCGCACAGAACGTGTTTGCCCGCTGCGATGGCCGCCATGATCCAGCGCGCGTGGTGCGCGGCAGGGGTGGCGATGTAGACAGCGTCCACCTCTTCATCGTTCAGCAAGTCCTCGTAGCTGGCGAGTGCTCTCGCGATGGCATGTCGGCGGGCGAAGGATCGGGCGCGCGCCTGATCTCGGGACGCAACGCTCGTGACGGTGACACCGTCGACCTCGGCGGCGGGCCGGAGCAGCGCACTCGGGGCGACGCGCGCTGCTCCGATGATGCCCACCCGGATCCGTTGTGCCGACATCAGCGATGCTCGTGGTCAGTTCACCGCGACGCGGGCGAAGAAGCCGCGCGTCTTGCCGTCGACCCAAGCTGTCCGGTCGATGGTGAACGCTCCGGTGAGGCGGATGTCTTCGGACGAAGCGCCGATGCGGGCGGTCATCTCGCCTGCTTCCACCATCCACCGCATGTCCAGATCGAGGAAAGCGAACTGGGAGGCGCGCACCTGGAAGGTCACCGTTCGAGACTGCCCGGCGGCGAGGTGGACGCGGGCGAAGCCGGCGAGCTCCTGCACCGGGCGGACCATGCTGGAGAGCTCGTCCCGCACATAGAGCTGGACCACTTCGTCGCCGTCGTACGCGCCGGTGTTGGTGACCTGGCAAGAGATCGTGACGACGCTTTCGGGGTCGCCATCGAAGTCGATGGTCAGGTCCGAGTAGTCGAAGGTGGTGTAGCTCTTGCCCTCGCCGAAGACGAAGAGCGGCTCCTTGGTCCCGTCCACGTACCTGTTCATGATCATGGTGCCGCGGCTGCTGACGCTGTTGCTGCGTCGGTGGGCGGCGTAGATCGGGATCTGGCCCGCGTGCCGCACCGCCGTCATCGGCAGCCGCCCGGCCGGGTTGTAGTCCCCGAAGAGCACGTCGGCGAGGGCGGTGCCGCCGGTCTCGCCGGGGAACCAGCTCTCCAGCACGGCAGCGTAGTTCTCGGCGATGAACTCGCTGGAAAGCGGCTTGGCGTCCATGTGCACGAGCACGGCCGGCGTGCCCGTCGCGTGGATGAGGCGGGCCAGTTCCTCCTGCACACCGGGCAGTCCGACATCGGCGGTGTCGATTCCTTCACCGGAGGTGGAGGAGCTTCCCCACCCGTACTTGCCTCCGACGGTGAGAATGACGACGTCGGCCTCACGGGCGACCGCGACCGCGGCATCGAATCCGGTGCGGTCGGTGCCCGCGACTTCGCATCCCTTGGCGTAGACGACCTCGGCGTCAGGCGCGGCGCGGCGGATCGCGTCGACGATGGTCGGCGTCTTGTCGCCGAACATTCCACGCAGCGTCTGCTCGACCAACGGGGGCTCCGAGCGGACGTCACTGCCTTCGAACAGCGGCGCCAGCGGCGGCAGTTCCAGGGAGGCGGTCAGCTCCGGCAGGTCGAGCATGCCTGCCATCTCGGACATGGTGCCGCTCATGGCGAGGTCGATGGAGGCGGGCCCGGTGTAGCAGCCGAAGAAGAGCCGGACGGAGTCGGCGTGCGGGCCGATCACGGCGATCTTCTTCGTGTCCCGGCGGAGTGGGAGGATGCCGTCGTTCTTCAACAGAACGATGGACTCGTGCGCGGCGGTGAGGCTGTGCGCGGTTGTGCGCTCGGGGTCGTAGGCCTCGGCGATCAGCTCGGTGCGGGGCGCGCCGTTCTCGAACACGTTCAGCTTGGCCTTGAGCGTGAGCATGTTCTTCACGGCGCGGTCGATGACCGCCTCGTCGAGCTGCCCGTCCCGGACGGCGTCGATCAGGCCGGCTCCAAACCCGAACGGGGTCGGCAGTTCGACGTCGAGGCCGGCGCTGATCGCCTTGATGCCGCCGTCGGCCGGGTCGGCTCCCACGTTGAGGTCGACGGCGAGGTTGATCGACATGTAGTCCGAGACCACAAGGCCGTTGAAGCCCATCTCGTCGCGCAGGAGGTCCTGCAGGATGTGCTTGGACGTGATGATGAGCTCGCCGTCGATGGTGCCGTACGAGTTCATGATCGACGCGAGACCCGCCTCGCTGATCGCAGCTTGGAACGGCTTGGCGTACACCTCCCGCAGCTCGCGCGGCGAGATCGGGTTGGAGGTCATGTTCAGGCCGCCCTCGGAGAAGCCGAAGCCCAGGAAGTGCTTGCCCGTCGCGGCGACCCCATCCTCCAGACGGTCTCCCTGCAGGCCCTTCACGAACGCGACGCTCATGGCCGCGCACAGGGTCGGGTCCTCGCCGTAAGTCTCGCCCACTCGGCCCCACCGGGGGTCCCGCGCGACATCCATGACCGGGGACAGTGCCTGGCGGACGCCAACGCTGAGCATCTGCTTGCGGACGATCTCGGTCATCTGTTCGACGGTTTGAGGGTTCCAGGTCGCGCCCAAGCCGATGGCCGAGGGGAACACTGTGCCGCCCGGGCCGGTCCACCCGGAGACGGCCTCGCCGTGCATGAGGGGCGGGATGGAGTGCCCGCTGCGCCCGGCTATCTCGCGCTGCAGAGATCCGTAGAACTCGGCATCGGCCGCCGGGCCGTTGCCAGTGCTGATGCTGCCGAGTGCTCCGGTGCCGTGCGGGAAGTTCGCGAGGCCGGCTTCGTCGTGCCCGGCCACCAGGATGGTGCACTGCAGCTGCGCCACCTTCTGCTCCAGCGTCATCTCGCTGAGAAGTTCGTCGATCCCCAACTCGACGCGGGGGCTGGTCTCGAGGTGGTTCGCCATCACTGGTTCCTTCGTCGTTGAAGTCGCGCGCCTGCCGCCGCGACGCACGGTTTTTTCCCGTGGTGGGGAAAACACTAGACAGCAGATCCGTGAAGCGTCAAGTCGGGCTCCCGGATTCATTTCCACCTCGGGCTTGACGACGAGGTGAGGGCCGATCTATATTTTCCCCCATTCCGGGGAAAAACCCCGCCGAGACCGGCGCCCGCCCCGACTTCAAGGAAGAAGAACATGACCAACGCCTCCCCCGAAGCTGCACCGAAGACGGCTTCCAACGCCGTGCAGTACCAGGTGAAGACACGCGCGATGCGCCGCTACATCACCTTCTACTCCCTCGCTTCGCTCGGCATAGCGCTCCTCTGGGGCTCGCTGCTCGCCATCCTCGTCCCCCTGCAGGTGCAGGGCATCGAGTTCCACCGCATCTTCACCGGCGCGGATTCCGGAGTGGACCTTCAAGCGCTCACGACCCTACAGAGCAAGGTTGCCGCGGGAACCGTGACCCCGGACCCGGATCAGCAGCGACAGCTCGGGCTGCTCGCCGAGTTCAACTCCTCCCGCGCCACCAGCCTGTCGATCGTCTCCTCGGTCGGGGTGCTCCTCGGCATGCTGCTCGCCCCGATCATCGGCCTGCTCTCCGACCGGACGAAGTCGCGGTGGGGACGACGAGCACCCTGGATCGCGGCAGGCGGCATCGGCGGGACCGCCCTGATCTGCCTGATGCCTGTCGCGCCCACGATCGCCGTCATGGTCGTCATCTGGTCGCTCCTGCAGGTACTGGTCGGGGTAGCACAGGGCCCACTGACGGCCACCGTGGCCGACCGCGTCCCCGAAGCCCGAATCGGGGTGGTCTCCGGAATCTCCGGACTGGCGTCCTACTTCGGCGCCATCGTCGGTGCGGTGGCCGCGGGCAGCCTGTTCGCCAGCATCGGACTGGCGGCCTACTTCCCCATCGGCATCCTGCTCCTACTCACCACGATGGCGTTCGTCCTCTTCGCTCGGGACAACACGTCCCGGGAGATGATCACCAAGCCGCTGCGGTTCAAATCGGTCGTGAAGTCGTACGGGGTCGCACTGGGCGACGCGGACTATCGCTGGGCCTGGATCTCCAAAGTTCTCCTCTACCTGGGCTACGGCATCAGCAGCGTCTACTCGCTCTACATGCTGCAGAGCTACATCAGCCCCGCCCTGTCAGCGACCCAGGCCGCGCAGACCGCGCCGCTCCTCCAGTTCGCCGCACTGCCGACAACCCTCCTCGCCATGTTCGTCAGCGGCCGCTGGTCCGACAAGATCAAGCGCCGCAAGCCGTTCGTGGTGGCCGCAGGCCTACTCATGGCGGGCAGCTTCCTGATCCCGTTCATCTCACCGACACTCCCCGCGATGTTCATCCAGGTGATGGTCACCGGGCTGGGATACGGAACGTTCGTGGTCGTCGATCAGGCTCTGTTCATCGACGTCCTTCCCGACAAGGAAGCGGCCGGACGCGACCTCGGACTCTCCTCGCTCGGCCAGAACCTCGGAAACGCTCTCGGCCCGATCGTCGCCGGCGCCGTCGTCGGGATCTTCGCCGGCGCCTACGCGCCCGTGTGGCCGATCGCCTTCGTACTGGTCACGATTGCATCCCTGCTGGTCCTCAGGGTCAAGCGAGTCCGATAACCGACCCGGCGGTCGCCGCTGTTTTCTCCCGACCGGTGGAAAACAGCGGCGGCGGCCGACATAATCGAGAACAGGAAGCGGAAGTGACGGGATGACGAACACGGGCAGCGCCAGACCTCGACGGGGTCGGCCGCGGCGTGTCGACCGCGAACGGATCATCGAGGCCGCACGGGCCTTGGACCCGTCGACTTTGACGATGCAGCAGCTGGCGGTCGAGATGGGGGTGGACCGCAAGACGCTGCACTACCACGTCGAGAACCGGGCCACCCTGCTTCGGATGGTCGCCGCGGATGCCTTCCGGGAAGCGCTCACGCAACACCACTTCACCCCGCAAGACGATTGGCGCGACGCACTGCGAGCCTTCGCCACCATCACCCGTGAGGCCGTGATCAGTGCCGGCGCTTGGGCCAGCTACGTCGCGATGGAGAAGGAAGAAGACCTCGAAGCGGTGCGACCGGCGGAAGCCGCCGCGCGTGCGCTCGTGTCAGCCGGGTTGCCCGAGAACGAGGCCGGCCGAGTCATCGCTCTCCTCGCCGAACTCGCCTACACGTCCGCCCGAGATCGGGCGATCACCGGTGCCGGCACCCATCCGCAGGAACCTGAGCTCGAGGTCGCCCTCGAATCAGCGCCCGAAGGCGAGTTCGCTCTGGTGCGACGTCTCGTCGGCGCGCACTCCGCCTCGTTGGGCAGCGACGAGCAGTTCGCCTTCGACCTCAACCTGATCATGCTCGGCGTTGAAAAGCTCGTCGCCGACCGTCACGCGACCGCCTGACCACCAGCCTTCGCCGCCAATCTCTTCGCCGTCTCGCGTGGATGCCCCACGCCTTTGGCACACCCGCACGTATAAGGAACTCATCTCATGTCGACGACAACCACCACCGCTTTCGAGGACTCACTCCGACAGATCGAGCGTGGAGAATCGCTGGAGACTGCCGTCGAAGCGCTTCTCGCCCAACTCACCCAGGAGGAGAAGCTCTGGCTCCTGGACGGTGACCAGGAGTTCTGGCCCGCCATCGCCGAGATGTCACAGGCCTACAACGCCCGCCCGATCATCATGGGCGCTATAGAGCGCCTCGGCATTCCAGGTCTCCGGTTCAGCGACGGCCCGCGGGGTGTCGTCATGGGCGCCTCCACGGCGTTCCCGGTCTCGATGGCCCGCGGAGCGACGTGGGACCTCGACCTCGAAGAACGGATCGGCATCGCCATCGGCCGCGAGCTGCGCGCGCAGGGCGCAAACTTCTTCGGCGGCGTCTGCATCAACCTGCCGCGGCATCCCGCCTGGGGTCGCGCACAGGAGACCTACGGTGAAGACCCCTACCTGCTCGGTGAGTTCGGCGCGGCTTTGATCCGCGGCGTGCACCGCAACGCAATGGCCGTCGCCAAGCACTACGCCCTGAACTCGATGGAGAACGCACGCTTCACCGTCGATGTCCGGGCGGACGACTCCACACTGCACGAGGTGTTCCTGCCGCACTTCCGCCGCGCGGTCGAAGAAGGTGTCGACGGCATCATGACCTCCTACAACTCGGTCAACGGCGACTGGGCAGGACAGAACGAGGTGCTCCTCGAGGGCATCCTCCGCAGACAGTGGGGGTTCCAGGGCGTCACCGTCTCGGACTTCATCTCCGGCATCCGCGGTGCTGCCGTCTCCCTGGTCGCCGGGCTGGATGTAGAAGAGCCGGCCCGCCAGCAGCGTGCAGCCCACCTGGCCGATGAGCTCGCCGCCGGGGAGGCCTCGTGGGAGCATGTCGACCGGGCAGCCCGCCGGATCCTCCGCACACAGCTCGCCTACTACGCCTCCGACCTGGAGCCGCAGCCCAACCCATCCGTGGTCTTCTCTCGGGAGCACCGCGAGCTTGCGCGCGAGGTCGCCCAGCGCAGCATGGTCCTGCTCCGCAACGAGACCATCGGCGACGCTCCCCTCCTCCCGCTTGACGCCTCCTCGCTCTCACGCGTCGCCGTCATCGGGCGGCTCGCCGGGGTTCCGAACACCGGCGACCACGGGTCTTCGGACGTCCACAGCCCCGAAGTGACCACCGCGCTCGACGGCATCGTCGCCGCGCTTCCCAACGCGACCGTGACTCACGTCGAAGCAGACGACCCCGACGCCGCTGCCCTCGCTGCCACAAAGGCTGATGTCGCCATCGTCGTCGTCGGGTACACCGCGGACGACGAAGGGGAGTACCTCGGCACCGACGCCATGAACAACCCCGACCTGCTGGCGCTCTTCCCGCCCATGCCCGAGGGGATGATGCTCGGCGGAGAGCCGGGCGCCACCGCGACCGCGATGGGCACCGCTGAAGGCGGCGACCGGGCGAGCTTGCGCCTCCGGCCCGTCGACGAGGAGATCATCCTCGCCACCGCAGCAGCCAACCCCCGCACCGTGGTCGTCGTCGTGACCGCTGGCGCGGTCATCACCGAGCGGTGGCGGACCGAAGTCCCGGCCACGGTGATCTCCTGGTACTCCGGCTGCGAAGGCGGTCACGCCCTCGCCGACGTGCTGCTCGGCCGCGTCGACGCCTCCGGCCGGCTGCCTTACTCCATCCCCACCAGCGAGGAGCACCTGCCCTTCTTCGACCGCGAGGCGACCAGCATCGTCTACGACCGCTGGTTCGGACAGCGGCTGCTCGACCGCGACGGCCACCCCGCCGCCTACCCGCTCGGTTTCGGCCTCAGCTACACGACATTCCACATCGACCAGGTCGAGGCGCACCCCGTCGACGGCGAGCACTTCACCGCCGCGGCGACGGTCGCCAACACCGGCAGCCGCCGCGGTCGCCACGTCGTGCAGCTCTACGGTGTGATCCACGCCGCCGACTTCCCCTCCCGCGTCCTACTCGGATTCGCGACCGTGGAACTGGAGCCGGGCCAGACGCGCACCGTCGAGGTCGGAGCATCGACGCGGCCGCTGCAGCGCTGGACCGGCGACGGGTTCGTCCCCGCCGCGACCCACGCCACGCTTGAAGCGGCGGCATATGCCGGCGATCCCGACGCTGCGACCACCGCCCTCGACCTCCACTGACCGCCCGTGCTGCGCACCTCCTTCAACGACGACTGGTTCGTCGGCCGCGACCAGGACGACCGACGGGACGACCTCGGCCCCATCACGCTCCCGCACGATGCGATGATCACCGAGACCCGCTCTCCGCACACGCCGAACGGGCACAACACCGGCTACTATCCGGGCGGGATATACCGTTACACCAAACGCTTCATCGCGCCGCCGGAATGGCAGGACCAGCATCCCACGCTCGAGTTCGAGGGCGTCTACCACCGGTCGCGGGTCTTCGTGAACGGTGTCCTCGCCGGCGGCCGTCCTTCTGGATACGCGCTGTTCCACGTGCCGCTCGGAACGCACCTGCGTTTCGGGGAGGAGAACGTCATCGAGGTCGTCGCGAACAACGACGACATGCCCAACAGCCGGTGGTACACCGGCAGCGGCATCTACCGGCCGGTGCACCTGCTGACCGGCGGCCCCGTGCGAGTTCTTCCGACAGGCCTCCGAGCCACCACCCTCTCCGCCGACGCCGAGCAAGCGACCGTCGCCGTGTCCGTCGCCGTCGAGAATGGGACCAGCGACGCGACAGAAGCAGAGGTCGTCGTTACGCTGAACCGGAAAGGTCGCGAGGTCGCATCCGGCCGAGCACGTGTGCCGGTCGACGGTTTCGGGACCGGGACAGCGACGGCCGAGATAGGAATCGGCCATCCTGCTCTCTGGTCACCCGACGACCCCAACCTGTACCAGGTGCACGCCACGGTAACGGTCGACTCCGCCATCCAGGACGAAGTCGTCGACTCTATCGGCATCCGCACCGTCACCGTGGATGCCGAGCACGGCCTCCGAATCAACGGTCAAGTCACCAAACTTCGCGGCGCCTGCGTCCACCATGACCACGGCATTCTCGGCGCGGTCACGCTCGACCAGGCCGAAGACCGCCGGGCACGCCTCCTCAAGTCCGCGGGGTTCAACGCCATCCGCACCGCCCACAACCCTTCAGCACGCGCACTCCTAGCCGCCGCCGACCGGCACGGGCTGCTCGTAATGGAGGAGTTCACCGACGTCTGGACGCGCGCCAAGACGACCCACGACTACGCCACCGACTTCGAGGAATGGCACGAGAGAGACCTGGAAGCGATGGTCGCGAACGCCTACAACCACCCGTCGGTGATCATGTACTCCATCGGCAACGAGATCGCCGAGACCGGACAACCGTCCGGCATCGAACTGAATCGACGGCTGGTCGACATGCTCCGTTCCGCCGACTCCACGAGGCCCATCACCAACGGTGTGAACCCTTTCCTGAACCTATTGGCACCCAGCGACGAAAAGCACACAGCTCAACTCACGAAATCGGCCGAGCCAGACGACGAGAAGGGGTCGGGCGGACCGAGTGGTCGAAGCCTCATCACAGTGCTCAATCTGCTCATGTCGGTGATGCAGAAAGTTACGCCGATCATCGTGCGGAGGAAGTTCACCGACTCCAAGATCCGAGAAGTGATGGACATGCTCGATGTGGCCGGCTACAACTACGGCGGCGCACGCTACGTCCAAGACGCCAAGCGATACCCTGAGAAGCCCATCGTCGGCACCGAGACCGGTCCGGGGCAACTCGCGCAGAACTGGCCGCTCGTCGAGTCGCATCCGCAGATCATCGGCGACTTCGTCTGGACCGGCTGGGACTACCTCGGCGAAGCCGGCATCGGCACCATTCGCTACAACGACAGGCCGCGCCTGTTCTCACCCTGGCCCGGGCACCTCGCCGGAACGTCGAACTTCGACATCACTGGCCACCGCCAGACGCAGACCTACATCAACGAGATCATCTGGGGCCTGCGCAGCGACCCCTACATCGCCGTACGCCCTGTCGACCACGCACGCGACAAACGAACACCCTCCCTGTTCCGCGCGACCGACGCCATCCGCAGTTGGAGCTGGGATGGTTTCGAAGGGACGCCTGCAACCGTCGAGGTCTACGCCCGAGCCGCTCGAGTGACGCTCGAACTTGACGGCGCCCCGGTGAGCCGCGGGCGGCGGCACGGTGACCTGCTGACCACCTTCCGCGTGCCCTTCCGCCCTGGCACACTTACCGCCCGAACTTACGACGAGAAGGGAAAGGAGATCGGGTCCGACGAGCTTCGGAGCGCCGACGCCGACCTCCGGCTCAACGTCAGCGCAAATACGGACGGCTTCGTCGCCGACGGCCAATCGCTGCTCTACCTGCCGATCGAACTCACCGACAGCGCCGGGATGGTCAAGCCAACGGCCGATCGCACGGTGACTGTCTCCATCGATGGTCCGGCCGTGCTCGCTTTCGGCTCGGCGGCACCCTCTTCAAGCGAGCGCTTCACTGAGAACACCCACTCCACATTCCAAGGACGGGCGATGGCCGTCTTGCGGGCGACCAGAGAACCTGGAGCGGTCACCGTCACCATCAGCGCGAACGGATGCACCGCAGTTTCCCTGACGCAAACGGTATCGCTGCCGTGATACCGCGCGGGCGGAAGTTAGAACGAGTCCTGCGAACCCAATTGCCCGAGTCATTGCATCTCTGTAGCCAACCAACACAAACGTCAACGAAGAGGGCGCAGGTGGCGAGAGTGGAGGCACGGGGGAAAGGGGCAACCTGCGAGAGAAGCAACGGAGAGACGAGAGGAACCGACGACTGAGGTAAAGGACAACGGACACGTCTAACGAAGCTAGGGCTGATCTGGGAAAGCAAGAAGAAGTGACGCAGGAAGAAGTGATGCAGGAAGAAGTGATGCACGTAGGCACTCTTAGTGAGAGGACACCATCCGGCCTCAGGACTTACGGTGGTCGGGCGAGGTATCGCCGGATGAACCTAGTAAATCTGCGGATGCACGGGGCACGCGCGCTCCACCTCGATCCCAACTTTCGCCATGCGGGTTGCTACCGCGCGCCCGCGGACCGTCCACCACGAATCTTCCGAAGGACTTCGTTTCGCTGACTCTCGTACGCGCGCTCTTCAGCCGCGCTCTTTGCGCCGGTGCGACGCCCTTCGGCGGACCGGATTACAAATGCCGGAGGCGTGCGATCACTTCTAGGTGCGGAGCTCTCCATGCCGCTCATGTTAGACCCTCCTCCTGACACGCAAGCCGTAAAGCCCACCCGCAGTCAAGATCAACGCGATGACTGCGAAGAATAATCCGAACCGCCACCATGCCACAACAGCTTCTTCGCTGGCCTTGGCGACGAGGAGCCCACCACTGACCGCATACACCGCGGATAGCGCGGCGGAGATTGTTCGGGAGGGTCGCAAGAACCGAGAGACGAACACGTTTTCGGTGCCCTTCGCGTTAAGCGCAAGCAATACGGCCGGCAAGAAAAGTAGTAGTGAAAGAGCCGACCCAGGATCCTTACTAAACGCACCCGGGACACCCGGCACCACTATCAGGAAAATTAGGAACGCTGCGGTTAGTGCCGAGAATAGAGCGGCTCGCGAAAGAGCGCCACCCGGCTCCATCACGAAGGAAACGCGAGCTGGTTCGTCGTCTCCCCGATGCCCAAAGTCAAACCGACCTTTGACGTGGCCGACGGGTCCACTTGCCCGGTCAACGGGCTCACGTCCCGAAGAGTCGGTTGGAAGGCGTACTTCCGAACAAGAGATCCCGTTCGGAGCGGTGCACTCCAAGTGATAACTGCTTGACGAGTCCGCTGAGTTGAGATCTACATCAACAGATAGCGACGCGAGTCCCAATCCGGCTGCCGTCGACCTGAGCCACACCTGAACTCGACGCCCGAGCGGAAGCGGCGCAGCGGGCATCGGATCGACATCCCAGTGGTAGGCGTACTTGATTACAGTTCGAACGCCAGCGGCGCTCGCTGGAAGAAGCGCCGTGAGAATGAAGTTCGACGCTAGGTCACGGAACTGCTGTGTAGCAAAGAGGTCCAGCTTGAATTCTTCGCAGATGGCCTCTGCCTCAGTCAGAGCCTCCGATTCTCCTCCCGTAGCGACCTTCCACACTCGCGGCCACGCCAACTCAGCGGCATCTACGCCAACGGCGAGGATCAGAAGATTCAAGAGAGCAGACGCCGCAAGCAACCCGTTCGACGATGCCCCAAGAACCGGGATGGCGACTCCCCCTGCGTCTCGCACGTCAAGCTGCCGGAGTTGGGCCTTTCCCATCATAGTTAGTGGAACGGCTATGGCTTCGGACGGTTGGAAGCTTTCTTGGACTCGAGGATCGCGCCAGCGAAGGTTGAGTGGTGTGCAGTCGATCGACACCCGCCGCCGTCCCCGCCTTCCTTCATAGAAATCGAGCGATTCAACTTTTCGGTGGGACCATGCCTGCCAGTCAATGATGGCGAGCAACAGAGTCGCGCCGGCCGTTTTCAACTCGTCCGTAATCTGAGGCGCCGCTACCCCCGAGTCTGACGTTGGTTGATCAGTCGTCGCTAATCCAATCTGAAGCGGTTGCTTACTACCGACAGGCTAGCGCGTCCCGTCGTCGCTGAATTCAACCGGACTCGGCTTCCGCGAATGTAGTCAAAATGTAGTCAAACGCCTGATCTCGGGAAAGCGAAAACCCCCGGATCCCTTGTAAGCACTGGGATCGCGGGGGCTTGCACGTGGCGGTACCGGTGGGATTTGAACCCACGGTGGGCTTTCACCCACACAACTTTTCGAGAGTTGCACCTTCGGCCGCTCGGACACGGTACCGCGGACTATCGTAGACGATCCCGGCGAGCGTCGCCAATCGGCGGACGCTCAGCCGGTGCTCACGATCCGCACAGTCCGCCGGGCGTCGCCGCGGGGTACTGTGCAGCCCATGAGCGTTGTGAAGCGGGTGCTGGTGTCCACCGCCGCGACGGTCGCTGCGGCGGCCGGAGGGGCTGCGGTGTGGAGCGCGGTCCAGCAGAAGCGGGCGGCCGTGGAGGCCGGCCGGGCCCGTCTCAACGAGACGCTCCCGGTGCACTCCAAGTGGTGGCGCGACCTGGCGAAGTCGGAGGGCGAGATCCTGTACGTCGCCATCGGCGACTCCGCCGCCCAGGGCATCGGCGCCTCCCAGCCCAAGAACAGCTACGTCGGAGTCATCGCCGACCACCTGCGGTCGGCCACCGGCCGCTCGGTCCGCGTCGTCAACCTGTCGGTCTCCGGGGCCACGGTCGCCCTCGCGGTGGCGGACCAGCTCCCCCGCTTCGCGACCTACACCCCCGACATCGTCACCGTCGCGATCGGCGCCAACGACATCGCCGCCTTCGACCCCGTCACCTTCCGCGAGGGCATCCGACGCGTTTTCGCCGCGCTCCCCGACCATGCGATCGTCGCGGACCTTCCCGACTTCTACCTCCCCTGGAACGAGCGCAAGGTCGCCGTCGGCAACGCCATCCTCCGCGAGGAGGCCGCGGTCCGTGGCCTCACGGTCGTCCCCCTCCACGACACGATGAAGCGCGAGGGCATCCGCGGCATCCTCACCCAGTTCGCCGAGGACCTCTTCCACCCCAACGACCACGGCTACCGCGTCTGGGCCTCCGCCTTCCTCCCCGCCGTCACGGAGCTCGCCACCTCCCGCTTCCCACGCCGCCCACCGCTGCGCAGGGTGGCCGGAGCCGGCGGCGACACACCAGCCGCCATCGGCCGTACTGCCGACGACGAGGCGGACGTATCCTCGGAGTCCGCGACGGCATAGGAGCCCAAGGGAGCTCTACCGATCACGGCATGGTGATGTCGTCCGCACCGTCAGCCGCCCCGCTAACGTCTCGACGGTCGCGGCCACTGGCGCCGTCAGCGCATCGCCTCCTCCTGCTCCACCTCCTTCCCCTCGCCGGAGGCTGCTGCCCCGCGCTTCTTCGCCGTCCCCGGCGCCACGTGCGACAGCACCCGCCCCCACGCCGGCACGATCACCAGGTGCCCGACGCCCGGCACCATCTCCTGGCGGGCGTCCGGCAGCTGCCGCCGGTACCAGGCGGCGTGGGCGTTGCCGGCGATGGCGTCGCCCTGCCCGGCGATCACCAAGGTCTTCGCCCTCACCTCTGCCAGTTCGAAACCCCACGGCCGCGCCGTGTAGCTCAAGATGTCGGCCGCGACCCCGGCTGGCCCCTGCTGGAAGGCGTCGCGCAGCATCCGCGCCAGCCTGTCGCGTACGCCGGGGAGCTCCAGCGCACGTTCGTCGACCGCCGTCACGCCGACGGCGTCGAACGGCATCTCGTCCGCAGACCCCGCTGCGGCGACGGTGTCCGCCTGCCCCTGCAGCATCCCGGACAGCTGACGTACCGCGTCGTCGGGCGGCAGTGCGGCCAGCCGCTCGACCTCCTCCTGAAGCTGGGGCGGGATCCACTGGACGGCGTCGTTCGGCGCGGGCGTGGCGATCACGGCCACGCGATCGACGAGTTCCGGATGCCGCGCCGCCAGCGCGAGCGCGACCCGCCCACCCGCCGACCAGCCTGCTGCGCCCACCTGCCGCGGGCGATGGATACCGAGTTGCCCCTCGGTGGTGTTCATCGCCCGCAGGTACTCGGCGATGTCGTCCGCGGCCTGCGCGATGCTCGGCCAGCTCCCGGGTGGCCACGGGTCGCTCGAACCGTACCCGGGACGGTCGATGGCGATGATGTGGACATCTCGTGTGGAGGAGATGTCCGGGTCGGGATCGAACACGGAGGACCCGGGCGCCGCGTGGCAGAGCACGACGATCCGCTCGGCGTCCGGATCGCCGAAGGTCGTCACGCCGAGCCGGCGCCCGCTGCGGAGGGTGAAGGTCAGATTGGCCATGGCGCCATTGTGCTCTCGCGCAAATGCGAGCAGAAGGTCGATCTCGGAACTGTGGAGAAGACGTCGGTCCCAGCGAGCTGTGGAGAGACGGCGTCGACGGTTGTCCACAGCTCGCCCCGCTCTACGACTTCTCCACGGATCGCGCGGACCCGTCGAAGCGATGACGGTGGCCGACCATAGGGTGGAACCCGATCGAGGAGGTGCCATGCCGAAGGCGCAGACCGGCTTCCGCTGCACGGAGTGCGGGGCCAGTAGCATCAAGTGGGCCGGCCGCTGCAGCGAGTGCCAGCAGTGGGGAACGCTCACGGAGGTGGGGGCGCCCACCGGCGTGCTGCGCGCGCTCAAGCCGGTCACGATCGACGCGACGCGCGCCGCCCGCGCGATCACGGAGATCGGAGCCGACTCGGTCGTGCGCCGGCCGAGCGGCATCGGCGAGTTCGATCGCGTGCTCGGGGGTGGCATCGTGCCGGGCGCCGCCATCCTGTTGAGTGGAGAGCCGGGTGTCGGCAAGTCGACGCTGCTCCTCGAGGTGGCCGCCCGGGCGGCGCTCGAGGGCACACGCGTCCTCTATGTGAGCGCTGAGGAGTCGGTCAACCAGGTGCGCATGAGGGCCGAGCGCACCGGGGCGATCCACGCCGAGCTGTATCTCGCCTCCGAGACCGATCTGGCCACCATCGTCGGTCAGATCGACGCCGTGCAGCCGGCGCTCGTCATCGTCGACTCCGTGCAGACGGTGTCCAGCAGCAACGGGGAGGGTCTCGCCGGAGGCCCCAGCCAGGTGAGGGAGGTCGCCAGCACCCTCATCCGCGTGGCGAAGGAGCGGGACCTGCCCGTCCTGCTCGTCGGCCACGTGACCAAAGACGGCTCCATCGCCGGGCCGCGGCTGCTGGAGCATCTCGTCGACGTCGTGTGCCAGTTCGAGGGCGACCGTCAGACCGCACTGCGGTTCGTGCGGGCGCTCAAGAACCGGTTCGGCCCGACCGATGAGGTGGGGTGCTTCGAGATGGCCGGAGACGGCATCGTCGAGGTGCCGGATCCGAGCGGGCTCTTCCTCAGCCGGAGCTCCACGCCGGTCTCCGGCACCTGCGTCACTGTGGCGATGGAGGGGCGCCGCCCTCTCGCGGTGGAGGTGCAGGCCCTCGTGGTGGCCACCACCGCGCCCAATCCGCGCCGCGTGACCAACGGTGTGGATGCGTCTCGCGTCGCCATGCTGCTCGCCGTGCTCGAGCGACGGGCGGGCATCCGGCTCGGCGACAAGGACGTGTACGTCTCGACCGTCGGGGGTGTGCGACTCACGGAGCCGGGTGCGGACCTGGCGATCGCGTTGGCGATCGCCTCGGCAGCGACCGACCGGGCGATCCCGCACACGCTGGCGGCGTTCGGCGAGATCAGCCTCGCGGGCGAGATCCGGCCGGTGAGTAGCGGCAAGCAGCGGGCAGCGGAGGCGGGGCGCCTCGGCTTCGCGACCCGCATCGACGACAAGAGCGCAACGATCCGCGAAGCGCTACGGGTGGGGTTCTCGGCGGCCTCGACCGAACGCGAGCGGGAGCTCGACGCCGCATTCTGACGACGGTCTGACGCCCTGACACCGGTCTAACGCCGACGCTCAGCTCACTGGAGGATGAACTGTTTGGTGTCCGAAGCGGTGATTCCGGCGACCTCGGTCTGCAGGTGGTAGGAGGCGCCTGCTGCCGGGACCTGCTCCCGGGTGGCCTGGCAGGTCGCGGGGTCGGAGCGGGTGCGGTCCCAGGTGATGGGGGTCTGTGAGGAGATGGTCTTGCCCGGCTGGAGCAGGACCTCGGCGTCGACCTTGTCGGTCTGGCAGTCCGTGGACTTCCAGTAGACCTCGGAGCCGCTGGTGATGGTGAACGACTGCTGGGCGGTGCCCGCGTCGATCTTGCAGGGGGCGGAGCCGGTATTGGTGATGGCGATGGAGAGCTGCGGCAGCTCGCCGGCGGCGTAGGTGTCCTTGTCGGTGACGGCGTCGACCTTGACGTCCGACGGGTTGCAGATGTTTCCGCTGGCGGTCGCGCTCGACGTCGGGATGCTGGTGGAGGCGCTGCCGGCGTGGTCCGCCGGATGGGTGGCGTCAGGGGCCGGTGAGGTGGTGCCGGCCGGGGCGGAGGCCGGCTCGCCGTTGGAGGCGCCGGGGCGGACGACGATGAGGACGATGACGACGACCACGGCCACCAGGCCGAGGAGGACGATGAGCCGGCGACGCCAGTAGACGTTGCTCGGCTGCGGGCCGACAGGATTCTTGAACGTCGACATGCCCGAAGAATAGCGGCGCGGGGGCCCGGGACCCCGGCAACGCGCCCGGCGAAGCGCCAGACCGCAGGCACGGAAAGGGCAGAGCGACAAGCCTAGGAAGGGGAAACGACAGGCGCAGAGGGGGCAAGCGGCAGGTGCAGAAAAGGGAAAGCGCGGGCGCAGAAAGGTGAAAGCGCGGGCGCAGAAAGGGGAAAGCGCGGGCGCAGAGAGCGGAAAGCGGCAGGCGCAGAGAGCGGAAAGCGGCAGGCGCAGAAAGGGAAAAGCGATAGGCAGAGAGGGAAACTCAGAGCCGCTTCAACATGCGGGTGTTGCCCAGGGTGTTGGGCTTCACGCGGGCGAGGTCGAGGAACTCGGCCACACCCTCGTCGCGGGAGCGGACGAGTTCCGCGTAGAGGGCGGGGTCGACGGTCTCGGCTCCCATGTCCTCGAAGCCGTGGCGCTGGAAGAAGGGGACCTCGAAGGTCAGGCAGAAGAGGCGGCTGAGGCCCAGCTCGCGGGCGTCGTCCTCCAGGCGGGCGAGGAGGGCGTGGCCGACGCCGCGGCCGAGCCAGTCCTCGGAGACGGCGAGGGTGCGCACCTCCGCCAGGTCGCTCCACATCACGTGCAGGGCGCCGCAGCCGATCAGGTTGCCCGCTTCGTCCTCGGCGACGCGGAACTCCTGTACGGCCTCGTACAGGGTGACGTTCTCCTTACCGAGGAGGATGCGTCGCTGGACGAGCGGCTCCACGAGCTCCTGGATGCGCGCGACATCGCTGGTCCGCGCGCGGCGGATGTGGAAACCGGAACCTTCGCCACTCACCCTTCAACCCTACCGATGCCGCGCAACCGTCCCACACACGACGAAACCGCCGAGTCCGCAGAAACTCTGCGTACTCGGCGGTTCCAGGCCGGACCTGCGCGTACTCGCCGCCCCGGACGAGCGGGGCGGCGAGTCAGGCGCGAAGCCTCAGTCGCCCGAGGCGGCGAGGTCCGGGGTGGCCGGGCCGGTGCCGATGGCGGCGGTGGCGTTGATGCCGGCGCCGATCGGCTCCTTGCGGGCCGTCGTCGTGAACACGAACTCGTTGTCGGCGAAGTCGACGTGCACGTGGTCGCCGGCGTTCAGCTCGCCGTGGAGGATCTTCTCGGAGAGCCGGTCCTCGATCTCGTGCTGCACCGCGCGACGGAGCGGGCGGGCGCCGAGCGTCGGGTCGAACCCGACCTCGATCAGCCGCTCCTTCGCCGGGACGGTCAGCTCGATGGTCATGTCGCGGTCGAGCAGACGGGTCGAGAGGCGCTTGATGAACAGATCCACGATCTGCAGCAGCTCGGGCTTCGAGAGCTGCGGGAAGACGATGATCTCGTCGACGCGGTTGAGGAACTCCGGCTTGAAGTTCTTCTTCAGCTCCTCGTAGACCTTGCCCCGCATCCGGTCGTAGCCGGTCGTCGGGTCGCCCTCGATCTGGAAGCCCACCGGGCCGCCCGAGATGTCCTTCGTGCCGAGGTTGGTGGTCATGATGATCACGGTGTTCTTGAAGTCGACCACGCGACCCTGGCCATCCGTCAGACGTCCCTCCTCCAGGATCTGGAGCAGCGAGTTGAAGATGTCGGGGTGCGCCTTCTCGATCTCGTCGAACAGCACCACGCTGAACGGCTTGCGGCGGACCTTCTCGGTGAGCTGGCCGCCCTCCTCGAAGCCGACGAACCCGGGAGGGGCGCCGAACAGACGGGAGACGGTGTGCTTCTCGCCGTACTCCGACATGTCGAGCGAGATCATCGCCGACTCGTCGTCGAACAGGAACTCCGCGAGCGCCTTGGCCAGCTCCGTCTTACCGACACCGGTCGGGCCGGCGAAGATGAACGAGCCGGAGGGCCGCTTCGGGTCCTTCAGACCGGCACGGGTGCGGCGGATCGTCCGCGAGAGGGCCGCGATGGCCTCCTCCTGGCCGATGACACGCTCGTGCAGCGCCTTCTCCATGTAGACGAGACGGGCCGACTCCTCCTCGGTGAGCTTGAACACCGGGATGCCGGTCGCCTGGGCGAGCACCTCGGCGATCAGGCCCTCGTCGACCTCGGCGGTCGTCTTGACGTCGCCCGAGCGCCACTGCTTCTCGAGGCGCAGCCGCTCGCCGAGGAGGTTCTTCTCCTCGTCGCGCAGGGAGGCGGCCTTCTCGAAGTCCTGCTCCTCGATCGCGGCCTCCTTCTGCGAGCGCACGGCCGAGATCTTGTCGTCGAACTCGCGCAGCTCCGGCGGCGCCGACAGGATCGACAGGCGCAGGCGGGCGCCTGCCTCGTCGATCAGGTCGATGGCCTTGTCCGGGAGGAAGCGGTCCTGGATGTAGCGGTCCGCGAGGTTGGCCGCCGCGACGATGGCGCCGTCGGTGATGGACACCTTGTGGTGCGCCTCGTAGCGGTCGCGCAGCCCCTTGAGGATGTTGATCGCGTGCGGGAGGGACGGCTCCGCCACCTGGATGGGCTGGAACCGGCGCTCGAGCGCGGCGTCCTTCTCGAAGTGCTTGCGGTACTCGTCGAGCGTGGTCGCGCCGATGGTCTGCAGCTCGCCGCGGGCCAGCAGCGGCTTGAGGATGCTGGCAGCGTCGATCGCGCCCTCGGCAGCACCGGCGCCGACGAGGGTGTGGATCTCGTCGATGAAGGTGATGATGTCGCCGCGGGTGCGGATCTCTTTGGTGACCTTCTTCAGGCGCTCCTCGAAGTCTCCGCGGTAGCGGGAGCCGGCGATGAGCGAACCGAGGTCGAGCGTATAGAGCTGCTTGTCCTTCAGCGTCTCGGGCACGTCGCCGCGCACGATGGCCTGCGCGAGGCCCTCGACGACGGCGGTCTTGCCGACGCCGGGCTCACCGATCAGGACCGGGTTGTTCTTGGAGCGGCGCGACAGGATCTGCATGACGCGCTCGATCTCCTTCTCGCGCCCGATCACCGGGTCGAGCTTGTTGTCGCGAGCGGCCTGCGTGAGGTTGCGGCCGAACTGGTCGAGGATCTGGCTACCGGCCTGCGCGGTCGTCTGATCGTTCCCGCCGACCTGCACCTGCTCCTTGCCCTGGTATCCGCTGAGGAGCTGGATGACCTGCTGGCGCACGCGGTTGAGGTCCGCGCCGAGCTTGACGAGCACCTGGGCGGCGACGCCCTCGCCCTCGCGGATGAGGCCGAGCAGGATGTGCTCGGTGCCGATGTAGTTGTGGCCGAGCTGGAGGGCCTCGCGCAGCGACAGCTCCAGCACCTTCTTGGCGCGCGGCGTGAACGGGATGTGCCCGGTCGGCTGCTGCTGGCCCTGGCCGATGATGTCCTGGACCTGCTCGCGAACGGCATCCAGCGAGATGCCGAGCGACTCGAGCGCCTTGGCCGCGACTCCCTCACCCTCGTGGATCAGGCCGAGCAGGATGTGCTCCGTCCCGATGTAGTTGTGGTTGAGCATCTTGGCCTCTTCTTGGGCCAAGACGACGACGCGGCGGGCTCGGTCGGTGAATCTCTCGAACATGTCTACTCCTCGTCGGCGCCTGTGCAGGGGTTGGCGTCGATACAAAGAGAGTAACCATCGCTCCCCTCCCGGACTGCCCCTGTTCGCCGTGGGCGTGACGGTGTTCGGCGGGCTCTCAGCCGGCCGGCGAGCGGAGGCTCAGCCCCGCCCCGCCCGGAGGCTCAACCCAGGCGCGCGGGCAGGGTGAGGGTCGCGTCGGGGAGCACGATCGTCACGTCCGAGCCGTCGGAGACGCCGCTCGGGGTATCGAAGACCGTGGTGTGCGGCACGTAGTCGCGGGTGCAGACGCCGCCCGGCGCCGGCGCGAGGGTCGCCTTCACCTGGTTGTCGGCGGTGACCGCGATCGACTGCACCTTCGGCGGGCAGGTCGAGCTGCCGTAGAGCACGATGCCGAAGCGGTCGGCGTCGGGGAGCCAGGCGGCCCAGGAGGCGCCTCCTGCACTGCTCGGCGGAGCCTGCACCCCCTTGGGCTCGCCGTTGTAGTCCTCGACCGGCTTCTTCTGCGGCGCGCCGGAACAGCCGGCGAGGGCGGCGATGGCGAGCACCGCGAGCGCGACCGACGCGCCTGCGCGGGCGGACGCGGGGCGGGCGGTCATCGGGGGCACCCCACCATTCTAGGAACCGCGGGTGAGCACGCGCCGCACGCCGCCTAGGATGCCCCTATGAGCAACCTGGAGCGGGACCCCGCTGAGGTCACCGTCGGCACCGACACCGTGGTCGCCGACCGCGGCGTCGAGCTGCTGGAGCCGCGGGAGGTGCCGCTCGGCGGCCCGCGCGCGATGACCGTGCGGCGCACCCTTCCGCAGCGCTCGCGCTCGCTGATCGGCGGCTGGTGCTTCATCGACCACTACGGCCCCGACGACGTCGCCGAGACCGGCGGGATGCGCGTTCCCCCGCACCCGCACACGGGCTTGCAGACCGTGAGCTGGCTGTTCGAGGGGGAGGTCGAGCACCGCGACAGCGTCGGCAGCCACGCCCTGGTGCGGCCCGGCGAGCTCAACCTCATGACCGCCGGGCATGGCATCAGCCACTCGGAGGTGTCGACGCCGCGGACCACCCGTCTGCACGGCGTGCAGCTGTGGGTCGCGCTGCCCTCGGCCTCCCGTGAGATCGCGCCGTTCTTCGAGCACCACGAGCCGGTCGCCGCGCGGCTCGGCGACGCGACGGTGCGCACGTTCGTCGGGTCGCTCGCCGGCAGCGGCACCGACGCGACCGTGTTCTCGCCCCTCGTCGGCGCCGAGATCGCGCTGCCGCCGGGCGGACGCGTGGAGCTGCCGCTCGACCCCTCCTTCGAGCACGGCGTGCTGGTGGATGCGGGCGACGTGACGGTCGCGGGTGTCGCGACCCCGGTCTCCCACCTCGCGTACCTGTGCCCGGGGCGCGACACCCTGGTGCTGGAGGCCGGCGACGGGGGCCCGGCGCGGCTGGTGCTCCTCGGTGGCGAACCGCTCGGCGAGCAGATCGTCATGTGGTGGAACTTCATCGGCCGCAGTCACGAGGAGGTCGTGGCCGCCCGGGCGGAGTGGCAGCGCGACGTGATCGACGGCGAGGACCCCTCCGGCCGGTTCGGCACGGTGGGCGACCAGGCGGGCAGCCCGCTTCCGGCGCCGGTGCTGCCGACCGTCCGGCTGAAGCCGCGCGGCTGACCCGGGCCGGCCGAGTTCCTATTGCAGCGCCGACGTCAGCCGCGCGAGGTTGTCGAGCACCGTCGAGCGCAGCGGCTGGCGCATCCACTCCTCGAGGGTGAGCTCGCGGCTGCTCTCGCGATAGCCGTCCTCGACGCGGCGCAGCTCCTCTACGAAGGAGCGGCCGCGGACCATGAGCACGACCTCCATGTTCAGCTGGAACGAGCGCATGTCCATGTTGCTCGACCCGATCACGGCGACGTCGTCGTCGATCGTGAAGTGCTTGGCGTGGAGGATGTACGGCGCCTTGTACATGTAGATGCGCACGCCCGCGCGCAGCAGCACCTCGTAGTACGAGCGCTGCGCGTGGTAGACGAGCGCCTGGTCTCCGATCTCGGAGACGAACAGGTCGACCGCGATGCCGCGCTGCGTCGCCGTCGTGATCGCGGTCAGCATCGCCTCGTCCGGCACGAAGTACGGCGACGTGATGACGATGCGCTCCTGCGCGTAGTAGAGCAGCGCGAGGAACAGCCGGAGGTTGTTCTCTCCCGCGAATCCCGGCCCCGACGGCACCACCTGCATGTCGAGCTCGTCCTCGGCCGGCTCGTCGGTGATGGGCTCGGTCTCGCGCCGCAGCAGCTCGTCGGTCTCGCTGTACCAGTCGGTGATGAAGATGGCGTTCAGACCGGCGACGATCGGGCCCTCGAGCCGGACGATCAGCTCCTTCCACTTGAGCCCGCGCCGGATGTTCGACTTCTTGTTGTAGCTGCGGTCGATCACGTTCTGCGACCCCATGAAGGCGACACGGCCGTCCACGATCAGCAGCTTGCGGTGGTTGCGCAGGTCGGGGCGCTGGTACTTGCCGCGCAGCGGCTGCACCGGCAGCATCAGCTGCCACTTCGCCCCCATCGCCGTGAGCCGGCGGATCGTGCGCTTGTAGTCGGGGGTGCGGAGGGATGCGATGTGGTCGAGCAGGACCCGCACGGTCACGCCGCGCTGCACCGCCTCCTCCATCGCAGCGAAGAAGTCTGCCGTGGTCTTGTCGAGGGTGAGGATGTAGAACTCGACGTGCACGTACCGCTTCGCCCGCCGGATCTCCGCCGTCATGGCCGCGAGCGAGGCCTCGTAGTCGCCGTTGAGGCTCGCGCGGTTGCCGCCGACCAGCGGCATGGCGCCGAGGTTGCGGTTCAGCTCGACCACGCCCTCCAGCCACGGCGGCCAGGGGTGGTCGCGCCGCACGCGCTCGATGCCCTCGGTGCTCTGGATGATGAACTCGTTGATCTCCGTCTGCTTCTCGCGCCGCCGCTTGGGCAGCTTGTAACTGCCGATCAGCAGGAAGAACAGCACGCCGATGTACGGGATCAGGAAGATCGCGAGCAGCCAGGCGGTCGCCGAGGTGGGCTTGCGGTTGCGCGGGACGACGATGATGGCGACGATGCGGATGACGAAGTCGAGCAGCAGCAGCAGGACGACGACCGCCGTGCTCACGAACCCCGCGTCCACCCCGCTCCCGTCCGCCGCTTGCGCGACCTCGTGCAGAGGAGCGTCAGCATGCTCCCAGGGATACCGTACCGGAGTGAGGCGGGGAGGCTAGGGCTTGGGCGCGAGGCCGCGTCGGGCGCGCTCCTCGGCCTCGAGGCGGGCGTAGGCGGCGCGCTCGTTGCGGTCGGCGCGCACGATGTTCCGCATGATCGCCCAGAACAGCAGCCCGACCAGCACGGTGGGCGCGAGCGACCAGACGATTCCGCCGATGACGTCATTCATGATGCGCCCATCGTAACGCGAGCACCTGGGAGCCCTGCTCGACCAGCAGGCCTACTTGACCAGCGGGAACAGGATGGTCTCGCGGATGCCCAGCCCGGTCAGCGCCATGAGCAGGCGGTCGATGCCCATGCCCATGCCGCCGGTCGGCGGCATGCCGAACTCGAGCGCGCGCAGGAACTCCTCGTCCAGGCGCATCGCCTCGTTGTCGCCCGCGGCCGCGAGGCGGGCCTGCTCCACGAAGCGCTCGCGCTGCACCACCGGGTCGACCAGCTCGGAGTAGCCGGTGGCCAGCTCGAAACCGCGCGTGTAGAGGTCCCACTTCTCGACGACACCCTCGCGCGCGCGGTGCGCGCGCACCAGCGGGCTCGTGTCGACCGGGAAGTCCATGACGAACGTCGGGCGCACGAGGTCCGCCTTCACGTGGTGCTCCCACAGCTCCTCGACGTACTTGCCGGCGAGCGGGTGCTCGATCTCGATGCCCGCGTCGGCGGCCAGCTCGCGGAGGCGCTCGATCGGGGTCTCCGGCGTGACCTCCTCGCCGATCGCGTCGGAGAGGCTGTCGTACATCCGGATGCGGTCCCACCGGCCGCCGAGGTCGTACTCGGTGCCGTCGGCCCAGGTCACGGTGTGCGAGCCGGAGACGGCCAGCGCCGCGTTCTGGATCAGCGTCTGGGTGAGGTCGGCGATGGAGTTGTAGTCGCCGTACGCCTGGTAGGCCTCGAGCATCGCGAACTCGGGCGAGTGCGTGGAGTCGGCGCCCTCGTTGCGGAAGTTGCGGTTGATCTCGAAGACGCGGTCGATGCCGCCGACCACCGCGCGCTTGAGGTACAGCTCGGGCGCGATGCGCAGGAACAGCTCGGTGTCGAACGCGTTCGAGTGCGTCACGAACGGACGGGCGGAGGCGCCGCCGTGGATGACCTGCAGCATCGGCGTCTCCACCTCGGTGAAGCCGCGCTCGGCGAAGGTCGACCGCAGGCTCGCCACGGCCTTCGCCCGGTCGAGCACGTTCTTGCGGGCCTGCTCGCGGGCGATGAGGTCGAGGTAGCGCGAGCGCACGCGCGTCTCCTCGCTGAGCTCGTTGTGGAGGTTGGGGAGGGGCAGCAGCGCCTTGGCCGCGATCTCCCAGCCGTCCGCCATGACCGACAGCTCGCCGCGGCGGCTCGAGATGACCTCGCCCGAGACGAAGAGGTGGTCGCCGAGGTCGACGAGCTCCTTCCAGCGCGCCAACGACTCCTCGCCGACGGCCGCGAGCGACACCATGACCTGGATGCGCGAGCCGTCGCCCGACTGCAGCACCGCGAAGCAGAGCTTGCCGGTGTTGCGAAGGTGCACGACGCGGCCGGCGATGCCGACGTTCTCGCCGCTCTGCTCGTCGGCGGCGAGGTGACCCCACTGCTCACGGACCGCCGGGATGGTCGTGGTGACCGGCACCTGCACCGGGTAGGCGCCGCCTCCCGCGTCCTGCGCCTCGGCGATCAGCCGCTCGCGCTTGCCGAGCCTGACGGCCTTCTGCTCGCTGATCTCGGCGTCGGAGAGCTCGGTCGCGGGGGCGTGCGCGTCGGTCATGTCTGGTCCGTTTCGGTGCTGCGGCGGGCGGTGTGGAGGGGGTGGACGGGAGGTGCAGGAGGCCGGGGCCATGCGGCGGCGCCGCGGCCGCGCTCAGCCGAGCGCGATCCGGCGGTTGTCGATCAGCCGCGTCGTGCCGACGCGGGCGGCGACCAGCAGCAGCGCGGGCCCGTGGTGCTCCGGCCCGGCCTCGGCGAACGAGTCCGGGTCGACGGCCACCAGGTAGTCCAGCTTAACGGCTGGCTCGGCCTCCAGGCTCGCGCGGGCCGCGGCGAGCGCAGCCTCCACCCCCTGCCCCGCGGCGTCGGCGCCGGCGGCCAGCGCCCGCGAGAGCACGACGGCGGAGGCGCGCTGCCCGTCGTCGAGGTAGCGGTTGCGGCTGGAGAGGGCGAGCCCGTCGTCCTCGCGGACGGTGTCGACGACGGCGATGCGCAGCGGGAGGTTCAGGTCGTCGACCATGCGGCCGACGAGGTGGACCTGCTGGGCGTCCTTCTGGCCGAACACGGCCACGTCGGGCTGGACGATGTTGAACAGCTTGGCGACGACGGTCAGCACGCCGTCGAAGTGCCCGGGGCGGGAGGCGCCCTCGTACAGCGACCCGACCTCCCCGGCCACGACGCGGGTGGAGCTGGGGCCGTCGGGATACATCTCGGCGGCGCTCGGCGCGAACACGTAGTCGGCCAGCCCCTCCAGCGCGGCCACGTCGGCATCGAGTGTGCGCGGGTAGCGGTCGAGGTCCTCCCCCGCGCCGAACTGCAGCGGGTTCACGAAGATCGAGACGACGACGATGCCGCCGAGGTCGCGGGCGGCGGACACCAGCCGGAGGTGCCCCTCGTGCAGCGCGCCCATCGTCGGCACGAGCACCACCCGGGCGGCGGGGGCGTCGGCGGGACCCTCCAGGCGGGCCTCGGCGCGGGCGGCGGCGATCCGCTCGCGCAGCTCGGAGACGGTGGTGACGACCTGGGGCATCGGACTCCTCCCGGTCGCGGCGCCCGGGCGGGCGCGCGAGACGACCGGAATCCAGGCTACTCGCCGAGCGGAGGGTGATCGGCGCGGCTCAGCCGCGCAGGAACCAGCCGCGGCCGTCGTCGCCGGGGTCGCCCTCGCCGTTGCCGCCACGACCGGTGGCGCCGTCTCCCGGCGCACCGCCGTCCGGGAGCGGGCCGCCGCCGTCCTGCAACGCGTCGAGCACCTCGTCGATGCTGGGGCGGGCGCCCGCTCGGGTGAGCGCGTTGTCGACCGCCGAGCGCACGAGCGAGCTGAGGAAGGAGCCGGGATGCTCCACGCCGATCCGCTGCAGGATGCCCGTCGACTGCTCCACGATCGAGCGCGAGAAGGCGGTGGCGGTCGCGATGGCCTCCGCGTACGCCGGGCGGTCCTCCTCCGCCACCACGACCGGCTCCCCGCCCATCTCGACCACGAGCGCCTGCGCGATCGGCAGCACGGGCGCGGGGGCCGTCACGGCGAAGTAGCTCTCGGCCAGGCGCGCGAGGTCGAGGCTGGTGCCGGTGAACTCGAGCGCGGGGTGCACGGCGAGGGGGATGGCGCCCGCCGCCGCGGCGGGCTGCAGCACGCCGATCCCGTAGCCGGGCGCGGTGTGCAGCACGATCTGACCGGGCTGCCAGGTGCCGGTCGCGGCGAGGCCGGCGACGAGGCCGGGCAGCTCGGCGTAGGGCACGGCGAGCAGCACGAGCTCGCTGCGCTCGACCAGCGTCGGCACGTCGAGCAGCGGCGCCTGCGGCAGCAGCGCCTCCGCCCGCTCGCGGCTGGCCTCGGACACGGCGGAGACGCCGACGACGGCGTGCCCTGCGCCCGCGAGGGCCGCGCCGAGCACCGGCCCGACCCGGCCCGCGCCCACGACGCCGAGGCCCAGCCGCCCGGAACGCTGTGCGGGGCTCATGACGGATCTCCTTCTCGGGTCGACGATGCGGTCGGGGCGATCGGCGCGATCGGCGCGATCGGCGGCGCGGGCGGCGCCGGCGGCTCCTCCACCCTCCCCCACCGGTGGCTGCTGTCGCTCTCGGCCGCGGCCACGGCGCCCGCCGCGACGGTCTGGAAGAGGCGCACGCCCTCCTCCGCGTCCATCGCGGCCAGGCGCGGCCGGACCGGACCGCTCACGGTGTGGAACCGCGCCTCTGCCAGCCGCAGGGCGCGCTCGACCGGCCCCTGCTGCAGCTCCAGGCTCTGCAGCCGGGCCAGCGGCACCAGCGCGAGGCTGCGCCAGACGAAGCCGCGGCGGAGCAGCACGGCGCCGTCCAGGAGCCGGTAGCCGGTGCGCTGCCACGAGAAGGGTCGCAGCCAGGCGGCGCGCCGAGGGCTGCCCGTCCAGTCGTCCCGGCCGCGCGAGCGCATGCCGTCCACGATCAGTGCGCGACGCTCTGGCGTGGCGAAGCCGGGCAGGACCAGCGCGAGCACGCGGGCGACGTCCTCCGCGTCTCCGACCGGGAGCATGGTCGTGTTCGCCTGTCCGGCCGCGCCCTTCTCGCGCGACCGCCCGGCGGTGTCGATGCGGATCTGCCACCAGCCGAAGGGGCGCCACAGCAGCGGCTGCAGCACCTCCACCGCGTGGATGCGCCCCGGCGGCAGCGTCTCGTTGCTCGTGCTCAGGAGTCCGAAGCCGACGCGGACGCCGTCCGGCGTGCCCGCGATCGAGTAGCGCAGCGACTTGGTGAACCGGTTGATGTAGAAGCTGGCCGAACCGATGAGGCCCGGCAGCACGACGAACGCGAGCCAGACGGAGCCGGTCGCCGTCCCCCACACCAGCAGGGCCACCACGAACAGCAGGAACACCGTGAAGCCGCTCAGAATGAGCGAGCCGAACAGCCGCAGCGGCGGGATCTTCACCACCGACTCCGGCGGCGCGGCGGCGGGGTCGAGCTCGGGGGCGAGGAACTCGTTCACGCGGCGGTTGACGAGGTCGCCGACCGCCTGGGCGCGGGAGCCGGTGCCCGCCGGCGCGCCGGGAACCGGAACGGTCCCCGAGGCGGCCGCCGCCTCCGCCGCCTCCGCCGCACGCACCCCCGAGGCGAGCCGCAGCACGTCGGAGCGCAGCCCGTCCGCCAGCGCCGAACCCAGATAGGCGAGCTGCACGTTCGCGTCGTGGCCGGCGACCGTGATGTCGAGCTTCGCCGCGCCGAAGATGCGCGCGAGCACCGGCCGCACCACGTTGATGCCCTGGATGCGGTCGAGCCGCGCCTTGCGCTGCGTGCGGAAGAGGATGCCGCTGCGCACCTCCACCGCATCCTCGGTGATGCGGAAGCTGTGCATGCGCCAGGCGAGGTAGAAGGCGCCGATGCAGGCGACGAGGACGATGGCGAGCGCCAGCAGCGCCCAGCCCTCCCAGCCGCGGTCGTAGATCTCGTCCAACGGGTCTCCGCCGCGGAACTCGTCACCGCCGACGAAGAACCCGATGATGCGCTCGCGCAGGTTCGACAGCACGAAGCCGAGGACGGCGATGAAGACGATGCCGCCGCGCAGCAGCGGGGTCGCCGGATGGAGGCGGTGCCACTCCCCGTCGGTGTACCGCTCCGCCGCGCGCTCGGCGGGTGAGAGCGGTCCGGCGGGGGTCGGCGCGGTCACAGCCCCGCCCGCCTGCTCTCGGCCAGCGTCACCAGGCGGTCGCGCAGCTCGGCGGCCTCCGCGTCGGGGAGCCCGGGGATCAGCACGCCCGTGGAGGCGGCGGCCGTCACGAACTTCAGGTCGGCCAGCCCCAGCATCCGGCCGACCGGCCCGCGGGTGATGTCGATGAGCTGCATGCGCCCGTACGGCACCGAGACGAACCGCTGGAACATGATGCCGCGGCGGAACAGGAGATCGTCCTCGCGCAGCACATACCCGATCGAGCGGGCGCGGCGCGGCGCGATCACGAGCGACACGATCGTGCCGATCGCGACGACCGCCAGCAGGATCCAGCCGAAAGTCCAGCCCGCCACCAGCCACAGGAAGGTCGCCGCCGCCGCGAGCACGATGCCGCTGACCAGCGCGCCGACGAGCACGACGACGACGTACTTGGGCGAGACGCGCCTCCACTCGCCGACCTCGAGGTCGATGCGGTCCGGTCCGGCCGGACGGCGGGCGGGCTCAGCGGTTCCTGACATGCACGCTCTCCGGCTCGTCGTCGTCATCGTCGTCGGGCGGGAGGGTGCAGAACGCCTCGGCGACCAGGCCGCCGGTGAGCAGCACCACGGCGCCCGCGAGCGCGAGAGCGCTCTGCAGCACGGCGCCGTTGCCCGGGATGACGTCCCGGGTCAGCAGGTAGACGAGGATGCCGACGCCGGCACCCGTGAGCAGCGCACCGCTGAGGCTGCACGCCTTGGCGAGCACGACGATGCGCATCGCCTGGAACGGGTCGATGCGGCGGGAGCTGCGCCCGCGGACGGCGAGCCGGATGGGCACCGCGAAGGCGACGATGATGACGGCCACCGCCACCAGCGTGATGGGCAGCGTGATGGGCGGGAGGAAGGCGGCGGCCCCGAGGCTCGACGCGGTCAGCTCGCCCAGGAACCCGACGACGAGACCGGCGACCGCCAGCCCGAGCAGCGTGGTGACGCGCGTGCGCTTCATGAGCGGGCCTCCCCGTGGCCTGTGTCGGAGAACCAGTGGGCGGAGGGCCAGGAGGCGGAGGGCTGGTACGGGGTGACGGGGTCGGTCGCACCGGCGGCCAGGTCGGCGACGCGGCCGCGGCCGGTGACCACGGCCTCCGTGTCGACGTCGAGCCACGGCACGAGGACGAAGGCGCGCTCGTGGGCACGCGGGTGCGGCAGCGTCACGCGCGGGTCGTCGGAGACGATCCCGCCGTAGTCGACGATGTCGATGTCGATCGTGCGGTCGCCCCAGCGCTCCTCGCGCACGCGGCCGAGGTCGTCCTCCACCCGGTTCACCAGGGCGAGCAGGGCGAGCGGGTCGAGGATCGTGTGCACGCGGGCGACGGCGTTGAGGTACGCCGGAGCCTCCGCGTCGATGCCGGCGGGCTTCAGCGCGGGCGTCTCGTAGAGGCCGGACACCGCCTCCACGTGGAGGCCCGGCTCGGCGGCCAGCGCGTCGAGCGCCGCGCGGAGGGTCGCCTCCCGGTCGCCGAGATTGCTGCCGAACGCGAGCACGGCGGGCGAGCCCACGCACATCCGCTGCGGGCGGCCCACCGCCCCGGCGCTCACGACCGCCCCCGCAGGATGCGGACGGCCACGTCGCCGAACGGCACGGCGATGGGCGCGTCGGGCTTGTGCACCGTCACCTCGACCGAGTGGACGGGTGGATGCGCGAGCACGACGCCCGCCACCCGCTCGGCCACGGTCTCGATCAGGTCGACCGGGTCGGCCGCGACAGCGTCGTGGACCTCCTGGGCGAGCTCGCCGTAGTGCACGGTGCGCCCCAGGTCGTCGCCGCTCGCCGCCGGGGAGAGGTCGAGCCAGGCGGTCACGTCGACCACGAAGTCCTGCCCCTCCTCGCGCTCGAAGTCGTAGACGCCGTGGTGGGCGCGGACGCGCAGGCCGGTCAGCACGATCGCGTCGGCCGGTCGCGGGCCGGCCGGCCCGCCATCGCTAGTGGTCATCGCTTCCAGCTTGCCACGCGCGCACCACATCGAGGGCGATCCGCGTGGACGCCACGTCGTGGACCCGGACGGCCCAGACGCCTTCACGTGCCGCGAGGGCCGAGATGACGGCGGTCGGAGCGTCGCGGTCGGCCGCGCTCGCCCCCTCCGGCAGCAGCGCGCCCAGGAACCGCTTGCGCGACGCGCCGATCAGCACCGGGTAGCCGAGCGTCTGGAACGTGTGGAGGCCGCCGAGCACCTGCCAGTTGTGCTCGGCCGTCTTCGAGAACCCGAGGCCGGGGTCGAGGACGAGCTTGGCCGGGTCGACGCCGCGGTCGAGCAGGTCGGCGACGCGTGCGGAGAGCTCGCTGCGGACCTCCCGCACGGTGTCGGTGTAGACCGCCCGCGAGTCGCCGGAGTCGAGCCGTCCGCGCCAGTGCATGACGACGTACTGCAGGCCGGTGTCGAGCACGGCGTCCGGCATCCCGGGATCGTTGAGGCCGCCGGAGACGTCGTTGATGATCGACGCACCCGCATCGGCTGCTGCCCGCGCGGTGGAGGCGTTCATCGTGTCGACGCTGACCATCACGCCGCGGTCGGCGAGGCGCCGGATCACCGGCACCACCCGGGACTGCTCCTCGGCCGGGTCGAGGTGGAGGGCGCCCGGCCGGGTGGACTCGCCGCCCACGTCGATGATGTCGGCGCCCTGCTCGACGAGGTCGAAGGCGTGCTCGACGGCCGCCTCCGGCTCGAGCCAGAGCCCGCCGTCGCTGAACGAGTCCGGCGTCACGTTGAGGACGCCCATGATGAGCGTCACGCGGGGCCGCCCCCGACGGCGCCGGCCGGGTCGTACGCGGCTCCCCCGCTGATCAGTGCCATCAACTCCGCACGGGCGGCGGGGTCGGTGAAGGCGCCGCGGGAGGCGACGGTCACCGTGGTCGAGCCGGTCTGCCGCGCGCCGCGGGTGGTCACGCACGTGTGGGAGGCGTCGAGCACGACGAGGACGCCGCGGGCACCGGCGCCCTGCTCGATGGTGTCCGCGATCTGCTCGGTCAGCCGCTCCTGGATCTGCGGGCGCGCGGCGAGCGTCTCGATCACGCGCGGGATACGGCCCAGGCCGACCACGGCCTCCCCCGGCAGATACGCCACGTGCGCGACGCCGAGGAACGGCAGGAGGTGGTGCTCGCACACCGAGCGGAAGGCGATGTCGCGCAGGAGCACCGTCTCGGCGTTCCCCTCCAGCGGCACGGGATCGCCCAACTCGGCGGCGGCGTCCTTGCCGAGCCCGGCGAAGAACTCCGCGTACGCGTCCGCCACCCGCGACGGGGTGGCGGCGAGGCCGGGACGCGCCGGATCCTCGCCGATGGCGGCGAGGATCTCGGCGACGGCCGCCTCGATGCGTGCGCGATCGAAACCGGTCATGCGGGCTGCGGCTGCGGCCTACGCGGTCGCGGGCCGCGGCTTGATCGCGGGCGAGCGCTTCGGCTTCGACGCGGGCGGCTCGGAGTCGACGCCGCCGTCGACCGCACCGGCGTCGATCGGGGCCTTCGGGAACTCGATCGGCGGCACGTCCGACAGGGGGCGCTTGTCGCTCGAGAGCCACTGCGGGCGCTCGGGCAGCTTCTCCACGTCGGCGAAGATCTCGGCGATCTGGTTGTGGTCGAGCGTCTCGTGCTCCAGGAGGGCCGCGGCGAGCCGGTCGAGGATCGCACGGTTCGCGTTGATCACCTGCCACGCCTCGTCGTGCGCCTTCTCGATGAGCTCACGCACCTCGGCGTCGACGCGCTCGGCGATCCGCTCGGAGTAGTCGCGCTGGTGGCCCATGTCGCGGCCGAGGAACATCTCGCCGTTCGCCTGGCCCAGCTTGACCGAGCCGATGTCGGCGCTCATGCCGTACTCGGTGACCATCTTGCGGGCGATCGAGGTCGCCTTCTCGATGTCGTTCGAGGCGCCGGTCGTCGGGTCGTGGAACACGATCTCCTCGGCCACGCGGCCGCCCATGGCGTAGGCCAGCTGGTCGAGCAGCTCGTTGCGGGTGACCGAGTACTTGTCCTCCAGCGGCATCACCATCGTGTAGCCGAGGGCGCGTCCGCGCGGGAGGATCGTGATCTTGGTCACCGGGTCGGTGTGGCGCATCGCCGCCGCCGCGAGCGCGTGACCGCCCTCGTGGTACGCGGTGATCAGCTTCTCCTGGTCCTTCATGACGCGGGTGCGCTTCTGCGGTCCGGCGATGACGCGGTCCACGGCCTCGTCGAGGGCGCGGTTGTCGATCAGCTGCGCGTTGGAGCGCGCGGTGAGCAGCGCGGCCTCGTTGAGCACGTTCGCCAGGTCGGCGCCGGTGAAGCCCGGCGTCTTGCGGGCGAGCACCTCGAGGTCGACGGAGGCGGCGAGCGGCTTGCCGCGGCCGTGCACCTCGAGGATCTTCTTGCGGCCCAGGAGGTCGGGCGCGTCCACGCCGATCTGGCGGTCGAAGCGGCCGGGGCGCAGCAGCGCCGGGTCGAGGATGTCGGGGCGGTTGGTCGCCGCGATCAGGATGACATTGGTCTTGGGGTCGAAGCCGTCCATCTCCACCAGGAGCTGGTTCAGCGTCTGCTCGCGCTCGTCGTGCCCGCCGCCGAGGCCGGCGCCGCGGTGACGGCCGACCGCGTCGATCTCGTCGATGAAGATGATGGCCGGCGAGTTCTCCTTGGCCTGCTGGAACAGGTCGCGGACGCGGCTCGCGCCGACGCCGACGAACATCTCGACGAAGTCCGAACCGGAGATCGAGTAGAACGGCACGCCCGCCTCACCCGCGACCGCGCGGGCGAGCAGCGTCTTGCCGGTGCCGGGAGGGCCGTACAGCAGCACGCCCTTGGGGATGCGCGCGCCGACCGCCTGGAACTTGGCGGGCTCCTTGAGGAAGTCCTTGATCTCCTGCAGCTCCTCGATGGCCTCGTCGGAGCCGGCGACGTCGTCGAAGGTGACCTTCGGGGTCTCCTTCGTGACGAGCTTCGCCCGCGACTTGCCGAACTGCATGACCTTGTTGCCGCCGCCCTGCATGCCCGAGATCATGATCCAGAAGAAGACGCCGATCAGCAGCGCCGGGATCAGGAAGCCGAGGATGTTGACCAGCCAGTTCGGCTGCGGCACCTCGTCGTCGTAGCCCTTGGGCAGGTTCGCGTTGTCGATCGCCTTGACGACATCCTCGCCGCGGGGCGTCACGTAGTAGAACTGGACCTGCGTGCCGAGGTCGCCCTCGGCCTTCTTGAGCGTCAGGTCGACCCGGTTCTCACCGTCGACGATCTTGGCGCTCGACACCTTGTCGTCCTGCAGGAGCTCGAGGCCCTTCTGCGTGGAGACCCCCTTGAAGCCCGACATCGTGATCAGGCTCGAGCCGATCCACACCGCGATGATCGCGAGCACGACGTACAGGATCGGGCCGCGGAAGATCTTCTTGACGTTCATGATGCGATCACAGTACCGCCTGGGCGCTGTGGACCGGCTGCGTGTTCGCTCTGGGCGCGCTCGGGGCGCGGGGGTCGCTGAGCCGCTCAGATCGCAGCGGATCGGCGGCTCTCGTCGGCGGCGAACCAGTCCAGGGCGAGGGCGGCGACGGCGTCCGGCGCGTCGTCCGTGATGAAGTGGGCGGCGTCGTCGACGAAGGCGAGCTCGTAGCGGTCGGCGAAGCGGGCGAGGTCGCCGCAGAGGCGGCGGATCAGCGCCTCGTCCCACGGATGGTCCCGTCGCCCGAAGACGGCGAGGGTCGGCGGGCGCAGCCGTTGCCCGGCGAACACCCCGCGCGCGAGCTGGAGGGAGACCGGGACGGCGACTCCGCGGAACAGGCGACGCACCGCATCGTCGACCTCCGGCCGGGTCAGCGGCGCGAGGTACGCGTCGATCGTGGCGCGCGGGAGCGGGTGCGCGACATAGCGGCGCCCGTAGAGGCCGGCGAGGGACGTGCCACGGCGGTGCCGCATCAATGCGGGCATGTGACGGAATCCTGCGACGAGCTTCGGGCTGAAGGACATGAACAGCGGCGGTACCGAGAGCTGCACCAGCGACCGCACGCGCTCGGGATGGGCGTACGCGAGCTGGTTCGCACCGATCGCGCCCAGGTCGTGGGCGAGGAGGTGCGCCCGCTCGATGCCCAGCGCGTCGAGCAGCGCGAGCAGATCGCGTTCGTGGGACTCGCGTTCGATGCGGGGATCGCCTGCCTCCGTCCATCCGGTTCCGCGCAGGTCGGGGCAGAGGACGCGGTGGCCGGCGCGGGCGAGAGCGGGCGCGATGTCGCGCCACTGCCACCAGTGGGCCGGGAACCCGTGCAGCAGGACGACGGGATCGCCCGCGCCGACCACCGCGACATGGCTGCGCAGCCCCGGCGTCTCCACGACGAGGTGCTCGAAGCCGGGCGCCGACGGAAGCGGCGGCACCCAGGCAGCGGATTCGGCGGAGACCTCCAGCACTCGTGGTGTGCTCATGACGACTCCTTCATCGCCCATCGGCACTACGTTCATAGTGTCTACTACGATCATAGTAACGCTGTTCGAGAGGAGTCGCCATGCCCGCGACGAAGGATCGCGCGCTCGACGCCGCTGTCGAGCTGCTCGGCGCCGAGGGCGTCCGCGCGCTGAGTCACGGCCGCGTCGATGCCCGCGCCGGGCTCCCGGCCGGCTCGACATCGAACTGGTTCCGCACCCGTCGGGCGCTGCTCGCCGGAGTGGTCGATCGGATGGCGGAGGCGGAGCGGGCGGACTTCGACCCCTCCGGCCTCCCGGAGGTGACGGACGCCGACGGCCTGGTCGACGGGCTCTGCGCCATGACGGAGCTGCAGACGGGCCGCTTCGCGACCCGCACGAGAGCCCGCTACGCGCTCTTCCTCGAGCTCGCCCCCGACACCGAGCTCGGCGCGCCCCTTCGACGGCAGCGGCAGGAGTTCGAGCGCTGGACCGAGCACCTCGTGGCCGCCGCCGGGCTGCCGGAGCCCGCGGCCGCCTCCCGAGCACTCATGGCGCTCTGCGACGGGCTCATGCTGCACCGGCTCACGGTGGACCCGGAGCTCGCCGTGCGGCCGGTGATCGAGCGTGCCGTGCACGCTCTGTCGACGGCCGCTCAGCCGGGGTAGCTCAGCTGTAGACGGCCGGGGCCAGGATGCCGACGCCGCGGAGGTTGCGGTAGCGCTCGGCGTAGTCGAGGCCGTAGCCGACGACGAACTGGTTCGGGATGTCGAAGCCCACGTACTTCACGTCGATCTCGACACGGGCGGCCTCCGGCTTGCGCAGGAGGGTGAAGATCTCGATCGACTCCGGGTTGCGGCTGCGGAGGTTCGAGAGCAGCCATGACAGGGTCAGGCCGGAGTCGATGATGTCCTCGACGATCAGGACCGTCTTGCCCTCGAGGTCGGTGTCGAGGTCCTTGAGGATGCGGACGACGCCGCTCGACTGGGTGCCGCTGCCGTACGAGCTGACGGCCATCCAGTCCATCGTCACCGGGATCTTCAGCTCGCGCGCGAAGTCGGCCATCACCATGACCGCGCCCTTCAGCACGCCCACCAGGAGGACGTCCTTGCCGGCGTAGTCGCGCTCGATGTCGCGGCTCAGCTCGGCGATGCGGGAGCGGATCTGCTCCTCGGTGATCAGAATCTCGGTCAGGTCGTTCTGGACGTCCGTGAGTTCCATGGAGGGGTGCTGGTCCTTAGCTGTTGGGGTGAAACGTGAGCAGCCCGTTCTGCCTCACCACTCTAACGCCTGGCAGGTCGAGCGGCCCCTGCCCGTGCCAGGCGGTGATCAGCTCCGCCACCGCCAGGGTGTGCGCGCGCGACAGCGAGACGCCGAACTCGGCGGAGACGACGAGCCGGATGATCCGCTGCCGCAAGGCGGGCGGGTCGGCGGCGAGGCCCCGCACATCGAGCGCGACGGCGCCGTCGTCGGTCTGGCTCACGAGCTCCAGCGCCCACTCCAGGGCGAGGCCGTCGAGGGCGTCGTCGTCCTCGCGCAGCTGCTCGGCGGTGCGGGCGAGCGCCTCCGCGACGCCGGGGCCGAGCTCGCGCTCCAGCACCGGGAGCACGTCGTTCCGCACGCGGACGCGCGTGAACGAGCGGTCCTCGTTGTGCGGGTCGTCCCACGGTTCGAGGCCGCTGTCGGCGCAGAAGGCGCGCGTCGTCTCCCGGCGCAGAGCGAGGAACGGGCGCAACAGCCTCCCCGTGTCCGGCCGCATCCCCTGCAGGCTGGAGGGGCCGGAGCCGCGGGCGAGGCCGAGCAGCACGGTCTCCGCCTGGTCGTCGAGGGTGTGGGCGAGCAGGATGCGGGAGGCGCCGGTCGCCGAGCGCGCGCGGTCGAACGCCGCGTGGCGGGCGGCGCGGGCGGCGGCCTCCGGTCCCCCGGTCGCCGGGTCGACCTCCACGCGCTCCACGAGCACCGGGTCGAGACCGAGGGCGCGGGCCTGCTCGGCGGCGCGGGCGGCGACGTCGGCGGAGCCCTCCTGGAGGCCGTGGTCGACGACGATCGCGCCGGCGCGGTACCCGGCGCGCGGGACCTCGAAGGCGGCGGCCGCGGCGAGGGCGAGCGAGTCTGCTCCCCCGCTCAGGCCCACCAGGACCAGCGCTCCCGGCGCGAGCGGCTCGGGCTTCGCGGGGCCGTGGTCGTCGTGCGGGTCGGGCTCCGGAAGTGCGGCGGCTGCGGCGAGAGCCTCCCGGACGGCGCGCCGCGCGTCGGCGATCGGGGGCGTCAGCCGGGGGCGGCGGTGGCCTCGGGCGGGATCGGCGTCCGGGGATCCGTTGAGGGGCATCCAGTAACGTTAGTGCAGTCTTCCAACCAGTTAAGGAGAGCCGGCATGGCCGAATACGACGCCGTCATCGAGATCCCCCGGGGGAGCCGCAACAAGTACGAGGTCGACCACGAGACGGGCCGGGTCTACCTCGACCGCGTGCTCTTCACCAGCTTCGTCTACCCGACCGACTACGGGTTCTTCGAGAACACCCTCGGCGACGACGGCGACCCGCTGGACGTGCTCGTGCTGCTCGAGTACCCGGTGTTCCCGGGCGTCGGCGTGAAGGTGCGCCCGGTGGGCGTCCTCAACATGAGCGACGAGGCCGGCGGCGACGCCAAGATCATCGCGGTCCAGTACAAGGACCCGCGCTGGCAGCACATCCAGGACGTGAACGACATCCCCGAGCAGACCCGCAAGGAGATCGAGCACTTCTTCGCCCGCTACAAGGACCTCGAGCCGGGCAAGTTCGTCAACATCGACGGCTGGGGCGACGCGGCCGAGGCCGAGGCGCTCATCCAGAAGGCCATCGAGAAGCTGGCCGCCGAGGGTCACTGACCCAGCTGGTCGCCCTGGGCCACCGCCGAGTACGCGCAAAATCGAACGAAAACCGCCGAGTCCGCAGACAATCTGCGTACTCGGCGGTTTGCGTTGGAGGCCGGGGCCCGGGGCGGGGTCAGGCGGAGGGGCGGGCCACCTGGGACCAGGGGGTGCCCCAGACGGACTGGATCTTGACGACGTCGCCCTCGGTCGGTGCGGCGATCATCTGGCCGCCGCCGATGTAGATGCCGACGTGGTAGAAGTCGCCCGGACCGCTGCCCCAGAAGATGAGGTCGCCGGGCTGCTTGTCCCAGTACGAGACGAGCTGGCCGCGGCCCTGCGCGGTGAAGTACTGGTTGTTGACCGAGTGGCTGCCGATGTACAGGCCGGCATAGGCGTAGGCCTTCATCGTCAGGCCGGAGCAGTCGTAGCCGCCGGGGCCCTCTCCGCCGAAGATGTAGGGCTTGCCGAGCTGTGCGCGGGCGTACGAGATCGCGGTCTCGACGACATTGCCGTTCGGCGGGGCCACGGGGGCGCTGCCGCCGCCGCTCGAGGAGCCGCCTCCGCCGCCGCCGCTGGGCGCGGGCGCTCCGCCGCCGCCACCACCGCCGCCGCCTCCGGAGTTCTGCTGCTGCTCCTGCTGCTGCTGTTGCTGCTGCTGCTGCAGCTGCAACTGGCGCTGGCGCTCGGCCTCCTCCTGGGCCTTGCGCGCGGCCTCCTGCTGCGCCTTGATCTGCTCGCCCTGGAGGTACGCCGCCTCGACCTGCGACGACGTGTTCTTGAGGGTGGCGAGCTGGGCGACCAGCTCCGTCGACTTGGTCTGCTGCTCGGCGAGCGCGGACTGGGCGCGGGCCTGGGCGTCCTTCGCGGCGGCCAGCGCGGTCTCCGCCTGGCTCGCCAGCTTGGTGCGCTCGGTCTTGGCGACCTTCGCCTGGGCGGTGAGCGACTCGGCGGCGTTCTTGTCCTTGGTGGCCTGCTCGTAGACGGCCTTCGACTGCTCGGTGAGCTTGCTCATGGTTCCGAGCTGGAACAGGAGCTTGTCGGCGTCGGAGCCGGAGCCTCCACCCTTCATGAGCAGCGTGCCCGTCAGGTCGCCGCCGCCGGCCGACTTGGCGAGGTGCGAGGCGAGGAGGCCGGCGCGCATCTGCGACGTCTTGGCCTTCTCGGCGGCGGTCGCGGCCTGGCCCTCGAGGTCGGCCTGCTTCGTGGTGGCGGCCTCGAGCGCGTCCTTCGCCTGGAAGTACGCCTCCGCCGCCTTCTCGGACTCGATGCGCGCGGCGTCGACGCCCGACTGCAGGTTGCCGATCAGCGACGTGATGTTCTCGATCATCGCCTGCTGGTTCGAGACGTTGTCCTTCGCCTGCTGCACGTCGTTCCACGACGGGTAGTCGACCGCCTGTGCCGGCGTCACGATGCCGATGGAGGCCGTGACGGCGCCCATGACGCCCGCGCCGATGGCGAGGCCCGGGCGGAGGCGAGGGTTCTTGTCGGTGTCAGCCAAGGGGTGCCTGCCTGTCTCTCATGAACGGGATGCCGTCGATCTTCTGGCCGCCGACCCGCACCTCGTAGTGCAGGTGGCAGCCGGTGGAGGCTCCGGTCGTCCCGACGCGCGCGATCGGCTGGCCGGCGCTCACGCCCTGGCCGATGCCGACGAGGATGCCGCCGTCGCGGATGTGCGCGTAGCCGGTCTCGACGCCGTTGCCGTTGTCGATGAGCACGAAGTTGCCGTAGGTGCCGAGCGGGCCGGCGTACTCCACGGTGCCGCCGAACGCGGCGTAGATCGGCGAGTTGCAGCCCGCGCCGATGTCGATACCCATGTGGTAGGTGCTGCCGACGCCGCCCGGCGACGGACGTGCGCCGAAGCCGTCGGTGATCGGCCCGGCGGCGGGGACGGCCCAGCCCTGCGGCCCGACGTAGCCGCCCGGCAGACCGCCGGAGCCGCGGGCCGCAGCCGCAGCGGCCGCAGCGGCGACGCCGGCCTCGTAGCCGGCGACGGTCTTGGACGTCGCGTCCTTGAGCGCGGCCAGCTGCGCCTGCATGATGACGATCTGCTTCTGCTGCTCGGCGAGCTTGTCCTGCGCCGCCTTGGCCGCGGCGATCGCGGCCTTGAGCGCGTTGTCGGCCGCGACGCGGAGCTTCTCGCGCTCCTGCTTGGCGACATCGGCCTGGTCGGCGAGCGAGGAGGCGGTGTTCTGCGCGGCCTTGGCGTCGGCGTAGACCTTGTTGGACTGCTCCACGAGCTTCGACATGCTGCCGAGGTCGGAGAGGAGCTTGTCGGGCGACGACGTGGAGGCGCCGTTGCCGCTCAGGAAGAGGTTGGCGGTGAGGTTGCGACCGCCGGTGCGGTAGAGCTGGGCGGCGAGTTTGCCGGCCTGCACGCTCGCGTCGTCCGCCTTTTTCTGGCTCGCGGCGGCCTGGTCCTCGAGCTGCTGCGCGCGGACCGTCGCCGCGTCGAGCCGGGCCTCCGCCTCCTGCAGCTCGGCGCCGCGCTTCTCGGCCTCGGCCTGCGTGGAGGCGACCTCGCCCTTCAACTCGCTGATGAGGCCGTTGATCCTGCTGACCTGCGCCGACTTGGCCGACTCGTTGGCCTTGGCGTTCTGGACGTCCTGCCAGGACGGGTAGTCATCGGCGTACGCCGGGGCGGCGACGGAGCCAACCAGCGCCACGGCGACGACGGCGGCCGCGGCCAGCGCGGTGCGGAGGCCGCGCGGGCGTGCTCGCCCGCTGCGTCGGTCCCTGGTCGCCTCGCTCGTCATCCACCGCTCACTTCGTTCGCGTCCGTCAGTTCTGCGCGTCGTCCGTCACACCGGCCACACCGTTCACAATCGTCACGAATATCGCTTTCGTAACAATGGCAACACAGGGCACTTTAGCAACCGGGCGCGTCTCCGCCTCCGCCATTCACCCATGCCGCGGCGGGCGGTACGTGCATTTCGGCGGGGGTGGCGGCGGATTGCCGGGGCGTAACCGGGCGATTCCGGTGGCCGCCTCGGCGGACCCGCCCGGGATGCGGGCCCGATTCGCTTTCTCCCGGCAAGTTCCGTATGCTTTCGTGTCGGTGGTCATCGGAAAGCGCGAGCAGCCCGGTGCGACCCGGCCCCATCGTTTAGCGGCCTAGGACGCCGCCCTTTCACGGCGGTAGCACGGGTTCGAATCCCGTTGGGGTCACCGTCCGTCGCTAGCGATGGCGTCCACTACAATCGAATACACAAGCAAGGCCCTGTAGCGCAGTTGGTTAGCGTGCCGCCCTGTCACGGCGGAGGTCGCGGGTTCAAGTCCCGTCAGGGTCGCTTCGACGGAAGCCCTTCCGGATATTTCGGAAGGGCTTCCGTCACAATCGGTCGCCACGGCGACCACGGCTCTGTAGCTCAGTTGGTAGAG